>NZ_JBXGLH010000036.1:0-14901 GCF_056892285.1 Haladaptatus sp. HS23 | reverse complement strand
ACTATAATCATCAGCGACCGCATCAATCGCTCGACAATCGAACACCTGTTGAGGAGGAGCTAAACTAGACAGTGCCAGAAAGAGAAAAGTATAGTTAAACAAACATCATTCTCTTCTAGACTGGTTCACAAGAATTCGAAATTTCGTTCAAAGCACTCTTAGCCGCGCCCCGCCGCGGGGGCGCTACCTTCGATCGTTCGTGGGCATTCTGCTCCGAAGACGACCACCCTGACCTCATGGCCGAAGTAACGCGACTCGTCAGCGACCCGGACACAACACACTCCTGTGGCGAATTCGCCCCGAAGATGGGTGAATCGGAGTTCGAAACGGAACTGTCATCCCTCCTCCGTACTGCCCATCGGTCGGGTGTCGGATTCGACCGTGCGTGGACGTTCAGCTGCGCCGATGGTCTCGACGTGATGGTCGAAATCACGCGGCTCGCGGAACGATAACGTCGTCCAACATACGTCCCTCCTCCGAACGGTTCCCCCTTGGAACCCGTTTTACACCGCTTCGATGCCCTGTAGCTCGCCGAGCGGTTGGCGCTCCTCTGCAATCGGTTTCAATCGGTCTACCTGCGGGTCGAGCCACCCGCCGGCCCACTGTGTTTCGACGCGGAGATAATCACCGGCAAACGTCTTCACTAACACGGTGAACCGGTCGCTCGTTCGGTCGATATCGTGGACGCGACAGTCGATATCGACGTCAGCGACGGTAACGCAGAGAGGGTCTTCGATTTCGAGGCCGACGAACGCATCAACCATATTGGAGACCTCGTGGCAGCTTTCGGTCGCACTCATTACACCTCGGTCTTCTCCCTTTAGCCACAAAAAAGGGGAATACGGTTTCACATCGTTCTATTCGTTATTCGACAGCATATAAACCGTCCGAGTCCTTCGTTTTTAGTGATTTTATGTTCATCTAGTTGCAATATATCTGTCCCTATTTAAAGAATGGGAGAACGAAGGTCAAATTCTTTCCCCCGCTCGCCGAAACGTAGGGTAGAGATGGTTCGGGAGTGCCGTGACGGGAGCGGAAGTCGCAGGAGCCAGGTCGGCAACCACGTCGTCAAGGAAGCGGACGGATACCACAGCGATATTCCGGTCCGTATCGACGAGTATCGCCTTCGACGAAACGGCTACGCCGCTATCGAGTGGTCGAACGGGGAGGAGTCGGTGTTCTGTCGTCGGGTCGGAGACCAGTGGCAAGCGCTCGTCGTCCGAGGTGGAACGACCCGGACGCTCCTCGCCGGCTTGGGGTCGAAGAATCGCGTACTGTGGCTCCTCCGCGAATACATGGAGTTCGGGCGTACTTACGGGGAAATGGACGTGTGGTCCGAACTTCCATCCCGCGAGCGCTCGAACCCGTTTCGTGACATTCTTTCGTCAAGCCACTCCTCGCCGCTGCCGTAGACGCGTTGTTAGTCCGTGAATAATTATACGCCTTCTAGCGGAAGGTACTCCCATGCAGGCAATCGTTCTGGCAGCGGGTGAGGGTACACGAATGCGACCGCTTTCCGCATCGTGTCCGAAACCCATGTTGCCGGTTGCAGAGGAACCACTCGTCGCTCATACCGCGCGCGCCGCCGTCGAGGCCGGTGCGGACGAACTCGTTCTCGTCGTCGGCTACGAAGCTGACACGGTTCGGGACTACTTCGGTGCGGAGTACGCTGGAATTCCGGTCAAATACTCGATTCAGCAAGAACAGCGCGGGACCGCGGACGCGGTTCGTGCGGCCCGAGAACACATCGACGGGCCATTCGCCGTCCTCAACGGCGACAACCTCTATGACACCGCGGCCGTGAAGCGTCTCCTCTCGAACGGACCGGGAGTCGGTACGTACCGAGTGGACGACCCCTCGAACTACGGCGTCATCTCGACGGATGGCTCCCGCGCGACCGGCATCGTCGAGAAACCGGACGACCCGCCGACAAACCTCGCCAATACGGGCGCATACGTCTTCCCGGAGGAAGCGCGAGATTGGCTCGACGTGGGGGAAAGCGAACGCGGGGAGTTCGAAATCACGGACGTCGTCGAGCGCGTCATCGAGGAGTACGACGTCACGGCCGTCGAAGTCGAACGATGGCTCGACGTGGGCCGTCCGTGGGAACTCCTCGAAGCGAACGAGTGGAAACTCGGCGAACTGGAACGCGATGTCCGCGGTGACGTGAGCGAAGCGGCCACGCTCGACGGAAACGTCGTCGTCGAGGAAGGTGCAACCGTCAAATCCGGCGTCGTCATCGAGGGTCCGGCGCTCATCCGTTCGGGCACGACGGTCGGGCCGAACGCCTACATCCGTGGTGCGACCTTAGTAGACGAGGGCGCGAAAGTCGGTCACAGCGTCGAAGTCAAAAACAGCGTTCTCTCTCCCGGTGCGACGGTCGGTCATCTCTCCTACGTCGGCGATAGCGTCCTCGGCCGCGACGTGAACTTCGGGGCGGGGACGAACGTGGCGAACCTCCGCCACGACGGCGAATCCGTGATACACACGGTGAAAGGGGACCGAGTTTCCACTGGACGGCGAAAGTTCGGCGTCGTCGTCGGTGACGGGGTGAAAACCGGTATCAACACCAGTCTCTATCCGGGTGTCACTCTCTCGGAGGGCTCGATGACGCTCCCGAACGAGGAGGTCTCTCGCGACAAGTAACGCGTTCGCTGCTGTTTTCTGTACGACTCCGTTTCGGTACTCACCCGCATCGCTCGTGAGTGTGTACCAGATGGGGTATTGTGGGAGGAAAGGAACCTAACGGGCACTACCGCATTTCCTCACGGGCACGGTTTGCTTCCACTGGGTCGTTGGCCCGACCTCTCTTCACTTCGGTTGCAGTCATACATTCGAAACAGCCGTACACTTCGTTTCGGTTGTTCCCGAACACACGTGCGAACTGCGGCGTCACGAACGAACTGCAGTTGTGACACTGCGTATCGGCCATCGTGCTATCGTTGGTGTTCCGGGAACCGCCCATGTCTATCGACATCATTTCTCCATTCTCAGGGTACTACCATTATTATCCATGGATTAATAGATTGAAACTGTACGGAGAATTATCGAACTATTGACTGTTAAAACATATTTCCCTTTCCTATGCCTGGGTTTTTTATTACCGTTCTAACTATATTATTATTCTACATGTAACGGCCACACACTGCTCGATTTCGTTTCTTCGAGGTACACAAGGGTTCCCCGACCGACGCACAAGCGGTTGATGTCACCCCTCTCTTCCAATTGGGAGACTAGCCTACTGACTTTCGACTTCAACCCCCGTTTTTTCCACGATATTGACCTCCATTATCTATCCACAATTATTGGTGAGCAGAGTGAACAAGCGTCCTCAGTGTTGACGATGTTATCAAAATCGTCGTTCTCGGGAAGGACAGGTAGTGGTGTCGTGCAATTTCCAACGGGATCGGATGCAGGTGAGTTAGGCCATTGTATTTCTGATTATCGCACTTTGACAGGATATTCTCGCTACCAGTCACGGCTCTGGGTCCGATCACTTGTTCTACGTAGTGGGCTGTTCAGTTCTGTTGGCATATAGTTCTGTGTCAGGAGAATATGGAACATATAGACATATATTCAGATACACAAACAAGTGATCATCAGACAGCGAACAGAAGTAGTGTCTAACAGTTCCGTATGAAGTCTATCGAAGTGCGAGTTGCGTTGTGGAGATCAGTGCGTACAGACCAACGACGAACGCACCGAGAGCAGTGGTGGAAGCAGTGGCAATGAACGGCAAATTTAGCCACGCAGCAGCGAACGTTACCGCGCTCAACGCGGTTGCCCAGCGGTAGTAGCTAAACCAGCGGTCCTCATCTGACTGTCCATCGGTTTTGACGGTTTCAGTGTCGGTGTCTGTAGCTGTGTCATTCGATGGTCCGAGGTATGGGTCGAACTCGTCCGCCAACTGACCACGTTCGACGATACCACGGCTTTTGTTGTACTCGATGACTCCCTCTTCGTCAAGTTTCGGGAGGTGAGACTGATAGAGAGCGATGTATACGCGTTGGCGCTCGTTTGAAGCGAGGGCCTGAACCGTGGTGTCGTTTTCCCATGCTGCAACCTGCTCAGCGAGGTCACGCATTTCGACGGGCGTATCGTGTTCTTTCAGGTACCGCAATGCATGTCGACGACGTTGCGTCTGGAGAATGTGAAAGATTTTGTCCTTCGTTAGCGTGTTCGTTTCATCTTCGTTCGGCAACGACGAAGATTCAGGGAGAGTTTGCGTCGTAGCGCTCATGATTCTTCGATGAATTCCAAACAGGGATACATCATAAATTAGACGGTCTCTCTCGGATTCTTTCGAGCCGTTGCATTCCGTTCACGTCTTGTGATTATACGATTTGAACAGAGAGAAACGTGTGTGAAATTATATTTCCATACTAAATTTTTTCACATTCTTAGATTTGCGTGTGATTGCCTATCCCCTTACTGCCGATTGAACGATTGTCAGAACCATGAATGATACTATCACTACCATCGTCGATTGGGTCGGTGACAGCAAGCCCATCGGGCCGAGACTGAAGACGCTCCCACTAAAGAGGAGTGTTGAAAGTATCGACAGGGCCAGATAGTAGTGTGCGTATCGCGGTTGTGTCATCCGATGGTTGCTTTGAATCCGTTATATGCGTTCATCAGTAGTCCAGGAAGTTGTCGTGGCTCTGGCCGGCGCGAGTGACGGAGGTACTGAAACCCTGTTCGGAACTGTCCTTCGTTTATATAATGTCGGGCAAGGATATAGTGATGAGCACCCGTTACGTCGATTCCCTGTCGTTCGAGATGTTCTACTTCCTCGGAGAACGTCCGGCGGAAATGTTCGTCTGCCTTGGCGACCGAATCCGCCGGGGGCGACCCGGTTTCGTACCTGAGGAGTAGCGTCTCGTTCACGCAGGCGAGTTTCCCGTGTTTGAGGACGCGAATAAGAAACTCTGGGTCCTGAAAACGGGTAAAGGACTCATCGAAGCCGTCGATTTTGTGGACGATGTCGCTCCGTACGATGAGCGTCGACCCCGCACTCGTGTGGAGGTCATCGCTCAGCGTCGGTCCGATGAGTTCCTTTCCACCTTCCGCGCCTTCGGTCTTGTTCCGACGCGAAATGAGCTGTGTCACGGCTTTCACAAGCGGGTTCTGACCGTCTGGATGAACGGTTTCTGCCTTACAGTAGGCGGCAACCCACTCGTCGGAGCGCAGTTCGAGCGTGAGAACCTGCTTTTCGAGTTTCGTGGGAAGCCACACATCGTCCGAATCGAGAAATGCGATATATTTCCCTTCAGCTCGTTCGATGCCGGTGTTTCGCGCGGCACTCGCACCTTGATTTGCCTCATGTTGGACAAATTGGATTCTGTCGTCGTTGTAGGAAGTGACGACATCCGCGGTGTCGTCCTGCGAGGCGTCGTCCACGATAATGAGTTCCAACTCTTCCAACGTTTGCGAGAGGACGCTCTCGATGGTTCGAGAGATGGCGTCTGCACGGTTGTACGTCGGGACGATGACGCTGACTGTCGGTGCCATTCGTTGTTCAAACATGTGTGTTCTCCATGCTTTATTATCGACCTACTAATCGTGGAGGGCCGCGAGCAGAACAGGTATGACCAACAAAAGCACCAGCGACGCCACTATAGGTCGGACGGATCAACCCACCCTAGAACTTCCCGGCCTCGACGAACGCGACCACGGCTATCCCAACGGCGTAGACTACTTCGATCTCGCTCGTGTCCAGACCACGGCAACGTGTTCGTTGAAGTTGATGGTGCGTTCACTGATAATCCACATGGTGACGGTGGCAGCACCAATCGCTAGAAGTATTCCGGTAGTGACCACGTTGAAGATACTGGAAGCTATTCCCGCCACCACAGACCAAACCCTACAATGAACACCATGGCACCGAGTTCCAAGGCAAGTGGGAGCGGCGACACACCAAGTTACTCTTCTCTCTACGTTCAGCCAGTCGATTCCACCGGTAATATGAATGGAGAAATGTCTCATTGTAGGATGATTATAAATTTCCAAAAAGGTAGCAAGCCAATCAGAACAGTCGGTAAGGAACGAATCCATTCTGGATCATGATTGGAAATTTGAACGATTTCCGCGGACTTAGCCACCCGATAATAAACATCGACGAACACCTCCCAATTCACATGTCGAGCGACACGCGTGTCCAAGCCACCGAACCACCGGATTCCGGGGATGTGCCGCGGAACCACGACTTGGACAGACTGGCGGACAAGAACTTGCTCATCGTCTCACACAGCTACAATCACTTTGTCAAAGGACAGGTCGACGTCCTCGCAGATTACTTCGAGGAAGTATACGTCTTCGTGCGTTACAACCGATTTGCGGACATCTCTCGATATATCCCTGTTGATTACGCAAAACCGTTCAGCAAAGACGCAAAAATAAACGAGGAAGAGAAACCAGACAATGTGACGGTTGTTAGCACGCCGCTATTGTACCTTCCTCTCGACCTCCACCGTCGATTCCTCGGCGACCAGCACGCACGGAAGGTGAAGAAATACCTCGACGACATACCCATCGAATTCGACGTGGTTCACGCCCATCTGACGTGGACCGCCGGATACGTTGCGCGCGTCCTCCAGCGTGACCTCGGGATTCCGTTTGTTCTCACGGTCCACGAGAACCACGATCTATTCATGGACCAACTCGAATCCTCGAACGACAAAATCGACCGAACGTGGGCGTCTGCCGACGCCATTATTCGTGTCAATCGACAGGATCAGGATTCACTCCGACGGTTCAACGACGACGTGTTTTATATCCCGAATGGGTTCAGCCAAGACCGTCTCCGACGCGTCCCACAGCCAGAAGCGAAAGCGAAAGTCGGCATCGCAGACGACACGCATCTCCTCTTCGCGCTCGGTCATCTGAAAGAGCGCAAGGGATTCCAGCATCTCATTGACGTGGTTCCGGAGGTTATCGAACGGGAGGGCGACGTCGTCTGTGCTATTGGTGGTCACGGCGGGATGCGCTCGGAGCTCGAAGAGAAAATCAAGGAGTTGGGGTTGGAAGATGACGTTCAACTGCTAGGTTACATTTCGAACGACGACCTCAGATACTGGATGAGCGCGTGTGATGCGTTCGTCCTCCCAAGTTACAGTGAAAGTTTCGGTCTCGTGCAGTTGGAAGCGATGGCGTGCGGATCACCTGTTGTCTCGACGATAAACGGTGGCAGCGAAGAGGTTGTGACCTCCGAAGACCACGGGTTTCTTGTTGATAGTCCAGAGGACCACAACGCGCTTTCGGACGCGGTAGTTCGTGCGCTTCGAAAGGACTGGGATCGTGACGGTATTGAGGTACATGCGGAGCAATTCACGTGGGAACGGGTCTGCGTAGATATCGCACATCTCCACGCAAACGTGTTAGGTTTAAAGTGAGAACCTGCCCGAACTCGGTTGACGATTTTGGCGAACGATACCCACATTAAATAGACCTAGACCGTGGACGGAGTCCATAGCAATAGTAACGAGGTAAGTGACTGTAGTGCCTGGTTTGACCGGGAGGTATCTTAAGGTCCGGATAATAATATAGACACAAACCAACCGTCCGGTACATGAATATCACGGAGACGATGCGGCGTGTCCGACGTGGCATCCGGGAGCCACATCTTGTTACCCGGGAGTTGAACAAGTACTTTTATCAGCGCAAAGAGCCGAGTCATGACGCCATCGAGTTTTTTGACGAGGACTGGGACAATCTCATAATTCTCGACGCATGCCGGTACGACACCTTCAAAAAGTGCAATACACTTCCCGGTGAGCTTCAACCACGACAAACCAAGTCGAGTTCAACACCGGATTTTCTGGAGACTTACTTTGACGGTGCTGATCTTCGCGATACCGTCTATGTGACCGCGAACCCCCAGCTCTACCGAAAACGCGACCGGATTGACGTCCAACTCCACGAAGTCATCAACATCTGGCAGAGCGAGGGCTGGGACGACGAATTCCGAACAGTTCGTCCTGAAACGGTTGTCGAAGTCGCGAAGAAGGCCGCAGAAGAGTATCCGGACAAGCGCATTCTCGTCCACTTCATTCAACCTCACTATCCATTCATCGGACCAACGGGGAAGGAACACCTCGACCTCGATTCGCTTGACTTCTGGAACCGTGTGATGGCAGGTGAGGTCGACGTTCCTGTCAGCGTACTCTACAAGGCCTATGAAGAGAACGTGGAGTTGGTGTTGCCGCACGCAGAGGAGCTGCTCTCAGTGCTCCAAGGAAAGACTGTCGTGACCGCAGACCACGGCGAAGCGTTCGGCGAACGTGCACGGCCGATTCCAATGGCGGAGTACGGCCACCCCAATAATATCTACATCCCAGAACTGACGACGGTTCCATGGCTTGTCCACCAGAACGGTGCGCGGCGAGACATTACGATGGGTGATGAGGGAGAAAGCATGGAAGAGGATGTGTCGATCGACGTCGAGCAACGATTACAGGACCTCGGATACGCCTAAAACCGATACTATCAGATCCATAATAAAGTCCCGTTAACAAGATTGTGTTACTAGATACAAGAATGACGAGCACTGTATTAGGAGGGCTCTTGTGCAACGAAGCATTCTGAGCGGCGTCCTCTCGGTTGCCGGGACCAAAGTTCTCACACTCGTCATCGGTATCATGACAACGCCAATTCTGTATCGGTTGCTCGGACCGACCGGAATCGGCGTCTACACCACCGTCCTCTCGGTATTCTCTCTGTTCATGATACTCGTTAGCTCCGGCATCTCGGACGGCGTTCGGAAGTTCATCGCCGAGGAACACGAGATGGACTGTTGGGAAGAGTACGTCGTCGGCTTTTACTTCCGACTTGCACTCTTGCTTGCAATCATAGGAGCAATAGTACTCGCACTCGCAACGTGGTCCGGTGTCGTCGGAGCAATTTTCGGTCAGGAGTACGAAATATACTTCTACCTCCTCATCGTGATGACAATTGCGAGCCAGTTCCAAGCCTACACTCGCCGAACGTTGATGGGGTTCGGGTTGGAGCGCTACTCGGAACCGCTGAAAGTCGTGCAGCGCGTGACATTCATCGTCGTTGCCTTGCCACTGGTATACTATATGCGCCACCGCGGTATGCTTGAAATAGCGGTCCTCGGAGCGTTGGCGGGGAAGATCGCCGCGGCAACGATGGTAGCAGCTATTGGGTTCGCTCTTATCATCAAGAGAACGTCATTAAGGAGTTTCTTTCGCCCGACACCGAAGGACTTTCCCAGACGACGGATGTTGGCATTTAACTCGTTATCTATCGTTCTCATTCTGCTCCTCATGTCGCTGTACCATGTTGACATCCTGATGCTCCAGTTGATGTCGGGGAGCAACGAGCAGGTTGGATACTACCGTGCCGCGCTGAAACTTGCGGAGTTCCTCTGGTTCATCCCGATGGCACTCCAGACGGTGTTCGTCCACTCCATGTCAGAACTGTGGTCGAATGGCAAAACCAAACGTATCTCCAAATTGGCAGCGCAAACAACCCGCTACACGTTCCTCCTGACCGGTGTGATGGGGTTGGGATTAGCGGCGCTTGCGAACATTGCCGTTCCGATTTACTTCGGATCAGAGTACATGCCCGCGGTCATGCCACTACTCCTGTTGCTACCAGGGTCGCTCGGATTCGCGGTCGCTCGCCCGATACTCGCCATCTCGCAGGGGAAAGGTGATCTGAAGTTCCCAATAATCGCAACGGGGACCGCAGCGGGCATGAACTTCGTACTGAACTTTCTGCTCATCCCACGATTCGGAATGGAGGGAGCGGCCGTCTCAACGAGTATCGGTTACGGGTCGATGTTCGTCTTCCACCTCTGGAGCGCCAGAAAGGTCGGGTTCAACCCGCTATCGGATGCCCGCCTCGGACGGGTCATAGGCACGACGATACTCTCCGCACCACCCATCTTCGTCCTCGCTCACCTTCTAAATGTGCATCCCCTCATCGCGGGGTTCCACGTCCCACTCGCGCTCATTTTGGTCCCGCCACTTGGCCTCGGCGTTTTCACCTTCTTTGCGTTTGCGACGGGTGCGCTCGGCTTCGGAGAAGTCTCCGAAACGCTATCCTCATTTCCCAAACCGTTCGATTCGCCGGCCGAACTACTCCCAACCAAAATGAAAGAAACCAAGATAACACCTGACTCGATGCAGAAGATGATGGTTGTCGCTGGTATCCTGCTGTTCGTCTCGGGAATCGGATACGCGTTCCTTGCCCCGGGTATCGGCGGACTCAGTGGAAACCCAGGATCGTCGATTAACGACACGCAAACAATTACGGGGACGACAGTAACCGAAACAACGCACGGCACGACGCCGACTAAATCCGAGACCGCTGAAGAGCCGACAGAGTCCACAACGAAAGAGACGAAAACACCGACTACGACGAGCTCGAAGACGAATCCACCACCAGAAACCACAAAGACGACGACACCGCCATCGACCACAACGTCGGCTACGACGAGTACTACAACGACCACCAGCCCGCCACCGCAGACGACGAGTACGAGTCCACCTCCGTCTACGACGACGACCTCGTCAACGACCCCAACTACGACGACATCGACCACCACAACAACCAAACCCACAACTACGACGCCCTCAACAACGACGACAGCCTCCACGATTGAAACCCAACCTACGACGACAACGAGTTCAGTCGGATCAGCCGCGGCAAGTACGACGACAACGACTACGTCGAACATCGGAGGTACGTTGAATATGAATACCACATCCAACACGGGAACAACGTCGAATACAGGAACCGCGACGACAAATTCCACGGCGTCACTATAAGCACCATAGGGGGTACTCGGACCATCAGCCAGAACTTGGACGCATAGCGTGGACAGCAAGGGAAGAGTTCTTGGGGGAACATCAACTAGCGCAGGGAGAAGTCCCTTTTACGCCTAGCGTACACAGAATCACGTACTCGAACCCACAACGAACAGGCCGGTTCGGGGCGTGTTTACATGTTCGTCACAAGTACAAGTCTATCCTGGTGTATCGGCCCGCTGGTAACACGTTCATGAGTCCACCGTTGTCATAACCACCTTATTCGATGGAATCAGGTACTTACAGACGAGCAAGGATCTGTGGAGAAGGCTGACCACGATAGCTGGTTTCGAGACCTGCATTTACGTAGAAGTTGTCATCCGACACATAGACCCGTTTCCTAAGAAACAACATTGGATTTGAACGGTATGAGAAACCATAGACTCAGGCGAGGAAATCACGGCAGAAAGGCTAACCAGCACACGAAACGGTCGGGCCAGAAACGGCAGGAAAGAACTGACAGGGTCACGTCAATGCAGTGGACTCACAGCGGATCAGTAAACCAAAATCCTGCACCGCAATCTCGGTGGGTGAGCAGAAGAGACGCACGAGAGTCGCGTGGGGACGGACGAAGGAAGCGAATGACAGGCGTTGTCGTCCGAGGTTAGATGAGCATACCCTTGTCTTTCAAATCGGTGAGGGTGACCACTTCGACGTTCTGGTTCTTGATGTACTTCAGGATGTTCTCGAACTTCTTTTCAGGAATTCCGTCCTGTCCACCGATCTTGTGGAACAGGAGCGGCGACAGCTGTTTATACCGGGCAGCGTGGTCGATCTTCTGTTTGACGCTCTTGAGATCAGACGTTCCCATCCGCGACAGGATGGTGTCCTTCTTGATAGCAGGGACTGCGTTCGGCGACGCCCCGAACGAGAGCGTCACGTCGAAGTATTTCTGTGCGAGGTCGAACGTGTTTGGACCGACCACGTTCTTCGGCACGGCCATGTACTTGTGACCATCGTAGCCGTACCTCTTAAGCCACTGCTGTGACTCTTTCATGAGTTTTTCCTGCTCCGTTTTCGAACGCTCGTTCATCGGCGTCGCCTGCGTGTTCGGGTGGCAGATCATGTCCCACCCGTTCTTTACCATCTTGTTCATCTGCGTCCGGTTGAGGAACCCGTCGTCGAAGACAGCGTCCGTAATGATGGCGTCGACGCCGGAGAAACCGTACTTCTGCATCTTCTTGAACGCTTTCGTGTACTGCGATTCGAGGCCGTCGTCGAACGAAAGCATCACCATTCCCTTCTCTGGTGCAGGCACCGTCTTTAGGTCGTCCACGTAGAACTCAACGGGCCTGTTCGTGTTGGGATCCGTCGAGCGGCCAAGGATGCGGATTTCGTACACCTGCGAGAGGTCAACCTTTTTCGGGTCCATGTCACTGGTGACGCCGAGATTGATACGAACCCACTTTCCTTTTGGTCCATAGAGTGTCCGCTTCATCTCGACGATGTGACCACGGTCTGGCGCATACAGTTGTACGCCAATTTTCACGAAATCATGTGAAGTACATTTGAACGCAAGGGAGAGGTTTTTGTTGCTAAAGTCGGCAGGATTTGAACCGAAGTTGACGCGGTGTATCATCCCCTGCTTCGTCTGTTTGCCCCCAACGACATGAGCGGACTGGGAACCTTCGTACTTCATCTTCGTACTCTTCTTGAGGTTACCCTGCCCATCGACAGCGCTCCACGCACCGAGCTTCTCAAAGCCCTCAAAGGTTTGTGGACCGGACGGTGTCTCATTGTTCCCGCCCTCCGTCGTTGTCTCCTCGCTACCATCGTTGGTAGTGGTGGAGGTGGTAGACGTCCCAGCACTTTCGTTTTCCGTGGTGCTGCTCGTCGTGGAGGTACTCTCTTTACCGGTACCGGCACATCCGGCAAGGCCAGCTATACCGGCCGCGCCGACCGTTGTCAGAAACGTGCGTCGTGTCTGTCGTCTCATCGCTACCATATCTAAACAGACATAGGTATTTTCTTATATGGCGCTTAAGAGCACAATGCCAACGATTGTGTATGTGGGAAATCAGGAGTCAAAATATCGTTTACAACGTTTCCAACAGAGGGAAAACGAGGAGGAAATGAACTAGGCACCCGATAATTAATATGTGGGGTTGTATGGGATGTTTTGATGGCGTCAGACAAGCAAAATCGAAGCATTACTAGTCGTAGAACCTATCTTAAACTCACTGGATCAATCATAGCATCGGCCTCGATTATGGGGTCGGCCGCTGGGGACAAGTCCGATTATGAAGATCAATACGAGACGGTTATTGACATTACAGAGGTCGGTGCGGATGACGACGGAAACGAGTCAATAACGCCCGTACTACAAAAACACGCGGACGACAACACGCTGCTCTATTTCCCGCCCGGACGATATTACATGGACGACCAGTTCCGTTTTACCGGGTTCAACAATTTCGGGATGGTAGGAGACGACGCGGAACTCGTTCCTGCAAGCTACCACGACTTCGACGAGGGTGGGGACGGGAACTACCGTCTCTTCCGAATGGGAGTTGATTACGATCCTGGGAAAGACCTCCGGATCGAGGGATTCACCGTCGACCAGAGCGCAGACAACACGGGTATTCGTGTCATCGAAGCTGCAGTCGACGACGGCCTCGTGGTTCGAGACATAGAAATCGTCGGGCAACACGACAGCGGAACGTGGGGTCCAGGACGATTCGTCATCACCGACTCTGACGGTGAGGGGCTTGTCGAGAACTTCAGCGCATCCGACGGTGCTGCGTGGGAGGGGAATGCACCAAGTGATGCACTGTGGCGTGGTCCGACTGGAATTATCTCGAACAACAACAAAGGGGTGCTGACTTTCCGCGACTGTAGTCTCGGAAGTTTCCCGGACAACGGCCTGTACGCTGCACACGGATCCGGTTCGGTTCAGATTGAGGGTGGCCGCTTCGAGGATAGTATGGGTGCGAACGTCCGACTTGGTGGCAATGGCAGTTACATTGAAGACGCGACCATCATCGTTAATAAACAGGATTCCCACGGTATCGCCCAACGTGGTATTCGCTTAGAAGATGGAACCGACCTCGTTGTACGGAACGTTGATATCCAGACGAACATCGAAATGAGCCCCGCTATCTGGATAACGAATGGTGCGGACGACACAACCGTCGTCGACTCGACCATCACAACTCGAGCTGATGGCCCAGGGACAGCAATCTCTATTCGGGGGGCATCGGGTCAAGTGAATATCAAGCAGACTACCGTTGACCACGAGACCGACGGTGGACCAGCCATCAAAATCAAGGAAGGTGACAAGCCTGCTACCCTTGAGAACGTCACCGTTGTCGGAAACGCACCAACCAATGGCACCCGGAGTGCAATCCAGAACGATCGCAACAACTCCGAGTTCCGTAATATCAAGGTTGATCACGGCGGTGGAGAGGGTCGACGTGCACTGATGAACACGGCGAGCAACGTTGTGATCTACGAAGGCGATTATGTCTCTGAAGACAATGCAATCGTGGAGAGCGGTACTGGGACGTTGATCGAGAGCGTCTCAGCACTCGCACGCAGTGGCAATGAAGGGCTCCGCATCACGGACGACGCCGAAGACGTTACTGTCACAGATTCTCACATCGAGAACGGTATCGACGATAACAGTTCAGACGGATATGACGGCGGCAATAACAGTTCAGAGTACGACGGTGGCGACGACAACGACGGTGATGCAGGCGACGGTGCCGATGGTAATTCTGGCGATGATTCCGACAGCGATTCAGGTGGCAACAACGACGGCAGTTCAGGCGACGATTCCGACAGCGATTCAGATGACAACTCCAGTGGTAGCGTCTGCAGATTCCGATGATCGAACAACAACTATAAACTACCCCGACCTACTCGCTTCACAGGTTGAGGATAGGTATCTTTGTTCGGTGACACGCTTTGCAGACACGACCGTGTCCGTAAGCACAGTCCCCAGAGGCGTTGATTTGGATCATTCCACACGACGTTGAAAAGACTGTCAAAGTGGCACTGTCTAGATGAGGAAAAACAAGCGATAGCGGTACGATTGGCGAAGTTTCACCTACCGATCGTAGGTGGCTGA
>NZ_JBXGLH010000035.1:0-16868 GCF_056892285.1 Haladaptatus sp. HS23 | reverse complement strand
ACCACGGCGATTGATACCGCTCTCGACCAGCTATCTCTTCCAACAGTGAGCAACTACTTCTAATGTCTACTATAGCAGTTGTTGCCTCCTATCCGGTATTTGCATTTTTGCTGTGAACGTGGTTTGACTGATCTCGCGTAAACAATATCGACGACGTCACGAAAGAACTGATGGCCTGCACCGGTCCGCATCACATCCATCGTAACGCCTTCTGCAAACACATGGCCGCCGTCAAGAACGTGACCGACGACGGGGCGCTCAATGTATTCCCCTCCGAGGACGACGACGATACTGAACCGGAAGACTGCGACTGTGAGGGCCTCGGTGACTTCCCGTGCTGGCCGTGCGTGAGAACGGGACGGAAAGAACTGCCGAACTAACCACCGCTTCAGTCTTTTTTATCCATGGCACGCCAATTGACGGTCTCGGATCTAACCGACCAGCGAACGCTCACGAAGAGGATACTGCAAGACTGTTAACATCCTCAAGATCGCCTGGTGCCAAGAGCAATCGAAGCCGTGGCCGACCAACATCGATTGGTACTTTCTCCGTCTCGATAAGGCCCCGATCCTCGAGTTGTGTTTTGGTCCGTGAAAAGGTCGCTTTACTCGCGAGGCCAATGTCCTCTCCCCACTTACTAATATCATAGAGCAGCACCTCGTTGTTCGCCGCCACCAATAACGCGAGGGCCACTTCATCTAGGTCACCGCCCTCTTCAGGAATCGTCTCGGCTGATTCAACAACCATCATGAAATCGCCTTCGACTTCATCTCCAAGTTCCTCCCGAAGCGTTTCTCGGACACGCGAGAGTGATGGTGTTCGCAATGTGAATGCATCACCGTCCTCCCAATCATCCAAAAATGCCGACTGTGCGTTTTCGACTAGTTCGTCGTCTGTTGAGCGCAGCCCCGTCAACCCAGCATCCAACGTTACGACAGTTACGATTGCGTCATCGCTGACGAGCAACGAACTTCGCGCAATGTCAGTGGTTGTCCGAAGTTCGAGTGAACCTTGGTCGATCAAATCGGCCACCTGACTTGCGAGAATGAAATCTTCTAGTGCCGTTTTCAGTACATTTGGGTCGGCAAGCACCTGTAGATTAGGCAGCTCATCATCGAACGACGCTGCCGTCAGCATTATCGTTTGGAAAACATCTGGTGCGGGATTGACGATGAGTACCGAGTCTGTTTCTTCGAAGAATGCGCCGATCACGTCGGTGAATTCTTGATCTAGGACAGTTGCATCTGTGGACATACTTACTCATATGAGCAGCACTTCTATTGTTCTGCGCACCTTACTACTCGAAGGCTCTCCCTAAAAATAGAAGATGGAACGGGTAACTCCATAAAGTTCGACAAAGAAATATATTTCTACTAAATTGTACGAAGTAAGCATCTGTCTATTGGAGACAAATTTCTGATTGGGTTGCAACTTCCATATCCACCGGTTTTCCAAATACCACGGTTAGAAGACTATGAGTACAAACCCATCCACAGCCCGTGAAACTGACGAGACGGCATAGCAACGCCTGCAGTGGAATAATTTGCCTTCGACGCCGAAGCCCAAAGTGATCGAAGTCACCAATGAGAGCCATGAGAACCCCGTAGACCACCAGTACACCGTCTCCATCGACGACGTGACCCACGAACTGATGGCCTGCACGTGCCCGCATCACGTCCACCGCAACGCATTCTGCAAGCACATGGCCGCCGTCGAAAACGCAACAGACGACGGGACGCTTGACGCATTCCCCTCGGAGGACGACGACGATACCGAACCAGACGACTGTGACTGTGACGGCCTCGGTGGCTTCCCGTGCTGGCCGTGCGTGCGAACGGGGAGGAAAGAACTGCCGAACTAACCCCGCTTCAGCCCTTTTTTATCCATGACACGCCAATTGACATTCTCGGAGATCACCGACCAGCGAACGCTCACGGAAAGCGTGAACGCTGCGACCAATGATGCACCTGAGACAGCTTGATTCGCAATAGATTTCTAACCCTTTCGAGATGGGGTTTCTACGTCACCGCTGACGAAACTGGTTGTCTATGGGTCGCGGCTTGCTGTGAGGCAAACAGCCGGTGTTGTTTGCTGATGTGAGGTTCACTTATCGTTTCTTGTGAACCGTCGAGCGGCATACTGAATCCAGAACTGAAACGTAACTCTTTAAACACATATCTTCTATTCTTTGGGATACAATACTATGTATCCAGATATTTGTATGGGAAATCGTGATTATATCTAATCCCAATGCTTAATACTGGACAAACGCATTCCCAGTCATGGTCATCGCTCTGGTTGGAGAACTTGCAGTTACGTTCGGGAATCTCCTAGAGGAGATCGTACTCGTCCTTCATGGGCCATTTGATGAACTGAGGATCACCGTCGCAAACGCGCTCGGTGTCGTCACCCATCCCGTTCGGAAAAAGGTGCTTACGCTCCTGACTGAGCAGCAGGTCCAAACGCGGTCTGAAATCGCAGAAGCAGCTGCGACAGACGATGATGTCCCCTACGAGAGTGTTGATCGTCTGGAACTGCTATTGCATCATAACCATCTCCCGAAACTCGCCGATCACCAGTATCTCGAATACGATACCCGACACGGGGATGTTGTACTCTGGGAAGATCCAGAAACTATCAAGTCGGTGCTTGAGCCGAGATAATACGGGTTCTAGAAGCAATCGACTGGGAGGTCTCACACCGAGCGCAACGACAGGCAGGCGTCACGAAGTACGACCCTGCAACAGAGGCGATCACGATCTCGCTGACCTGGACGGTCTACGAACACCACGGGTGGGAGCAATTCAGTTCCACCGTCCGGCACGAACTCATCCACGCGTGGCAGTACCACGAGTTCGGTGACGCAGACCACGGAACAACATTCACCCGGTGGACAGACCACCTCGACATCTCGCGACATTGCGAACGCTTCACCACGCCAAAGTGGTGGCTCATCTGCGAGGACTGCGGCGGACGGATTCCGCGGTACCGATGCTCGAAGACGGTACGTAACCCCGAGCAGTACAGATGTAGCAAGTGCGGTGGTGCAATTCGCGTCGAGGAGGCCGACGGCCACTGACCGATTCTCGTTTAAGTAGTTCTCGCGATAAGGAATAGATACGAGGAGGATTTTCGCGAACTGATCCCTACTGCGTGAGTCATCTCTATCGCTTTTACTTCGAATATAGAGTCAACGCTGGTTAGTAGCCTATACTACCAATGAACAGATGTTCGTTTGTATCAGTTCGTCAGTAGGATTTACTGAAACGACATGCGCATCGTCGCGTCAAAATCTACTGGACCCTTCGGTTTAGTCTTGAAGGCACCCGAGTTCTCGAAGATAATCATATCCTTATCTGGCTGCATTACACCAGACGCCTTTCCAGACTTTACCTCTGATTTACTCACTCCACGGAAGTAGGATACTTCTCCCTGTTTTCTGAACGGCTTTAGCTGGTCTTGCGTCATCACCCACACGTCAATCGGACCACCCTCTGTAACCTCAAGTTCCCATTCAAGCCTGAAACCGGTTTTTGCCCAAAAATTGTTCCCTGCAAACTCACCTTCTTCGAGATGCCCAGAACCTTCCATTACTTGCTCAGACGCGGTATCCTTTGTCACGGACATCTTGAGAGCGGATTCCGGTGCCTGCTTCAATGACGTTGCTTCTGACTCACCTATGCAACCAGAAAGTGCCATACCACTCGTCACCATTGTCGCGCCTAAGAATTGTCGTCGATTCATGACATTAGGATACAATTCAACCAGAATAAGTTTTGTGATTGGAAAGTAGAAAATTACATCACACAATTACATGTCACTACATTATAAAAATACGTCACACACCCGCCTGACATGGTCTTAGACAGTCCCATCGGATCATGCTGGAATCCTGGCCGTATTGCTGCCAATGCTGACAGTCTCCTGTTGGGTGTTGGCTGGTGTGCACGGTGACCAGTTGCTCGTGGACAGTCCAATGTGTTGGAGTACGGTGCTGGCCGCTGTCGTCAGTCTGCCTTGCGCTGTTGTGCTCACTGAAACTCTGGTGTGTCGCACACACTGGCACCCCACTGGTTCGCTTGGGTCGGCACCCAGATCATGCCGCCACACCGGCACCCAGATGGGCCGTGCTGCTGTTGCACTCGGCCACTGCTCACAGCTGTTGATGGAGGTATGTCGCTCGTCGGCACCCCAACGCTAGACGCACAGCGTTCTGTCGGGGCTGCCCAGCCAGAGATGGACTGTCGAGCGTCCTCATGCTCGATGACTGCCCGGTGTGGTCGCACTGCGCTCCTTCTCGTGGTTGTCACTCGGTGCCCGGGGGTCCCGCTGCTCGCGATGTTTCTCGGGATTTCCAGTGTAGTCTCTTCTTCTCCGTCGGCTTTGCCGTCGCTGACCGTGCTGTGCAGGTCGTGATTTATCGCTTCTCGCCTGTTGTGGTTTTCACGGCCGTCGTGTTGTCTTGAACGCTAGCGCTTTTGCTCTTTGGTCACCGCCGCTTCTCAGTTTGTATTGCCTTCTCCGTTGTTGTTCTGTTTTCAGTCGGTGCACTCCGTTGTTTGCTCTGCTGGTCACGCTGCTGGACTGTCCCCTGTCTCGTTTTTCTCTGTTTCTGCTGGGGCTGCCATAGCCTGACTGTCCCACGTCCTTACTCTGCTCTTTTTTCTCCTCGTGTTCTCAGTTGGACTGTCCTTCTGTCCACACTCACCTCGTTCTCGTGTGGCGTGACCACTGTGTCTTTCTGCCAGCTCTCCGCCTGTTGGGGTGCCCCTATCCACGTCCTTCTAGCTGAATTTTCCAATGTGACATTCTGGGGTGCCCTCTTGCTGGTTACTGGCTCGGTATTTTCCCTGCCGATGATTTTTCCATCTCTCTGACATTCTCTTCTGGCGGCTTGCATTCTCTTCTCAACCGTCACCGCTAGATCGGGACTTGGTCGCCAGGAGGACCCAGTGTCTCACTGATCTCATTGTAATTTCGCTTCCACCCCCACGGGTAATTCCCCCTCTATTATTGTCGGGAGGATGAATTTGATGTGCAATTGCCGGTAAAATTTTGACGTTCGTCATGATAGTGGGAGTATGGACGAACCCAAGTCATGGGATGTTTTGATCGACGAACTCCGTGGCAACCGCGCCGAACTCCTGTTAGCGATTAACGATAATCATCCCGCCGAGACACCGAAGCGTGAGCTTACTGACACCGTCAACTCCGTGAATTATCACCTCGACATCCTCGAAGAGTGGGACTTGATCGAGGTCGTCGCTCACGAGCAGCAGGGTGATCGAATCCCCGCCCGTGTGTTCTCTCTTACCGACCGCGGGCGTGAGGCAGTCGAGGACTTGTTAGCACGGACGGATGCTCGCCCGATTCCGTCGGCTGTTGAGCAGCATATCGAGTCACTCCGGAGTGACGTCGAAGACGCGAAGACCGAAGCAAAGGCGGCACAAGACCGAGTCGAGGAACTCAAGGAAGTGGTGCAGGAACTCGCAGCAGAAGTCGAGGCGCAGGCTCAGGCGAAGTAGATATTCACGACGAAGGAACTGACAATGAGTGCCATAGCGGCCGCGGCCATGTCCCCGATAACGAGGCGAGACACGCCGAAGATGAGAAAGAGCAGTGGCACTCCTAGAGCGAACCGCTTGATCGTCTGAATGATTTTCTGGCCGAACGTGAGGTTTGTGGAACTCATCTCATTCGTCAGTCTCGTTGGATTCATATTCGTCGAACCGCTCTAAAAGTCCTTCGCCGTGTTCTGACCGCGATTCGAGGTCTTTCTTGATGAATTCTTGGAGCCGATCGCCGACTTTGGGGTAACTTCGGGGAACGGTTTGTTTCCAATCTTGCCACGTGTCTTCCTCATCATCGGGTATCTCGAGCGGGTAGGTGATCATTCGTTCGTCAGGTGTTTCCGAGTTAGCCATAAGTATCTTCGTGGTTACCTCCACTATTGATAGCTTACTAAAGGTTAGCCATCATTACCATATGATAGCTAATATTTTGATAGACTACTGTGGGTTAGCTATTAGTATCCTCAGGTTATCTTCGAGAATGAGGTCGCCCCGAATGAAACCAACAATCGACCGTCTCGGCGAATTCTTGCACCGATTCACGACCCCACAAACACTAGCGATCACCGCTGGTATCGCGCTCATCGCTATTGACCCCGTGGCGGCAGCGGGGGCTTGCGACGTCCCGAACGCGTCGAACGGGATCAACCAAGGCGGGCAACTACTCCGAAGTATCCTCGTTCTCGCCGGAATTTTCGTCGGTGGAAAATCCATGATTTCCTCGCGCGGTGGCGGGAGTCACGGCAAGGCAGGCTCGCGAAAAACCCTCGGGGTTGCTGTCGGCTTGTTGTTCGCTGGCGCGGCACTCCCGCAACTCGCCGGGTGGGTACTCGGGATGTTTGGGAGTTCGCTTTCCGACGTTGGTCTCGGCTGCATGTTCTAATTATCGACGAACGGCCTACTGACCATCCTCTTCCTCCCATCACCTACGCTATGACCAATCACACTGTGTCCCGAGTGCTCGCGTGCATACTCCTCGTGAGTGTGCTCGCAGTTGGCTGTTCTGTCGCCCAATCGACGAGCACGAGCGCCCCGACGGGGACGAACAATTCGACGAATACGACGAACCAGACAGTATCGCCACGACCGAATGTCACCCCCTACGGACAGGAGTACTTGAACAAGACAGGGAAATACAACTCGAACAACTCGACGCTTGGCGTCTATAATAACTCGACGAAGATGACTGAAGGCGGGGGCGGGATGTTCTACAACAGCATCCTCGATGGTTTCCTCGCCATTCTGAGCTACTTTGTCAAGGGGCTGTTCTGGCTTATAGACGCGTTCTTGGGAATCGCCGTGAAGATGATGACGTTCACGCCCGCCCCGCATTGGGGAAGCGGCTGGTACCAGGATCCTGGCAACACGATCTGGCCCGAGAAGTACCACGATTGGAAGTCTAACGCTCAACCCTGGACATTCTTCATTTGTATTTTCGCGACGGGAATTTACCTCGCACTTGGGAAACGCGGGTTCGGTATCCTTCCCGCCCGGTATGAGCGGCAGGGATCGAAACATCTCATCCTTGCCTGGGTGATGGCCTTCTGGGGCTGGCAACTCGCCGGGTTCTGGTTGAACGTATCCAACGCACTCGGACACGGGATAACCGCCGACATCACCCAAACATCAATCGCCTCGAACAGTCTGAAAGGCGTGTTGCTAATCGGAATGTTCTTTGTCGGATTTTGGAATATCTGGGTCTTCCTCGTCATCATTTCGTTGGTAAGCCTGCGATTTATCGGTCTCACCGCGCTGACCCCGTGGATACCGTTTTTCTTTGCACTGAAGGCACTCCCTATCCGTGGGTTGGGGATGATCGGCGATGGCCTCACGAAGTTGTGGTTCATGCTCTCGCTGATTACACTCCCCGTCTCGATCGCCCTATCAGTGGGCTTCTCGCCGATGACGACAGACATCTTCAAGACCTACGGCATTGGCGGGTTGCAGCTCATCGCGATGCAGCTCGGGACGGCTGTCGCCTGTCTCGTGATGCCGTACGTGATGTACCAGAAAGGCGGGCAAGCACTCGCGTCTGTGGGAGTTATTGGGTCGGCACCCACCGCCGACGGCATGAAAGAGTCGTATGCGAACCAGCGTGAGCGGGCGGGCGAACTCAAGGAATCGACACAACGGACGGTGACTGGAGTGCGTGACACCCATCGCGGGTTGCGTGGTGCCGATCCTGTTGGAGATGGTGGCACTGGCTACGCGACGGGACAGGCGGGACGCCAGACCTTCCAGACGTACACCCAGCCGATCAACCAACGGATTCAGAACATTCGTGGCGGCAGTAGCATCGACCCTGAAACTGGTGGCGAAATCCAGCATGGACTTGAGCGCCATTTCCCGGAGAACGATGAATTAGAACAACTCCGGCAGGACCGACTGAACGAAATCCGAAACAAATTGCAGGATTAACTCATGAGTGACGACAACAGCGATTCCGGCGGCCGTATCGGCCTTGAAACAATTATCCCACAGGAAACGACCGGGAGCGTCTTTGCGACAGTACTCGGGCTTTCCATCGGGGAGCTAGCCCTCGTCGTCCTCCCGACCGCTCTCCTCGCGTACATCGAACTCACATACGTCTCGGTGCCGGTGATGTGGTTTTTCATCTCGGTGGGGGGACTGGCGGGCGGGTTGTACTTCGCTGTCAAAAAGACGCCGTGGTACGCGACACCGCTCGAGACGATCTCGAAAAAGTTCGATTACCTTCGATCGAGATTCCGAATGCCGCTTGTGGGCCCGGACGCGGCGGACGTCCCTGGTGTGACGGACGTGCACCCCGAATATGACGCTCTCGAAACGGACGATGGGACGCTTTTCACGCACGTCACGGTCGACCTGCAGAACGTTTCGGAACACGATCGAGCGGAGTGGATCCTTGACGCTGCAAGCCTCGCGAACGGCATCAACAAACACATCGCACAAGCCGAATCGGACGGCTTCGACGTGAAGATTCACCTCCCACAGACGCCCCCGCGTGATATCTCACAGACGGACGCCCTCGACGAAGCGGCCTTTGACGAGACGCTTCCCCAGGCGGCGCGTGACTATGCGAGCGCACAAGCGGAGCACTACGTCGAGTGGCTGGCGACGTCGGGGATGATGGAACGGACGTGCACGATCGTCGTCTGGATTGCCCCACACGAAGTCGACACGCCGACCGCCGATTCGGGATACATCGCACAACTCGCCGATCTCTTTGGATCCAGTGTCTTCACGTCAGGAGATACGACGAAGGACAACCAAGCCGTCGCACTCGATCGCCGGGTTGAGACGGTACAGAAAGCCGTTTCGAGTGTGTCGAACGGGACGCGCCTCTCTGCTGATGAGAGTGTGGCCTACCTCCGACAGTTCTGGTTAGACGAACAGACGGCGTTCAGCTACTCCGAGGTCACATCTGACGCACCGATACCGGATACTGCATACGTGAGTGACGAACCCAACGAGAGCGACGAGACGGACGCTGACAACCAGAACGGATGGCAAGAGAAACTCCAACCGGTCCGCGACTGGCTCACACAACAGACGTCCTCGAGCGCGCGTGAGCGTGCCATCTATGGTCCGGCAAACGTCGACGAGCAGGTCAATAGCGTGGGTGTCAACGATGACTTTTACACGAGCAGCCTGTGGGTTGTCGGCTGGCCGTCATCGCCCTCTCCGGGTTTTCTATCGGACGCTCTCACCGTTCCGGGTGTCCGACTCGACGCGTCGCTCTACGTCCACGCAACGAACTACCGCGACAAGATGGACGAACTCGCCACTGACCAGGAATGGCTCTCGGCGATGGGGATTGAGAAAGAAGGGAAGCAAGCAAAAGCCGACGACGCGGATGTCGCCGCCACACAGAAGATCATTCTCCGAGATCACATGCGGGATAACGGTGTTGAGTGCTCGGAGGTGTCGATGGTCGTCACCGTGCGGGCAGACACCCGAGAAAAAGCACTCAAGATTCGCAAGCACGTCAAGACAGAGTTCCTTGGGCCGAACGATATTGTCGCGACCGAAGCGGACGACCGCCAGCTCGCCGCGATGAAAACCACGAGTCCAACGCCCGGGGACGCGTTCGGCGATGCCTCGCAGAACGACACGCGGTTCGAGATGCCTTCCGACACCCTGGGAGCCATGTTCCCGATGGCAGGCGGCTATCAGACCCACGAGTCAGGAACGATCTATGGGATGGCACTTGCACGGTCCGGTGCACCACTCGGCTTGCTGCAGGTCGACCGCCGGACGCTCTCCGTCCCGCATCGCTTCTGGGTCGGTCGGTCGGGATCCGGCAAGTCGTTCAACATTAAGGACTTGCTCATCGCCGATATGCTTCGGAAGCGCAACCTCCGGACGATTATCGTCGATATTGCCCGCGGGTTCGATGGCGTGGTTGAGACGTTCGATGGTGGGAAGGTCACGGTTGGAGAGACAAAGATTAACCCGTTCGAAGTCCGTGCTCCCGGCGAACACGGGGAGGGCTTCACGGCCGACCTTTCCTCGAAGATCAACCTCATCGCCGATATGTTCTACCTGTACCTGCAGGAGAACGCGACGGATCCCGAGAAACTCCGTGCGACACTCGTCGACCTGATTCGGAAAACATACTCGAACGCGGGCATCACCGATGATCCAAAGACGCATTCGAAAGCGAAGTCGCCCACGATGGTTGACTTCTTCAGCGTGCTTGGTGACGCGGCGAACAACCCAGAGGACTACACGACGGAAGGAACGGACGTCGAAGTTGAGGACATGATCGAGCACGCGGGGACGCTGCTCACAGCGCTTCGACCGTTCAAGCCGACACCCGACGACGAACCCGACGCCGCGTTCGAATGGATGAGCGGCGAGTCAGACGTTGACCTCTCCTCACGCGTGCTGTACTTCGATATGCAGAAATTCGAGGGGAAACCCGCGGTCGAGAAGGGGATGGCGATGGCTTACATCCTCTCCATCGCCCCGGAAGTGGCGAAACAGACGAACAACTACGTGGATGTCGTCATCGACGAAGCGCACGATCTCTTTCGGGAAGCGGCACAGGCTGGCCGTCTTGAGTCGATGGTTCGCGCCGGTCGGAATGCTGGGTTGATGTTCGACTTTGTCAGCCAAGCAGACGATGACTTCAACGAGGACGCCGCCAAGCGAATCGCCAAACAGTGTGCCATCTCGGGGTGGCAGAACTTCGGGAAAATGGGGTTGTCTGACCCCGAACCGTTCGGGCTCACGGACATGCAGGCCGGACAGCTCGCTGGTGGGTTGGCCGCAGGTGACGATAAGCGGACGACCTACAGCGAGTGTCTCGTTGACGTGGACGGCGACGTGTATCGGGTGCGCAAGCGCGTGAGTGACTACGCGAAGGCCATCCTCGACTACCGTGAGTCCGACGACGGCGATTTTGACGACTATCTCGCACAGAAGCTGGCCGACGATGTCAGTGACAACCAGGAGAACAGTGAGACGGACAACACGGAACGGACCGACGAGACTGACGAGGAAGAGAGCAGCGACGAACCACAGTCATTCGCCCCGAAACCAATGGAGGCCGACTAATGACGACCGAAATCAGCGAACTCACCGAGCGACTCCGACAGAACCGCAAGCGAAAGAAGATTAGCGACGTTGAAGCGTTCGAACTCGGGGAGAAAGAACGTGGTATCATCCAACGCGAGAGCGAGCAACTCGACAAACCCGTCTATAAGGTTCGTCCGTACCGCGGTGAGGGTGGGGTTCGCGAGGCGATCACCCTACTCAACGGGATGCACGAGACGGCAGGCACTCCCGAGACACACGCGTTCGAGATCGTGTACGATGAGGAGATCCTCGACTTCCGATTCGTCCCTGGGAGTGGCATCATCGGAAAGAACCTTCGCGACCAGTTGTTCGAGGATTATCCCGACTCAACCGTCGAGCAACTCCCCGAGGCGTTTCCGGCGTGGGACGAAGACGAGTACGTCGCAGGGGCGCGGATGCATTTCTTCAAGAGTACGGAGTACCCGATTCGGCACATCGACATCGACGGATTCGGTGACGAAGACGGTGGTCGGAAGAACGTCCGGGATCCGTTCAAGAACATTTTGACGAAGGTCACGGGCGGAAGTACCGATGTCATGCTGCAGGTCGTCTTTCGACCCTCCCAGCAGGGATTCAGATATCGTGGGAAGATGGCGAAGGTCGCCGACCGAATGCGAGCGCCGAACACCCGCTTCCTGACCGATTACCCCGCGACGGACGTCGAGAAACAGGCCGCGGACATCATCGAGAACCAGCAGAATGAGTCGATGTATGAGATTGAGATTCGTGTTGTGGCGGCCTCGAGCACGAAAGAGACAGCCGAAGGCCGGGTTCACTCAGTCGTGCATGCGCTCGATGAGTTCTATGAGAGCCACAACCGACAGGGATTCTACGGTACGCCAGTCGGGAATACCACGTTCAAGTCCGCTCGGAGCGACATGCATTCGTTCCTATCGGCGACGGCCAGCCGGTCGTTCGAGGACTACACATCGATGAAATGCACAGCATCGGAACTGGCGGGTGTCGTCCATCTCTCCGGCGACGTCAACAACCCACACATCGATTACTCCGAGTCGCGGGCGGGGATTCCAGTCCCGATCGGGACGCCACGCTTTGACTTCGCCCGTGCGGGGCTGGATGAGACGGCCGCACCACTCGAACGACAGGTCGCGATGTTCGACGCGAGCGCCCCCGGAAAGCCGTACTGGATTGGAACGGGAGCACGGAAAGGGACCGAGGCAGGCATCCACGAAGACGTGTTCAAGCGCCACGTGTTCGTTCCCGGGTCGACAGGATACGGGAAAACCACCCTGCTAAAGAATCTCTTCCGGCAGATGATGGACCGGGGTGTCGGTGGGATGTTCTACGATCCGAAGGGTGACGATGCAGAAGACGTCGTTTCACTCATTCCCGAGGGGCGCGAGGACGACGTAATCTATATCGAACTCGGGGGGAACCGCGACAAACAAGTCGGGTTCAACTTCCTCGAAGTGCCGTCGAGTGCCGACCCGGACACGCCCGCATACAAAGAGGCGGTCGAAGCCCTTGCTGACGACCTAGAAGCGCTCATCTCCCTTGCTGGTGGTGAGGAGGACTACTGGGGACCGCGGATGAAGCGCGTCGTCCGGAACATGGTTCGGGGCATGGCGAAAGCGGGCTATGATTGCACGCTCCTCGACATGTACTTCGCCCTGGTCAGTCAGGAGCGCCGCGAGCAGTACGCCCAGATGCTTGAGGACGAACGGATTGACTGGATTGTCGAGTACGCCCGTGAGCAACTCGCTGATATGGAGGATTCGGACCTCGAACCCCTGGTTGGACGCTTGCAACAGTGGATCGAGAACCCGATTACCCGCGAACTCGTGTCCTATCCGAAATCCACGTTCTCCGTCGAAGACGCGATTCGTGATGGGAAAATCATTGTCGTCGAGGATAACACGACCTCCGAGACGGTGGGGACGATGGTCGCAACTGCGTTGATCCGTCGTATCTGGGTGGCCGTTCGTGAACAATCACGGATGGGTGAGAAGCCCCCGATGTTCTACTCCATTCTCGACGAGTTCGACAAAATCATCTCGGCCAACTCGAATATCGCCCGCATTCTGTCGCTGGCACGATCGAAGAACCTCTCGATTATCGGCGCTTGTCAGGACCTTTCGAATCAGTTGGACGGCAAAGAGCAGATCCAGAACGCGATTCTCGGCCAGTGTGGGACGATTCTCAATTTCAACCCACAGCGACCAGGAGAGGCGCGTCTCATGGCGAAACGCCACAGTGAGGATATCGGACAACAGGACTTGGCCAACCTCGGGAAGTACCAGCTCTATATGCGAACGGACAACGAGCACGGTGAACCGACGAAGACCTACAAGGTTGGAACCTTCCCCCCGATTGACGAAGTGGAGGACGTTGCTTGGACAACCGAGGACAGAGAGGCGCTCATCGAACGGTCGCTCGAACAGTACGGTGGTGACCGCCGGACGAGCGAGGATCAGAAACGCGATTCCAAATTCTACGACTACGATGGGACTGACGATGACTACGAACTTACGGAAGAACGCGAGACGCTAATCCTCAAAGCCGCCTATGACGTTGCACTCACCGACGACGAGAACACGGATGGCTACGTCCGCGATGAACGCGTCTGGGAACAGGCGAAAGACTGGATGGGATTCGACACCCTTCGCGGTACCCAGTTCTGGGGGATGGTCGACTACATCCCCGACACGCGATTAGACCGAAGCGAACGCGACGGGGATATGTACCTCAAGTGCACGCCGGAAGGCCGGGCGTTCTTCCTCGCGACGGGTGTGTCCTCGACGTCGGGCAAGGGAAACCATCGCGAACTCCTGAAAGACGCCTACGACCCGCTCACCCGTGCCGGGTTGGACGTCCGGCTCCCTATCCAGACGGGAGAGGAAGCCGCCGATGGCATCGCAAAGGTACCGTTTGAGACGACCGTCTCACTTCGGAACGCCGACAAAGTGCGTGCACAGCTCGAAGACAACTATCCCGTCCTCTTCGAACTCACTGACGGGGCGGACGTCGCTCTCGAATCTGAGTCATCGACCGGGAAAACGCAACCCTCCCAGACACTCGTCAACCTCGGGAAAGCCGTCGCGAACGGCCAGAAGTGCGTGTTCTTGTGCCGGGAGAAGACGGCGGATACCGTCGAAGGAACGCTCACCGACCCACCGTTCACGGCAAAAGACGGGTCGTTCTACAATCACTCGGGACATCCGGTACGGATCAACGGGACGACGTTCCCCCGACCAGACGGGATGGAAGAGACGGTCTGGCGCGAACGCGACGACCAGTATGTCCTCGAAGACCAGGACGGGCGTGTCTATGCCCGCTTTGACTCACGAGGTGACATCTTCTCGGACGCCAGTGCCTACCCTGAACGGCGGCTCGACGGGGATGGAACGGGGTGTATCACGAAGCCTGTGATTCCCGGCGAGTGGTCTGCCGGTGATTACGAGATCCTCATTGTTCCCGAAGACGCTGCGACGCCGCGGGACGTCGTCGTCCGTCGCGATAGCGATGATACCCCCCTGGCCGAGTTGAACCGTGCGAATAAGGACTCGTCGTCGTTCACCGAGCGGTTAGACGCAATCTAAGAGCGGCAGGGCGTTGCGATTTACGAACCCTCTTCGGTGGCAGGGTTCAGCCGAAACGGTCCTTGGCATCCGATCGAATGCATCCCGACTTACTGGATGTTTTGAATCACCGATTTTCCGGCTAGTTAGCGAGTAGTACCGGGAACGAGATTCCAGACTTTCTCAGTCGCGACGTACTCACCGTCCTGCTCTTCGATATATCCTTCAGCAAGGGCCTCGGCTATCGAATCATCAATATCGCCGTCAAAGCGACCATGCTGGGTTGCAACCACACCGATGTGATCGCGATCAATTGTCGGACGGTTCTGCCCGCCCGTGTTATGCTCGATTATCCGAGCGACGATTGCGGCATTCTCGCTCATATCAAGTGGTGGTGCCCGAACGTCGTTAAATCGGTGGGCGATATTGGTTAGTATGATATAATAACTTCAAACAGCTGTTGCAGGCACACACTCTCGATCAACACACTCACCACGTCGATTGGAGAGCACAGGATTATGACTCGTGCTTCGCACCCTTTGCTCCACGAACCGTCTCTTCGACTGCCCCGACACCAGAGTCATGGAGTACATCCCCGACAATGACCGTATCAGCGACACTTGCCATCTCGTAGGCCGAATCATAGTCGTGAATGCCGCCACCATAGAAGAGTTGTGCAGATGAGAGTGCATCATGTACGGCAGCCACAACTGCTGGATCACCAAAGGTGCCAGAATACTCGAGATAAACGATCTGCTGGCCGAGGATCTGTTCGGCGAGTTCAGCATAGGCAACGACGTCGTCGGTCTCAAGATCGCAGTCCGCTCGCGTGTACGTGGCGACTGCCGACGCTGGATTGAGGATAATATAGGCTTCTGGATGCACGAACTCCCACTCAAGATTCGAAGAGCGAACCCATTCGTGGTGGGCTCCTGTGATCCACATGGTATCATCGGCATTCAGAACGATCGGCAGCAAATAGCCAGTGAGTCCCTCGATATGGGATGACGACGGGCGGTAGGTCGGTTCGACAAAAATGGGAATCTCGGTAGAAGCGAGTGCATCGAGAATCGGTTGCACGCGTGCTTCCGTGACGTTCGTGGTGCCACCGATGATGATTGCGTCGGTCCCCGTGTCAGCAATGCCAGCGTAAGTATCCCCGTCGTGGAGTGCTTTATCGGGGTCGACCTTCGTGATGTGCTCCCACTGCGCCCACACAGCCACCATAGCTCACCGTAATGCAATGAGACGCAAACCACTTTCTTTCCGCAAAAATTGATCCACTTATGTGCACCATCTTAGTTCTCTAAGATATTCGAGTCTCACTCCCCGTTGTCGAAATGAAAGTCGTGTGTATCAGTTCGTTCAGGATTCTCCCCTGTTAGAAGTATTAGTCTCTATGAATATCAATTGGATTCCACAAAGCACTGTGAAGTAATTCCGACTCACACCGAAGGTTTTCTCAGTGGATCAAAGCAACCAATACGCTTCTCTTTCCATAAATAGTGAGTGTTGAGAACCAACTCTTCTACTCAGCTAGCACCATTTTGCTGTCGTAGTAATAGTAGATTTTAAGTATTGATGATTAGTCACTCCAGTATGACTAATTCAGAATCCGACCAAGGCGCCTCTGCTGACACACACGAGAGCAAATCCGGTCTTGATTTCGCATCCTATAATCTCCCGACTGATCTCACCGCCTTTCAGGCACACCTCTTGTGTCTTATCTACCGGTTAGGGCCCGCTGAGGGCGTCGATCTGCAGGAGGCGTTGGAAGACATCTATCCTGAGCCGATCAATCACGGTCGATTATATCCTGGCCTCGATCGCCTTGTGGAGAAAGGACTGATCTCAAAACAGACGAAAGCGAGCGATAAGCGACGGAATGCGTATGCGACCGTCGGGAGGGGTGATTGGGCGGTCGAAGAATATCACCAATTCATGCACGATATCGTGACGCCAGAGTAGCCATCAAAAATAGGACTTGATTCGGGTCTGATTCTCTTACGGGAAGGCTCCTGCGAACGGAGAGAGTGCGAAAATGACTGTTCCCATCGCAAGCATGCCAAGTGACAAGAAGACAGTGTTTGCGAGTCGAGATCGATCAATCTACTGCTCCATTTTGCACTAAGCAGAACTAAGAGAGTCTAGCTAGCATCTCAAATTATCTAAATCCTTTTATTTTCTCATTGAAGGA
>NZ_JBXGLH010000034.1:0-17036 GCF_056892285.1 Haladaptatus sp. HS23 | reverse complement strand
TGAAATGTGTCGTTCATAACATCAAGCGTGCCGCAACACAGTGAAATCAACCGCAGTATGGCGATTCACCAGAGCCAAATAACTGAACAGATACCGCGAGAGCCAACCGAGATGGACTTGGATGACCGCCGATCCTTCCTCAAGAAGGGCACCCTCGCGACAGGTGCGCTCGCCTTTCTACCCACTCTTGTTCTCAACGTGTGAATCGCGTAGACGGGATAGTTCACTCAGTCGCACTATGCCACGTTTGGAGGGTTTCGGCGAAGTCACTGAGACTGGCCTGTGCAAAGACGGCAACAATAAGTGCACCAAGAGAATTAAACATCAAATCCATCACAGTATCGTCAAGACCGTGTTGAGCAAGAGGCATTGTCATTCCCGTCATGTGCGAGACGACGTCAAGGGCGAACTCGAGAAGCTCCCAGATGACAGCAAATGCAAGAACAACCACAAAGATGTATATGAACATGAAACGGCTCGGAATATGTATCTCATCACTGTGGAGGTCAATCGCCCGTGCGAAAGTGTATCCAACGGCGGCGATGAGAGAGGCAGAGAGTGCGTGTGTCACGTGATCCCACCAACTAATCCTCGCGTAGAGGCCTGCCGAACCGAGCGTGTGCAAGAAGACAGCGAGCGTGATCCAAAGCCCGAGCCATGGATCGATTGGAATTTCGTGATTTCGTTTGAGGAGTGCCGGGAAGAACGTTACAAGGAGCGCAAGACCACCGTTGACAATGCCTACTGGCTGATGTGCAATAATCGCGTGGAGAACAATAGCGACGAGAACAATCTGCATCGCCCGTGTGAGCCGAAGCTGATTTTGACGGGAAGGGCGCGGGAGAAGTGTCATCCTCGGATCACCCGTCGAAGCGCATAGCGGAGTTTTCGATCTCGACGTCGGAAGTACGAGTCGAAAAGCACTCCTGCTGTGAGCCCGGCGAGTGTCACCCAGACGAATTCAACCATCAATGCATCGTTCGTCGAGAGGTATTGCGTGCCAAGCATATGATCGAAGTTCCACCGGAGAATCGCCCATCCAGCTGCTGTCGCGAGCGTGAGTAGTACAACGAGCACAATGGCGAACCACTGGGTGACCTGCATTGTGCTGAACATGTGGAGTTCCGCCGTAATCGTGAGTGCCAACGCAGCCACAGCGATGTACGATGCATATATCCCGATAGTCCCGGCGAATAGGCCACGGACAAGGATTGGGAATGTCGCGAGCATGAGGAGTTCCCAGGGCAGCATAACACGCCACTCCCGGTGAGCGACTGGCGGAACAAGCAGGACAAAGCCAACAACGGCAACAAATACGATCCATTGTCGATCGAAGTCAAGTACACTCTCGACAAATACTAACGCGATCACGCCGACGAGTGCCCAGGCGATGAGCGCGTTTGTCCGTCCGTTACGGAACAATCGTTCGATGGCATGTTCTACCTGGGTGTCAAAGGTGAGATCCGATTCTTCGTCACTCATTCTTTGTTCCGGACTATAGACCCGGTACTGAAATAAGTATTCGCCGCATCTAATCATAAGTGATTGGAGCGAATGGGATTAGTTCGGCAGTTCTGTCCGTCCCGTTCGCACGCATGGCAACGCGGGAACGAGGGGTGCTTCTTTCCAACGTATAAAGCCGAATTCCTAGAACAAGGAGTAGATAGACGCATGGAGTTGGCCGAAACGAAGTCGAACCCGGTCAGGTCGAGGAATCACTTGGTGTAGTATCGTCGGTGGTCCTATTGTCATCAGGAGGTCGGAGACCAAGAGCGGCGACGCCGGCTGCGACGGCGAGCACGCCGCCTAGAAGGAACGTTCGATCCCATCCCATGGAACTTACAAGGACGCTGGTGACGATTCCCCCTAGAACGCCGCCCCACATCTTCCCGGAGTAGAGTAGTGCGTAGTTCGCAGAGGAATGCTTCGAGCCGTAGTACTCGGCGACGATGCTCGGGAAGAGCGTATACTTCGGGCTCCAGAAGAAGGTTGCAACGACGAATGAAGACGCTGAACGCCATGATATCGCGGTTTCTGCAATGAATACAGTACTTACTGGTGAATACGGACAACCGTACACCAGTGACTATGTCTATGACGAAACAGTCACGCTAACTCGAATGCGGACTGGTTCATTTGCGGCTGCAAAAACCGTCTCCGACCGTATTCTTGGGCGCGAATCATTCCCAGAGATATTCGAGCTGATCCAGATGGGACACGACGACTTTAATACGACAGTCGATACATGGATTCAACATCAAGACTACGATCTAAGCGTGACTGATGCAAATCTCGTGACGCTCTGTGAACGATATGATATCGATTCTATCCTCAGTTTCGACTCAGATTTCGATGGAATCGTCCATCGAACAGATCCATCCCATATGTCTACGGAATAAGAAGAAGGAGTGTTAGGTCGGAAGTTCTTTAATTGACTGACATACTTACTAGTCCATTCATGATGGACTATAGAGTATTCGGTTACGTATCGGCTTAGATCCAATTCTGTCGACGAAAGTGAATGAGCATGATACCAGTTACCGCAACCATTCCGAGCATTGTCGCGGGATAGCCGTATCCCCAAAGGAGTTCTGGCATATTGAATGGGGATGATGCGGGATCAAAGTTCATCCCATAGACACCAACAACGAAAGTTAATGGGATGAAAATCGTTGCAACCACGGTTAGTACTTTCATCACTTCGTTTGTCGACTGGGAGACTGTGTTGAGATAGATATCTCGTGATCCCGTGGTCAACTCACGATATGTTTCGATGAGATCGACTGCCTGCACCAGATGATCGTACACGTCGCGGTAGTATTTTTCATTTTCATCACGGATGATTTCTGAGCTACCAAGCGAGAGGTATGCGATTGCTTCGCGGGCAGGCCAAACGATCTTGCGAAACGCAAGGAGATCACGGCGCATATCGTTTATATTCTCAAGAATTGTTGGGTCGATGCCATCCAGAATGTCTTCTTCAATCGCCTCGATATCGTCTTCCAGTTCATCAAGCAAGGAATAGTAATTGTTGACAACTCGATCGATGAGTCGATAGGCAACGAAATCTGGCCCCCGATGGAGAATTCGAGTGTCCCCGTTTATCAATCGCTCGTGTGTTCGTTCAATTGCTGGAAGCTCGCTTGTCGACAGCGTGAGTAACCAATCTCGACCGATAAAAAAGCCGATCGGGGTTGTCCGAATTTCTTTTGCAAAAGGAGTATCGTCACGCTGACTCAGCTGAGCAGTTTTCATTAGAACAAACGTATAATCGTCGTACTCCTCTGTTTTCGGCCGCATTGTATCCTCAAGAACATCTTCGATGGCAAGTGGATGGATTCCAAATTCATCGCGAAGGGTTCGTATTTCGACCGGATCCGCATCAGTAGCATGAATCCATGTTGGGCCATCCATCTGTGCTGCAAGTTCAATATCATCGTATCGTGTGATTCCACTATCCGTATAGATCACTGCATAAAGGCTCATATATCAACTTCCTCCCCTGACCACCGACCGATTGCAAGGAGGCTTATCCCGATCATAACAGCGGTGATCGAAAACGCACGACCTGGATACGAGACAAACACTCCGATGCTGTACCCGACAATACCAACTCCAGTGAAGATGATTCCGCTACTGATTGTTCGATTCATAGTGAGATGGTATGAAGGACACCATTGTATTCGTTCCTCTTTGGTTAACGATCCAAAGGTAAACAGAAGCGCGACTGAGAATGACGAGTAGAAGTGCTAGCAGTATGTCTTTGATACTGACGAAGTGGTGTTCACGTTGAACTCTGCACTTCACGGCGGTCAAATGCGATAGCATTTAGCGGCTTGCGTTGCCCTTCTTCACTATGAGTCTCGTCCGGGAGAGTTATACGATATATAAACAAGCTCTTCCGATTCTTTTACTCAGTCTGCTCGGGAGTTTCTTTGCTGGCGTTATCTTGAGTGGTGGCGGAATGCGCACCGCAATGCGATCGATCAAGGGGTTACTTCTTGTGATCCCTGCATTTCTCGCGACTCGAGGGAACGTCTATGGCGCACTTGGGTCACGCATTTCGAGTGCTCTCCATCAGGGGCTGATTGATCCGCGCTTCGAATACGATCGTCGACTTGCAAGCGCCGTGATCGCCGCAACGATCAACGCATTGAGCGTGTCGATGTTCATCGCCATCGCAGGATGGGCCGAACTACGCCTGTTGAATCGTCCCGCAGGGTCGCTCGGCATCCTTTTTAGCGTGCTCGTCTTGGCAGGGCTCGTGAGTGCAGTCGTGCTTTCGATCGCACTCATTGCATTATTGTTCGTTGGATTTCGACGAGGAATCGATCCCGACCTCCTGAACGGTCCGCTCATCACGAGCCTCGGTGACTTCCTTGGGATGCTCATTCTCTACTCGAGCGTCCTTCTCGTTGGAGGATTACGATGACCGAAGTTCACAGCGATGTGCAAAATTCGTGGAGTGTTCGATCGATCGTTCGAACCATGATTCCGCTGTTGTTTCTCCTCACGGTTCTCGAACTTGGCTCCGGAACGGTTCTCGATTCTCTCCAGCGAGCATATCTGGATAATCCATCCTTGCTCATCCTCGTTCCTGCAATGATTGATATGGGTGGGAACCTGGGATCGATCCTCGCTGCACGCCTCTCGACGCAGCTTCACCTCGGAACGATTGACTTCGACCTCCGCCACCCGGATCGAACAATCGTAAGTAACTCGTTTGCAATTCTTGGGCTTTCACTTACAACCGCTATCATCCTCGGTCTCTTTGCGTTCGTTGTCGGTGGCGTCATTGGAAATGGATCGCTGTCGCTCGGCATGGTACTGTTCATTTCGGTCAGTAGTTCGCTCTTGCTTGCAGTGCTCGTTATTATTACGAGCGTGAGTGCGACGTGGATGTCCTATCGATATGGATTCGATCCAGACGATACCGCAATTCCGATCGTTACGAACGTTTCAGATATTGCTGGCGTCCTCATTCTCTCTGGGATTATTCTCGTAGTTCTTTAGTCGTCCTGTCCCGTAGAGCATTATTAGAGAGAAAAGATTCTATGTCCCCGAACTCTGATGAGCCACCTGACGATGTCTCGTACGAACCACGGAGTGTGAAAGCGATATTTGCGGAAATGAAAGATACTGCGGAACTTCTCATCGATCTTGCGTACTCCGCCGTCCTCTATCGAAGTGACGACATCGCGCAGGAAGTGCTCCTGCTCGAAGAGCAGATGGATCGTCTCCAATTACAAGCACGAATGAGTCTCCTCATGGCGGCTCGATCACCGACTGATGCTGAACAGCTCGCTCCTGTTCTTGGGATTGTCGCAGCCGCGGAGAAAGTCAGCAATGCGGCAGGGGATATTGCGAAAGTAGGGCTCGAAGAGCGAGGGCTTCCAGCAGAAATGCGCGCAGCATTCGCAAACGCGACTGAAACAGTCGCCCAAGCAACCGTCTCCACAGAGTCATCCCACGCAAATCAGACTCTCGGTGGTCTCAATTTCGAAACAGAGACTGGTGTCCGGATCGTTTCGATTCGACGCGGTGAGCAGTGGATTACCCACCCTAATCGAGAGACACGTCTCGAACCGAACGACGTCGTGTTACTGCGTGGGCCAGAAGACGGGATTCGGACGGTATTTGGCGTGCTCTCGGACAACGACTATTCTGCCCCACCTGCGACCGAGGGAACTGTTGACGATCTCGATCGTGCAATCAAAACGATCGTGTTGATGAAAGATATGAGTGAATTAGCGATCGATCTTGCCTATGGTGCCGTTCTCTATGATAGCCAGCGTGTTGCCGAAGAAGTCCACGAACTTGAGGTGGAACTAGACAGTCTCCAATCCCGACTTGAAGCATGGACACTACGTGCTGCGAGTCGCGTCGACGATCCTGTTTCCCTTCGTGGATTGATTCACGTGGCGAGTGCTGTCGAAGAGATTAGCGACGCTGCGCTCGAAATCAGTGAAGGAGTCCTTCGAGGGCTTCCCCCGCACCCAATTATTGCAGAGGCTGTCGGCGAGAGTGATGAAGTCATTATTCGATTTACTATTCGTCCCGATTCCGATCTCGACGACGCAACAATTGGTAAATTGAACATTCGAACAGAAACTGGAATGCATATTCTCGCGATCAGACGGCCCGCCACGCAGGACGAAGATCAAGGGGAATGGATCGTGTCACCGGGACCAACCACGCACTTCACACAGGGTGATGTTGTCCTTGCAAAGGGGACACGTGCTGGTGCATCGCGACTCGGCCAACTTGCCGGTGTTCCTCGTGAATTCAGCTGATTTCGTCTTGCTCGGAGTTTCCCTCCGCATCATTTTGTGAGTGATTTCCACAGAGTATTAATATCTCTTTTCTATAGATATTTCCACTGTCATCTACTGCTCTTCTCGGAGCCTCTCCTAACGAATACCTTGAGGATTTAGTCGATACAAGGTAATGGTTAGGTATGCAAGAGCCCGTTGTCGACATCCAGCAGGAGGTGGCCGCATCAGAGACGCCGGGTAAGGTGTTCCAAGCGTTGCCGCGGGTGCGCCAATGGGAGGTGTTCTTCCAGTTACCCGAGTCGATCCAGCGAGCGGTGGTCCAGGACATGGATCGCCAGCAGATACAGCGATTCGTCCGCCGACTCGACCCCGACGATGCGACCGACGTGCTGGGCCTGCTCGATGATGAAACCCAACAAGCGGTGCTCCGCCGGCTCAACGCAGACCGTCGGGAACGGATTGAGTTTCTCCTTGAGTTCAGTCCGGAGAGTGCCGCCGGGATGATGGATCTCGATTATGTCACTGTCAATAAAACCCGAGGGTTCGAAGCGGTTGCACGGCGTGTCCGCCGCCACGAGGAACGCACTGGGCGCTTTCCTACCGTCTTCATCACCGATAGTGGTGACGTCCTGGGAGAACTGCCCGGCCACACGCTGGCTTTGACTGGCCACCAGGCGGCTGCCCTCACTGAATATCTCCGTGATACGCCCACTATTCGATACGATCGACCTGAAGCGGAGGTCATCGAGGTGTTCAGAGCCAATCCTGAGAGCAAAATCCTCGTCCTCGACGAAGACGATAGCATTCTCGGGGTCATCTATGCGGACAATCTCCTCAAAGCAATCGAGGAGGAGGCAGGCGAGACGCTCTACGAATTCACCGGCGTTCAGGAGGAGGAGAGCGTTCTCGATGGGGCATTCGAGAAGGTGCGACGGCGGTACAAATGGCTCATCATTAACCTTGGAACCGCCTTTCTCGCCGCGGCGACCGTCGGTCTCTTCCAGAATACCATTGCAGCGTTGACGCTGCTAGCGGTCTACATGCCGATCGTCGCCGGGATGGGAGGGAACGCCGGAACGCAGTCGATGGCCGTGACCGTCCGTGGTATTGCATTGGAACAGATATCACTTCGGACTGGAGGACGCTCTATCTTCAACGAGATTCTCGCGGGGGGCGCAAACGGCGTGATTACTGGCGCTATCGTGGCCGTCATCGCCGCGATTTTCAATCAGAGCCCACTGTTGGGGCTCGTCATCGGCGTGGCAATGGTGCTGAATCTGATCATCGCCGGGTTCTTCGGGGCACTCGTTCCGCTCGGACTCGATCGCCTTGGCTATGATCCAGCGACGTCGGCGACGATTTTCATTACGACAGCCACCGACGTTCTCGGCTTCTTTATCTTCCTTGGGCTAGCACAGCTTGTTCTCCTCTAAATTTTTCGCGGACTCATTGGTGACAGCCTCCCCGGCGTAAACGGAGAAGGATCTTTGATCTCTCAGGCAGTCGGGCATAGCCCGACGACGGGGCTTCCCGTCCCGCAGGTAGGATATTTGCCGGTCCACGACACGACCTGCTCTCTCGTGTTGAACGTCCCGCTCTCGCGCTCGAACAAGTGTGTCGATGACTGTGCCACACAGCCGTTACTCCTATCCTCGCCGTGAGGACTCAAAGTTATCTTCTGGCGCATATTCTCCGCCCCGTTGCAACCCGCGTTCCCGACCAACCCACACGATGAGCAGACGTACAACCTACGATGCTTGCGGTTCAACTTCGTGTCGTCACCGCACCGTGAACACGTCTTCGAAGTATCCCACTCGTTCTCCTTCAGTACCTCGACACCACGTATCTCGCCTTTGTAGTTGAGGTACTGGTAGATGCGGTCGAACGCCCACGAGTGCAACTTCTTGTTCCCAGCCTTCCCCCGGTCCGATTCACGGACGTTTTCGGGCCAACTCACTGCGAGTGTGCCAACATCGCGTTCGATGCATTCCGTGATAATTGTGTCTGTGAGAACGTGGTAGAAGTGGGTTTCACGGTCAGCGAGTTTCCGACGTACCCACATCGACCTCTCAGACGGGCCGTTCTCGCCTTCCGTGTCGTACTCGGCTTGGGTGAAATAGTGCTTGTCCTGTTTGAGCGAGTTACCGGGGTACAGGACGTACTCGTCGGGGAACGCGACTGTGGCGAGGTTCTTGATGCCAAGGTTGATTCCCGTCACTTTGTCGCCTGCTACGTCGGTGGTTTCGGGTTCAACTTTACAGACGAAGTGCAGTTCCCACTTGACACCATTCCAGACAGCTCGAACGTTCTGCACTTTGTTGACCTCCGAAAGGTCTACGTCAGGGCGGGTTTCGTACTCGCAGAGCAGGAAGTCCGACCAATACTCCTTGAGATTCGACCCCTTGCTGAATCTGACCCGGTTATTCTCGGGGTCGTGTTTGAAGCCGTCTGCTTTGAACGTGACCGTGCTTCGTGGTCGGGTGTCGCCGTGTTTGCGGTAGCCGGGTGGATTCGCCGTGTCGTCTTTCTGTCGCAGGTCGAACCATGACTGGAAAGCGTCAGAGAGTTCTTCGATGACTTTATGACTGGATTGTGCGTTCAGGTCTTTCCAGTACGACTGGTTCTTCATGTACGCTTTCAGCACACCTTCATCGGGAATCTCACCGATTGCATCCCATACGCGGTCTGCTGTCCATCGTGCGACGTTCCAGATTTTGGAGGTGGAGTCTCCGAGCGAGTTGAGGCCATTGCAGACCTGTCGGTGGTACCATTCAGAACCAACGTCCTCAGCGAGATTGTTTGACCGAGCAGGATGGGATAGTTCACATTCTTAGCTGGCTATAGAGGAGATCGTGGATTCACTACTCAGTGATATAGTGCAATCGTGGTGTTCACCGAGGGATGTGGTGATGATCAGTATGACAAGCGCGAGGACGATTTATTACTAGCATACGCGGTAAACGAGTCTACTCAGATCACGAATAGTAGGTATAATACAAAACACGACCAAGCAATCATCGTGATCACGAGGCTGGTTAGCAGTCCTGTCCACAAATCGTGGGAGGTTGCTGTGCGAGAAGTGGGCTGACAACTCCCCTTCTGTGAGATCCCATCGCACATCTTCATACGTGAAACTACTCGCCCAACTGTATATTCCTTCTGGTCAAACAGTGATGTCTAAACGGTTATTTTTCATGTCTCTAGAGAATTGTATCTACAGACACTGTCTAAATGGGAAAAACCAAGCGATGGCGGTACGATTTCCGGGACTTTATGTGTTATCTATAAGTGATTGATTTTTGAATATTATCTTGACCTCACCGTGAGAAACCAGAATTCAACTGTTTCATCGGGAATATGACTATAATGAAACGAAGTGATTCATTATCTATCCCCGTTAGAGACGTTCAAACGGTACTCTACAACAGAATCACTTAACTATACAGAACCCTCCATACAAATTCTCACTGAAACGGTTGTTAGTACTTTCACGCATAGTTTCTTGGGCCGCCCCCGTTCCCCATTCACTTCCGCTTATGGATTTCATGAGTAGTGATGCTTGGCCCCTCGATTAACCGCTTACAACTCACCAGAGCTCATCGGCTCAATGATATTTGCTTCAGTAGGATTCCCTCCCTGCGGAGAGTTTTTTCCTAAAGAGAGGAGAGTAGTGCCATTCTTATTGAACCAGATGTTCTGTTTTATTTTTCATACCACCATAAAGTATTTATTGGTTCGTGCCAAATGGTAACATGTATCGGGGGCGCTTTGACATCACCGGATCTGGCGCCATCACTCCTGATCCACCTCCCTCGATCCACCCCTCATTCCTCCGAAGATCTTCTAGGCTACAATCACCGCCCGATACGGTCAGTAGCTTCTCAACTAACTCTCGTCTCCGAAGATCTCATAAGACAGAGCCGAGGGGCTTCAACGGTTAAATAGAAAGAGACCCTCGTGTGCCCGGGTGATTTTCTATTCGGTCGTCATAGAATCAGGAAATGACGCAGCAAGATCATCATACGTGATTGCTTGTGCATCCCGTTCAGCAGCCTGCATTGCAGCGTCGTCGACAATCCCAACAATATCCGCACTACTGAGCTCGGTGGATCGCTCGGCTAACTTCTCGTACTCCTCTTGATCGAGCTCAGTTGGGAGCGACTGTAATCGTACTTTGAAGATTTTCTCGCGTGCCTCCTTGTCGGGCAGACCAACCTCGTACTGCTGATCAAAGCGCCCCCGGCGAGTGGCGGCTTCATCAAGCAAGTCAGCACGATTCGTTGCTGCAATAAGCAGAAAGCTCGGGTCTTCATCGTCCAAATGTGCGAGAAACTCGTTGACGACTTGAGCATGCTCTCGATGAAGATCGTTTCCGCGACCCGCGAGAAGTGCGTCAATCTCGTCGACGAAGATCACACACCGGTCGAATTGCTCGGCCTCATTGAACAACTGATTGACTTGCTCGGTGGACTCGTTCACCCACCGGCTTTTGATATCGCCAGCACTCAGCTCGAGGTATGGATGGCCGAGTTCGCCAGCAATCGCCCGAGCGAAGTGTGTTTTTCCGGTACCAGGTGGGCCATGCAGGAGGATGCCGTTTGGTGGCGAGACGTTGAACCGCTCATAGGCAGCATCGGTGTGGGAGAGGGGGCGAAGAACCGATCGCATAATATTGCGTTTGAGGGAGCCCATCCCACCGACATCGCGAAACGTCGTGGTGGGAGCTGACCGCCAGTCAAAGGTGAGATTCGACCGAGATGGACTGCTTGTCTCTTTAGCCTCGTTATTAGGATTGTTAGTAGAAGACTGATCCTTTTGAGAGTCGGTTTCGACGTGCTGATTGAGTCTTTTTTGTGTTGGTTGTTTTTGCTGACTTTGTCTTGTGATGGTAGAATCACTCTTCTTCTGCTTCTCAAATGTTGAAAGCGTTGCATACACTGGTATTGGTATACACACGAGCCAGCTAATCCCTATCAGCCAAAGTTGGTCGAACATGGAAGCAACACGAAGCGGTTGCAAGACTGCTGCAAGTGCAGGAGAAAAGTGGCTCCAAAGCGGGAGAATCCAAATCATGGTTAACACTGATGTCCCAATAACCATCCCAAAAAGATCTCCAACTTGTCCATTAGCATTCTTCCCAGTGAGAATATCTATGGATTCTGCTACTGCCCCAGAGACAGTCATTGGCAGAAACCAGATCACAAAGACACTGAAAACTGCTGGAATGATGATCCCTATCTGTGCTGCTATCTTCCCAGCTGCTATGAACACACCAAGTGGAATGAATAGATAACAGATCGCTGTAAGAATAGCTATTAGTGCAAGTGGTAGAACGGAACCGTGGTTCCGGGAACGACTTTTTTTAGTTGTGGAGTTTTTATCAGTGGTGGACGTAGTGTTTTCTTTACCGTCCATAGTTCGTTTTATATGTCCTCTTTGTCTCTTAAATACATTCTGTCAGCATCCTCTACTTTGAGCTGCGCTTACTCGTAGATGATCCAGACCATTCGCTCAGTGTGCGCTGATTTGCTTCCGTTCCATCACCATTCGCACCAATAAGTGGATCTTCGCGATAATGTTCTAAGCCTGCTTCTGCCCAATCGAGAGGTGAGCGATCAAGATTCCGCAGAGTAAAATTCGTCCCTGCATGAGCGTCTTTAACTGTACGTTTTCCAACTTTCTTTCCATAGCTACCTGCTGCTTTTCCTCTTTCGCTGACCCACTCCGGAGTAGCTGATGAAGCAGTGGATCCGATGCCCTCTTTTGTTTTTCCAACAGCGGAACCCGCCGAGTTGAAGGATCCTGTTACTTTTCCACCAGTAGCGCGGTTATCGACTTTGCTAATCGCGGATCCCGCTGCAGCGCTCGCTGTTGTTGCAGCGCTGCCGGCACGTTTCCCACCAAACCGAGCCTGCTTCATGATGCTCGCACGGCTCGACTCTTGTGACCCACCTGCTGATGCCGACGACCGACTTCGAGATGTCCGCTTCCGCCGACTGCGTATCCGACCAGGGACAAAACCGGAGGACATGGCTGTTTTCAGCCCATAGACGGCAGGTGCGACCAAGCCGATCAACCAGAAGAGGAACGACTCGAGAACATCATTGAACGAACCAGGATCCGACCCTGCAGTGGCTGCTGCATGTGTAGCTGTGCCGGATCCAGTGACACCAATCGCAGCAGCGCCAACATACATGAGTGCAGCCATGAAGATTCCCGCGAGAAAGAGCGAGAGCGTCGCGTTGATGAACATCTTCGCGGCCTTCGCTGAATCCTCGAATGGCCCGAAGTCGAGATAGAGCATCACCGCCAGAATGGGCAACGTCACAAACATCGCCACGAAGAGGAACTCCCGAATCACCAGCATCGCAAACAACAGGAGAATCCCCGCAATGGAGGTTACACTCAGAATCACCATGCCGACTGCAACAACGCCCGCCGAGGCGGCTGCACCCTCCATTCCCGTTTTGAGCACTTGCGTCCCGAATGCGCCATAGCTCTCGGGGTAGATGTAGGCAATAACGGCGTTCACGAGCAACAGGCCGAAATGCATGAGCTGGCGCCCCACAGCAACGAAAATGATCGCCTTGAGCGCTTTCCAAACCAGGATGACACTATCCACGTCGGCTTTCTTTGAAAACGGCTGTGAGGCAAAGCCAGCCATCACCACGACCACAAGTAATTGGGGAAAGATTCCTAGTAAGTGATCGAACGCCTGGAGGTACTGCGGATCGGTATAGGGGCTATCAAACACCAAGAAGGTGTACACGCCACCGGACATCAACAGCCCCACAAAGCCCATGAGCTTCGTCATGAGCCAGGTGAACAGATCCGCGATCCACCCGGTGAATCCAGCAGCAAGAACAAACGATGTCATCTCTGCCGGGAGATGGCTGGCGTCGACTACGAGCTTGGGAACACTGTGAACGATGGTTGTGCCGTGTGATTGGAGGGTGGGGATCATTGGGTGTCAAAAAGATGGGGTTTACTTGTCTATCGTCATCATCGGGTAAAAATATTTTCTTAGCTTTTATGAATTATCGCCGGCGGAGATAGTGAAATGGGAGATAAAACAGCACAAACGCGATGACAGCCACGAACCCCTTACTTAGTGCCAATAGTGCACTGTAGATGTTGAACGGTGTAGGCGCAAATCGAATCTGATTGTGCGATGGGGCGTAGTAGAGTCCTCGTGAATCGTTGGCGACACCGCGAAACGTCGCTTCGACGGCACTCTCATCACGCGTGACGACAGCAATACCATCACCGTTGGTGGTGACACGGCCCTGGACGGCCCCGTGAAGGTAGATCGATTGGTTAGGGACCGGGCTCCCAGTCTGTGCGTCGGTGAGTCTGATCCGAACGTGTTTCTTACCCTGCTTCGTTAGTGTGAGCGAAACCGGGTGTTCGGAGGCAGTTCTCGTTTTCAGTGGGATCTCATCATCATGAATATCGTAGAGCGCGGTGAGTGGCTGTTCGGCGTTCGTAATAACCACACGAGTGGACGCCCGTGGTGGAACCGATGAGAGGTTGACGGTCGGTCTGAGTGGTGCAGCCTTTGGAGCAAGCGGAACGGTGCGAACGCGACTAACAGTTGCCGTCGACGCTGTCTGGGAGGCTGTGCGAGCGATTGCTGGCTTGCTTCGAATGGCGATCAGCTGTTTTTCGAGGACGTCCGGTGGCGGGACTGTTCTCTGTGAGGTCGTGCTGAGTGGCGAGGAGCGATTAACCGACCTGTTGAGCGGAACTAACGGTTGTGATGTATTGCGTGAGAGTGTCGTGTTGGGTCGCTGGGTGCCGATCGTTGCATTCCGGTACCGATGCTGGGAGTAGACGCCCCACACGTTTTGGAGGCGCATCTGCCCGGATTTGAACGACGCATAACTCCAGTGTCGACGATTGGTGACTGTCTTCGGTCCATCCAGACGGAGGATTATCCGTTTGAGTTCGCCATTGTCAGTGACGAGTGTTTGCGTCGCGTTGAGCTGCTGGTTCGGTGTGATCACGACGGGTGCTGTATCACGAACAGTATGCGAAAGGAGAGTCGTATTCGAACTCACGTTCGTTTGCTGCCACCCCGAGCTCGTCCGGATTGAGACGGTCTTGTGAATGGTCAACTGCGTTGTGATCGTTCCGTTCACGACCATTGTCGTTCGGCCGGTCGCCTGTGCGTTCGTGTATGTGAGCGGCCGGGATGCTCCGGCTTCCTGTGAACTATTTCCAGTAGACCATGTTTGCGAGCCGATTCTGAGTGACCGATTAATAGACTGGCTCGTGATGGAGTAGTTGAGACAGGTCTTGGTACCATTCGTGACTGTACAGGTCTGATTTGGAATCGCCGTCGAGTAATCGAGCGCGGCGAGAATAGACCCGTTTCGGGGAAGCAAGAAGAGGTTTTGTGACGATGTGTCCGGCCGACCGAGACGGGTTTGGGTCCCATTCTGTGTCCCGAGGATCGTCATATGTGCATTCTTGACGACAGTCCCGTTCGTACGATTTGAATCAGGAAACCACGCGCTCGTCGAGCGATTGTGCGGAAGGTTCTGGAGGTTGGTGCGACGGTACTCGGCAAGCGTCTGATTTCGAGGACCGACTTCGTGGGACGGCTGGGACGTTGAATACGTGAAATCACGAGCGCGACTGGCATTTGCTGCCGAAATATTCGGAGACTGGAGAACCGTACGGAGGTCTGGCTGAATGAACGGTGGTAGTGCACCGATATTGGGATCTGGGTCATCGGAAACGAAGACGTCAGTGGCGTTCGCGAATCGGTTGGTGCTGACGCCAGTTGCAAACGAACTGAGTAACAGAAGCAGGACAACGAGTCCAAGAATGAGTTGCTGAAGACGTGTATCCGAGAGTGGTTGCATTCGTGGGGAAAGCGTGTCTAGGGCGATGGTCTGTCGATGAGGTACCGGAAGGAGACTTGCGTACCGCCGTTAGAAGAACGGTGGGACGATCATCCCCGGAGCGAGGTTTTCGAAGAGGGTGACGAACACATTATAGCTGACCGAGAGCACGATCATCCCAGCGCCGCCCCACAGGGCACGCCAGCCCCACTGTGTGCGACTTGCATTGCGTCCGGAGACGAACCATAGCGCTGCGCCAACAAGGAAGACAATGACTCCAATCTGGCCCAACGTGGTTGCGACGAACTGTTCGATCTCACTGAGCGAGTTGTTGATCTCGCTTTGTTGAGCGGCGGCGATGCCAGTACTGACACCGAACGCGAGCAGGGCAGTGACCAGAGACGTAATTCGATGGCGGAATGGGAAGTGCATACACGGTTTCGTTCTTTTCCCCGTGATAAAAACTTTAGCCCTTATGAATAATATACTGAATTTTAGCTGGCGTAGGAGAGCAATCTGGGCTTATTTTGAAGATGGTTTCGGACGATCAAGATAGTCGATACTCATCTTCTCCCAGCAAAGACAAACGTTGGTTCCGTATTCTTCCGCGCGTTCCACATTGATTATTCACTATATATTATAGTAGGATTTAAGTAGCGGAGATTAGTCACTCCAGTATGACTACTTCAGAATCCGACCAAGACGACTCTGCTGACACACACGAGAACAAATCCGGTCTTGATTTTGCGTCCTATAATCTCCCAACCGACCTCACTGCCTTTCAGGCACACCTGTTGTGTCTTATCTACCGCTTAGGACCAGCTGAGGGCGTTGATCTGCAGGAGGCGTTAGAAGATATCTATCCGGAGCCGATCAATCACGGTCGGTTGTATCCCGGCCTCGATCGGCTCGTGGAGAAAGGGCTGATCTCGAAACAAACGAAAGCAAGCGATAAGCGACGAAACGCGTATGCGACTGTCGGTCGTGGTGACTGGGCGGTCGAAGAGTATCACCGATTCATGCACGATATTGTGACGCCGGAGTAGCCATCAAATCACCTTTTACTGCTGATTGTCGGTCTCTCGGTCGGTCACATCACCGTCTACGATAGGGCTTGAGTCAAGACTGATTCTCTCACGGGAACGCTCCTGCGAACGGAGAGAGTGCGAAGATGACAGTCCCCATCGCGAGCACGCCAAGTAACAAGAAGACGGTGTTCGCAAGTGTGCTCGCAGCACGAAGGTGTGACAATGAGATCCGCCGCCGAGAGAACGGGAGGAACGGCTGGATACCACTGACCGTAATGATGTCGCCGGCAAGATGGACACAGATACCAAGAACACCGATGACAAACCCAAGTCCGGCAAGTGTTCCGGGAGTGAGTGCAGAAAGTTGCTCAGTGGCGATTGTGACTGCCGTGATATTGGTCGCTGGGAGGACGGTCGTCTGCAGCCAGTGCGCAAGTGGGACGGTAAGATACCGTCCAAGAAGCCAGCCACAACCGGCACATAAGAGTCCGATAATGCCAGCGGTCAGCAGAGAGTGACTCACGCCCCGGTGCGAGAGTCCAGGTATCCAGTGGTCGTTATCAGGAAGAGGTTCGATGAAAAGGACGCCAAGGGCGAGTAACCCAGCAAGTGCAAACTGATCACGCAATATGAGAGCATAAGAGATGGGTGCAAGAACAAGAAGTGTGATGCCGAGATGGCCGTGTCGGTACATGCTAAGTCGCCTCGTTTTCCTACTCGCATAAGCTCTTTGTATCGTTTCAGTCAACTCTGTTTGAACAGGGTAGCATTGGATATCAAAAATCGATTATCAACCGTTAGGATGAGATACTAACTAGCGTCTGCCCCTGTTTTATACTATTGCCGTGAAAACCCTCCGCATGTCCGTTGTAAAAGACGGACGA
>NZ_JBXGLH010000033.1:0-17261 GCF_056892285.1 Haladaptatus sp. HS23 | reverse complement strand
GCGACCCGAGTTGCGTTGACCGCCAAGATCATAGGGAAGAAAACGCCCAAGGGATACGTTGTCTCGAACAAGAAGCTTCGTGAGGAGCTTGCCTCAATGCTTGGTGAGTATCCAAACGATGGCACTGTGAAGCGTGTCAGGGACTTTCTGGACGACATGGGGAAAGAGCATGTCCGGATCATCGACCATCGAGGAGCGAAAAAGGTCGTCTTTGACAAAGCGTTCGCGAAGCGTCTCGGGGCAGACTACGTTGCGCCCGAAGAGTGTCTCGTCGTTCAGCACAAGAAATCGTGGAGAGACATCCTCGACTCACATGTGTCCCGTAAGGAGGATGCTGAGGCGTCTGTAGCAACGTAAGCAAACGCCAAATATCACGGCAGAACAGCCAGAATACTAATCGGTTGGACGTTACCCAACGTGTCCTTGGGTGACTGACGCCTACTCTACTACTTACTAGTCTAGTATAGTTATAATAATAAAACAAGTTTGTTTATAAGTAGACGTACGAGACGGTGTTTTGCTCTCGTCGGGGGATTACGTGACAAGTGTAATGGTTTATCCGAAGAGCCGACCGAGCAATCCACGGTCTTCTTTGAGTTCTCGAATCTCATCTTCCAGCGAGTGTAACGTCTCGGCAATCTCCTCGTCTTGTTCATCCACGCGTTTGACGAGTTGGTTTGAGGCATCGATACGGGAGTTCGCCGAAACAAGCTGATTACGTAGCTCCTCGATTTTGTTCTCCTTGTGTTGGAGTTCACTCTCCAACTCCTCAAGCCGCGGATAGGCTTCGATACAGTGGCGTACCTTCTCGGCTTCAGTATCTCCTTCGACGTCGTCGAGAACCTCGTCGTGGCGTTCGTATGTCGTGACGTTAATCCGGCCCATAGCGGCGCGGTTCGAAGGCCATCATCATGAATCTGTGTCAGACACGTGTCTGTGTACACAATGTGTCTCGCTGTGTACACGCTAAAACACGCGAATACACTCTCAAACATCGGTAAACACAGCTGCGAACATCCGAACACACTTAACGAACATTCGGACACAGGCACGTGTTCGGGTGGTTCGAAGTTAGTATATTATACTAACCTCGCGGCGGCCGCGCATAGACTGGTACCTGTCTGTGGGTTGATCGATTGACATACGGTTTATCGGCGCGGCGTCGCCGCCGTTTTCAGTCAGTGGTGTGAGAGTTCGCCCGCGGCGGGCACCGTCAGTTACAATATCTAAGCGAAGTAGAACGCAAGACAGCGTGGTGTACGAATCTGTGAACACACCGGATTACAAGTGAATCACTTCCTGTGTTGATTATAATCGGAAGTGGACCAAATGGCGGGAGTGGGAAATTTTACTAAGCTTAGTAGAATCTCCCAGGTTAGTACAGCATGCTAACTCGGAGAGTGCTCACGTCCTTATCGGGAGTGAGGTTTCATCGCCCTGATTCAACAATCTCACGACGGCGCCACGTCGAGGCGTGGAAAACCGGCCGTCGATGAGAGTTCAGGCGCGGGCGCGCGCGTTCCCCCGTTTGAGATGTACCCGTGTTGTCCGCGTACGCTTGAGGAAATACTTCCTGGACGGGGTTCAGTCCTGGAAACGTTTCCAGAACTAAAGATCGGCGCTCTGGCGCGCTTCAAGAATTCGATGTGGTATCAAATTTGGTGTCGAATCAGTATCAAAACACGAGAAGCGAACACTAGAGACTGTTTGAGTATCGTCGATATATTCTACTGTGAAGGTTAGTATGTACTGCTAACCGGCAGAAGGCGCCGCCTAACGGCGATAGCTTTATGCGAGCCACACTAGTAGTACCATGCCATGAGCATCCAAAGCGCGCCAGCCGATTTCGAACTCGCGCGCGAGGGCGATATCTGGGTCGCTACTCACGTCGAGAGCGGTATCGCCAGCCAAGGCGACTCTCCGAACGAAGCTGTCGCAATGGCCAAAGAAGCTGTCGCGCTTCACCAGGAACCCCATGAGGCCGGGGGAGAGACTTTCCAGCAGATCATGCTCGAACGTGTTGGCATCGATCCGGACGAGGTATCTGAATCAATTGACACTCCCGGCGATATGCCCTGACTTTTCTTCGAAATAAATGCCATCTCCACCGCGCCAGTTCACGCACAGTGATGTGATGAAAGTTCTTTTCAAGGCAGGGTATCGATACGCCAATCCAGATTCTGGAGGAAGTCACGTTGTCATGACTAAAAAAGACCATGACGGGAATTCATACAACGTGACACTCATCGCTAACGGAGGGCAAATCGCGCAAGGGACGTTGCGGAGCATTGCTCAACAAGCAGGCGCAGACGACTTCGACGAATTCTGCTATTGGATTGATAACAACCGTTGAACAACTACTCGTCTTCGTCGTCCGGGAACGCTGCTGCAACCTTTTTAAATTTATCTGGTGGTAGATCTCCTTCATTATACATCTCAAGCACCTCATCGGGCGAAAGTTCCCCGGAACGGAGTTGGTTTTTCAACTCGATCACGCTCCGTTCATCCTGCTCTTGAGGGGTAATCTCAACCCAGTATCGTCGCGGGTGTCCTTTCTCTTCAGCAGCCCGATTGATGGCACTTTTTAGTAGCCTCTCCAACCACATCACCCGATCACCACTCGTGACATATTTTCCAGGCTTCAGTTCATCTACGTCGTCAAGGTACTCGTCTAATTCCTCCGCTGATGGCAGTTGTGAGGAGAGAAGAAAAGCGAGAGCCCCGTCGGTGTGGACACCGTCCAGTTCTTTTCGATCCCGTTCTGAGAGCTTGTCCCAGTGCATCAGTAGGAGCTCAAGGTCTCTAATCGCGGCGGGATAACGTTCTCGTATCCGCGCACGTAGTGCACGTTCCGATGGTGCTGGAATATCGGAGTCGTCGCTAGTGAGCCATTCGCGCTGTTTATTGGTGAGAACCGCACTCGGAGTGTCGGTATCTGGCATGATGGAACAACCGTACTCTATAGAGTACGGCGTTACACTTAACTTTACCGGGGTGCAATAACGAATCGAGGTTAACGAAATGTCAAAAGCAACCGAGTCGAGAATTCCTGTCAGCAAAGAAGTAAGACGTGATTTAAAAATTCTCGTCGCAAAGGCTGACGAACCCAGCTATGACTCACTCCTCGCCAAAATAGTTGAGGACGACGCTGTCGAGGCGGCTCTTACGGAGTAGATACTGGTATGGAATTCGACGAGAGAGAAGGCTCCACGCTCGCAATGGTCTGCCAGGACTGGAACGCGAGCGTGTCGCAACGCGGAGCGAGACGATGCTCCTGCCCACACATATGTGAGGAGTCGGTATATGATTTTGCATTTGCCACCTCACTGAGGGCGTCGTCTCTTGCTGTACCTGCACGACACTAATGTACGAGAACTACGACGACCCAGCTGAATTTCACTTCGACCACGACGATTACGAGGACTCGCCGAGCGGCGGATACAAACTCGTCTACCGAGTCATGCTCGGTGGGAGGGTTGCTCAATGAGCGACACTGTCACCTGCCTCGACTTTGACTACGAAGATCTGTGGTTCATCAAGCTCATTGACGAGACGAACAAGAACCCACTCGAAAAATGGGGCGGCTACAGTCAGGATTTCGAAGCCGCTGATACCGTTTACTCGCACGAGGAAGTACTTGAAAGCGATCACGAATATTGGGGCGTCTGTGGAATCCGCGACAAAGAGCACATGAGCCGCGCCCTGCTCATTTTCGACCTGGATATCTACAAAGCCCCCGCTGAATTCAACGCCGACGACGTGACGCTTCCCCCCGACTGGCCAATTGTTCGAAGCCAGAGCGGCGGGTTGCACGCCTACACCTTCATCCACGCCGAACGCGGCGAAGGCTCAGAAAGCGATTTTTCCATGAGCGACGATCTCGGCTGGGATATTGACTTCCGTGGTAGCTACGTGAGCCATCACGTCGTCGCGCCGAACAATATCCCCGGAGTTGGTGGAAAGTACGAACTCGTGAACGACACGAACATCCCCGGCATGAGCGACCCGGCGGATGCAGCAGAACGCATCCAGTACCGAGGCGCTCCGTTGGTAGAATACGACTCGGCGACGGGTGTCGGGGACTTCGATTTCGATCGCGACGTCGAACCACCGGAGGATATGCCCCGGTGCTACCACAGTGGACTGCAGCTCCGGAAGGCCAATCCCGACGACCATCCGAACACGCACAAAGTCAACACACTGACCGCGTTGTGTGGTCTTGCGGCAGGCTATAGCGTCGACGAGATGGAAGAGCACTTCTGCGCCGAGTACGCCCCTGGCGAAAACGCCGATCGAGGTCGAACCCGCTACCACATCCAGCACATGGCCGAGAAGATGGACCGCGGAAGCCTCGCACCGCCTTCCGTGAGTACGCTTCGAGATTGGGGAATCCTCGACGAAAACGAGACATGTGACTGTAACATCGACTACCACGGGCAGAACGGCAAGGCCCGCCAGTTGATCCTGAACACGCCGCTTGACGCGACCGATGAGACGGAAGCAAGGGGCGTCACTGCTGACGGCGGGTCAATTGCTGTCACTGGGACCCCAGGGACGCCGCCAGCAGACGAATATCCGGCCTGGGACGCCATCCGGAGTGAATATAATACTCAAGACATCCCCAACGGTGTGGCGCGTTCACACGCCGCTGGCCGCCTTCTCGGTGAGCAGGCGTTCATGACTGACACGGATGAAAACGTCTACACCTATCACGAAGCTAGCGGGGTGTACGAAGCGGGCGGTGAGCGCGATATCAAGCAGATACTTGTCCGAAAACTCGGACCGTGCTACAGCCGGCACGAGTATCGCGAGATCCTCGACCAGATCCGAGGGCGGACGTACGCCGATAGCGAGGAGTTCAACGCGGGCGACTACGAAGACGACTACCTATGCGTCGGGAACGGTGTTATCAACCTCGATACGTTCGAGTTCCATAATCACAGCCCCGAGTTCATGTTCACGCGCGGGATTCCTGTCGACCGGGATCCAGACGCTGAGTGCCCCCGAATCCACGAGTTCCTTGACGACATCACCCGGCGCGAAGAGGACAAACTGACCATGCTTGAAATGGTCGGCAACTGCTTGCTCCCGCACTACGACCACGAGAGTTTCATGATCATGTTTGGCGGGGGCGCGAACGGAAAGACGACCTTCTCCGAGCTGCTTGTCCACTTCCTCCACAAAGAGAACGTCCGCGGAATCGAGCTCAAAGACTTCACCGAGAATCGGTTCAAAATCTCCAGCCTGCAGGGGAAGATGGCCAACGTCGCGGCTGACATCTCCGGGGCGAAGATCCGGGACATGAGTTCGATCAAGAAACTCACTGGAGGCGACTTCACGAACGCCGAAGAAAAAGGGAAAGACGACTTCGATTTCTACAATCATGCGAAGTTGATTTTCGGGGCGAACGAACCGCCCGTCTTCGGTGAAGTCACTGACGCGATCAAGCGTCGCCTACTGCCAATCCACCTGCCGTACAAGTTCAAGGCGGATCCAGACCCGAACGACGAGTTTGAAAAACAGAAGACCGCCCGAAGCGACTTCCTCGAGCAGTTGACGACGGACGGCGAACTCTCCGGGCTCTTGAACGAAGCGCTCGACGGTATCAAACGTCTTCGCGAAAACGACGACTTCAGCCTACCCGAGACAGCAGAAGAACGGCTGGCGTTCTATAACAACTTCGCCGATCCCATCTACCAGTTTGCGACGACCGCACTTACTGACGAACGCGGAGCACAACTCCCGAAGAGTGTTATCTACAACGCTTTCACGACGTTCTGTCACGAACACGATCACCACACTGCGGCACGAAACGTGTTCTGGGAACAACTCCGCCAGACGACCGTGACCGTAGATGAAGGCCAAACGCGGACGCTGACAGACGATAGCTCCGTCACCCGGGTGCTGAAGAACACGTCATTCACCGAGGCCGGACTCCAGTACGCTAACCCGGCGAGTCTTGACGAGTACGATCTTATCCCCGAAGGTGGAATCAACTCCTCACGCCGGACCATCATAGGGGTTCTCGTCGCGCACAATGCCTTGAGCTATGACAAACTCATCAACAAAGCTTCGGAAAGCATGCCCGAAAATGTCGCCGAAAATCGGGTCGATACGATGCTCAAAAAAGGTGAAGGCGTCTATCGGCGGGCGAGTGACGACAAAATCGCCCTCGAATCTAATTAATCTGGCTGATACTTCTCTTTCGAAGTCTCCGTTTTGGGTGTCACAGGCAGTTCTATAGGTGCCTGTGACACTTGGCGAATATCTCCGGTTGTTCCACGTTGTAGCATGGTAATAGAGCGGATGATCCGGTAATATTTGTCGTTCTGTCACAGGCTGTCGCAGGCTGTCACAGGCAAGGGGTGTGACACTCGCCCCCTGTCAGTGTTGTGTACAAGCCGTCTACCTGAAGAACAGACCAGTGTCACAGGCGTCACAACCAAAGCGGTGGGTTTGCAACATAGCTGATAAAACCGGTTTATGTATTTATAATGGCCAGTGTAGCCGTTTGCCTGTGACACCCCCAAAAACCACCATTATTGACTATCATCCCATATGTCGTCGTCTCATCATTCACTGCCCAGGACACCCGGGACAGTGGGTAATATTCTCCGCGCTGTGAGTTAGTATGAGCTGCTAACCTGTGGCCAATTCTCCCGAGATAGGTGCTCTACTGCCAAAGTTTACCACTTTTACCGTCGGGTTTATGTCATTTACGCCCGTACATATGTACAAGACAGGTATAACAGCGAAGAGGAAAATCGTCACTTCGTTTCGTGTCTGAGGGAGACCAATGACGCACGAAGCGTTCCCCATCGTGGGGAGTTTGCGATTTCAGAATTCCTCTTCTTGTGCTGATACTGTCACCGTTGTTTCGATAATCAATCATCACTCACAAGACCCATTCAAACCACATGAGCAGCAATACCCACATTCCTGTGAGCGAGGAACTCCGCAAAGCAGCGTACCGCCGCAAGTCTGAACCTGGCGTCACGTACGACGACGTCCTTCGTGACTGGCTTCCAGACGACTTTTGGCAGGAGTAGTTTCAATGAGCGCCACTCAATCACCCTCGAAACGAGAAGAGCCCTCCCCACAGGATGCTTTCGACGCTGTCGTGTGGGAGAACTCGGACGTCTGCAATCACTGCCTCTCGCGTATTCGTCGGCGGCACCCAGAGTTCGAGGAAGCTCGTGACGAACACATTTACGAGAATCAGAACCACCTCCGATGGTCGGTTTCTTCGTTCAGCACCCGTGACCCATCCACACTGACTGGCTACTTCCCGGACAAGACTGCTTCCTCCTCACGCCGGCGGACGTTCTGCCAGTGTGGGCATGAGAACGGCCTTGCGAAGGACACGGACTACACATACGACGAGCTCAAGGACCGGCTTCGTAGTGTGATTAACCGTCTCACCGAGACTGGCCTTGACGTCGACGAGACCGCGATGTACGACTTCGTCGAGGAAGCCAAGTCCAAGCGGCAGATCGGTGGGAGAGATACGCAGATCCTCCGTCGGGCAACGAAACTCGGGCTCAAACACGCTTGAATGAGTTGCGATGACCGTCATCTCCCTTGTGTGACGAGAGCATTGTAATCCGAGGGTTCAGAACTCGAAGCTCTTCGGTACCCATGTCTGGTTCATTCGCCGGCGAGTGGGTATTCCACTCGTCGCTAGATCCGCTTCGAGCGATGTACCGCTTCCTAAGCACGCGATTTCGATTGCAATCAATATACGCAGATCACAGTGATATCACAATGAGTACTACGACAAGCAGTTCAGACAGCATCAGTGAAGAAACGGAAGAGAAAGCAGCGATGATGGCTAAAGGCCTCGAGAAGAGTGACGCCGAGTTCAAAGCGTTCACGTACCGTGCAATTGCGAAGGCCGACACTCCCGAGAACATGACGTTTGAGGAGATCTACGAGGCCACTATCGATCATGTCTGGGATGAGGCAGTGAAAACGGTCGAGGGAAAGAAGTCCTCGCCTTCACAGGAAACCACCGCATCGGCCTCTGACCCAACTGACGGCTACACGAGTGGGGTTCTGGGTGGTATTCCCGACTACAGGCACGATGGCGAGGAGACCGTAGATGACCACGACACGGGGATGGGGTGGTGATTCCGATGGCAACCACTGAGAACTCGTCTTCGTCAGTTCCGAATGACGTCGAACACGTGATCGTAGCGACTGGCTCGTTTAGCATTCCTGTCCCTGAGGGCTACGATGCTGACGACGACAAGCACAATATCGACCTCGAACCCGGTGACGAACTGGAAACCGAGATGGGACGCCAAGCACTCGAAGCGTGGCCCCGGACGCTTGCCGGTCTCAACGAGGACGGCGAACTCGTGTACGGTGCAACGGACAACACGGGAGAGACCGTGGGCGCTGCAGTGAACGCACTGCACCGTTGGCAGTCTGGCGACAACCTCGACCTCAACGAGTACGCGGAGTAATCGATGACAATTGCGATGACCGTCGTGGTTCCTTCGACACGGTGAGAGCACTACCAATCGAGGGATGGAGAATTCAGTAAGCTCGGATTCTTCTGGACTGTGCAACACAGTCGGTTCCATGTTGGCCACACTGGATGGGGAGATTCCCGTCCATGTCGTTTTCCCATACTGACAGCATTCATACGAACACACACCCATGACTAACGACCCGCAAACCATCGGCGAAGGCAAAGCGAAGCGCGACGCCCTCAAAGAGCGTATTCAGACGCTGGAGGGTAGCGCACCACCCGAGTACGTCGAGAACCTTCGTGAGGAACTCGCTGATTTAGAGGCACGTATCGAGACGAGCAAACAGAACGCCCGACGAAAGAACGCGATTAAGCGAGGACTCGGCTTCGCGTCACAATCCAACCGAGAGTAACACCCATGAGTGAAGACACTACCGACACCGAAAGCATCGTCCTAGAACTTCCCGTATACGCCCAGGTTGGCGACCCAACTGACCCATCCGGAAACGAGGTCATCGACCTGCGAGACGCCCCTGTCGTCGACGGGAACAAACATCTCGAACTCCCTGCCGACGGTGTAGACGTTGCTCGTGGCCTGCTCAAGGAACACGACCGTGTGAGCGTGGTTTCTGACCCGACTGACTCCGACCTCGCTGACGTCAAATCCAAGGCAGAGATCAGGCGGGAGAGGCAGGTGCAACAAGCCCGAGAGATGGACAAGAAGCGCGCGAAAAAGAATCGTGGCTTCGACCCGGTGAACGATCAACCTTCGAACCACCGCAAGGTCGAAACCAAGAACATCTACGAGCAGTTGGTCGAGGTGGGCGAAGACGAGAAGGCCGAGGCTCTCCGAACCATCCGATCGACGCGAAAGCAGCATCAGACTGCCAAACACTACGCCGAGAGCATCGACGTTAAGCCGTAGTCAATCAGCACGACCCGATTCTTATTATGCCGAAATCAGACGATACACAACCGAACAAGGAGGAGAACACTGGAACCCCTGGGGGGTCTAATCAGGCAGCAAGCCGTGACGAGATTCTCGACCACCTGAACGATGGGATCAAAGAGGCACACCGCAAGGTAACGTCCGGTCGGGTCTACGACGCCGAGAAAGAGAAAACCCGCCAGGGATGGATTCGTGTCCTTGCGTACGCTGCTGGCCAGTACCGCCAACTTGTACGTGACAAAGAACTCGAAGAGATAGAGGAGCGCCTCGACCGCCTTGAGGGAGCAGAAGAATGACGAGTAAGCGAAATCTAGAAAAGCGAATTGCACGCCTCGAATCGGATACTCCCGGCGTAGCCAACAGTGTCACGATCCACGTTACGGCTGAGGAGAAACAACAGATTGAGCGAGAGCAGCGAGAACTCGCCTGTGGGAACCGAGAGGCATTCAGCACTGAAACAGCGGCCATTATCAGAGAACACACTCATCCATGACGAGCAAACGGTCTCTTGAGAATCGCCTCGACCGGCTCGAAGACGAGACGAGTGGCGGGGACAACACGGACATGACGATCACGATGCACCGAGTCGACCAGGACGGCAACAATGCCGGAGTCGTCAGTGAACTCCACTGCTGGACAGACGACGAAGGCTCGTGGCACAGTGAGACGACTGACTACGAGGATGGAGAACACCCGTGACGTCGAAGCGTACTATCGAGAGGCGACTTGACGACCTCGAACAGCGAGACGTGCCTGATGAACCACTCTACCCGTGGATGAAAGCCTACGATATCCCGCGCCACCTGTGGAACGATGCAGGAGCAGCGTGGCGATACGCGCTTACAGACGGTGATTCAGATGCCAAGTAAACGCAACATAGAGAAGCGATTAGAGAAACTGGAGGAGGGAACCACCGACTACAAACAGGGTGACCTCTCGACGTGGTTAGCGGCGATGAACTCGGACACTGACGATGCTATCGTCGATGGGGAGTTCCGCCTCTATCGGTTTCGGGGAGAACTCTACCAGCTCCCGATGGATATCGTCGAGACGCTGGAGCGGCAAACCGAGCAGTAGGTTCTGTGGGTTAGTATAATATACCAACCTTGGAGCACTCCTTTTTCCGATTTTTGCGAGAGGCCAACGCGCGCGTGGCCTGGCGACGTCGACGGATAGAGAATAAATTGACACAATAGCAGCGAGGCTTATCTCGGCACTTCGCCCGTTGAGAGCCTTCTCTGCGCGATTCAGAACACGATAGAGAATTAACACAATGGTGACGGCAGAGCGGTTGAACGTCATGGTATCGTCCGATGGAGTCCACGGGACTGCATCGAAATTCACGGACCTCAAGTCAGTTCTCACGGACACCAAGCTTGCTGTTGGTGGCATGGGAGCGGCCCTAGCTGGCCTCTCAGTCGGTGGGATGGCGGCAGCACTCAAGGAGAGTGTGAAATTCGAAAGCCAACTCGCAGACTTGCAGAAGGTGACGTCCAAAGGTGTCACAAATGAACTAAAAGGTCAGTTGATGGATCTTGCCGAAACCATCCCCCTCCCCCGTGAGGGACTCGTCGACTTGGCTACTCAGGCGGGGAAATTCGGTGTCGAAGGATCCAAAAATATCACAAAATTCGTCAAGACTGTCGGTAAAATATCCGCCGCCACCGACCTCGCGGCTGATGAAGCCGGAGTTCGCTTCGCCAAGATTGCTCAGGCGATGGGGCTGCCGATGTCTCAAATCGGCAAGCTCGGGAACGCCACAAACAAGCTGGCGGACTCGATGAAAACCGATGCCGTGGAGATCACGGACACGGCGGTCCGTTCGATGAACACCCTGGTTGGCCGATTCGGTCTGGGAAAAGACCGTGCGCTTGCTTTGTCGGCGGCCATGAATGAGGTGAGTCCGTCATCCCGTCTCGCGGCAGGTGACCTCAAACGGGCGGCTGAAGCGTTGATGGACCCGAAGAAGGTGTCTGATATCGCCGGCGCGTTGGGGATGAACACGGCGGCATTCCAGAAACTGCGAACCAAGAGCCCAGCGACGTTGATGAATCGCGTCGCAAAGGCGATGTCGGGAGGAGGGAAGCAAGCTCGTGACCTGTCCACCGCGCTCGGAACGCAAGCAACACGCGCGTTCTCCAAGATGGGAGGCATTCTCCCTCGTGTTCAAAAGGCACAGAAGAACGTCAACCAGCAGTTCAAGAATGGAACGAGTCTCCAACGAGAGATGGCGATTCGGACCAATACGGTCGAAGGGAGGATCCAGCTCCTGAAATCCCGGTTGCAGAACCTAGGAACATCAATCGGGGACGTCCTTCTTCCCTACTTCAAACGCTTCATCAAGGTCATTTCAGACGGACTTGGGATTTTCACACGATTCAATAGCAAACTGGGTGGGATGCCGGCAGTCGTCGCCCTCGTGACGACTGCTGTGACTGGCCTCACGGCAGCGGCAGTCACACTCGGACCAACCATCTCAGCATCGGTAGTCCCTGTCCTTGGAACACTTGCAACGGCGCTCGGCGCCCTTCTCATCCCAATCGCCGCGGTCTCGGCGGCGTTCATCGCGTACAAAAAAGATCTGTACGGGTTCAGGGGAGCAGTTAACAGCGTTGTCGCAGTCGTCCGTGGAAAACTCCTCGGGCTCGCCAAGCAACTGCGTACGGTCTGGAATATGCACTTCGGCGAGATACGGGCGGAGACCACCACCACGCTTGCGCTCATTGAGAGTACAATACGACAGTTCGGTACTCGCGTTCGGCAATTCTGGCGCAAACACGGACAGAAGATTATGACGGTCGTCAACTCCGCATGGAGTCTCATCAAAGGCGTCGTCAAAACTGGTCTCGACTTCATCCTCACCACCGTCTCGGTCATCAACGACCTTATTCAGGGAGACTTCTCGGAAGCGTGGGGCAAGATCAAGGCGTTCGTCACGCGCACTGTCAAGGGCATCGTCACGTGGCTCAAGAACGACGGCAAGGCTGCATTCCTCGCCGCTGTTGACTTGCTCACGAAGGGGGCGAAAGCTACCTTCGACTGGCTGAAACGGAACGTCCCGCCGGTCATCAAGAACGCTATCGGTGCCGTCGTCAAGTACCTCAAAAACCAGGCGCTAACGGATGCGAAAAACGCCTTCCAAGTCGTCGTCGACGGCGTTGTCAAAGTGGCGAAGGGCATCGCCACGGCATTGGTGGGCGGCGGTGGCGGTTCAGGTGGCGGTGGCATCATCCCCGGTCTGTTCTCCGACCTCGTGACCTACCTCAAGGGCCCTGCGAAAGGCGACGTGAAAGACGCCTTCTACGCCATTGGGAAGGGTATCCGGACGACGGTCCTCACGTTCTTCGATATGGGTGGCAAGCTCGGGAAGGTTTTCAAAGACTTCCTCTCGGGAGTTGCTCACTACCTCAAAAACGACGCGAAGGGTGACTTGAAAACAGCGGCGAAGATTGCGTTCAAAGCCGTGCTCGCAATGGGTGACTGGCTGAAAACGCAAATTATCGGCGAGGATGGTATCGTTCGCTCGATGATCTCGGATATTGCCAGCTACCTCAAAAACGACGCCTGGGGTGATCTGAAAACGGCAGCCGAGGTACTCGTGGGTGGCATCACTGCCGCGTTCGAAGGGCTCTATGACGGCCTCATCGGCCACTCGCTCATCCCTGATATGATTGGAGACATTGCCTCGTATCTCAAGAACGATGCAGCCTCCGACCTTGCCAAGGCCGCAGCGAAGGCAGGCGAAGCGGCAGCAGGTGGACTCAAGAAGGCGTTCAACGACGCCCTCCCTAACAAAATCAGTGTCCCGAGTGTGACTGTTGGCGGTGGCAAGATCGCCGGGCAGAAAATCCCGAGTGCGAATATTGGCGGACAGTCGCTGAAAATCCCGAAGCTTGCGAAAGGTGGCATCGTCGAGCAACCGACACTTGCGATGATTGGCGAATCTGGCCCCGAGGCAGTCGTGCCATTGAACAAGTCGAACTCCCCCGGTGGGACAACTATCCGGAATATGCATGTCGAGGTGTACGAAGCCGAAGACGGCGAGATGGTCGTCGACGAGATGTATCAGGCAATCAGTTCGAGGGTCAAATGACGACCGATTCGATCACCCCCACTGTCGGTCAGGACTACTCGACCGTCGAGTTAAACGAGAATCCCACCGCTAGTGCGGTGCTTGGGTGCTTCCGTGGCACGCTCCTGGAGTGTTCGATCGACATCCTCGGGTTTGGCTTCACCGAGGACCAGACGGTGCTCATCGACTATCGGCCGTGTTCAGATACCGATGAACAAGCGATTCGCTCGGAGATAGGAATCGTACTCAAAGCGTGTGTTGAGGCAAGTCGCCTTACCACGCAAACAGTGGATATCTCGCCAGATGTCTTCGTTCGCGCTTGGTATTCCGATGAAGACGACGGCGAAGTCGCCGGGGTCAGCTACTGGATACGTGCTAAGTGGATCCAGGCGTTTCTCGACGGATCAATGTCACAGGATGAGATAGCGACAAAACTGAGAGGCAGTCTGGAAAACCTCTCGGAATGATTCGTGACAATGCTTATGATAGTATAATACATAGATGAGTGGTATGGGACTTTTCAACCTAGGGTCAAATGGGCTGGATTATGAACCACGCGGTGATTACGTAACGAAAAAGCGCATCAAGAAAGTCCAAGACGTCCTCGAAGACGATGAGCGCGTTCAATACATGGTTCGAGGCGGCACTATCGACGTCGAAGGGGCAGGCTCCGGGAAATCCTTATTTGGAACCGACCGCTCGCGGTCCTCCGGGACGAAAGGGTGGGTTCGAACCGTGTTCACCGATGATCGTATCGTGGCCAAAGTGCCCCAGTTCCTAGGGAGCGATACCAAGACCATCCCGTACGAATCTATCCTCGGTGTCGACCTCGATACCGGATTCACACAAAGCCGCCTCTCTATCCAAACGGCTGGCCCAACGTATCACATCCAGGTTTCGAAAAAGCATCCCAAGAAGAAAGAGTGCCGAGAGCTCGTCTCGTTCATTCAGTCGAAGATGGCCGAACACTCGGGTGGGACGGCCGTTGAGGCAGATCCTACTGAACAGCTTGCGAATCTCAAGGAGCTGCACGACGATGGTGTTGTGACTGATGAGGAGTTCGAAGAGAAGAAAGCAGCACTCCTCGACAAGATCTGATCACGGTGAGAGAATAACTCATGGACAAAATAGATATCTCGGAGAAGTTCAACCAGTACGTCGATGGTGAATGGCAGGGAGTCGAAGATCCAGCAGACAACATCCGGAACTTGGATACTACCAAACTCATTGAGTTGCAAGATCGAGTAATCGACTCGATGAATGAGCCACACAATCCGCAGATGGTGTCGATACTCACCATCGTCCACGCTGAACTCTTGTCACGTGGAGAAATCGGGTTTCGAACGTAGTGCGCTCGCAGACACGGACCAATCCCGTGTCTACTTCCCGCGCGGCCCATCACGGTCAGCTAAGCTCGGAGTCTGCTTCTGGATAGTACGCTAGCGATTCTCGTCGGGTCTCACAAACTCAATCCCCAGGTCGTCGAGGAGCTCTTGTTTGCACGCATCACAGATGCTGACCTTGCTCCCTGTCACCGACGTTGTTTCACCGCCACACGTCCCGCACGTCGCGTCAGTCATCTTTGTTCTTCCTCCTGTCCCTGCCGAATCCACTGCTCCACGACTTCACGAGTCGGGCACATCGTCGCCTCTGGCCCCACTACAGTGTGTGTCTCGCCTGTGAACGGGCAAACGACCTCTTGGTCAGTTATCTCGGTCATGTTCTATTCACCTCTCACACCCTTTCCACTAAACAGTTCGGCTCCGGTTGAACACTGCGGACAGGCGAACACATCGCCGTCTTCGGTACCGAAGACGCGTTGAAATCGAGAGGTGACGTGAGCCGCGCAGTTGTCACACTGTGGCATTAGAGACCTCCGTGCGTTTCGCCTGTGTTGATGGCCGCCGCGACGGCGAGTACCAGGGTGTATACGAGGAGAATCGATAGCGTCGCTGCATCTGTCGGCGAAAGGCCGTACCAGACGGCCGCCGGGACGGTACTCGTGCCAATGAGGATAAGCACGAGGCCGTATCGGCGGGGGATCTCGGGGTTCAATACCGCTTCTGCCGTTTCAATCGTCAAGTAGCGTGTCATAGTCTCTTGTTTTAGTCGAGTATCGGGTGATTCGGGTCGACGATGTGCCCGCACGGCTGCAGTGTCGCGCCGCCCGGTCCATCTATCGTCACCGTGGCGATCGGTTCGTCACACACCGGACAGTGGCGACGCTGTTCGTCGGTCATTAGCAGCAATCAGTGAGTGCGTCTTCGCGCGTGGCTTCGGCACCACAGCGCTCACACCGCCAGTACGTGTGATCCACGTTGCCGTAGCAGTCGTAGCCAGTGTATGGCCCGGTGACGCGCTCCTCCCCGCCACTCGCGGCGATGGACTCCTCGACAGTGGCCATGTGTTTGCAGAAAGTAGTTCGGTATTTGTGGTGCGGGCAGCTGCATGACGTTGCGTGCCCGTCCGCATTCACGATGACGGTGTAGATCGTGTCCTTCGCCACGTTGCGCACGTTGTACACCGGCTTTGCGGCGGTATCCACTACTTCGAATTGTTCGTTAGTCGGTCCGGCGGTTTCTTGTACCGTTGGGGTTGTAGTTGACATTGCTTCGGTCCAAGAAGCACTTGCGTCCGGTGGTCCAACACCGGGCGTCTTCTCATTCCGTGACGCCCCGAAAGACGAGTGCTTCTTACCATTACCTATGCGAGTAATGGTTATTAAAGCTTCCCATTACTCCCGTGAGTAATGGTTAAGTGGCCGGGTGTCCATTACCTACATGAAGCATGGCGGACGTAACGCCAGCAATGGCAAACGACGAACGCGACGAATCATCCGGGAAGTTCTCCGAGAAGTATCCACGAGAGGAATTCATTCGCGCGATTGAAGATGAAGGTGGCATGGCCGGGACTACCGGCATTGCCGAACAAGTCGGATGCCGGCGTGAAACCGCATACAAGAAGCTCTCGAATATGGCCGACGACGGTGAGGTCAACAAGCAAATGGTTGGCAACTCCCTCGTCTGGAGCGTGAACAACGGATGACTACGTCAGCCATGCGTCTGACGCCCATCACTCAAACAGTAACAGACTTTAAATAAAGAGCCTCCGAAACCAACGGCTATGTAACGGACATCGACTGCGGCAGAAGGGAACGGGGAGGTCAGTTCCTCCCCGCACGAATTGAACACTCATCCCTTCTGTCGCGAGCGTAAAATAGTTTGCCCCTGCTTAGTGGCGAAACTATCCCTCGCTCGTGACAGCGTTCCCATCCCGTTCGCTGCCGTCCCCCAACGGGGCTACCATACAAGCACACGAATGAGCGACAATGCGGTCAGCGCGGCAGTAGCACAGTTCACGGAGAGTGTGACGAACGCTTTCGACGAACACACGGACGCACCGGACGACGTCGTCGAGGAGATCGAGACAGCCGGTGAGCAACTAACAGAGCAAGTCGGCGAGCTCGAATCATCCCACGAACTCACCAAACGGTCACTGTGGGACCTCGAAGATTGTGTACTCGGGGATTGGGACCCAACCCGCCCACGCTTCGAGGAGCAATGCATCGTCGACCAATTGGACGAGTTAGAGGACACTGTTGAGGACGCAAGTGTGGGGGTAGAAGCCCCGAAAACCACCCTGCAGAACACGCTTCTCGCCGAAAGCCCGCTTGAGCAGGTCTGTGGCATGACCGACGATGAGGCCAAGGAGCACCTCCACGAAAATCAGTATCGAGCGACCCGAGTTGCGTTGACCGCCAAGAT
>NZ_JBXGLH010000032.1:0-20669 GCF_056892285.1 Haladaptatus sp. HS23 | reverse complement strand
GAGCAGTTCTTGGTTGAGCATAGACACCAAAACCACGGAACTGCTCGCTTCTTAAACTGGCCTAACTAGACAGTGCCCTCTTTCTCGATTTAGCATCTCACTGGGGCAGTAAAAACAGAAACCCGTCGTGCACCGTTTCAGACTATTTTAAACCCGATATATCGGGACGGCGTGGCCTGTGAAACCGGAACGTGCTTCCCAGAAATCACTGTCGAGGCGAAACTCGATCTAACTGTTCAGTGAGCAATATGTTGATATCTTGTGGGTTGGAAACGTTTTCGAACATGAGGTTGTTCGTCTCGACGCCGGCCGTGTGAATCGTCACCGTACCATAGTCGAGTACACGTTCGAGCGTCGATTGTGAGAAGGTGGTATTCCGTACCCTGTCGAGCCGTATCTGTGTCACGTCCTGCGAGAAAACGCCGTGTTTGTGATACACCTCCTCCGTAGTGAGGACGAACCACTCGCTTCGCCATCGGAAAAACGGCGGGGCCGCAACGGCGAGTCCGACTGGAACGAGGAGAAGTCCGACCCAACTGAACCCACCGAAAACGCCGCTTCCGGCGATTCCCGCACCGACCAAGATGAGAACAGCGGCGAGAACGACCGGTGGGAGGACCTGATAGACGCTTTTGTGACCGGACCACAGTACCTCCTCGTCGGGCGTCAGGTGGAGCCACGGCATATCGGAATCTCTTGCCATCCTATAGCACAACGAGGACGCGAAATACCTTTAGGTTTTGGCGCAAGCGGAGAAAATCGAACCTGAAACCGCGGTGAGAACGAGTCGACTACTCTTCGCCCGTCGATGGGGGTCGTGTCCCGCGGCGACGAATGGCACCGAAGAGCGCGAGGAGAACGAAGAGGATACCCTCGATTCGCGCGGCGGTGACGACCCACGGCTTCGGTTCGAACTCCTCGTTGCCTTCGTAACTAGCCCGAGTTGCAACGTCGATGAGACGTCGGGGAAACAGGGCTTCGATGATGCCGAAGATGGCGACTACGAGTCGGAGCATAGCGGTGAAACGATGTGGAATCACATATTTCTACTCGCTCATCGGGGTCGCTCAGCAGTACGATTTTGCCGTTCGGCCCCGTTCGATAGCGAGTGGGAGAGAATAGCACAGTCCGGGTCGCACTGGGGCAGTCGAACTACACCGTCGGGGACATCGAAGGGAACGAGCGGAAGATCACGGCCGGGGTTCGCCGGGCACGCGAGGAGAACGCCGACCTGGTGGTGTTCTCGGAACTCGCGCTCGTCGGCTACCCACCACAGGACCTCGTGAAACGAGACGCGTTCGTGGACTCCCAACTCGATGCACTCGGCCGAATCGCAGCGGAGACGGAAGGGATCACCGCTCTGGTCGGATTCGTGGCGCGAACCCGTGAGGAGTACGGGAAGAAAGTACAAAACGCGGTTGCAGTCTGTCGAGACGGGGAAATCGTCGGGCGAACGGAAAAACGACTTCTCCCGACCTACGACGTGTTCGACGAGGACCGCTTTTTCGAGGCCGCGGAGAACCAACCGGTCCACCCGCTGCCCGACGAAACCGAACTGGGGGTGAGCGTCTGTGAAGACGCGTGGAACGAACCCGACGTGTGGGAGCGCCCGGAGTACCACGAAGACCCCATCGAGGACCTCGTCGACGCGGGGGCGAGCCTCCTCGTGAACAGTTCCGCGAGTCCGTTCTACGGCGGGAAAGGTGAATTCCGCGAGCGACTGTTCGGCGCACATGCGAGAGACCACGGTAAGTGGCTCGTGTTCGTGAACCAAATCGGAGCGAACGACGAGCTGATATTCGACGGTCGGTCGTTCGTCGTCGCGCCCGACGGGACCGTCGCGTGTCGCCTTGCCGCCTTCGAGGAGGATTTCGCCGTCTACGATGTACTGCTCGATTCCGAGTCGCCCGCGACGGTGAATGTCGCCGGTGAACCCCCGATTGGACCGGCGGAGATCCGGTCCGCACTCGTCCTCGGTATCCGGGATTACGTCCACAAAACCGGGTTCGAAGAGGTCGTCGTCGGCCTGTCCGGCGGTATCGATTCCTCGCTTACGGCCGCGTTAGCCGTCGATGCGCTCGGCCCGGAAAGCGTCCTCGGCGTCTCCATGCCGACTCGATACACCAGCGACGCGAGCGAAACCGACGCCCGAGAACTCGCCGACAACCTCGGTATCGACCTCATCGACATCCCGATAGAGGAACCGTTCGAAGCCTTCGAGAGCGGGTTGACTCCGATTCTCGACGAAGCGCCGGGCGTCACGGAGGAGAACGTACAGGCCCGAATCAGGGCGACGACCCTGATGGCCATCGCCAACGAACAGGGGCGTTTGCTCCTCGCAACGAGCAACCGAAGCGAACTCGCGGTGGGCTATACGACCCTCTACGGGGATATGTGCGGGGCGCTCGCGCCCATCGCTGACTGTCCGAAAACGTTCGTCTACGACCTCGCACGGTATCTGAACGAGCGCGGGAAAACCATCCCCGAGCGCGTCATCGAGAAACCGCCCACCGCGGAACTCCGGGCGGACCAAACCGACGAGGACGACTTGCCGCCGTACGAGATACTCGATTCGATTCTCGCGGGATACGTGGACGAAGGATTGAGCGCCGACGAAATAGTCGAGTCGGGTCACGACCGAGGAACGGTCGAGCGCGTGCTGTCGATGCTCCACCGCGCCGAATACAAGCGCTTTCAGGCCGCACCTGTACTGAAAGTCTCGCCGAAGGCGTTCGGTGTTGGATGGCGATATCCACTCGCGGCGAGGTACAGAGACATACTGTCGCGATGAGCGTGCTACGTCGTCCCGTTTCACTTTCGCTGAACGTGAGAAAATTATTTTTGTACTCCAGTGTTGTAAATAAAGTTCGGTGAGGACGTCGCTTCGCCGCGTTCGTCCTTTGTATCGAGGAACGATCCATGAAAATCGCTATCGAAACGACGGGGACGCCCCCGTCAGACGATTCGAGAGACGAATCGCCCGCCGAATCGACGACGCGGTGGCGTCGGGTCGGCGAGTTGCTGAAGGTGTGGGGGAATGCTATCGAAGTGTGGCTGAAAGTCCTCGGGATACTGTTCGTAGGGGTGGCGACGCTGCTGAAATCGGTCCCGCTCCACTGACCGCAAAACGGGGTAGAACTCTCCGCGTTACTCCTCGTCTCGGAATCGGGACACAGTACCCGAAATGAACTGTGCGGCCGTCAACCCGAACACCAGCCCGACGAGGCCGAGACAACCCCACAGAACTAACGTCGAAGGGAGGTTTCCGATCGTTGCGGGGGGCTGGATACCATCCTCATCCCCGGATTGCTGGCCCTTCTCGTCGTTCCCGTTCGAACCGTCGGCGGCGGCACCGACGTTCGACCCCGTATCGCCCCGTTTCTGCAACTGACCGAGGTCAAGCCGTGCGGTCGCCGTGACGTGTTCGTCCAGCCACGGCGCCAACGACCGTCCAGCGACCTCGGCGACGATTTCCGTGAAATCGGTGTAGCTGACGCTTTCGTTCCGCCGATTCATCCGGTCGAACACGTCCATCAGACCCCGTTTCCCGTCCGTCGCCTGCCGTATCTTGTCGTCGAGCGCCCACAGGGTAAGCGCCCCACGGTAGTACGGCACCTCACGATTCGACCACGTATCCGACTTCGAGAGCACCGATTTCCGGTACTCCTTGGAGGAGAGCGTGCTGACGACGGCGGATTTCGACGTTCGCCCCTGTTGCATCGCCAACTCGGACGCGAAGTAGGCGGCGCTCGCCTCCCGGAACCATCCCATCCGGTCGCCGAGTTCGAACGACTGGCGCGTGTGAACGTACTCGTGCAACCAGAGGTTCTGTGGGTCGTCGAGTCGAGCGTCCTCGTGGACCCAGAGTTCGTCGTATTGCGGCGAGGCGTATCCGCCGCGCCAAATCGGGTCGGGAAGCACGAACAGGAGAACGTCGTCCGGGGACCGTCCCGGAAGCCGTTTGCTCGCCGAACCGAGTGCATCGAACACGTCTCCCTGCGATTCTTCGGGGGACGCGTCCGCCGCGACGATCATCCGGAATTTCTGCCCATCGATGTTGCGGACGTGTTCGTCGTATTTTCCGACGTAGGTGAAGGCCGTACCGAGAACACCGGCGTCGGCGAACGAAACGCTTCTGTCTGGATAGTCGTCCTGAAACGGATGAAAGTACTGCCAGTTGTCGTCCCCGTCCGCCTGCCACGCGACCGATACCCGCGGTGTGGGTGCCAGCGTCCACTCGTCGGTCGCCGTGAACTCCCGACCGCTCCCGGAATCCACGCTCGTAGTTATCGTCATCGACGGCGATTCGGTGTCCCTGTCCCACCGAAGGGCGTGATTTCCGTTCTTCGTCCGGTCGGTTACGAACCCCTCGGAGGACACCACGTTTCCGGTGTAATTGATGAGCCAGAACTGGCGTGCGCTCTCCGGCGTCTCGAAGTCGAGATGATACCGAACGACGCCGTGGTCCGCCGGTCGGCGTTCGACGGAAACCGAGACGCCCGGGGGGTCACCCGACGACTGTGCCGTCGCTGGCGGAGCGAACGTGCCCGAAACGAGCGACAGCACGAGTAGCAGTGCGACTGTTCTCCCGGACGCCAAACCCACGGACCCCATCGACTGTGGCGTCGGGGGGATGGCGTTTTGTTATACGTCGCCTGAAGCGAAACAGGGGCCATCAAACCAGAATAGCCGCGTTACAGGGTATGCGAGTCGAAGGGAACGGTTACATCACCACTCCGCGACACCGCCGTCGTCGTGTCGCCAAATCGGGTTGTGCCAGTCGTCGTGTCCGGCCCGCTCACGGAGAACCTCTTCGTCCGGTTCGACGCCCAGACCCGGACCGTCGGGAAGCGAGACGTACCCCTCCTCGTAGTCGAAGACGCTCGGGTCGGCCAGATAATCGAGGACGTCGCCGCCCTCGTTGTAGTGGATGTCGAGGCTCTGCTCCTGAATCAGCGCGTTCGGCGAGCAGGCATCGACCTGCAAACACGACGCCAGCGCGACCGGTCCCAGCGGGCAGTGGGGTGCGAGCGCCACGTCGTAGGCTTCGGCCATCGATGCGATTTTGTGGACCTCGGTGATTCCGCCCGCATGCGAGAGGTCCGGTTGAATCACGTCCACCGCGCCCGATTCGAACACCTCCTTGAAATCCCAGCGCGAGTACATTCGCTCCCCCGTCGCGATCGGAATCGAGGTGTGGGACGCGAGATGCGGCAGGAACTCGTTCTGCTCGGGAAGCACCGGTTCCTCGATGAAAAACGGGTCGTTCGGTTCGAGGGCGTCCGCGAGTCGTTTCACCATCGACTTCGCCACGCGGCCGTGGAAATCGATGCCGATGTCCACGTCGGGACCGACCGCCTCGCGGACGGCCGCTAGTCGTTCGCCAACGGATTCGACCGCCGCAGGTGTGTCGATTCGGCGGAATTCCGACGTGGCGTTCATCTTCAGCGCGGTGAATCCGGCATCGACCTTCTCGCGGGCGGCGTCCGCGACGCCTTCGGGACGGTCGCCGCCGACCCACTGATAGACTCGAACCCGGTCGCGGACGCGACCCCCGAGCAGTTCGTACACCGGCGCGTCGAACGACTTCCCCCGGATGTCCCACAGCGCCTGATCGATTCCGGCGATGGCGCTCATCAGGATGGGACCGCCGCGGTAGAACCCGCCGCGGTAAAGACGCTGCCAGTGGTCTTCGACCCGCATCGGGTCCTCGCCGAGCAGGAAGTCGTCCATGAGTTCTTCTACCGCGCCGCGAACGGTCTTCACGCGGCCCTCGACGACCGGTTCGCCCCACCCGACGAGGCCGTCGCTCGTCTCGATTCGGAGGAACAACCACCGCGGCGGCACGGCGAACAACTCGTAGTCGGTAATTCGCATGCGAGGCTGTTGTCGCGGGCGGAAGTAGTGATTTGGGTCACGGCATGTGCTGAAGAGAAAGGATGGCCCACGAAACCCGAAACGACACGAAATCTTGCGAAATCGAGAGATAGCCAAACGTAAATCGCTCGCCTTCGATACCCGAAGCATGGACGAACTCGAGAGCCTCAAAGGCTTTTACGACCGCTACCCCGAGGAGTGGGCGGCGTGGCGCGAAATCGTGGACACCGTCGAGGAGACGGCCCGCGAGTTCGGCTTCCGAGAAATCGACGCCCCGAGCGTCGAACCGACCGACCTCTTCCGGGTGAAATCGGGCGACGAAATCGTCGAACAGACGTACAGTTTCGAGGACAAGGGCGGACGCGAGGTCACGCTCATCCCCGAACAAACGCCGACCCGTTCGCGGTTGGTCCAGCAGCGCAAGGACCTCGGAACGCCGATGAAGTGGTTCGACACGTCGAAACGCTGGCGCTACGAGGCGGTCCAGAAGGGCCGCGACCGCGAGTTCTTCCAGACGGACATCGACATCTTCGGCGTCGAATCGGTCGAAGCGGACGCCGAAATCATCGCCTGTGCGGCCACCATCTACGAGAAACTCGGCGTCGCCGACTCGGTGGAGTTCAGGCTGAACGACCGACAACTGCTCGACGCGCTCCTCAAAGCGATGGACGTGAAGGGGAGCAAGGACGTGATGCGCGTCATCGACAAGAAGGAGAAACTCAGCCGCGAGGAGTTCCTCGACAACCTCGAACTCGAAGGCCTCGACCGCGCAACGGCCGAGGAGATAGACGAACTCACCGCCATCAGCGGCGAAATGGAGAGCGCGCTGGTCGAACTCTCGGACAAAGCCCCCGAGGGCGACGCGGCGGACGAAGCCATCGAACGGATGCACGACCTCTACGACGTGCTGTCGGCATACGGCGTCGAGTCGATGTGTACCTTCGACCTCTCCATCGTGCGCGGGATGGACTACTACACCGGCCTCGTCTTCGAGGCGTTCTCGACCGAGAGCAACCTTCGTGCGCTGTTCGGTGGCGGGCGCTACGACCATCTCATCGAACAGTTCGGAAGTCGTGAGGTTCCGGCCATCGGCTTCGCGTTCGGCTACTCCACGACGATGCAGTTGCTCAAGGAGTTGGGCGAGTGGCCCGACGAGGCGCTTTCGACCGACGCCTACGTGCTGACGATTTCGGACTCGGTGAGCGAAATCGGACTGGAGTACGCGAAAGGCCTGCGTCGTGCGGGGCTGACGGTCGAAACCGACCTCACGGGACGAAGCGTCGGCGAGCAGTTCGGCTATGCGGACCGCATCAACGCGGAGTACACCGTCGTCGTCGGCGAGCGCGACCTGAACGAGGGCGTCGTGACCGTCCAGAACATGGATTCGGGCGAGGAAGAACAGGTTCCAAAGGACGACGTCGTCGACGAAGTTCTCGATAGATTGTAGAACTCACCGATCACCGATTTCCTTCCATTCTCGTCGCCGCGTTCTCTATCAACTACGGGTTTTACCGCCGAATTCGGCTTCGGGCAGTGAGACAGGTGAATTCGAACGCAACGAACAGCCAGATACCATCAGATTATATCACTGGAGAATAACCGTGAACCATGGCGTTCAGCGACCGACTGCTCGCGACTGGAGACCAACTGTGGGAGGAACAGAAAGCACACCCGTTCGTCGTCGAATTGGCCGACGGGACGCTCGACCCCGCCGCGTTCCGTCACTGGGTCGAACAGGATTACCGGTACCTCCTCGACTACGCCCGGGTGTTCGCACTCGCCGGATGCAAAGCGCGTGACGAGGAAACCATGACCCACGCGTTCGGCGTCGCCCATCGAATTCTCTCCGACGAAATGGACCTCCACCGGTCGTTCGCCGCCGAGTACGGAATCTCCCGGGCGGAACTCGAATCGGTGGAGAAAGCACCGACCTGCGTCGCCTACACGAACTATCTCCTCCGGACGGCCTACGAAGGGACGCTCGCCGAACTCGCGGCGGCCGTCTATCCGTGCGGTCAGGGATACCTCGACATCGCGGAGCACATGGCGACCATCGCGGACGGCGACCACCGCTACACGCCGTTCATCGAGAAGTACACGAGCGACGAGTTTCGGGACGCCGTCGCGTGGATGCGGACCTTCGTGGACCAGCAAGCCGAGGCCACGCCTGGCCTTCACGAGGCAATGGAGGAAGCCTTCGTGACGAGTACGCGTCTCGAAACGGCATTTTGGGGGATGGCGTACGAACGCGAGACGTGGTCCGACATGCGGTAGGAAGCCACGAAACCGTCGAAATGGGGGATGGGGGGAAGCCGGAAATCACAACAAAGCTAGCAAAACAAGCACAGCTGTAAAAATCGTCCAAACTGTCAAAACAAGCCAAACCGTCAAAACTGACAATTGGGGATAGGCTCGGGCGTTTACTTTCACTCAGGAGTTGCCGGGAAATACGTCGGGGAACGTCGCCTGTGGTGGGGCGAGCGGTGAGAACCGTCCGACGATTACTTTCACCGAGCATAAGGCTCGATATTTAGAACGAAATCGTCGTACGGGCGGATATGAGAGCACACGACATCGACGGGCCGATTTCGAAGTGGCGCTACACCTGTCCGAACGGCCACACCAGTTGGGAACCGACGAACAGCCACTTCTGGTGTCACCAGTGTAGCCGAGTGCCCGAAACGAACGCCGAATTCTGGAAGCTTCGGGACAGAAAAACCGGCGAACTGCTCTCCCGTGAGAAGGTGAGTATCCATGGCTAAAGCCCACCGAGGGGACGCCGACCGACACGGCGTATGGAACCACGACACTGGTCGAAACCGGTGTTGTCGCAACCCGGAGTGTAGAAACGAACACGTCGACCCCACGTTCGCACGAACGATGGGGGCCGACAATGGGAACATGTTCGCCTGCCCCGAGTGTGCGCCGTGGGCGGCACTCAAGCGAGGGGCAGCGGCGGACCCAACTATCGACCATCGTGTCGAGAAAGACCGGTGATAAAACCTGTACTGGGTGGTCCTGTCATCTCACGCAATCCCGGTTTTGTTTCGAGCATGGCGGGTTGTTTCCCTTCCGCCGTTATTCGAAATCGATACCGGAGATTTCGAACCGTGAACCGCCGGTACTCGCGTCCGAAACGTCGATCTTCCAGCCGTGGGCTTCCACGATTTGCTCGACGATAGACAGTCCCAAGCCGGTGCCGTTGTCCGTCGTATAGCCGCTCTGGAACACTAACTCGCGCTCGTCGGACGAAATGCCGGGACCGTCGTCCACGATACAGACGCCGTCCGAACTGCGTTTGACGTGAACGGTGACGCCCTGGCCGACGTGTTCGACCGCGTTTCGGAACAGGTTCTCGAACACCTGACTGAGCCTGTCGATGTCCGCCGAAATCTCCCCTTCGACGTTCTCCAACACCAACGTCGCCTCGGGTGGCGCGGCCCGCGACCACGCGTCCTCTACGACGTCGTGAAATTCCGTGACTTCCTTCTCCGAGAGCACGTCGGGTTTCCGTGCGAGGTCGAGCATCTCGTTTATCATTCGTTCCATTCGGTCGAGGGCACCGGTGACCTCCTCGAACGCGTCCTCCGAGTTTTCGGCCTGCGCGACCCGTAGATACCCCTGTGCGATGCCGAGCGGATTTCGAAGTTCGTGTGCGAGCATGCTGGCGAACTCGTCGAGACGTTCGTTTTGGCGTTGAAGCTCCTGTTTTCGGCGCTTGTGTTCCGTCACGTCCCGAATGATGCCGATGACTTCGGGGTTCTCCTCGTCGAAGCGCATCTGCGTGGTGTTGATTTCGGCGTATCGAGTCTCGCCGTCCAGCGTCATATACGTCACCGAGTACGGGGAGGTGTCCTCTCGCTTCGGCTCACGCATATCGGTGATGAGTTTATCGAGCGAGTCGTTCGGGAACACGTCGATGCTTTCTAGACGCTCGCCGAGCATGGCCGAGCGGGTGAACCCAGAAACGTCACAGAAGGCGTCGTTTACCGCCTGAATTCGGCCATCACCGTCGAGGACGAACACGGGGTCCGGGGCGGTCTGAAACAGGGTTCGAAACCGTCGTTCGCTCTGTTCTTTCTCCCGCTCGATTTCGACGGAAAGGCGTCGTCGTTCGAGAAGGCCGTCCAAACGTGCCTGTAAAACCGCCTTCTCGATGGGCGTCGTGATGGCCTCGTCTACGCCCTGCCACACCTCGGGGGTTCGTGCGGGGGGAGTAGTCGATGTGACGAGGAGATACGGGAGGAACGTGGGAAGGGACATCTCCTTTTTCGCTTCGAGGTCGTTGCGATATCGGGCGAAGGACGCCTCATCGACGATACACAAATCGAAGGACGTATCGATGCCGTCCGTGGGGAAAACGACGTCGTACTCCGACGTGAGCCAATCAGCTAACAGCCGACGGTTGCGACGGTGGTCGATGAGCAGGAGGATACTTCCCCTCGAAACGGATTCTCGATGGAATGAAGTCCTGTTTTCGCTCATGAACGTCGTTTCCAACTGCGGTCGGTCGAACGGACTCCACGGGACGTGGACGGGACCGCAAAACAGATGGGGGAAATCGTTCGGAAACGTGCTGTAGCGGCCAGTATCATAGATATCCGTTCGGAATGGTCGTATGAGTTCGATTCATCGTTCTATCGAGTGTCGGGAACGCCGAGTGGAGAAGCGCTCAGTCTTCCGATTCTGGCGCGTCCCGTCGTGCCGCGGATTCCATCAGCTTCGATCCGGAGTCGTTGCGATTGTGGAACTCCGCTCGAAGGTCGTCATCGTTCAACTCCATGGTAGTGGACGAAAGCTCGTTCCTGATCGATGCCAGTCGGTCCTCGAGAGCACCGTACTCCTCGTTTTCGGACAGTTCCGCCGACTCCTTACGCTCGTCGAGAGTCGCCTTTTTCGACGAAAGAGCGAGCAACTCCTGTACTTGTGAGTCGTACTTCGAACGCGTTTCGAGCGAGGAGACGATTTCGCGGAGCTGATTGGGGTCGGAAACTGGTTTACAGATGTAGGCGTCGAATCCGAGTTCGAGGATATCGAAATCGGGTTCGACCGCGGTCACCATCGCAACTCGGCAATCAAAGTCCCGATCGCGGATTTCGTCAAGAACTTCCTGACCCGAACAGTCGGGCATTCGACGGTCGAGGAGGACGATATCGACGTCTTCGTCGATAGTCTCCAGCGCTTCCGTTCCGTTGTACGCTTTTCGAACGTCGTAGGAGTCTTCGAGCCACCGTGCATGTAAGTCGGTAATCGCGTGTTCGTCATCAACGATGAGAATAGTTGGCTCGTCAGACATTGGTTGTGTTGAGGTTCACTGCCGTTACTATATCAAATTTAAGGGCGCGGTTTACACATCGGCAGTGTTTTCGGATATAATCCATGAACTACACTCACTCGTCTTGCAATCAATAAACCGGTGGACCCCATTTTTATAAAAGCTTTTCGAAAATGGCGTCAAAGTCGACAGCAAGCGACGGAATGGACCACCGATAGCTACAATATACCCGGAACCATGCGTCGGCTAGAGAGATGAGCGTTCTGACCGAATTTACCGTACCTGCGGACGAATTTATTCTCTACGAGACACTGAAAGAGATCTCGGAGACGTATGTCGAAATAGAACGCGTCGTCGCGAACAGCGAATACGTAACTCCGTATTTTTGGGCGAGTACTGACTCGTTCGAGCAGTTCGAGCAGGCACTGGGCGAGGATAAAACGGTGAAGTCGATAACGCTGCTCGAAGATCATGACAGCGAACGGTTCTACCGCGTCTCGTGGTTCCAGCGTACTGGGACGATCGGTCACGCCGTCTCACAGCTGAAAGCCAGTATTTTAGAAGCGACCAGTGACGGGAACAAATGGAATCTCAAACTGCTGTTCCCCAGTGAATCATCACTGACGAAATTTCACGATTATTGTTCTGACTACGGAATTTCATTTCGTCTGACTCGTTTGTACGAATCTCGGCATCCGAACGCGTTTGGAAAGTATGAAATGACACCCAAACAACGTGAAGCACTGATGGTAGCGCTCGATTTGGGCTATTTCAATATTCCCCGTGGAGCAACATTGGAACACGTTGCCCGGGAACTGGATATATCGCCGAACGCACTCTCAACACGACTACGGCGTGGCCATGCGAATCTCATCACGAACACGTTACAACACGAGGGGTAATGCCTGCATTTGCAAGCCGATACTTTTTGACAACCGGGTAGCTAATAAGGGATGGTAATAGTCACACATTGGCTTTAGGGTCGGCTGCTGTTTGGCTTACAACAAATACGGCGTTGTCGACAACGACTCGTAGATATGAACGACGATAAATGGGAACGAGGGAACGGAGAGGGCGTGTGGAGACCTCCATGCATATCCAACTATCGTAGGCGAGATGGCAGTATGCACGTCGAAACAGTTCTCATTCGCGGCTGGACAATAGCAAAAACTCATTTGAAAACATCGAAGCGATTGGATATTCAACAATCGAAGATACAAACGTATAGTAGGGGATAGTATAGGAGAACAATACATTGATACCGAGTTCCAGTGTATTTACTATGCAAAATAGTTTCGTGAATGTGAAGTTAATAAAATGTATCGAAAAAGGGTATAAATGAACGTTCGCAAGATAGAAGAAGACCTCCAAGGAGCGTCAAACGTTCTTGTCCTCGCCCCCCTGACCCCCGATGGAAACCGGGCACATATGGAGCTTGTCGCTTCGACACGGCCTGAAAATATCAGCCTTGCTTCGGTCACCTACACGCAACCGCCCGGACAGTGGCTCGATGACTGGCAACGGAGCGTCGGAAGACAACCACGCGAAATACGTTTTATCCACGCAAGTGGGATGGCGCAGTCGGAAACGTACGACGAGCAGACACCCGACACCGTGACGACGGAGGTCGTCAACCCGACCGACCCGATGGAAATCATCGTTCCGCTCAGTAACCGGTTGAAGGAGTGGACGGACAGCGAAACACAACCGGTCGTATCGGTCCAAACGTTGACCGTCCTGCTCGAATACGTCGATTTCGATACCGCCTTTCGCTATCTCCACATACTTACACACCGAATACAAGCGGCGGGGGCAGTCGGCTATTTCCAGATGGACCCCGACATTCACGACCCGGAGACCACGAACACGCTGAAAACGCTGTTCGACGTCGTCGTCGAGATTTCTGACGGCGGTGCCGAGTGGAGAACAACACCTGCGTACGCGCCGAACAGCGAAACGATGGAATCGGCGGAACCCGTCGATACCACCAAACCAGCAAAAGAACCGACCGAAGGACCGCTTTCGTCCATCCGCACCGTTCTGTCCGGACTGTTCGACCGAAACAAGCCGGAAGAAGAAACGACGGAAACGACGGCCGAAACCACCGACGAGACAGGATATCAACAAGAGGAACGAGAGCCGGAATCCGAACGTCCACCGGTCGGGAACCTCGCGGACGAAGAGATGCTAACCGACGAGGAACGTATCCGATCACTCCTCATCCAATACGGCGGGCGGATGAAACAGGCGGATATCACGACCGAGACGTCGTGGTCCAAATCAACGGTAAGCAGAAAACTCTCGAAGATGGAGGAGAACGAGGATATAACGCGGGTTCAAATAGGACGCGGAAACCTCGTATTCCTCAACGGGTCCGAGCCGGAAGCGTCGAAATCACCGTTCGAGGCCTAATCCTGTTCGACAGCGAGCGTACTCACGATAAGTTGGCGAGTGGCACATTGTAGCTGTTGTGAAACTGCCGACATGGAGATGTAGCGTTTTTCGGCGAGTTCTCCCTGTGAGATACCACATGGAATGTTGTAATACTCTGACTGATAGGCAATGAGAACCGTATCGCGTTGTCGACCGGTCAACCGTGTATTTCGTCCACTTCCTCTCGGGCTATCATCATACAGTTGTCTCACGCAAAACGTCGCTTTGTGTTTTAGACATAACTGACGAGTTTAATGACATTTGCATGGGAAAATAGAGACACGAGTGACCTCCATCCGTTGGTTCCACTCTTCATGTAATCAAGTGCCAATGTATCTTCAAGTGGAATTGCACACGAGGGAGTTGGAGTCATGAGCGCTAACGTCCCTCATGGCCGGATATTGTTACCCCTGCCTCCGTGCTGGGCATATCTTCTCTATGATTGGCTCCCTCATTACTATAAAGGCGTTAACCAAGTGAACAATTGTAACCCATAACGTATAGAAATAATTCAGATAGAGGTGATAGAGAGGAACCATACTCAATTGTTTCAACAGAGACTACGTGTGCTAGTATGGAATACTTGACGGGGAATAAACGGGAGTCACTAGCTTAACAAGACTTCCAAGAAAGGAATGCAAGAAAACCCAACTCATCATTAGAGGGGCTAAAACGCGATTTTCTAGCCAGTAGATCATAATTCAAATACAAAGATCGCATCTTCTATAAATAATTTCTTACTATTTAATATTTGAATTTCCATATTTTATATGTGTACTAGCCAATGTGGTAATCTATTGCAACTGTTCGCAACAAACCGGGAGAACTTTATTGGTTTATTATCTAACCTGCCAATAATTCATCCGTCATGAGCGCTACAGGATTTCACCCCGGCGATAGAGGAACACATACCGATCCAGATACGACTGACGAACCTAGTTGTCGAAGGATAAAATATTCCATCTCCTTCAGACACCACGACGGCGCTACGTCCTCCAGTATCTCAAAGAACGCGAAGGGACTGTGGAGATGCGTGATATCGCAGAGCAAGTCGCGGCGTGGGAAAACGAAACGAGCGTGCAAGCGCTTACGTCCGATGAACGCCAGCGCGTGTACATTCCGCTGTATCAATCCCACCTCCCAAAGCTCGATGAAGAGGGTATCATCGAATACAATCAAAGTCGTGGGACGGTCAAAAGGACAAAGCTTGCTGATCAACTCAACCGATATCTTACCATCGACGAAGTTGAAACCGGTGACGTAGTCGAAACGGAACAAGAACTACCGTGGGGAACCTACTACCTTGGCACGTCAGTGTTTAGTACTATCCTTCTCGCAGGTTCGATTTTCGGTATATCCGTACTTGGGACACTGCCACCTGTTGCTATCGGAGGGGTCATCGTTGTCATGTTTTCGTTCATAACGCTGGCGCAGGTTATAGCCAAAGAGAAACACAAACCGTAAACGAGATATAGACGACGATACGCCGAACCGGCGTAAGATCTACCAGCCAGCATGTGACGTCAACTGTTCTTCTTTCGATGTCATTGCGTCGATGAGCCCATCGAGAAGTACAAAAATAGCTTCCTCATGGGCGGCTTTTGATCGATGTATAGATGTTGGATTAACTCCGAGTCGCTCGTACTCCGAACAGTCAGTGGAACAACCACTTTCCATTTCATAGTGGCTCTGTACCTCCACGAGGAGCCCGTGAATCTGAATCAACTCTTGTTTCTTCATATCATCGTCATCTGATGACCCAGCGCATATATTATCTTGGGCCAATTCTAACAGATTATCCGTGAATGATGGTGTATAAACAAAGTAGTGATGAAAAGGATTTGTGGCTAGAAGAGAATTGTCAGATTTTATCGGCCATGTTTATTCCGTTTTTCATCGGACAAAGGTGCATTATCATGCACTTAACTAATACCCTGGAGACATAACATCGAGTCGAACATGTACGATCTGACTGGCTTCCAGCGAGACCTGTTGTACGTCATCAACGGGTTGACCGAACCACACGGACTCGCGATCAAAGAAGAACTCGAAGACTACTACGAAAAGGACATTCATCATGGACGACTCTACCCAAACCTCGATACGTTGGTAGACAAAGGGCTAGTCGAGAAGGGACAGGTAGACCGACGGACGAACTACTACACGCTCACCCGACGTGGGCAACGAGAGATCGAAGCACGTCGTGAGTGGGAATCCCAATACGTAGGCGACAAAGAAAGCGCCGAAGTCGCAAACTAACAACACTCGTTTTTCCATATTGCAGGCTCGTGTAGTTACGACACTGAAGTACTCGTGCGTAGCTCCAGGGGGGGGCTTGCTTTTCATACTCTACCGACAGCTATTGATTTGAAATAAGGATATGTACTATGCTGACAAACTACGCTATCTTAACTTGAGTGAATGTGATCAGATGGTGTGCATCTATGAATTGCATTCCAGTATCGCACAGCGAAATGGTTATTGAAGCTAGCGGGACTCTAGTTTGAGACGGAACTCATACAAAAACGGAGTGACCAACCAAAACGACCAACGCGTGGTAGGCATGCTACTGGCCACGGTGAGAACGGGAACGAGCGTCAGAAAGACAAACAGAACCGCGGCTCTAATGAAGACAAATGACGTGAGAGATGAGACACCGAGGAATTACGTTCTCCATGTTCGGCCATCGTCGACCGATTCGATATTGAAATTCCGACCGTGAGATTTCGTTCCAGCTATGATACGGCAGGGGTCTTTTCGTCGATTCCATGGGTTATCCAGTACTCGATGAGATTCTGTTAGTCGAGTTCCGGAAGTGGGACTGGTCAGATGAAATATATTCTTTTGACGCCTTTCCGAGGTGAACGCCTGAATCGTCATGTCGTTTCTCCTCGCTGTGACTTGCTCTGCGAGGCCACGCATTTCAACTGGTTCGTGCTTGTTGTATGCGGAATTTCGTGCTCATGACAACCAAAACAGAGGGAGATAATAAACGGGTAGTGAACCAAAAATCGTTTCAAACAGTTTCATACGACGAGAAAGAGTGAAACATCATGCGATATTGCTCCAAGTTTATGGAAAGGAGAGTATTGAGATGAACGAAATCAATCTAGCAAATGTAATATAATTTTGGATACTATATCTAAAGGGCCACGAGCGAACCCTCGAAGTCCTCGTTTCCACAGCACAAACAACGATGTCGAACCATGCGCTCGTCGCATGCTACCAGAAAAAGCCAGATATAACGAGATGGTCTCGTCCCGTGCCCGGCGACCCAAGTTAGCTGATCCCGGTACAAAATTGACCACCTTCAACAGCACGACTAACGACAACGATTGAGGTCGAAGTTGCGCTCCACGAGCTAGTGACGAACGGACAAGACAACGGAATTCCTTTTGATCGCTTAAGATGCTGGCCCTGACAGCGATGATACCATGGTGGCAATCTCACAATTGGCAAAGCCCGATAATACCTGAATTATTCTCGATCATAGTACAGAAAGTAGATATTTCTCGAGGAACTCGACGCAGTCTATGGGTTTTCAGAATAGAGACATTCATTTGAGATGAAAGTCTCCAATGAGGGACCATCCGGGGATTTAAATGTTCGCATTGAGTATAGAAGGTTGATGAAACGGTCCACTCGCCAACGGGAGCGCGGCGCGGAGCAAACCGAAACCGAGGAGGAGGAAGGGGTCACGGGATGTCCCGAGTGCGGGTCGAAAAACCTCGTTAACAGTGCGGACCAGTCCGAACTCGTCTGTGACGACTGTGGGCTGGTCGTCGAAGAAGACCACGTCGACCGCGGGCCAGAGTGGCGCGCGTTCAACCATAGCGAACGACAGAGCAAGTCGCGCGTCGGTGCGCCTACCACGCAGACGATGCACGACAAGGGGCTAACCACGACCATCGACTGGAAGAACCAGGACGCATACGGTAGGTCGCTCTCGTCGGAAAAGCGAAGCCAGATGCACCGTCTGCGCAAGTGGCAAGAGCGCATTCGGACGAAAGACGCGGGCGAGCGCAACCTACAGTTCGCGCTCTCCGAAATTGACCGAATGGCATCCGCACTGGGTGTCCCACGGTCGGTACGCGAAGTCGCGTCGGTCATTTACCGTCGCGCACTGGCCGAGGACCTGATCCGTGGACGCTCTATCGAAGGCGTTGCAACGAGCACGCTGTATGCCGCCTGTCGGCAGGAGGGTATCCCACGAAGCCTCGAAGAAGTAGCCGAGGTATCGCGGGTGGATCAGAAGGAGATCGGTCGAACATATCGATACATCTCCCAAGAACTTGGTCTCGAAATGAAACCGGTCGACCCGAAGCAGTACGTTCCTCGGTTCTGTTCCGATCTCGGCGTTAGTGAAGAAGTACAGTCTAAAGCGAACGAGATCATCGATACGACAGCAGAACAGGGACTCCTCTCGGGGAAATCGCCGACTGGCTACGCCGCTGCCGCGATTTACGCCGCCTCGTTGTTGTGCAACGAAAAGAAGACTCAACGTGAAGTCGCTGACGTCGCGCAAGTGACGGAAGTCACCATCCGAAACCGATACCAAGAGCAGATCGAAGCACTCGGTATTCACTAGTCGCTGAAGAACTCACACACTCACCTGAATTTTTACACACGGCAATATCTTCGACCAGTCGCAGGACCGATTGTCACCGTCGGATTCAAGAGATCTGACGATCACAGATGCATCGAATGATAGAGATTCAATAATTACATTCTGTTGATTATTTTCCCCACACTTTTCCGATGGATACTTGCTAACCCGCGAAAGAGTACCTAGTAAGAGTTTCGTAGGGAATTCACTAAAGTAGCCGGAGTTCCAAACAAGACATTGGACATCGCCAACCTTTTCAATAAAAATATTGTTATTAGATAATTTTTATAATAGATATCATAAATATTGTTCCGAGTAGGAAGGTTTATATCTACTGTCAATCAATATCACACGATACTACCATGTCAGAGGCAGAATCTGTTAGTAGTGTCGAGACTGCACGCGATCTCACCGCATTCCAACAAAACGTCTTGTTGGTTCTCGCGGAGGAGTCCCGATACGGACTCGCGATCAAGCGCGAACTCGAGGACTACTACGACAAGGAAGTAAACCACGGCCGCTTGTACCCCAACCTCGACACGCTCATCGAGCGTGGTCTGGTAGAGAAGAGTGAGTTGGACAAGCGAACAAACGAATATGCCGTCACCGACGACGGAATCACCGTCCTACTTGACTCATTCGAATGGCGCTTCCGGAAGTTTGTCACCGACGATGAGCGTGAAGCCGAGATTCGGGCCCTACTCGAACAGTAGGGAACCGCTCAGCGATCGAGGATCATTTTATTGAACGAAACGATACAGAGTGGCGACTACCGACCGATTCACTCGAAGCGGCGCACGCGTTCTCGAAGCGACTCGCCGTCCATACCGTCAAGCGCTTCGAGTCCGGCCTGAACGACTAGTGGATAGAAGTGGCGGTTCTTCTCCAGTTCGGCGCTGACCGCCCGCTCGTACGCGAGATTGAGTTCTTTGTACCGAAAGTTCAGTTCCGACCGCTGCTCCTCGGGGAGATACATGTAGGTTCCGACGCGGGTCGCTTTCACGCTCTCAGGTTCGTTTGCGGCGCTGGTATTATCGGATGAATCGGAGTCAATCTCCGACGGTTCTGACCCGCTATCCATTTCATTCCCGGCCGAAGCGTCGGCTCGTTCGGCAGATTCGGACGCCTCGGTCTGTTTCCCACGCTCTGCACGACGACGACGGAGACGGTCGGCACGACTCTCGTCACTCATGCAGATACCTCCATCAAACCGAACTGCCGTTCGAGATCCTCGGCGACGGTGAGGAACACGGCAGCCATGTCACACTCTTCTTCAAATTCGAAAATTGAACATCCAGCAGAGAACGCACGCTGGAGCGTTACCCGTTTTCTGACTTCCCAAACTGGGATACCCGTGAACACCTCGTCGAACCATGTTAGCATGGAATCTGCTTCGTTAGTTGCCTCAACGCGGTTGGCAACGAGTCCAAGGTCACGAATCTGAGTGTCGTACTCCGCTTCGAGAACCTCCATTTGGTCAAAGAGTATTTCCAACGCGCGCTTGCTTGTCGATTCGGCGAGCGCGGGGATTAGGACGTTTTCCGCGGCGAGCAGAGCGTTGTCCGTGAGATTACCGAGATATGGTGGGCAGTCGATGATGATGACGTCGTAGTCGGTATCGAGCGAATCGATGACCTGTATTAGACGTTCGCGTCCGCGCATCGCCATCGTGAGTTCTGGTTCGACACTGGTCATGTCAATATTGCTCGGGAGGACATCCATCTCTTCGTGAGGGACGATAAGTGAACCTACCCCCTCGCGTGCTTCGTGGTCCGTCAGTGCATCGAACAAGGTGGGCGGTTGTGCTTCGTACTCCGCTTCCAGCCCGAGGCCTTCCGTGGCGTTCCCCTGTGGATCAAGATCGACGAACAGCACGTCATGTCCTCGGTGGTGTAACGCTCCCGCGACGTTGATCGCCACCGTGGTCTTGCCGACTCCACCCTTCTGGTTCGAGACGGCGATTTTGGCTGTATCGGACATACAAAGTCGAAAAACCATCCAAACCACATAAAAGCGCGTCAGACGTTTGCAGATGAGCCGTGACAGCCTCCGAAACGCTGGTTGTCGACTATATCAAAACTATCTCGGATAGCAAAACGAGTTTTGCTAGCCAAATTCGGTGCCAAGGCTTGAGCTTCTATGCGAACTTCGTGTTGGGTTTTGATAGCACACCTAGTTTTGTTTGTTTTGAGAAGTTGCATAGTTTTTCAAGTTTGGACAGTTTGTACAGTTGTGATAGTTATTCCGGATTGTATGGGTTGGATAGTTTTGATGGTGTGGCAGATCAACCCCTCCTTTCAGGTAAAGGAATCTGGCTCTAGTGGCAGGATAGCAGTTCTATCGATCTTAGACCGGGCGTTCCCGCTGTGTAACCCCAATGATAAGCGTTCCAACAGCGAGAACTATAGTAGACATTAGAAGTAGTTGCTCACTGTTGGAAGAGATAGCTGGTCGAGAGCGGTATCAATCGCCGTGGTT
>NZ_JBXGLH010000031.1:0-22950 GCF_056892285.1 Haladaptatus sp. HS23 | reverse complement strand
AACAGCGATTGACACTGCTCTCGAGCAACTTTCGGTCCCAAAAGTGAGTAGCTACTTCTAACGGCTACTATAGTTGCCATCGATTCGTCTGGTGTTCGCTCTGAGCAGTTTTATTTTCTCTGGGTAGCCAACGTAGACGCGGTTTGATCGAAGCTATGGACAGATAGTAGCGAATGCTGCGGTCCATAGCATGCGAAGCATCGCCGCTCACTCTAATCCGTTGTGCATCTATCGCTCTTCGGAGTCAAGCTCAACAGCACCCTCACTTGACACAGTCACCCAGTAGCCTGCATACTGAAACGAGACTTTGCCAACTGGACGCGGCGACCCATCCGCTCTCGGCGCAAAGAGTGCATCAAGTGCCTCCGGATCAATCGCATCGTACAGCGGTCCGAGATCCTCTATTGATTGCTCGGTGGATTCTGCAATTGCAGTGAGGATTTGGTTGGTGAGTGAACGAGATGTATTATCCGTTGATGTCACATTCCCGATTGGGGTTGACTCCGTTTTCATTAGTTCCTCCCACAAGAACAGGAGCCCTGATATCGCAAGGGATTATTCTACGTGCTGTTCTTGACGACTCGGTAAACTGGAGCGATGCTTAAGAAACTAGTTGACTAGTTCTGTACACCACCGATCAGAATTATACATCAAAAATGACTCGGTTTTTCATCAGTGAGATTTCTCACAGCTCGATGGACCGGTTCATTTCCAGCAGTGTTTTACGCTGATCGTTGCCGTGATAATGACCGGTTTGACCCCACGATACGTCCAAGGTCGATCGCGACTTGGGGATTAGAGATCCAGACAGTTCTCACTCCCTAATAGTCTACCAACCACGGTACTCACCACAAGAACGCTCTGCATTTAGCCCCTGGACCTATATCGACTCCAAAAAATAGAAATGGACTAATGGATACCACGTATCGCGTAAACGAACGAAAGAAGCATAGGCCGATGTTTATTGCAGTCGGAACCCGCCGTCGACGGGCAATCCTCGCAACCCTGAATAACGAAACTGCACCACTATCCGAACAAGAGCTCGCACTCACGCTTGCGAGAAGCGAAGAGGAAATCCCAGGCGCGGACATCCTTCCCGAGAAAGCACAGGAGATTCGTACGGGTCTCTACCACACACACCTGCCACTGTTAGAAGATAGTGGCCTCATCAGTTGGAATCGAGAGGAAGGAAGCATAACGACAACAGATCATGCTGCATTCGAAGACTCCCAGTTTCAGCGGCTCCTTGAGATGAAGAGTACCGAAGTAGACGAAGCACTGTCTGGACTGTCAAACACACACCGACGGCTTCTCATCGCTATCCTTCGAGATACCCAGACATCGATGTCGAAAACAGCGCTTGCGCGAGAAATTCTTCAATGGGAGCAGAGCGACACAGAGCCCACTCAGGAAGCCGTGAATGAACTCTTGATTGCACTGTCTCACATTCACCTGCCGAAGCTTGACGATGCCAATATCATCGAGTACAATTCCGAAACGAAGCGAGCCGCTTACACGAAGCACACTGGGCTCGAAGAACTAATTACATTGATTCAGAGACCAAACAGCCGATTCGTTGAGAGGTTGGATGAGTTCTTCGAGGGATTGTTAACCACGTATATAAACACGAGCAAGAATACGGATGATCCCTTTGGCTGGCCAACATCCTGGAGCGACCCCTATCATGGCTAGATCACCAGAGTTGTGGACATTCATTCTGTCCAATGCACTATTATTCGTTAGTGGGAGTATCTTGCTAGCATTGAGTCTTCTTGCCTATTATCAAAATCCTCATACTACATCATATCGATATTCTACTCTCGGTTTTGGATTCATCGTTCTAGGTGGGCTCGCTAGCCCTGTGTATCGACTGCTGATCCGTCGTGACTACCACTTGAACGCCCACCAACGGCTGCTTCTCCAATCCGGAGAAAACATCTTACTGGCGGTTGGGCTCGGATTGCTTTTTTATGCAATCACGCGTCACAACCCACGCTCACCAAACAGGGATGAATACGAGTCGATCGAGACTAATCTCTATGAGTTTGATGAACACCGATACGATGACTGAAGGGAACGTAGTAAACCATTACAGAAATCGCGTTATCTGTCAATAACGTTGAACGAAAGGCAATCAGGCGATCTGATACTAAATGATCGCTTTGAGCACGCGAAGAACGTCGCACAGACGAACAACGTGTTGGTCACACGATTAGGCTATCGAGAGGTCGCGACCCACTACGGCTGTGCGTACACAAACGACGGCTATCGGGTGATGGAGGAAATGGTCGAGCGTGTACCCGGCGTGACCTACAAGGCGTCGCGAACGTTGTCAATGGACGATGCAATGGGCGTTGGCGGGCATCACATCGAGATTACGTTCGCCTATCCCGACGTAGCCGGGTGGATGCGAGCACACGAAGCCAAACGCGGGAGGGAACGGAGGGCGCTGATTAGAGCGTTGTACTCACGGGGGTTCGCAGAACCCCCTTTCGAACCAAGCCACCACACGAGATTCACACCGCATTGACGTTCATCGCCCCCTTCAGGTTGTCTGTGGCGAAACAGCCATTAAGTAGATGTGCGAGGTTATCATGTAGTTGGTATCAGAGCCGTATCGTTATATCGCGTATCCCCTACTATCTGCTTATCAAAGCCATGGACCGAGATGAAGAGCAGCCGTTCGATAAACCCGTACAAACGACGATCTGCGGCGTCGACGTGCATTTCCGTGTGGCACCAGAGAAAGAACGCCGATTTCGTCCCGACGATGTCGGAATCTATGATGAGATATTTGAGGACATGTTTTCCGAAATGGATAAAGAAGATGTCTTCTTCGATATTGGTGCTCACATTGGCCTCAACAGCTGTGTAATCGGTCGAAGGTACCCTGAGATAGGTATCGTCTGTTTCGAACCTCATCCCCAGACACGAGAGAGACTAGAGACGAACCTTGAATTAAATGGGACTGACGCCCTCGTTATGGATTGTGCCATCTCAAACTCAGATGGGACGATAGCGTTCGACACTCAACACGATACGCCGGGTGGGATGGGCGAAGTTCGTCATTCGGGGCAGGGGAAAGAAACATCAGTTCGAACGCTCGATAGCGTCATTAGGGATGATAGTATCCCATCGCCTACCGTTATCATGTCCGACATCGTTGGCGAAGAAATTAATCTACTCCGTGGCGGTTCAACGGCCTTTTCGTCGCCAACGACGCGGCTGGTATACATCGTAACCCACGACCAGCCATTAGAACGTCTAGGAAGTAGTAAACAGGAAATCGAGGAGCTTCTAAGAAGTTATGGGTTCGACGAGTTAGAATACCTCCGCGATAACTTTCTCAAGGCCAAGAAGTCGGGTCAGTCCGGATAACCGTCAGGGATTGAGTGCAGGCGTTTCGTACAGTCGTGATATCTATCTCGTCTGTATGTAACTTGAAGTCGAGAAGATTCTCATAGCTGATACGCGCCCTCTATTCAGCACCCGATTCGTATCAGTTGTTGAGGGTTTCAACAGGACCACAAATGTGTATGATTCGTCTTCTGTGATTTGTGGATATCGTTGACAGATGAATTTGCGTCAGCGCCAAGTCACTCGTCGCCAAGGGCACTGTCTAGTTAAGCGATTCTGTTGTAGAGTGGCGTTTCACCGTCTCCACTGTGAGTGGCTAACTAATCACTTCGTCTCATCACGACTAGGTTTTCGACGAAGCAGTCGAATCTCGTCGTCTCACGGTGCAGCCGACCTCATTATCAAGAATCAGTCGCTTACGAACAGTGCGAAAACCACGCCAATCGTACCGCTGCCGCTTGGTTTTCCTTATCTAGAAAGTGCCTGCCAATCGATACCGACAAATTCCTGAAATAATGTAGAGATGTTTGCCATGAGAAGATCAGCAGCAGCATCGTAGGGAGACTGAAGCGAATCTCTTTCATCGAGGTATGGTTTACCCGCAGACTGGAACACTGCCTTCACGAGTGCAGTTCGAGCGTTCTCGTTTTTAAAGAGGCCGTGGAGGTACGTTCCGAGGACAGAATCTATCGCGGTACTCCCCTCACCAATCGGTTGCTCGACCGGACGGGTTGCGGAGGTTTGGCCCATGTGAATCTCGTATCCGCGAACCGTCCCTTCCGCTTCGGACAGCAACCCAATTGGGTTTAGTGTTCGAGTTACTCGCTCAACGTGTTTTTCAGTCGTAAACCGCGTTTCGACGGGAAGCAAATCGAAACCACGCACGACATCGTGTTCGTCGGTACCTTCGAGTGCGGCGTTCGTGATTCGTTCGCCAAGCATCTGATAACCACCACAGAGTCCGACGATAGGACCGGAGAAAGTCGCTAACTGCTCGTCGAACCCTGCGTTCCGTAGAGCAAGCAAATCATCGACGGTGTTCTTCGAACCGGGAAGCACAACAGCATCGACGCTGTCGAGACCAGAGTGAAGTGGAAGATATGCAACACGGACACCAGGTTCATTCGCTAGTGGTTCGAGATCGGTGAAATTCGAGATGTGTGGTAACCGTGGAACACCGATCGTGATAGCATGCGAGTCTGGGACGCCGTCATCGTCACCGAAAATCGCCATCTTCTCTTGCTGTGGCAGCGAAACACTGTCCTCCTCCGGGAGACCAGGATCATCATACGGCAACACGCCGAGAATCGGAACCCCCGTTCGATCTTCGATCGCTTCGATACCAGGATCCAACAGCGTCTCATCTCCACGGAATTTCGTAATGATCGCTCCTTGAACACGGTCACGAACATCATCGGACATGAGTTCCAACGTTCCGTACAGACTGGCGAACGCTCCACCACGTTCAATATTTACGAGCAGGAGGATCGACGCGTCCGCAAACCGTGCGGTCTCTACGTTCGCGAGATCTCGATGCTGAAGATTGATTTCAGCGATGCTGCCGGCTCCTTCGGCAACGATAACATCGTGGTGCGCTGCTAATCGTTCGTAGGATTCGACAGCAGCACCTCTGGCCCGCTCCCACTGTGACTCGTAGTACGCTCCAGCAGCAACGTTCTCGACGGCTTTCCCTTGAAGTATGAGTTGGCTTTCGCCATTCCCGCATGGTTTGAGCAGAACGGGATTCATATCTGTCGTCGCCGGAATTCGAGCCGCTCGTGCCTGTACGTACTGTGATACGCCGATTTCGCTCCATTCTCCGTCGGGGGCAACGGCCACCCGAGCGTTGTTGCTCATGTTTTGTGCTTTGAACGGCGCGACCGACACGCCTCGTCGGGCAAGAAGTCGGCACAATCCCGCAGCAACGGTGCTCTTTCCGACGTGGCTTTCCGTCCCCGCGACGAGCACCGTCTCCGTCATCAGTACTCGGTTCCTTTGCGGGCGCGCTGTCCATCGTCGATGGGATGTTTTTCCTTCCTGACGTTGGTGACCAGGTTCGCATGGTCGTAGAGATACTCGGGTTTCAGGTGTCCGCCCGTAAGAACCAACTCCAAATTATCCGGCTTGGATTCGATAAGCTCGATGAGCGATTCTTGGTCGATCAGCTCTCGGTTCACCGCATAGAGGATTTCGTCCAGAATCAGCATGTGAACTCCATCTTCGGGCGACCCGTCGAATGAAAGCGGTTCATCGAGCGACACTTCGCCCGCGGCGTGGACGAGTTCTTCAGCCCGGGCAAATCCGGCCTTGGCTTTGGCGACGTGCTCGTCGTCGTCCGACCCGTCGAGGAATCCATGCCATCCGTAGTTCCCCGTGTTTTCGTACGTGAATCCGGGAAAGTGCTCGATGGCGTTGTACTCCCCACGAACGTCTTCGACGCTTGACGCGCCACCCTTCATGAACTGGAGCATGTGAACGCGATACCCGTGTCCCGCGGCGCGAAAGCCCATCCCCAGTGCGGCAGTGGTCTTTCCCTTACCATCTCCCCACCAGAGTTGAACAAGGCCAAACTCGTCGGGAGCATCGGGTTCGATAGGTCGGGACGTCGGTGTCCGCCCCTTACCGGGCGTTTGTTTCAGCTGTTCGTTACGGTCCGTCTCGGTGGAATTGGAATCGTTTTCTGACATGGTTATAATGAATCGATAAAGGCATCGAACGCGCCACTCGCGGCGTGAGCGTGACAGTACGTGCCGACTGTCTCGAACTCCGTCAATCCGTCATGTCCCCCGCCGATACCAGTCCCTCGTCTCACGTCGAAGGCGAAGGTGGCATCGGACGCGACGTCCGCGCTCGAATAATGAAATTCGTGTCCCTGGATCGTCGTCCCGCTATCGATGCCCAACGACTCCGTGCGGGCACGGAGTTCGACGTGATCAAGTGCTTGGTATCGGTCGTGCATTCGAACGTCGGCAGGGAGGACTCCCGCCATCGAATAGGTTTGCTCGTTCGTCGTGGTGAGTGATTCAGCCAAAATCATTAGACCGCCACACTCACCGAGAATCGGCAGACCATCGCTCGCTCGGTCCGAAAGCGTCGAAAGCGACGGGCTGTCGGCGAGTCGTTCTGCATGGAGTTCCGGATAACCGCCGGGAAGATAGACACCGTCGCAGTCGGGAAGGTCATCACCCGCCGTCGGTGCGAACGTCACAACCTCGGTCCGGGCTTGAAGTCGTTCCATGACAGCAGGATAGATGAAGCGAAATGCTGCATCTTGAGCGACTGCAACACGGCGATTTCGAGCAGGATTCGGTTCCTGCACCGGTAGGCGAGGGGGCTCACGAGCGATATCTAACAGCCGGTTCGCACGAACGTGTACAGCAGCTTCATCGAGCGCGCCGGTATCCACTGTGCGTTCGTCACCCATCTGCAGTCCGAGGTGGCGGTCGGGAATTTCGAGGCCGGATATCGGTGGAATTCGACCGAAATATTCCAACCCATCCGGGAGCGCATTGCGGATTCCTCGTTCGTGACGTCCGCCATGAGCGCGTTGGGCAATGATACCGGCGACATCGATATCTTGACCCACTCGTTCGGCGTACTCTCGAAACCCGAGCGCAGTCGCGGCGACGCTTTCCATTCCGGCACTGGCATCGACGACGAGCACGACCGGAAGGTCCAGGACGTCCGCGACTCGTGCTGTGCTCGACTGGTCCCCGTCGTAGAGTCCCATCACACCTTCGACGACGCAAACGTCGCCATTTCCACGGTCGTAATTTCGTCGTATCCCGTCTTCCCCTTCGAGCCACGTATCGAGTGTGCGAGAGGGTCGCCCCGCAATAGCGGCGTGATGACTCGGGTCGATGAAGTCCGGACCTACTTTTGCGGGTTGAACTGTCTGACCCGTTGCTTCGAGAGCGCGAATAACTGTGAGCGTTGCAACGGTTTTCCCGACGCCAGATGCCGTCCCAGCGATGACGAATCCATTCATTTTCGAGCCATGATCTCTGGTGGTTTGTGCTGCAAGTTCCAACGTTGCACTGTCGGTTGGTAAATCAGGGAGGTTTTCCCGGATGAGGCTGGAGCTAGCCCAGGGTATGAAAGTGAGATTGTGTTAGATAAATATTTATTGGATACGTTCGAAGAGCGGTTACATGCGACAGAAGCTACTACTGATCGGTCTTTTGCTCGTAGCAATGATTGGCGTCCCTCCTGCAGCGACGGCGGCAGGGACCCAGCAATCGAGCTGTTCATTTCCTGTAAGCAAGACAGATGCGACCGGGACGAAGGTCTCGCTCACCGAAGAGCCACAACGAGTCGTCACGCTCTCACCGAGCGCCGCACAGATTATGTGGGAAATCGGGGCAAAGGACAAGGTTGTTGGCGTAACTCAGTATGCGAACTACCTGAAAGGAGCGGAGAAAAAAGCGAACGTGTCCGGTACCGGAGAGTCGTTCGTCAACGTGGAAAAGGTGGTCTCGCTCGAACCGGATCTCGTTCTCGCACCCAACACCGTCTCGAAGGAGACTGTAAAAAAACTCCGTGAGGCGGGACTGACGGTGTACTCGTATCGAAGTGCAACCTCTATCGAGGACGTTTACCGCGATACCACCGTCACCGGCACCCTTGTCGGCGAATGTGGAGGCGCGGAGAAAACCGTCTCGTGGATGAAGGACCGTCTCGATACCGTCCGGAAGGCAGTCGAAGGAGAGCAACAGCCGGACGTCCTCTATCTCTTTTACGGATACACTTCCGGCAAAGGGACGTTCATCGACGAAATCATCCAAACTGCTGGTGGCGATAATGTCGCCGCAAAGGTCGGCATCTCGGGGTACAAACAGATCAGCAAGGAAGTCGTTGTAAAGCAGGACCCCGATTGGATCGTCCTCAACGAACAAGACCCGGCCGTTCCAGACGAAGCTGGATACCGGAACCTAACTGCGGTGCGGAAAAACCGGACGGTCGTGGTTCCCATCGAGTACATGAACCAACCCGCACCGCGAGTAGTCTATGCTATTACGAACCTCACAAAACAGTTCCATCCGGATGCATATGCGGCAGCGAACGCGACCAACACGAACACTACTACTACGTCCGAGACCACCACAGAGACAACAAACGCTTCTGCCACCAGCGAAAAAACAACGACGACAGAATCGAACGGACAACCGGGATTCGGTGTAACCAGCGCTGGCATCGCGATGATCGGTACGCTACTTTTCGTCCGCCGATGGCGGTGAGAGAAAACCAATACGGATAGTCGATTTTAAAGGCGAAACGTTTCGGATTGCACTGCGGTTGTGACGCCATATTCTGCCTCCTCGACTGACGACGGAATCGCCCGTGTCGCATAGCGCGATCGCAGGCTCGCTTGGACAGCGTCGCGGACGCACACCCTCGCTGCTGCGCCGATCGGCGTCCCGCTTCCAGCAAAGGTCTCCCCTTCTCCGTTCGGGTCACACGCAGCGATAACCGCGTCCGTCGTCGTACCAGGAAACCCCGTATCGGCGAGTAACGTTGCTGTTTTCGCTTCGACGGCAACGGACAACAGCGTCGCGAGACTCCCATCGTCGAGGGCGTGGGACGTTCCCAAAATGACGTTCACGGTTCCAACGTCCGAGCCTTCATCCACGGCATCAGTGAGGGGCTTTGTTCCGGTGTTCGAGTCGATAGGAAGCGCTGCAGGATTCGAGATACCGGCAGTGACGACAGCTTCGACCGACCCGCATCGTGCCCCGAAAGCGTGTCGGAGGTCGACTCCAGTGAGGAGTGCCGGACCGGAACGGTCGAACCCCACCTCTGTCCGGCGTTCGTCGATGTAGGCGTCCAAGTCCGTCCGCTCGAATCCCTCCGGAACCGAGATATTGTAGGCGGCGTTCGCATCGGTGAATCCACCGTCCCAACCGCTACTGAGCCATCTAGTTTCGGGGCGAGCTAGTCGAAGCACGTCGTTCCGAATAGTCGTCTCAAACATCGTCGAGCACGTCCAACAGGCGGTCGTTTTCGTCCGGCAAGCGTACTGCCACTCGAAGATGTGAATTGAGACCGCGGAACGTCGTTGCATCGCGGACAGCGACACCCCGCTTACGGGCGGTCCGAACGATTTCGTTGGAGTCGCGCTCACCGACGTCCAACAACAGGAACGGAGCCTCCGAGGGATGGACATCGAACGAACCGGTGAGTGCTTCGCGCATTCTGCTGCGCTCGTGTTGGATACGTTCACGGGTTTTGGCGATAAACTCGGCACATCCCATACTATACGTCCCAACGGCAGTAGCGGGAGTGCCGACCGTCCACGGACGACGGGCGGTTTCGAGTCGCTTCTGGACGGGACCCGTCGTGACCGCGAAGCCAGCACGCAAGCCCGGCAAACCGAACAGCTTCGTCAGCGAGCGAGCGACGACAACGCCCGGCCGTCCCGCCATCGATTCCTGTCCGGTGAAGCCGAGAAACGCCTCGTCCACGAGCAACGGTGTTCCGGCATCTCGGCATCGGTCCGCGTACCGTCGGAGTTCGTCGGCATCGTATAGTTCGCCGGTCGGATTGTTCGGATTACAGACGATGACGAGCGCGTGGTCGGCCGGGTCCGTTTCGAGAATGCGGTCATGGGGAACGAATTTGGGGGTCGCACCTTGGAGGCGTACTTCACGATGATACTCGCCGAAACTGGGGAACGGAACGAGTGCCGAATCGCCCGCCGAAACTGTCGTTTCGATGGTCAGGCGAATCGCGGCAAGGCCTCCCGGCGTCGGAACTACCTTCTCAGGTGTACAGCCGACGTAGTTTCCCGCCGCTGCCCGATACTCGGGGTAGTCGTCCGACGGATACGTTCCGGATAACTCAAGTGCGTCACGATACACGGCTTCCACGCCGGTCGGAATTCGCGGGTTGATATTGGCACTGAAATCGAGCATATCCGGGTCGTCAGAACTCCCGTGGGGAACGCGTTCGACGGTGTCGATGGCGTCACAGTCCATCTGCGTCACCGTTGAGTCGGTCGTACACTTCGATAACGCTGTCTCGGATCGAATCCATATCGACACCTGCTCGGTCAGCGAGCGCGAGCGCACCACCCATTCCAACACCCTCTTTGCCTTCCCCATCGACGTATCGCTGCATCGAGACGTGGTCGTCCTCGTCGAATCCGGGGTCGGTGACTTCGAGGTCGATATCGAGCCTTTCACACGCTCGGGAGAGTGCGACTGTCTCGTCGTTGGCGACGAATGATGTCGTTGCCAATTCAACCGGGTCGTCGATTCCTGCGTGGCGAACAAGCGCCGCCGCCGCGAGCATTTGTGTTCCACCAGCGAGTGTTACGTCGGTTCCAGATTCGAGGGCACCAACAGTGAATCCTGCCACTGTGGCGAGGACCGGGTCACCCATGCTGTTCACTGCGAGAATCGGATCACCGGCCGCTTCGCCACGATCGATGTCGCTTGCGGCTAATGCCTCCGAGACGACGTTTCGTTTGAGGCGAAGTGGGTTGTCCGGAAGTGACGACGAAACGGTGATATCTTCATCCAATGCCGTGAGAACTCCCAAAGCAGTGGTTGTCCCGCCAGGAATCGTCTCGCCGATCATGACTGAATCGTCGGGAATCGCGGCGCCAAACCGTTGTGCTTCCTCATAGATTTCCTGTGCACGTGGAACCGGCTCCGTCTCTCGAACGTCTTCGCCTCCTTGTGCACCAACCGAAACCGTCGGGGTACTCGTCGGGCGTATCAACCCGGCATCGATAACGGTTAGCTCGAACCCGAGTCGTTCCCGAACGGCACGCGTTATGACCGCAGGTGTCGGACAGCCGCTTGGACTGACTGGCACGATCGGCGCCCGAACCGGCCGTCCGTATTCAACGATTTCGACGTCTGCACTCGGCGTATGTGCCATCAGATCCGGGGCTGCACCGGCGGCACTAATTCCGTCGATTTCGGCAGTACGTGTCGTTCCCGCAGCGAGGACGAACCTCATATGAATGCCTCCGCCACGGCCGCGTCGGTCTGTCGGTTCACGTTGACAGCGAGACGTGCATCGTAAGTAATATACGTGGTTTCGGCATCTTCGTTGCCTACGATGTTGAGTCCGGTCGGAGCAAGTTCCCGTCCATCGTGCTCGAACGTCGTGTCGGTTCCTACTCCCAACTGCTGCTTGAGGGCGACGGGTTCACAGACTGTGAACGAACCGCGGTCGTATACGGAAAGAACCCTGTCGATACACTCTCCAGCGAGGAGCGGGAGGTCTGACACAATAGTGAGAATCGGCAATTCGACGCATTCGAGTGCGTACGAGAGGTCTTCGACATACCCGTCCCCGGGCGCATCGATAATGGATAGCGCACGCGAGTCGAGGTGACACCGCGTTTCTGGAGTGTTTGGAGAGACAACTGCATGAACATCATCGATTCGGCTCTCAGCGACGGCGGTGCAGACGCGGTCTACCATCGGTACTCCGTTAATCTCGAACATTGGCTTTTCGACGGATGCGTCGAGTCGTGTTCCTTTGCCGCCGCACATCAAAAGAGCGTCCACATGACCACCCCCACGTGAAGCGCAACTAGTCGGGAGAGTTCGTTTGTCGCCCCGAACACGTCGCCGCTGACGCCGCCGAGCCACGATCGTGCCCACCGACCAATGACGGCAGTAGTGAGCAGACTGGTACCTATCATTACGATACCCACTAGTGGGGGCCACGAAAAAGCTAGTGTCGGAACCGAGACGATGACCGCGACGACGAATCCGCGTGGAGTCTGGTCGATGAGTTGTGAGCCCAATCCCTCGTGTGCAGGCGACCCGAACGCTGCCAACTCCGCCATCCCGAGTTTCGCACTCACCTCCGCAGTGACCACGATGGCGACGATGGCTTCGAGCGGAAGCGCGACTAATCCGACCGCGGCAAGCGAAAGTCCAGCAACGAGGAGGGCAACGGCGAGAAGAGCACCGACGCCAACATCTGTATCTTTCATCACAGTACGGCGTTTCTCCGCTCCGTGTACCGCGGCCGCGTCGCCGAGATCGGCCAGTCCGTCGATGTGATTGATGCCCGTGAGCCCGTACACAGTCACGAGGAACAATGTGGCATCGACAGACGTGGGAAGAGGGAGCAGGAGCGGAACGGCAAGGAGCACACCGATAACGTATCCTGCCAAGGGAAATGCGACCGAACTGCGCCGAAACGCTTCCCATGCGCCTTCGTCGTGTCCTACCGGAAGCCGGCTCAAAAATCCGAGCGCACCACGAACCGCCGTCAGAACCACGCGACCACCCCCGCGATGATGTACGCGAGAAGGCTCGCCCGCCGAACGACACCCACTCCCTGTCTCACATCAGCAGCGGTTGGGAGGTATGCGCAGGGATTGAGCGTATAAACGCCCGGCTTTTCGAAACGGGTGTTGAGTGCTGCGGCAAGGGTCGCCATCGGCCACCCGGAGTTCGGCGACGGGGGTTCGTGGGCCCACGAACGAGCATCTGAAAGGGAACCAATTCCGAGACTGGCGACCGCGATGAGTACGGCGCTGAGTCGTGCTGGAATCCACATCACCGCATCGTCGAGTCGCGCACTCGCCCAGCCGACAGGTTTCGACCGATAACCCAACATGGAGTCAAGCGTGTTAACTGCTTTCACCCACGTCGACACAGCAGCGGCCAACGGAAGCGAAATGGGAGCACAGATGGCGAAGACGAACAGAGATGCCACGAGACCATCGGCCAAGTTCTCAGAGAGGCTTTCGGCAACCGCGCTTCGAACTCTTCCCGGTGAGAATGACGACGCGTCGCGCCCTGCAAGCGCTCGTACCTCCTTTCTGGCAGCCTCGATATTCGTCTCGGTCAATTCCGTCACGTCGGTCGCAGTTTCGAGAAGCATCCGCAGGCTCGTTGTCGTGAACAGCACGATGCCAGCAAGAACGGTAGCGACGAATGGATGCACTGCGAGGGCTATCTGAACGAGGACACCGACACCGATGGCAGCTATTGCGGGCAGCCCCAATGCGATTAGGAGGCCGGTCTGTCGAGGATATGACCATTCTCGGTCAGTCGCAGCAATCACTTTCCCGAACCAGACGACGGGATGCACCCGCGTCGGTGGTTCCATGAAGAACCAATCTAGTAAGAGCGCGATCGTGACCGCGAGGACGCCATAGAGAGTCATTCGGGGCACTCCATTTCCCTCGAAATGTCGCTCAGTGTGACGTCATCGAGTAGAATCACGGTGGCTCCCGCGTCGGTTGCCCCTCCATCCGTTTCTGGATCATCACCGATGTGCGTGAGTTTCGAAAGTGGAACCCCGAGACGAGCAGAGATTTCGCGAAACGCACGTTCATCCGGTTTCCGCCATCCACACTCAACGCTACTGACGACGGCATCGAAAACGTCCGGGTTAAGATCGGACTGAGAAAGAGTATGTTGGACGAGTCCCGGGACGCTACAGTTCGAGAGGATTCCGATCGGTCCACATCTTTCTGCGACGGTAACAGCAATTTGAGCCCCTGTTCGTGTTCGAGTCGGAGTTTTGAACGCATCAAGGAGTGCTGCTCGAACGACCGAGCGTGAGACGTCTCTGTTGCGACTCTCCAGTCCCACTTTCACGTGGTCGACGAGCGAGAGTTCTGCACCCGGGGAAACATCGAGATGAGGGGTTGTATAGACATGCTTCCAGTCAGACGGGATGGAAACATCTCGCTCGGAGAGTGCAGTCGCAACAGCCCGTGCAGGGTCATCTGGCGGTGTGACTTCGACGAGCGTCCCGAAGAGGTCGAACGAAACTGCCACGACTGCACTATATGTAGACCATCTATTTGAATGCGGAGGAACTCCCCGTCTTTGAGGACATCTCGATCGGTCATCTCCCACGCTTATATTACCAAGACCTCCCGCACCATTTCTAATATTTCACCGGGGTCGAAGTTTTCTGGAGCTGCTTTTCGACGAATTAGGAACGATGGATCGTGCTGCTGAGTGCGAACGTCGGTATCTCGGCTGATCAATCTCGTACGTGATTACGAGACTGAAGAAAGTGTTGACGACGAATCGCCAAACCTCGCCGCAGAAGCCTCGAATGCAGGTCGCCAGCTCTTCGAGATTGTGCAGCGTTCGGAACAGAACACCGAACTCGTCAACTTCCGCGAGAAACGCTCCGAGAGCCAGCAAGTCGAAGACAAGTACCTGAATGTCCTCGAGCACGCGAAGAACGTCGCCAAGACAAACGATGTGATGGTCGCACGACTCGGGTATCGGGAAGTTGCGACGCATTACGGCTGTGCGTACAAGAACGATGGCTACCGGGAGATGGAGGAGATGGCCGAACGTGTGCCCGGCGTAACCTACAAAGAGTCACGGACGTTGTCGATCAACGACGCGATGGGTGTCGGTGGCCACCACATCGAGATCACATTCGCGCACCCTGATCTCGCCGGGTGGATGCGCGCCCACGAAGCTAACGCGGGAGGGAACGGAGGGCGCTGATTATAGTGTTGTAATAACGGGGGTTCACAGAACCCCCGCTCGAACCACACCACCACCCGAGATTCACACCGCACAGCCGGTGAAACATGGTGGTAGTAGTCAGTTGGTTACGGTGGAGTGCGTCTATTTCTGCGAAATGGAGGGGATCGCGCTCGCGATTCCCTCTATTACAACGGTATAATTGAGTCTCTGTTTTCGACAGGGACGTCGCCGACCGTATGGCTACTGGTGAGTACGGCAGTTGCATCGGTCGGCATCGATCGGCTAGAAACCAGCGGGAGGGGGAAAGGTTGTACCGGCCACCGCGGCTGTGGTCGGCATGGCTGGTAGGCGGGACTCCCGTGATGGAATGCGACAACAGAGTTTTCCCGCTCGGCTCACAATGTACACACATGAGTTCGGATACAGGCGAGAAAAAGCGAGTTCAATTCCGTGCTCCCGAGCGGCTTGTCCAGCAGACGGATACGCTCGCCACCGTCTTAGAGACAGACCGGACGACAGTCATTCTCTCGGCACTCCGGAACTATCTTCGCGATGCCGCACACAACGACGAACTCAAACAGGAAATCGCGGAGGCATTCTACGGGGGCGATATTACATTCACGGAGTTGAAGGAACTTGTTGGTCACGAAGAAGCCGCCAACTTCCGGATTCTCAAAGAGCAGCTCGAGGACGAATTCATTGACGAGACCGCCGAGGAGCTCGCTGATTCGTAGATGCAGGTTGTCGCAGACACATCTGCTCTTATGAGCCTCGGCACGGTCGCCGATCACACGTGGAACCCACTCGACCATCTCCTTGCTACCCACACGATCATCGTTCCAACGCTGGTTTTCGATGAGTTAGAGGAGACAGCAGCGTATGATGATGCATCGGGACACGGCGCAAAACAGGTTCTCGATCGGCGGGAGGACTTTGACGAACGAGCTGTTGACCTCGATGAGTCATTCCCACTAGATGATGGCGAGAACGCCGCCGTGACACTCACGAACAAACTCAACGCGACGCAGTTTCTGTGTGACGAGTTCAATCGGCTTGCCCTCATCCATGCGTCACTCGTTGATACTCGGCTTGTGACCACGCCGATGCTGCTTGTTGCCCTCGTGCGAAACGAGATTGTATCACCAGCTGATGCGGAGTCGTTACTCGATGAAATGAGTACGGCACGAAGTTGGTCGAAGAACACCTATGTACAACGTGCTAAAGCCGTCTTGAATAGCCAGTGACTTCCTCGATTCGTTTGGCTAGAATGCAGGCCGCCAGCTCTTCGAGACGGTTCAACGGTCGGAACGATCAATAACTGCGTTTGATAATCTTGAGGAGTGGGCTACAACGAGCTATTCTTGCTACCGGTCTTGTTATTACCCTTTGTTGTGTTGTTAGCTGATTTGTTAGTAGAAGAATTGGTTACTGTCTGCTCAGCTTGAGCAGTCGCCCAAACATCATATGCAACAACTTCATTGAAGAATATATCTGGGTTAGTATCTTCAAAGATGATTTCACCACGCCACATTTCGTTCGGGGCGAGATCATCAATGGATTCAATCTCGGCAAGAGTCGTCTCAAAGTCATCAATGATCTCATCATTCTGGTCTTTTAACCGGGCGTGAGCAGTTACATTACTCAGTGGTGCCCCGTGCTTGTTTTTTACGGTGAAAAAGACACCGAAATTGTCGGAGGTTCTAAGGAGTGAAGACTGAGTGATCATCACCTCTTGACCCATCTTTTCTTCCAAAATATTAGAGTCAATATCGAACCATCCGGGATTTTCGGTATTAACTGGTTCATCGCCCTTGTCCTGTTCATTCGAGTCGCCAGTTAATCCGCCAGTACACCCGGCGAGCGAGATACCTGCCGCGACTACACCTATCGATTGTAGGAGTTTTCGTCGGTTCATGCTGCATCAAAGCACAAGATCCGAATCAGGATTAACCACCAAGTGTGGTATTATCTGTTGTAGTTATGCACAAGGCTTAATGAATTCAAAATGCGTACCGGGATTCATGACTTACTTTCGAAGACAGTAGGATCGCCGATCGTGTTACTAGTCACTAGGATATGTGTCTCGAGAATTTCCGCTAACAACGGTTGTGATATTTGCTGGGTATTCTTTAGTCCAGTCGAATGGATACGACGGCGTGCTTCGTTGGCAACGCGTGAGAACGAAACTCCTCAAAGACCTCCGTTCGTTAGATTGGCGCACTAACTCCCCAAAAGAACGTAATCCCGAGAATAGTCACGATTGAAAGCAGAAGCTGAAGCGGAGCTCCAACTCTTACATAGTCTGTGAATTTGTACCCACCCGGGCCATACACAAACAGGTTCGTTTGGTATCCAACAGGCGTAATGAATGCCGTTGATGCAGCAAAGGTGACTGCAAGAATAAACGCGAACGGATTGCCACCAATATCTCGAGACGCTTCGACAGCGACAGGAATCATCAAGACGACTATCAAATAAAATTCCAATAGTGATATGAGGAGAATATTCGGTCGGATGAATAGCATGGGCTTTGGGGCTGGAATTGCTACTCGCTCGTGATGAGTCCTCCAAATAATACCAATACCATAGTCGCTTTCAGCACCGATCGATTACAGGATTCCTGTGGGCCTCAGATGGTGACCAAACTATGATGCCGTGGGGGCATGCCGCCTTTGGATACGTCCTATATTCACTCGGGCACCGGCTTGTAACACGCAAACCACCAGCGGGGTTCGGAGTCGTCCTCGCAGTATTATTTGGCACTCAATTGCCGGATCTCGTGGATAAAACATTGTCGTGGGGACTACACCTTTTTCCGCAGGGATATTCAGTCGCCCATTCAATCTTGATTGCGATACCGGTTGGACTTCTTGTTCTCGGAGTAGCGACCATTAAAAGCCGATTCAAGCTTGGCGTTGCGTTCACTGTTGGCTACTGGTCACATCTTCTCGGGGATGCAATCTTGGCAGTTCCAAAATCTGGTGTGACGCCAAGTGATCGACTACTCTGGCCGATCGTCACTCTTCCACCATACGGGCATGAAACATCACTGTTCGGACGAGTTAATCGGGTCTTTAGTGAGTTCTTCGATGAAATGCTGACTCCAGAACATTTTATTTTTCTTGCGATTTACTCGATTCCCTACCTTCTGGCATTCCTGCTCTGGATAGTCGATGGGGCACCAGGCATTCCACGTGTCCGCCAAACAGATAATAGCTAGATATTAGCCTAGAGCGGGAGTTCCTATTTCACTCAGAAGACTATATAGGGTTGATTTTTTTGCTGTCATGCCAACCGATTTACTACGATCACACGCATAGCGCTAAGTATGACTACTCGGCGTCAACTGCTTAGTGCAACCGGATTGCTCATTGGCAGCCTCTCTGGCTGTGCGCGATTTGGCGGAGGCGGTGAAGGTGGAGAAGGAGGCGAAAATGGCGAAGGAGGACAAGGAGGGGAAAATGGTGAAGATGGAGGTGGAGAAGAAAACGGCGAAGGAGGCGGCAATGGAGGTGAGGACGGATAGAACTTCACAGATCGGATTTGAAAACGGTTAGCGAAACACCGACCAAACACCCAAAATAGCGGCTAATTTCCTCGGCATCAGGATCAAGAAAGGGACAACATGGCGGTAACTATACCACGAACTCCGCATCGATCGCGAGGGGGGTACTATGGAGTCCACTGCCACTTATATGGTCGCAGTACCGACGAAAAGTGTGCCGTTGGTACATGCCCTACATCAAAAAGACTATTTATTCAAAATAGTACAATACTCCGAACTATTTTATCCCCTACCTGTGAGAGGATAGATATTATGGAGAAGAAGGGAGATCCAGTAAGTCGAAAAACAGACGATTCAGTCGATCTCTACGGTATCGCGACGTGGGCGCAACGATCGCGTCTTGACTGGGTTGCTACAAAATCGTACGGAGCAATCGTCACAACAGGGCGAGCAGTTGTAATCCTACTCGCTTTGGCGATTCTTCTCGTCCAGGTTGCCTTAGGCGGGTTAGCTGCGCTAACGAATCCATGGATTGGACTGTTCGCTCTCCTCTCTATCGTCCCTGCATTCGCGTTCGCAGTTTATCTCTGGTACGCAGACGTAACGATGTCAGAGCCACTTCCGATACTTGTTGGTACATTCCTCCTCGGCTTACTATTCGCTGGATTTGCAGCGATTTTCAACTCCTATACGGAACCAATCTTCAGCCAGATCCCCGTCGTTGGAATGGTGATTTTCTTCTATCTCATCGTTGCTCCCGTTGAAGAGACGGTAAAGTGGTTGGCTGTTCGACTATTTGCCTACAGAAGCGACAAGTTCAACGCCGTAATCGACGGAGCAGTTTACGGTGCGATGGCTGGCCTTGGGTTTGCGACTATCGAGAACGCAATCTATATCAGCCAAGAAGTTCTCAAGTCCTCAAGTCCCGACATCTTGTTACGAGCTGGGGAAACTGCAGTCGTTCGACTGTTCGCCGGACCTGGCCACGTCATCTACTCTGCGTTCGCAGGGTACTATCTCGGGCTGGCAAAGTTCAACCGTGAAAATTCCGGGCCAATCGTCGTTAAGGGACTACTCATTGCGGCGTTCATCCATGCCACGTACAATACACTCGTCGGGGTCGTGCCAGGACTGATTTCCACGGTCGTTCCTGCTGTCCCACACATGATGGCGTACATCGGGTTCGTAATCGTGTATGACGGGTTTTTCGGCTATTTGCTCTATCGGAAGCTCAACCGGTACCGAGGATTGTACAAAAAGACAAACCAGCAGCCAACAGCCCTGTCAGATGGAGATGGGTATAACTGAGATGAAGAAACAATACACTCAGCAAAGACAAACGACTTTGAGACAGAGTAATGTTTCTCAGGAAGCGGAACAGTAAGATCAATTTGTACCTGTTTTTGCTAACAACCTTCTTGGAGCACGCTGTGGAGACATGCATCGGTAAAACCAGGATCTGTATCGCACGTTGTACACGAACCTAAACGATGCCACAAAAGAAAAGGTAGATGGGTTCGCTTTAATTATCAGATCAATGCGTGACTACCTGAGTCATCCACTTGCTGCCGTCGCTGCCGCTTTGCTCCTGACGATGCCCTTCGTCGGATTATTCGTACTGAACGGCTATCACCTCGATCCAGCATCTACCCCGGAGAATCCACACACAAATATTACTCCCGCATTAGCAGTTCTCGTCGGGGGTCTTGCCATTCTCGGTGCTGCATTTCTGCTTGCCTGGGCCGCTGAAACCGCTGAAAAAGACGTTCCAACCGCCTTTGCGATTGCTGTATTAGCGGTGCTTGCCGTCGCGCCTGAATACGCTGTCGACGCGCTGTACGCCTGGCAAGCAGGAACCAATCCCGGCCCGAGCGAGGCGGCTAACCTTGCGATCGCGAACATGACCGGAGCGAACCGTATCCTTATCGGAATCGGGTGGTCGGGTATCGCCTTGTTTACAATCTATCGGGCAAAGCGTTCCGGCGATTCTGCAGTCAATCAACGTGCTGGGTTGTTCAAAGACGCCGTCAAAATCGATCGCGGAATCTCGCTCGAGATTACATTCCTGCTCGCGGCGACGATATACGCATTTTTCGTCCCGCTTGGCGGTGGTATCGGTATTGTCGACACCCTATTTCTCGTGGGGCTATATGTGGTTTACATCGGAATCATCATTCGTGGTGACGTCGAAGAAAACGAGGCGCACGTTGGTGTCCCAGCATATCTTCAGGAGTATTCCAAGGGTCGGCGTATTGCTATCGTCCTCTTCTTATTCGCGTACTCTGGACTGATCATCTTTGAAGCGGTTCACCCGTTCGCATCAGGCCTTGAGGAACTCGGAACTTCTCTCGGAGTTCCAGCATTCTTCATGATTCAATGGCTCGCACCGCTTGCAAGCGAGAGCCCTGAACTCATCGTCGTCGCCTATCTCGTGAATAAAGCCCGCTCGACGGCCGGTTTCAACGCATTGATTTCTTCGAAGCTCAATCAGTGGACACTGCTCATTGGCACGCTTGCGGTCGTGTACTCTATTGCTGCTGGTCACATCGGGACGCTCGTCTTCGATCAGAAACAGGCCGCCGAAATTTGGATCACTGCCGCTCAGAGTCTCTTTGCACTTGCTATTTTGACGAACTTCGAGATCAGTACCCGTGAGGCCATAGCACTACTCTTGCTGTTCTTCTCGCAGGTCGTCGCAGAATTCTACGTGATTCAAACCACCACGGAGCCTACGACTGCAAATCTCAGTATACTCATCCTCTACATCTATACCGGGATTTACCTAGTGGTCGGTGTCGGATTGTTCATCAAGCGTCGTGAGAGCGTTCAAGAGCTTATCGAGCATACTACCATGAACATCCGTAACGCAATCGGTAGAGGACCGAAGAACCTGGAAAGTGCTGACTAGCCATCCTGAAGACAGCAAGAACATCAAATATACAACGTTGTACACACACTACTGACTACGCAATGGCCCTTCACAAAAACAAGTGGTTGTGGGCATCCATGTTGGGTGCGCTCCTCTCAGGAGGACTGTTACTCGTCGTTGTCGGATATCTCGGACTCGTCGTCTATATCGGGATGGTAAGTGGAACCCCAATCGTCGAGAGCCTCCTCAACATCGCAGTCCCGACAATCATTACCGTCGCCGTCCTCGTCGCGATATTCACGCTCTCCAGTGTTGGTGCTCTCTGGACGATCACCCAGAATGCATCACTCCCCCGAAGCACCCGACTCGGTAACCTCGTTGAGCATCTCGAACACAAATACTCGCCGCTCCAGCCTATCGGTCTATCGGACACGCTCAAACCACCGGAACCATCGGCAGAAGAACAGGCTGAACAAGCCCTTGCAAACCTGAAGCAACAATATGTGAATGGTGAAATCACAGAGCGAGAGTTCGAACAGAAAGTCGATCGTCTTGTCTCGAATGACTCGATCAATGAAGTTCGTGCGAGACGAGAACGACAGCGAGTAGTCGAGGAGGTTTAAGAGAGATACCGTTCGAATCGCGAGTAACGGCCCACACAAGATAGTAAACCAGGCACTGTCTAGATAAGGAAAATCAAGCGACAACGGTACGATTGACGGCGTTTTATACACTACCCGTAAGTGACTGATTCTTGAAAGTGAGATCGGCTGCATCATGAGAAGACTGAATTCGATTGCTTCACCGAAAACCTAGTCATGATGAGACAACGAGATTCGTTAGCCACTCTCGGTAGAGACGTTGAAACGCCACTCTACAACAAAATCGCTTAACTAGACAGTGCCCACTCGACATAGTTACCCAATAGCATACATACTCAAACGAGGTTTTCAGTACTGCCAGTGAAAACAGAGATTACTCTCTGGGAACAGGCGTATACGTTGAACCAATACAGACTGTAAGTGCTTGCGGATGAGTACGCAACAATAGCTCATCATGAGTCTGCTGTTCACCATCGAGACTAAATCTGATCGGCTTACGATCTAACCGTCTGACCTCTACTTGACGCGCTTGTAGGTGATGCACATGCTCGGTGTCTTCGCCGAGCAATCGATGACTCATTACTTCGGCAGCGATATCAGTGGGGGGCATCTGCTCGATGATCACAACTTCAAAGAGACCATCTTCGACATTTGCCTGACCTCCCTCCTTTGCAAAACGGCGGGTGTTCCCAATAAGGACACACAATGCGTCTCCCGACCATGTCGCTTCTTTCTCATCCAAAATCGCCGTGAGGTTGAGATGAAGGCTCTCAAATTCTGTCGCTTCCCGAATGCCCGCAATAATAAATGCAAGCGGGCCAAAGCGCTCTTTCAATTCACTAGAGGTTGCTAAACTAGCTTCGGCAGTCAAACCAGCAATACACGACAGCACGAATGGTTCATCGTCGGCGAAACCAATATCGATAGAACGTCTCTTTCCTGTTTTGAGAACTTCGAACCCTTGGTCGATATCTGTAATACCAATATTTGTCGCAAAGATATTTTTCGTTCCGACCGGGAGCACCCCAAGTGTTACCGAGTCAAGGGCATCTACTTCAGCGAGCCCTTGCACCACCTCATGAAGAGTACCATCGCCTCCAGCAACAGCTATAGTAGCCGTTAGAAATTTCTGCCCGGATAACGTTGAGTGTTCTAATGGACCATCTTGACGATATTTCCGTC
>NZ_JBXGLH010000030.1:0-24747 GCF_056892285.1 Haladaptatus sp. HS23 | reverse complement strand
GACGGAAATCTCGTCGAGATGATTCACGATCTCTTGCAACAGTCTCTGAGTGAAAAGTTCTAACGGTTACTATAGCTTTTTAGAAGTTTGAGAGCCAATAGCATTGATGAATCGTATAGATTTACGGCGTCTGGGTGATTAGGGACAATTGAATGCGTATCATCATCGTGGGCGCTGGTGATATCGGTCAGCCACTCATTGAGATGGCCACACTTGGTCGAAATGATGTCGTAGTGGTCGAACGTGATATTGATCGGGCCGAGGAGGTAGCCAGTTCGTTCGACTGCTTAGTCCTTAATGACGATGCAACCATTAAAGAGACACTGATAGATGCGGGTGCAGAGCGAGCAGATGCGCTCATCTCTACAACTGACGAAGATGCTACGAACATCATGGTTTGTTTATTGGGCCAAGAATTTGAGATCCCATCAATTGTATCTGTTGTTCACAATCCTGCCCATATGACGATATTTGGGCAGATTGGAGTAAATACGATAGAAAATCCTCAAAGGCTCATTGCGGAGTATTTATATCGAGCTGTAGATCGGCCAGCAATTACTGATTATATGCGTATTGGTGAGACTGCGGAAGTATTCGAAATCATCGTTAATGAAGCAGCACCCATTGCCGGTTTAAATTTGCAAGAGGCTAATCAACAAGGACTCATTAGTGATGATATGCTGATTATTGCAATCGATCAAGGTGGCCATAATGACCTTACAACCCCTCGTGGTCAAACTAGAATCCACGCTGGAGATACTCTTACAGTTTATTCTGCCCAAGGAGCAAACCCAAACATCACTGACATCTTCGGCCATTTTGAGGACCATATCGAGACAGACAAGAATAATAAAAACCCGTAGAGAAATGACCTCTGGTACGAATTTGTTTGATAGCTACTTTTCCCATCGCAGTAAATATCGATTAACTACCCTCACTAGTATTAATTATAATATCAAAACCATCTGGCTTTTTGTCGGTTCCCAGACCAAGACTTTAACTGGATTGAGGATTCTGATATAGATATGGTCGATACTTTAGTAGTCGGTATTATACTGACTGTCTTAGCATGGCTGGGATTACAAATAGCAGTTTTTCATGGGAAGTATGTCACAGATAAGATCAAAGCAGGGGAATATAAGAAGGGGCCATTTCGAAACCGAGAGGATAGCTGATGAGTGACGAATCAGGCCTTCCTGGCCATACCGAAAGTACAGATCTGGCTCGCGACCTGTCCTTGTTCGATATTACGATGATTGGTGTGGGCGCAATGATGGGGGCGGGCATCTTCGTGTTGACAGCACTCGCTGCCGGACAAGCCGGTCCTGCACTCGTAATGGCGTTCGCATTCAACGGCTTCATCACCATCTTCACGGGAATGGTGTATGCCGAGCTTGGTAGCGCTATCCCTGAGGCCGGTGGCGGGTATCTCTGGGTACGCGAGGCGCTTGGGCGCTCGCAGGCGTTTCTCGCTGGGTGGATGAGCTGGTTCGCCCATGCTGTGGCAGGGTCACTTTACACCCTCGGGTTTGGAACGTTCCTCGACCTATTACTTGAGGATTACTTCGGGGTTCGCCTCTTTGACCCGATCGCCCTCGGGTTTATCTCGTTCGGTCCGGAGAAGATGTTTGCTGTCTTCGCTGGTGCACTATTTGCCTATATCAACTTCCGCGGAGCGAAAGAAACGGGTATGGCAGGGAACATCGTTACTCTAATCAAGTTCACCGTGGTCGTCGTGTTCGTCGCCTTCGGTCTCGGCGAGATGTTTGGGGATCCTGCAGCGGCGGGAAGGTTCCATCCTTTCCTTTCACGCGGGTTTAGCGGTGTATTCATCGCGATGGGCCTGACCTTCATCGCGTTCGAAGGGTACGAGATTATCGTTCAATCCGGTGAAGAGGTTGTCAATCCCAAACAGAGTATTCCGAAGGCAGTCTTCTATTCGATGTCACTGGTGGTTACCGCGTACATGTTGGTAGCAATCGTGCTCATCGGCAACGTTGAGGTCACACCAACGTTGTGGCGGTTTGCCCAGCAAGCTGCAGGCACTGGAGGCCACGGTGCGACAAACCTTCCACATCTCCCAGCGAATCCCGGTCAGGCGGCCAATTGGGAAGTGTTGGGTTATCTCGGCGAACGAGGTTTCGCGCGGGCCGCTGATCAAGTCCTTCCATACGGAACGCTTATTATTTTGGTCGCGGGTATTTTCGCGACGCTCTCGGCGCTGAACGCTACGACTTATTCTAGTACACGTGTTGGGTTCGCGATGGGCCGTGATCATGTTCTCCCCGATATGTTCAGCAAGGTTCACCCGGACAAAAAGACACCGTACATCTCAACCATCTTTTCAGGTGGACTCATCATCTTCATGGCGGTTGCGCTTCCGATCGAAGCGGTTGCTGCGGCGACGGATGTGATGTTCCTTCTGCTCTTCTTGCAGGTGAACTACGCAGCGATCGTTATCCGTCGAAAGTGGGGTGACCAGATCGATTACGGTTACGTCATGCCGTATTTTCCGTATGTCCCGATCATCGGCATCCTCACGAAACTCGCGCTTGCAGTGTACCTCTTCAACTACAGTCCACTTGCGTGGTATGGCGCAATCGCATGGATTCTGGTTGGTATCGGTATTTTCTTCGTGTACTCACGCGGGCGTGTCCGTAAAACATCGATCGAAGAAGAAACTAAACTCGTTACCGAGGAGCGGGCACCGGTCGAGAAACCGTATCAAATCCTCATTCCAATTGCCAATCCCCAACATGCGGAGCGACTCATAAAGATCGGCAGCGCTATCGCACGTAAACGAGATGGGGAACTCCTGTTAACGACGACGGCTACCATTCCGGATCAGACGCCACTTTCCGAGGGCCGTAAGGACATCGATGCAGAGCGCGAACTCCTTAAAAACTCGATGGAGTATGTCCCGGAGGACGTACCTGCTCACTGGACTGTGACCATTGGTCACGACGTCGGTCGAAGTATCGACAATATTGCCTACCAACGGGATAGTGATTTGATTCTGCTTGGATGGCGTGGCCGTCGGAAACGTGCAACTGATCTAGTGCTCGGTTCGATCATCGACCATGTCGTTGAGAATGCACCCTGTGACGTTTCTGTCGTTAAAACGGATGGTCCCGAGACTCCAGGGAAGGTCTTAGTTCCGATTGCAGGTGGGCCACACTCCGATCTCTCGCTGGATATCGCTGCTGCGCAAGCGTCGATTGGTGCAGAAGTGACGTTACTCACGATTGCAACTGATGGACAAAAGAAGGCTAAGTCGATGCTCGAAGAACGACAGAAGCGACTTGAGAAAGATGACGTTCAGGTTGAAACGGTCATCATCGAGAGTGACGAAATCACATCCGCAATCCTCGCCTACGCTCGAGAAAACGAGTTCGACACGATCGTTATTGGCGCAGCTGGTGAAGGTATCCTTCGGCGTGTCATATTCGGTGAAATCCCCGAGACTATCGGTGAGGAGTTCAGGGGACAAGTGATCATGGCCAAGAAACACCGGCCGGTTCAATCCGTGGTCAGTAAATTCGCTCAAAAGTGGATTGGTAAGGGCGCACGTGCCCGACTTACTGGCGGTAAGAAGCCGACTTCATCGGATTAAGCTATTTTCTATTTCTACTACGCCCCTTCCTAATCGGAACATTATTTATCATACTCATTGAACCAGTTTATTAGGCGAATGAGTGCTACAGATCGATCGTCTTTATCGACTCAAACAATAACATGGCTTGAGTCGGTATGTAGGGCGATAACTACCGGTTCTTTCCTGTTGATAGTGTTAACTAGTGCTTTGTTTTTCGTATACGTTGTCGGTGGTTTCATTGTGATACTGTTTGGAGTCTGGGTGCCCTCCTACCGTTTCATATCACTATCCTCTGACCCGATTTTTAACGTTCTGATAATGGTGTGTGGAATCTTTCTTTGTTCCGGGTCTGGCCCGATCATTGTTCTTTATCTAATGAATGGTGTCAAAACGATTAGCGACCAAATCGCCGTCATAGCTGCATTTGTTGCTTTTGGGTTTGGTGGGGGACTAATTAGACTTACTTATCAGACGGTTTTTGAACTCATGTTGTAATCTCTGAGAAGGATTTCAGCAGCCAGTATTTTACAAGGTATTCGTTGTCAAGAGTGGTCTGGATTTCATGTACCGTTGTAGCGCGCCGAGCTTTACAATCTGTACAGTGTAAAAATATAGAATGAACTATAATTTGCTTATCTAGGTACTGTCTAGTTAAGCGGTTCTGGTGTAGAGTGGCGTTTCAGCGTCTTTACCGTGAGTGGCTAACGAACACTTCGTCTTATGGAGGCTAGATTTTCGGTGAAGCAGTCGAATTCCGTCTTCTCATGGTGCAGCCACTCTCACTATCTAGGATCAGTCGCTTTCAAACAGTACGTAAAACCTTGTCGATCGTACTGCTGTCACTGGATTTCCCTTATCTAGACAGTGCCCCCATTACTGATCTTTCGTTTCTTTGGGAGGTATTCGTTTAGTCAACGAAGTCCAGCCATGTCGCAGCGTTTTCAGCGCCTTCTTTCGAGGTAGGTACAACTTCTAAAAATACAGCGAGAGTTCCACGGGTCACCTGACCCGTGGGTGAATCGCGTACGCAGCCGCCACAACCGGAAGAGTTAGGGCGTCTTCGCACGTTATTTCAACTGGAAGCCGCCGTTAACAACCTCTCAAAATCCGACTGCAACAAACTCGGTGAGACTGGTGGTGTCGGGCGGTGAGTGAAGCCGCCGACCTTCACGGTTCGGTGAGGTTGCTGTCGGACGGAAGTGCCGAGACGACCGAACACACCGAATCGGGTATTGTCGCTTCCACGCGACCGAAAGGGAGCGCGAAGGGAATTAAATTCGCCTGCGGGAGTCGGTTCCATTTTGGACCGACTCCCAAGATGGTGAAGCCACGGGTCACCCGACCCGTGGTACTTCACCCGTCGTTTTGTATTGCCGTTCACATCCGAAGCTACAATCTCCATCAGCACCTCGTACTGTGATGGCGTACTTATCTAGTGAGCTTCTGCTTCACTCAATAGAGTCATTTATCGAGTAGATTACCTTTTCTCTGGAACACAAAGGAATACTCGTTCATTCGTCGTACTCACTTAGAGTCTCGAACAGTTGATTCAAACGGTGCTGTATTGATCCTTCGGTTCAACGCCTCTCTTACTTCTCATCTCCAGTGCTTTCCGAGTCTTGGTCTCGGAGCCAACGATAAAATATTGATGGTTCGTGTTCCGCTTTTTGTTTGGCCATCACGACCTGCTCTTCTACATCTCGACTCACGGAGTCTGGAACCGTGCCGAAGATGAATTGCTTGAGCAGCCCTATTGTCGGGGACCCAAGGACCGTAATGTCGTACGACTTCGACCGACCAATGATTTCCTCACTTACGCTCTCTGTAGTGGCCAGCTCTGTGTCGAAGTTGACGTCTTTCATGACACGTCCAGCGGCATCGAGAACGCGCTGACCTTCGGTTTGTTCGTCTTCTGTGGCATCTTCACCTAAAAAGTGAACTACATCAATCGCTGCACCAGAAACAGAGGCCAGCGCGCTTGCCGTCTCGGCGGCTAGTCCGGAATGTGGGCCTCCGCTCACTCCGAGGAGGATTCGCTCCGGTTGTCTGTCTTCCTCGGCCAATTTCAGTACGAATACGTCGGAGGGGGCCCGTGCTACGAGTTTTTCTACGGTCGCCCCGCTCAGGAGACGCCGTCGTTGGGAGTGTTCACTACTCAGTTCCACGAGTGTTCCATCGCAGTCATGGCGTTCGATAAGATCGATTATCGCTCGTGCTTCTTTGTGCGAAAGACAGACAACCCCCTGTGTTGGAATCGTTTCATTTGCCCGTTCTACTAATTCCTCCAAATGCTCGCGTGCCTCTTGCATTAGAGCATCGTCATCTTGGAACGCTCCATACGGCGTTTGTTCTGGTACGTGCACGACATTCACGATGAGCAGCTCACCAGCTCGACTATTCGCGATCGTCGTGGCAGCACGAAGCGAACGTTCATTCGCTTCGTTATCCGTGCCGTTGAGGATTGGGAGGAGTAAACGGTAACTGTTCGATCCCGAAATGGCTCCAAGACTCTTCGAGTCATTGTGGCCTCCGTCAGTGAGGGCTGATGGTTCTCTCCCACCATGTTCTGCTGGCATGCGTTGCATACTAGGTCAGCTCCAATCAAATATCGTGACGAGGCATCAAATTGGTTTTCCCTCGGTTGATCTTATCGCTTTATTTGGACTGTGTCTCCTCGCCGGGGGCATCCTTCCACTGTGGACCTTGGCGCTCAAGGGTTCGGCTCTTATTTGTAGAGTCATTTATTCAGTAGCAGAAGGTGTTTCCTCCGAGTAGTGACGAATGGATCTCTAAACCGGTTGGAGCATCCGTCTCTCAAAGGTAGCTTTACAACGTAAGAATTGTAAAGAAACTCTTCGAATTAGTATAGTAAGACGAGAACATGCAATCGATCACACTCTACTACTTTTTAGCGGAGTATGTTTGGACAGGCGACTCCTTGCCTGTCTCGATGGATTCAGCTTGGCCAAATGGAATGTATGGATGAATAGTCTCGTTCTGAACGTAATTTTCCGTCTCTACTTCTAATCCAATAGATGCCAACTCCCTTTCAGCCTCGACGATTTCGTCGGAGGTTCGACCAACTACGACCACGTGAATGTTTTGTTTTCCGGTAAGGAGTTCGCGTACATGAACCACTGTCTGGATATTTGAAACCTCCTTCACATACTCGGATCTCTCTGTCGGTGGTGCTGTACAAATGAAGAGGTGTACATGCCGGAAGTTAAGATTTTGATAGTTGATTTGTGCGTGATAGCCTTCAATTATATCTGTCTTCTCAAGCTGTTTAACTCGATTCCGTATCGTGCTACTTGTGACGTCGACTTCATCTGCAACCGTTGGTGCGGTTATATTTCGAGCATCAATGGCTAAGTAATAAAGTATCCTCTCGTCTATTGGATCGGGCTCATACCCCATAGAAACTTCATTATCTTGCACCATCAAAATCTTTTCTCTCGTTATCCACGATCAGTCGTCTGCCCACTGCTCAAGGGCGTCAAAGAGAAGCCCCATCACTGCTTGACTCGCAATCTCATCGACCATTCCGTTATCGCTTTCAAAGTCGCCGAAAGGACCGAGTGGAACCTGTCCTCCGGCCATATCACTATGTCCTCCGGCACTTCCAACGTTGTTGAACGTCTTGGACATCAACTCACCGATATGTAGTTGGGAATTCCGTGTTCGTGCACTCAGATGGACTGTGCTATCGACAATACCGAAAACAACAGTCGTACTGACTCCCTCTAATTTCAGCAGATAATCAGCAGCTTGTGGGAGTGTATCTCGTTCTGTCGTCCGGCCAATGGTCGAAACAAGACACGATCCTCTAGTTTCTCGATTGATAATGGCTTTCCCAATCCCATCGAGTGTTTCGGAGCTAAACACTGAATCGGTGAGCGTCTGGATTTGGCTATGATTCGCAAGTGGATGAAGCAGTCCAGAAGCCACGTGCTCAAGCAACGTTGTTCCCCGTGTGAATCCTAATGTCTCTCTGCGGATTCCAAATAACAGTGCAGTAGCAAGACGCTCATCAATATCATAATCAACATCGGTTAAATACTCTGTAAAAATCGTCGCCGTTGCACCGGCAGATGGACGGAGATCAAGATATTGTGCCTCCACCTCGTCTGACGGGTGATGATCAACAACGATATCAGGTATCGTATTTTCGAGAATCGAATTGTTTTGTCCTGGAATACTATGATCAACGAATGCTAACAGGTCAAACTCATCCACCGATTTTTTATTAAAGGGAGTTACTTCGATTTCCAGCATGTTGATCATCGCTCTATTTTGTTGATGAGTTATTTTACCTCCGTATGAAATTTCAACAGTATTTACGCCTACTTTCTTTGCGATTTCTTGGAGTGCAAGTGCACTTGATAGGCAATCAGGATCTGGATTGTCGTGGCATACGATTACGAGAGAATCATTCGATGCTAAGGTTTGTTGTAGTTCCTTTACTGGACTATCTATCGTATTCTCGGGGAACCTAAGCGGAAGGTCTAACGAACCATCTTCGTCTAAACTCATTTACTTAGTCACCATCAGGGTCGACGTCGGACTGTTTCTCGTTCTCTTTTGTTTTTTCAATTGCCTTTTTCCATCTGTAGTAAACTGAAGCCATCTTTCCAGAAGGCTGACGGACCATGATAATAGACTTTGCGGTATTCCGAGCGATTTTATCGGGTACTGACGGCGAAAAGAGACGTTCAAAGAGTGGACGCTGTGTTGGTACGCCAATGATTGTGATGTCATAGTTTTCCATTTCCTGAATAATCTCGGCTGCAACGTCGTCAGTTTCACGAATAACACTCTCACTCAAGTTATCTCCAAGTATATATTCAACTAAATCAAGGAGTTCTCGGCCTTCTTGCCATTTAATTGGATCTGATTCAGAATTCACCAAGTGAAGCGCATCGATTTGCGACTCATGAGCATTCCCTAGTGCCCGTGCTGTTTCAGATCCAAGCACTGTATGAGGGCCTGAACCAACCAAAAGCAAAATACGGGAAATCTCTTTAGAATGATTCGAAATCGGCGTCACAAAAGACTGGTTCTCACTGGTAATGTAGACGCTACCGACTTCATCTTGCTCGATATTTTCGATGAAAACAGCAGTCTCAACCAGATCTAATACAGAATCTACTGTCTGTGAATCCCATAATCCCTTATTTCTATTTCGATTCTGAAGGAGAATGAGACCATCGTATGATCCACTATTCGCACACGATGCGATGATTGTGTCCGCTTGGGATCCTATACCAATGAGAGCGGTAATGGGAACCTTTGGAACAACGCCTTCAGTCGAACGAAGTAATTGCTCGATTTGCGATCGCATAGGTTCAACAGCAGAACTAATTTTGGAGTTGGAATTTTCTTCCCAACCATCATCAAGGGAGGCCAAGTCAGAAACATTAGATACACCAAGAATTGTGACTGATCCCTGTTTATCGTTGGCAACTGCAACTGCTGTTCGTAAGATTCGTTGAACATTCACTGCTTGTTCGGCCTGGAGAACACTCTCCGGAAGAGGGAGAAGTATCCGATACCGATGGCTATCAACAGGATGCCGAGATAACGATTGCTCGTTCGATTCAGAACTGAAAATCCGGACCGGAATTTCATAGTTGTTAGACATTGTTTTGTCTTATCGGGCTGCTATTCCACAGACGATACTATGACACAAGGTCTCTGTATCGGTCAGCTTTGTTGCATACCGCGGATCTAACGCGGGCCTATCTAGTCTAGAAGTAGCCGAGGGAGCTAAAAGGCTTTTCTCTCGATTTACTCGGAGGATTCACGACTGAACGGACGAGTTGTTTCGGCTGTTGCGCCAGATCGCGAAAAGACGGTTACGAGGTCACCAGCACGAATTTGCGTTTCACCCTGTGGTATGTGGAGTTTTTCATCCCGATCAATAGCGACGATGATCGTTTGGTCAGGAAGTAGCCCTTCTGAATCTGCTTCGATGAGGGTTTTATCTACGATTGGTGCCGTTTCGTCGACTGTAATCTCGAAAATTTCTGCGCCATTCGTAAGCTCCATAAAGTCCCTAATTGCCGGTCGTTGGACCGCATGATAGAGGTATTCACCATTCAGACGGTGCGGACTCTCGACAATATTTACTCCCATCTCACGGAAAAGGCGGATGTTATCATCGTCATTTACCGAACTAACTAGTGAAGGAACGCTCAAATCGCGACCGAGCATCATGACGAGTAGATTCGTCGAATCACGATCTGTCGTCGTTACGAGTGCATCCGCGTTCTCTATCCCCGCCTCCTCTAGTACGGAACGAGAGGCTCCATCGGCATTGATGACGAGACAATCGTATTGAGTACTGGTCTGTGAAGCAAGTTCTTCGTTTTGTTCGATGACTACAACTTCATGTGTATCCCGTGTCGCGAGATCAATGAAGCGACTACCTGTACGGCCAGCTCCTACAACGATGATGTACATGTACTATGCGAGATTTGATGTCGATATAAGATTACTGAATTTCGATTGCCGATCACCATGTTATCTACCCACATGGTGGGCAGAAAGGAGTCATATAATTACCATCAGGGAGTGAATCGAGAGACAAGTGCTCGGATGAACACCAAGATTGGAATGATCTCGAGGCGTCCGATCCACATCTGAATAAGGAGAATCGTTTCGACAATGGGGGACATAGCGGGGCGAGTGATTCCAGAAGACAGCCCGACCGTCCCTTGAGCAGTTGCAGATTCAAAGAGCGCATCCGCAAGGGAGTACGATGGTGCCATATACAGTGTAATCAGGATCGTCCCAACGATTAGCACAGCAACATAGAACATCGAGAAGACAGTTGCAGTCGCGAACTCATCAGTAAGCTGCTCCCGTTCTAAGCGCTCAGAGCCGACTTGGAATGTCTCAAGAGCATGTTCTGGGAGGAATGTTCGATAGACCTGCCAGCTGACGCCACGGCCAACCAGATAGCCACGGATGATTTTGATGCCACCAACAGTTGCACCGGCTGACCCACCAATAACCATTGCACCAGCAATAATAAATACGACAGCGTTTCCAGGCCAATCACCAATGGTTGATGTTTGCCATCCAGTCGTTGAAAGTGCACTTATATATTGGAAGGTTCCTGCCCGTAGCGGGTCTGAGACACTACTAGCCCCAACGAGGAGGTACGTCATAATTGCCGATCCAATGAGACAGAGGATGATGAGCCAGCGAGATTGTGGATCACGCCAGATTTCTCCAATATCACGCTCGGTGAACAACCGGTAGTACAGAGGGAGAGCAACTGCACCTAAAACCATTGGAGGGATGTAAAGAAGCTCCATCGCGTACGAATGGTATCCTGCGATGCTATCATCGAGGTTACTGAATCCGCCAGTCGATTGGCCGGTCATGGCGTGGTTGATGGCGTCAAAAATCGTTGGCACGATACCATAATCTGGTAGAATGATGAATGTTCCTACTGCTAAATACACGGCAACTACAGCAGTGACCCCCACGTAAACTTTCCATAGTGCTCGAGCAGTACCTATGATATTTGGGCGCAGCTTTTCTTCACGCGCTTCGGAGATATAAAGTGACATACCACTTGTCCCACTCGGTGTTCGGAGAATCGCGAGTGATAATACCACCATTCCTGCCCCACCAATAAATTGCATGAACGAGCGATAAAACAAGATGGAGCTGGGCAAAGATGGTTCGTGATAGCTCATTGTGAGCCCAGTTGTTGTGAATCCACTCATCGCTTCAAAGAGAGCATGGAGTGGATTTTGGAAGTTTATCAGACTTGACTGTGTGTAAGTTGCACCAGCTGGGATGTAGCCATTCATTACATCCGCTGGTGTCAGATAAGCAGCGAAGATAAGGGGAAGAGCTCCGAAAGCTGCACATGCCATCCAACCAAGTGCAGCGATTATCATCGCATGGTATTTTTTGGGTTCTGGTGCCCAACTGAATGTTCGATATGTAACGCCTCCAAGAAACACCGAAACGATACCGGCTATAAGAAACGCTAATGCTGGATATGGTTCCCAAAACAGCAGGGATACTAATAGGGGAATCGCCAGAAGCCCCCCGATAAGAAGCACTAATCCACCGACGTCTCGTAGCACAACTGCTACACTTTCCGGTACACTACCCGACCGTCTGTTGGTCATACCCGATATCTCTCGCAAGTAACTAATATGTATTTCGGCATCGGCCGCGAGTATATATACATAATTGGCCATTCAGTAACATAGGATCAGACCCAGTAGTATATTAACCAAGTCGCAACCCGCATTCCACAGTGATATATAAAAACCAAATCAATTTTGAAATGGTTTGTCTATCCATTGTATTTCCTAATCGGCTTCTCCTTAGAGACAATCCGTATCTCAACCAACAGGCCATCTCAGTCAATAACTTATTTACTCTTCTGATGAGATACCTGAGTATGGAAATCGTACTTATCGGAGCGGGTAGTATCGGTTCTAGTCTTATCACCATGGCGACCCACGATGAAAACGAGATTATCGTCGTAGAGAAAGATACCCGTGTAGCACAACAAGTGGAAAAAGAGTATGACTGTACCGTATTGAATGAGGATGCAACAGCACGAGAAACATTGTGGGCAGCTAAAGCAGAAAATGCAGATGTGGTTATCACGACCACTGAAGAGGATCCCATTAATATGATGGTGATGATGCTCGCTAGAGAAATGGGTTGTAACTCGTTGGTGAGTGTTGTTCATAATAAGGAAAATATTGAGCTATTCCGGACCCTCGGTGTGAATGTCGTTGAGAACCCTCAGCGACTCATCGCCGAATATATCTATCGTGCTGTACGGCATCCAGCTGTTAAAGACTTCATGCAGGTTGGAGATACTGCAGAAGTCTTTGAGATCGTTGTTTCCGAAAACGCCCCCGTGGCTAACAAAACACTAGAGGAATCCGATATGGCAGGACTCCTTCCACTTCATACCATCACGGTTGCTGTTGACCGAGATGGGGAGATCATTGTTCCAAGAGGAGAAACTGAACTCCATGCTGGCGATAACGTTACCGTTTTTTCGGATAGTGGTGCCTCAGAGGAAATCTTAGCCTCTTTTGTCGGCTCTGAAAATGAATCTCAAGACTGACTATTATCGCATCCCTTTACAAAGTATATGTTGTAAACTCATACATCGATATTGCATAGTGCTAACCTACAGCACGTTGGCTATGTCTTTCTTTTGGCGACGACTACAAAAGGGTGATGGAGAGCTATATCATCTCTGCCGGGACCCGACTAAAGTCTTCGTCTACACCTTGAGCATCTTCGGGGAGGAGTGCTGCAACTGTGTACTCCGCATGCTCAGAGAAGTACTGTATAAGGGTGGAAATTCGATTTGCGTCGATAGCTTCGAGGGAGTCGAGTAAAATCATTGGAACCGTCTCGTACACTTGATGTACAAGATACCCAGCGAGAGCTACAACTAATCCAATAACCTTTCGTTCGCTCTCACTAAGGGTATCTATAGTATCTTCATACATCGTTCCATCGTTGGTTGACCGTACTATATGGAGATCAAATGAAGCCACTGTTCCACCTCGATACCCACCACGACGTGAATCAAATTCAGCACCTTTTTTCCATTCGATCCACACTCGTGCTATATTCTTGTAGTCTAGCAGATCGAGAATCTCTTCCATGCGGTTGTTGAATGACTCAATCGCATCTCGCTCGAGATCTTCCACTCTTGTACGCTGTGATTCTAGTTCATCTCGAAGCTCTTCACGTTGCGCCTCCAATTGTTCCTGTTCCTCCGAAAGCCGATCAATTTCTGCCAACTCTGATTCTACTTCACTGAGACGCTGTTCACTCTGTCCGCGTTCATATTCGAGCTTACTCAACTGTTCATGATACTCAAGAAGGTTTGAGTTTCGAAGCTCTTCCGTTTCTTGAACGATTTCTTTCTGTTCAGAGATCTGCTCTTGTGTTGTTTCGATCTCTTCGACAGTGGCATTGAGCTGTTGTTCTCGTCGGTCAATATCCGATTTGACTTCGGCTAATTTTCGTTCGAATTCAGCTTCCTTTGATTCTTCTGCCTGGAGTTTGCTTTGTTGATTACGCAGTGTTTCAATACGATTTTGGATCTCGTCTCGTTCTTTGTGTCGCTCTTCTATGATGTTTCGAATCTCGCTATTTCGTTCTCGAATTATGTCCCGAGCAACAACACTACCGCAGGTCCAACATTCAACCTGCTCGGTAGAAGGATTTAGCTTAGCTGTTATTTCTTGATCAACCGATTTGAACTCCGGAACAGTGAATCCGTCATCGGAAATAAGATCGTCATTAAATTCCACAATAGCAGAGAGATCGTTTGTTATCTCAACTAATGTCCGTTTTCGCTCTCGAAGCCGATCTAGCTCACTTTCTATTTCATCTAGTTCTTCGTGTTGAGTAGAAACATTTTGCAGGTTCGATTCTATCTCCTCACGCTCATCGTGGAGAGCTGAAAGAGTTTCACGATGAGTTTCAGCGCGTGACTCTTTTCGAGAAAGCTCTTGACGTAGGTTTTCGAGCTGCTCAAGAGCTTTATCCGCTTCGTCAGCGTCCTCGGGGTCAATCTCTGATTTATTGATCTCCTCTTGTACCTCCGCTATTTTCTCATCTAATCTTTCTAGTTTCTGTTGAAGTTCTTGGCGCTTTTGTTCGAGCGTAGGTGACTTTTCTCTTTCATCTTGAATTGAGCGAATACGGTTACTTATTTGGGTCCGCTCTTCCTCCAAGTCGCGAATACTTCGTTGAATTGCTTCCATATCCACGGGTTGCATTATTATTTCTCGAAGATTTCCTTCCGTCTCAATCGCACGACGAGCTGAATTTGATTCAAGTAAGCAGGCGAAGAGATCTATTAAATTCTCATTCTCTGAATACGGATTTCCTTCTACGGATACACCGTCCCCGGTACGGCGATAATGGCGGGTGTATGTTTCGTTACCAACTGTGAGCCGAACAAACCCCTCATCAGAATCGCTTTTGAGGTTTGCTGAAGATCCCCCAAGAACGCTAGCTAATGCACTCAGTAATGATGTGCGATTAGTTGCGTTGCGGCCAGTAAGTATCGTGATTCCAGGAGTAAATTCTATCTCGCTGTGATCAATACCGCCGATATTTTTGACTGTGAGTGTTGTTCTTTTTTGACTCATTTTTGGAGTGGATGAGGAGTGCGCATTGGTAGGGTTCTGGACGGCTACTTTGTGATATATTAGTCTAATTGGCGCAACGGGTTTAGTTCATCGGTTTTCATTAATCCTTATCGTCTTTTTGGCACTCGCACGATCCGTTGTCGAGAAGTTTGTTAAGCCGATACGTTTGCCCGCAACCAGAGCATGTTACTCGCAGTGAGTGGGTGAGTCGTATGTCTCCAGTATGTAGCTCATCGGCTTGTTGTAGGCGATCTAACGAACGGTCTATGACTTTCTCACAACGCCTCTGTGCCCATTCTATCGTTCCTCGTTCACGCTCAAAGTCGATTTGAGCATGTCTGCTTGTGTCGATATTGAGGCATCCTAACAAATGATCACGAACAGTTTGATGCGATACAAAATCCTTTTTGACTGTTTCCACGTCTATGTCGTGCTGTCGGAGCGTAGATTCTACTTCCGTACGTCGGCTTGCGCGGACATCATTAGATGTGAGTGCTTCGTATATTGATTCTGTGTCCCCGATAACATCTATTGCACTTTGTTCGAGTGTTCTTTCGAGGATTCGAACGTTGACGAATGTTTCTAAGTCCCGCAGGCTAGCCCCGTTCTCTCGCTTCCGACGGATTTCCTTGTTGAAATCGAAGAGATCATACTCCTGTATTGCCCGGCCAACTTTACAACAAGCATCTGCATCTTCTGTGTCCATGATTCTTGATATCCGTCCTTCAGAGTGCAAGAGTTATATGTACACAGGTTACGCTATGCGTGTTTTTTATTTGCTGAGTACTCACCATAGAACGTTCCGTAGCCAGCCAATTACTACCATCACGATATTAAATAATATATCGAGAGATTCCTGACGCTCCAGTAGTCAATTCGAAATGAAAGTTCTCTTTGTTCAGTTTATTGTGGCTATTATACACTATACAATCTCTAAATTTGAAAATTAAAAAATAGGGCACTGTCTAGTTAAGCCAGCTTAAGAAGCGAGCAGTTCGGTGATTTTGGTGTCTATGCTCAACCAAGAACTGCTCAGTGAAACGTTAGAGACCGCGAATCTTGAATGTTGGGAGAACGAGCGGACGGCGACGCCCGTTAGGGCGTTCGCCGTCCGTCTCCACGCGACCGGTTGTTCGCTCAGAGAGACACAAGCAATTCTCGCGCTTTTCGACGTAGAACGCTCACATCAAGCGATTTTTCAGTGGGTGCATCGACTGGCTGACAACGTCTCCGACTCGCCGTCGGCGACGCCGACGCGGGTCGCGGTGGACGAAACCGCTGTCAAGATTAATGACGGGTGGTCTTGGGTGTACGCTGCAATAGACACTGAAACAAAACTGCTGCTCGATATCGAAGTGTTTGATCGGCATGGCACTGATCAAGCGGCTGTGTTTCTAGCTGATTTGGCCGAGAAACACGATCTCTCGGACGCGACGTTTCTTGTTGTTGGCTACGGCTATCGGACTCTAGTCTTTCGAATTGGGTTGCGCGGTCGGCTCGATTACACAGAGTGAAGCCTGATCGAAAAGTGGTTTCTCACGCTTAAACAGTGAATCGACAACTTCCATATGTCGTGGGTGGGCAGTCGGCCGAGCGTCCAGCGGTGGCTTGAACAGTTTGTACATTACTATAACCATCAACGACCGCATCAATCGCTCAACAACCGAACGCCTATCGAGGAGGAGCGAAACTAGACAGTGCCCGTCAAGCCGATATGCCATAGTACAGTCTATTAAGTGGCATACTAAACCATTTTTCGGCTGTCTTCGTATAACCACACAGAACAAATTTGAAAATATTCCATTGTGGAATGAGCAAACTGAAGCTTTGAAATTCAGCATTACTGAATAAAGCCAATCGTTTTATATTTCTGGCCCTGGAAACCTGGAGTATGGAGCGGGAGGGAACCAATCAGCAGTGGAGTGATATCACAGAAGCACCTGGAACAGTCACTCCAACTACACCCGGCGCAGTTCTCATTCCGATCCTCAGCGATCGGGAGCCAAGTCAGAGCCTTGCTATTGGTAGAGCAGTAGCACGAGCAAATGGTACCGGACTGTTACTCGTACGGCCGGTTGCACTTCCTCCACAACGGCCGTTAGAACTCTCCGAGAGCGAAGTCGAAGAACATCATAAAATTGTCGACGATGTCATCACCCAATTCTCAAAAAATCACCCTGACATCGACATTCGAGGCATTGTACGACTTGGTCGAAAGCCAGAGCGGATCCTTAAAAGTGCAGTAATAGAACACGGTATTGGAATTGTCGTCATCGAACATTTCCCATCCTATGGTCACTTTCCGGTAGTTCGTAGAACGCTTGCCGAGCGAGTTGCTGATCAAATTTCTTGTGATGTGGTTCTCACAAATGGACGAGGTGATTTTCCATCGATCTCTTCAATTCTCATTCCTGTATCTGGAGGAAATCACTCTGGCCTTGCGGTTGATATTGGACACGCGCTTGCAAAAGACTACGATGCGTGGACAGATATCCTTCACGTAATCTCACCAAATGCGCCACCAATGAGGGAAAATCGCGCTGATCAGTATGTCTCTGCAGCGGTCGACCGACTTGGCAAAGCAGAGCGGGTCAATACGTGGATCCTAGAAGCTGATGATGTCGTTGAAACTATCGTCGACCAATCCGCTTGGTACGATATTACCATTCTCGGAATGTCTCGAAAAGGTCGCTTTCGGCGGTTGATTTTCGGCTCAACTACTGACAAGATCTATACGGCAGTGACCAATCCCGTTGCAATGGCAAAACAGGGAGGTCGATGGCCATCAAATTAAAATTGAGAAATAGCTATTCCGGTTCCGATGAGCTAACCAGGCCCAAAAACACCCAGTGGAGTGTTGATTCCATATTTTCTGGTCTGCGTTCTTCACTCACCCGATACAGATACGGCCCGTGTGGACAATCCTCGCAGCCTTCCGCACACTCATGTGTTTTCGTGACAAGTGTGTATCCATCCTGATGGGAAATACTAATGATTTCCTCACCGGGTCCAGCTTCGATTTGGGAGGTTAATGGCACTCGTTCGCTAAGCAAATTCTGTGCAAAATTGATGACATCACGGAGGTCTTCATCATCAAGTGCATGTAAATCCTCCAAAATTGATTCAGAAACCTCCCTGTTGGACCCCGAATTATGATGAGACATAGCTCTTGCTTCATCCTTATAGCTTATAAACAGATTGTGTGTTCAGTAGATAGGACAGTTAGTAGACAAAGGCTTATGTTTATGTCGTTTGTTCACATAGATGCAAGGAGGAAGCCCATGACTTCAGTCGTGGGTCGATGACTGATGAGAAACCTAGTCATACGTACACATCCATCCGTATATAATCACTCACTTATCGCCACAGGATAATTGTTCGGTCAACACAATTCCGTATCTACCACCGTCTCGACATCTTCCTCCGCCCTGAAAGGCGAGGTTTTAGCCTTGCACTTTTCATAACAAAAGCACCTCGAATGATTTCTGAGCTAATCACATTTCTGGAGGTATTTCTCCTTGCCACTTTTGCATAAGCACGGAACAGTGGGCCTGCTCCGCAATGTCATCCGTCTTGCGTCCAAACAGAAATTGGCGCAACCACCAGCCGCGAGAGGTTCCGATAATCATGATATCGTAATCTACTGAAAGATGTCCTAGTTCTGAGACGGCATCGTTCGCTGTGCGAAGAGTAGGTTCTGCCTTGACACCGTATTCCTCCAAGCGGGCGACCGATTGTTCAAGAATTCGCTTTCCATCCGATTCCATCTCCCTCGATTCAGCAATATATGCAAATGTGACAGACGCATCTGCGCGTTGACTCAGGATTGCAATCGTTCGAAGGCGATTTTCATCCGGTGGGATGACGATCGGGGCGAGGATTGATTTGGTTTTCAACGGATCAGTAACTGCTTTAAAAACGAGAACATCACAGTTCGCACGGTTTAGGAGTGACCCAACGAGACGGGAGACCGATTCCTTATCGGTCCAACCGATGAGGATTGCATCTGCTTCGTATCCCTCTGCTTCGTCCAGAATTCCACGGACGGGTGAGGAGGCAGTTCGAATCGACCCAGAGCTATTGATTCCCACCCGGCGGAGGTGATGCTGACTTGCGGCGACACTTTCCGAGCCCGTACGCCAGTTTTCTTGTGATTTGACGAAGCTTCGATCAGTCGTCACATGGACGAATCGGACGGTTCCATGTCGTGGATCAACAAGGAGTGTAGACAGTTCAGTGAGCATATTCGGGTCCGACTTATCCCCGATTGGGACGAGAAGCCGCTCATACCCAGCATCGGGTTGCTCAGACATGATTTCCTCCCTCAATCTTTGGCTGATCGGCGAGTTGCCGTTCACTCGACACTTGGTTTTGTCTCGTGGCAGTATCGATCTTGATGTTGAGTTCCATCACGTTCACCCGTTCACGTCCCCATATTCCAACCCATGGTTGCTCGGTCGTCTGATCGATCATTGTGTATAGGCGGTCCTGTGGGATACCTGTTACGTTCGAAACACGAGGGACCTGGTATCGTGCGGCGGTAGGCGAGATGTGTGGATCGAGCCCGGATCCCGATTCAGCAACCAGTACGGCTGGTACCGTTCTATCCGGTGTCTTGTATTTGGATATTGATCGAAGGTTGGCACGAACTCGAGTCGGGAGTTCCGGATTCGTTGGGGCGAGTTGTGCACTTCCCGACGTCATCGCGTTGTAATCGATCGAAGACGGCCGTGTGTGGAAATACCGGTCGCTCGTCCACTGTTGTCCGATGAGCTCTGATCCGACTGTCTTTCCCTCGTATGTGACGGGGCTGCCGTGGGTATTCTCTGGCCAGACAGTAGTGCCGATCGCCCAGATCGCTCCCTGATACAGTACTCCAAAAATGAGGAGACTCACCAGCAGCAACCGGAGTGGAACGAGGATCGTCTCTTTATCGAGACGCGTCATTGAAACACCCCGAAAGCTGCGAACAGCAGATCAATTGCCTTAATGAAGACGAACGGCGCGACGAGTCCACCACCACCATAGATGAGAAGGTTCTTCTGTAACAGTTGTGCTCCGCCTTGCGCTTCGTAGTGAACGCCACGAAGCGCCAATGGGATCAGCAGCGGAATGATGACTGCATTGTAGACCAGTGTGGCGATGACGGCACTCGCTGATGACGAGAGGTTCAGTATGTCCATTAGTGCTAATCCAGGAATCGCTGCGGCCAGGAGTGCCGGAAGTAAGACAAAATATTTGGCAACGTCGTTTGCGACGCTGAACGTCGTTAGCGCACCTCGTGTCATCAGAAGTTGTTTACCGATCCCGACGATTTCGATAATCTTCGAGGGGTTCGAGTCGAGGTCGACCATATTTCCTGCCTCTTTGGCTGCGTTCGTTCCGGCTTGCATCGCCAACCCGACGTCCGCCTTCGCTAATGCAGGGGCGTCGTTCGTTCCGTCGCCCGTCATGCCCACTAATTTTCCTTCCCCTTGCACTTGTTCAACGAGATCGATCTTCTGTTTGGGATCGAACTCCGCATGATACTCGTCGATGCCGACTTGATCGGCAACCCAATGTGCAGTCCGAACGTTGTCACCTGTCGCCATAACCGTTTTAACGCCCATTCTTTGGATCTGCTCGATTCGATGCTGAATTCCCGGCTTGAGTTCGTCCTGCAGTTCGATGATACCGACGACGTGTTTATCGACTGCGACAGCTAATGGTGTCCCACCACGATCACTGATCGTATTCGCAACGCTTCGAAGTTTCCCGGGGACCGAAGTGGCATATGTTTCGACAGCATCGACCGCTCCTTTGCGAATTTCCGTTCCGTCGGTCATGTCGATCCCGCTCATTCGTGTCTCCGCCGTGAATGGCACGAATTGCTCCTCGACGAGTCCTTTTGGGTCAAGGATAACGTCGATCGTTCGTGGCGGTTCGACATCAGCTCCACCGCTCAGAGTATGATCCGGCGATTCATCTTCGAGAGATTGTCTATCATCCATCCTTCCGTTATCCCTGGACATTCGAAGGGCGAGGCGAATGATCGAGCGACCTTCCGTTGTTTCATCGAAAAACGACGATTGATAGGCTGCTCGAAGGATCTCTTCGTCGGTGTGAGAGCCCAGCGGGATGAAATCCTGCGCAACACGTTCACCGGTGGTGATCGTCCCCGTCTTATCGAGGATGAGCGTATCTAAGTCGCCCGCTGCTTCGACGGCACGGCCGGATTTCGCGATGATATTTCGGCGTGTAACCCGCGTCATTCCGGCAACACGAATTGCAGCGAGCAACGCACCAATGGTTGTCGGCATAAGTGCAATGAGGAGTGCAAGGAGTTCTGCGACATCGAGGCTGGAAAGCGACGATAGAACGGTCGTCAGATACTGTCCGAAAAACCACATCGTTGCGACAACGATTACGAAGATAAGCGTCAACGCTGCGAGTAAAATCGTCATCGAAATCTCGTTCGGTGTTTTCTGGCGCGATGCGGATTCGACGAGGCCGATCATCTCATCGAGAAACGACTCACCAGACTCGGTGGTTATCTCAATCTTGAGTCGATCACTCAGAACTTCTGTCCCTCCCGTAACAGCAGTTTTGTCGCCTCCGCTCTGTCGGATTACTGGTTCGGATTCGCCGGTGATTGCTGATTCGTCGACGGATGCACTTCCTTCGATAACGGTTCCGTCGCGTGGAATCATATCGCCTTCGTCGACGAAGATGATCTCTCCTTTTCCCACATCCTCTCCGTCGACGAGCTCGTAGTGTTCCTCTGTAATTTCGGCTAACGGAACGTCCACGAACACTCGTTTCGCTTCGGTTTCGACCTGTAACGCGCGTAGGCTATCAGCATGTGCTTCACCTTCGAATTCAGCGTATGCCTCAGCGTAGTTGGCAAAGAGGACCGTGAGCGCCAAGAGCACGGTAATAACAGCGTAGTACCATCGCGAAAGCGTTGCAGCGAAAAATGGGGGAGAGAGAGTAAGTATCGCTGCAAGGATTGTTCCGATTTCGACAACGAACATAACCGGATTTCGCACCAAGTACCGAGGATCCAACTTGAGGCCGGTTTGCTTGATCACGCTGGCTTGTTGCTCGATATCGATCGGAATGCGTCGCTCGACCATTTCAAATACCTCCACTCAGGAGCTCTCCGATCGGTCCAAAGACGAGCGCGGGGAGAAACGTGAGCGCGCCGATAATGATCACGATCGCGACGGTCAGAATGAAGAATGAGACGCTTTCGATATCGAGTGACCCTTCGGTCTCTGGTCTCGTCTTCTTCTCCGCCAGATATCCTGCAATTGCTAATTGTGCGCCGATCGTTACGTACCGACCAAGGAGTGTTTCGATACCATTTACGAGGTTATAGAATACGGTGTCACTTGCGAGTCCTTCGAACCCACTTCCGTTGTTCGCGGATGCTGAAAACATCTCGTAGAGGACCTGCGAGAATCCGTGAAACCCCGGATTGGAAATCGCTTCGCGGCCGACATCCGTCACAATCGCGATTGCCAGTGGAATCAGTACCAAGGCTGGAAGAAGCAAGATGACGAGGAACACGTACCGCATTTCCTGCCATTCGAGTTTCTTGCCAAGATATTGCGGCCGTCGGCCAATCATTAACCCACCGATGAACACCGACACGATGACAAACATGAGGATATTCAGGAGACCGGTACCGACACCGTTGCTGACGTTGTTCGTTGCAAACGCGAACAGCAACGCTATTCCCCCGAGGGGATTCCAACTGTCGAGCATACTGTTGACTCCACCGTTCGTGGTCGATGTGGTCGTGCTTCCCCAAAGCGCGCTCTCTGTTGGACCGAAGCGAACCTCTTTCCCTTCCATGTTTCCGACGTACTGATTGACACTCAGACCACCCGCTGTCACATCCATCCCAGGATTTGCATTGAGTTCGCTGATGACGGCGACACCAGTGAATGAAAAATAAATTATCGCAAAGACCGCGACGAGGAGGATTCCGTGTTCACGTCTCCCAACCCATACACCCCATGCGTAGATCGCACAAAATGTGCTTATTGGCATCGCGAGCGTCAAGAGGAGATTTGATATCGGAGTTGGGTTTTCGAAGGGGTGAGCGGCGTTCGCTCCCATGATCCCGCCACCGTTCGTTCCCCACATTTTGATTGCCTCAATTCCGGCTACAACACCCACTCGGATGTTTTGGGTTCCTCCGTCAATCGGTGATACCACCAATTTTCCGCCGGAGATGACTTGGGGTGCCCCCTGCCAAATGAGGATTATTGCTAAGAGAAGTGAAACAGGTAAGAGAAACCGCACAAGGCCTTTGATCGTATTCACGTAGAAGTTTCCGAGGTTCGAATTCTCGTCGTTAGTGAATCCGCGAGCGAACGCAGGCATCAATGCAAGCCCCGTTGCAGGAGTGAGAAACATTGCAATTCCGATGGCAAAGATATTGGTGAACGTTGAGAGCGACTCTCCGTTGTAGTGTTGCTGATTCGTGTTCGTAACGAACGAACTCGCCGTGTGAAACGCAAGGTCCCAATCTTGCCCTGAAAGGTTCAGGGGATTGATCGGTAGCCACTTCTGGAAAAAGAGAACGAGATACAACAGTATCCAGATGAGTGCATTGAATACTATTACAGAAACGAGGAAACCTCGCCAGTCCATTTCTCGAGTGGGGTCGATTCCAGTAACACGATAGAGGGAGTTTTCCATCGGGATGAATATCCGATCGAGTCGGTCGAACCACGTGAAATGACGGGGCAACCGTGCTGCACTGTTGGCTTCAGTGCGATACATCCATGCGAGATATTCACCAACAGCATACACAAGAATTGTGAGTAGACCGAAAAAGATGGTAAGCTGTAAAAGTGGGTTTGGGTTTGACATCGCTAAAATTTCGTTGGAAAGAGCATGACGTAGGTGAGATACCCAATCACGGCGAGTGTTACTATCGCTAGAAGCAATTCCCCCAGTACCATCCCAGGTCAGCTACGATTCACACTGTGATAACACTTAGGCGATTGACTAGTCAGGTACAATCAATATTTTAGGACTGGCGTCGTCCCAAATCACTGTCTCAAGATCAATTTCATTCTTATCTACAGTTCCTGCTTAGCTAGCCCACTAGAGAAATATCTCATGATTAGCCGCTTCTAGTTGAGTTTGTGTACTTAGCGAGTCGATCAGTATGTGACTGATTTGTTTGTCATCAACTTGGTTGGGGATTAAAATCATAAGCGGAAGTGGAATTGCCCACCTCGACGCCCTCCACGAAGCACAATACCTACTAATGCCAGCGAGAAACTTTCCTGACTGTGTTTGCCCCTTCCAGGTGGAACGAATAGGGATGCCCGTGGACAGACTCAAACTCGGGCGGCGAGATCCGGATTGGGCATTGAAACGATCACCTTTCTTTTTGGCCGGTTAGCCGTGGCCGAGTCGAGGGTTCAGAGATATACAAGGTGATCATCTACAGCTGGCGTTTGAATTCGTTCAAGGATTTCTCTCGTCACATCAGTGTCTCAGACGATTCTGCCGCATTTGCTGGCTAGCAGTTGGCACTTGTTAAATCTACTATAAGCTGCACGGAAACACAATTAAATAAACACGTTTACTACCTTACGGTGGATGCAAAGCACATCGTAGAAGCAGGAAGCCCGGCGGCTTGACCGCGGGGTCAGTTCACGTTGAAGTCGCAATTAAACGTGCGAACACTGAGACAGTATCGATCCGGTATTCTAGTATCCTTGCATCGTAGCGTGTGAATATTTATCGATAATAGGTAACGCTTATATATTAGAATGTTGAGCTACGGATCACACGGTGGGGATGGAGGGGTCTGATTTAATACAGACCGGTACGGTCGCAAACGGCCATTGATGGCCACAGCGACTCGAAGTGAGCAACCGCACGGACATTTCCACCTCAATACAAGGAAGAACAATGTCAACCATACCAGCTAATAGAACATGCATCATAACTGGCGCTTCACGTGGAATCGGTGCC
>NZ_JBXGLH010000002.1:0-829683 GCF_056892285.1 Haladaptatus sp. HS23 | reverse complement strand
CAAGAACGACGTAATTGGAAGCATCAGCGATTCACGCTAGCTATACGCGCTTAGCCAGCATAAGGTGCGAAGTCGAGTAACTAGACAGTGCCGTCTGACACCATATGTCATCCTCATAGCCATACACTTTTGCACACATCATCCGTGTGTCACACCAGATGACCACGCCGGAGCACGCCGGACTCCGAGTCACGCTCGACATCTGGCACCCCGACTGCTGGACGCTCGAAGTCACGGACGGCAGAGCGGCGGGCCTCCTCGGCCACGGCGTCCACACAATCGACGGATTAGCGACCGGCCGGTTCACGGTCTACGGCAACACGCGCGAGGAGGTGGACGAACTCGTGGACGCGATTCGGGATTCGGACTTGACCGACTCGGTGTGGGAAACCGACCATCCGCACGCGACCGAGGGTTCGTTGGCCTTCGGGAGCGCGAGTCGCGGTATCGTCGTCCACTACGACCTCGGGAACAGCATCAACGACGCGCTGGTCTCGCGCGGGTTCATCCCCGACGAACCGGTCCGGATGTACGGCGGACGCGAATACTGGACCGTCATCGTCGAGGTGGACAAGGACGAACTCCACGACCGAATCGAGGAAGTCTGCGAGGAGATGGGTGCCGATATTCGCGTTCGCCACGTCGCAACCGCCGAAACCGGCGCGGGCGTCCTCCGCACCGACGACCTCTCGGAGCGCCAGCGCGAGGTGTTCGAACTCGCCCGCCGCCGCGGGTATTACGACTGGCCGCGGCACGTGACGGCGTCCGAACTGGCCGACGAGATTGACGTGTCCAAAACCACGCTCCTCGAACATCTGCGGAAAGCCGAGTCGAAACTGCTCGGATGAGTTTCCCCTGTTTCTCGCTAACTGAACGGACTACGTGGCGTGCGCTGGCGAGACGACGCGGCAGATGACTGGCCGCGTCGTCTCGCTGACCTGCGGCCGTGGCCCGCAGGTATCGCAGGCCAGCGGCCGAGAAACGGAATCGATTGGGGAGGGTGTGGCTGATGTGGTCGTGGTCCGCGAGCGTGGCGGGGACTTCTGAAAGACTCCGTCTTTCAACTCCCCGCTCGTTTCTCGCGGGGCTTTCGAAGTCTTCATCGGAACGATAGGGACGACACGAAAGCGGGTTCCATTCGTGACGGGGCCTTCCGAGTGACCACCATCGTTTTCCGAGTCGTCTCGTCGCTACCGAACGTTTATACGTGATACCGGGACCAAAACGGTCAGTGCCCGACGAATCGCTACGCAACCGTTCGCCGAACCCCACTTAGGAGAAGAACTTGAACAGGTCGTCGCGTTTCCCCTCGTGCAGGTGGGTCTTCACGGCCTCGTTCAGCGCGTCGATGCTTCCGCGCTTGGCGCTGATGGGGGCGATTGTGTCCTGCCACTGCTTCCACGGCGGGTGGAGTCCGAGGCGGTCACAGAGGTCGTTCAGTCGCTCGTCCTCGTCGTCCACCTTGTCCATCTTGTTCACCGCGACGACGACGGGGATTCCCATCTCGCGGAGGAAGTAGAACATCTCCACGTCGTGTGGGATTTCGTCCTCTCCGGAGTGGCGGTCGATGATGTCCACGACGCTCTTTCCGTCCACGACGAGGACGCCGACCAGTATCCCGTCGGCGTTCTCCTCGATGTACTGGACGATGTCGGTCTTTATCCGCTCGCGTCGGTCCTCCTCGACGCCGGACATGAACCCGAATCCGGGCAGGTCGGTGAGCATGAAATCATCACTCGCCCAGTCGAAGTGGTTCGGTTGACGCGTGACGCCGGGCTTGCCGCCAGTCTCGAAACTGTGGCCCGTCAACTCGCGCATGAGCGTGGATTTGCCGACGTTCGAGCGCCCGACGAAGACTACCTCTGCACCCCTGCCGGGTCGATTTTCGAACATAGTCGTTCGTTGGCGTCTCCACGCTTAACCGCCGTGGTTTCCCGCTCCGAGCGAGTACCTCGCGGCGCGCCGTCGCCCGGCGTGGTTCCCTTCCGCCGTCGAATGCCGAGCTATCGGCCCGCGATTATATCAATCTGTACGACCCATCGGACTATGTGCGACTCGTACAGGTATCTATCCCGACGGGCGAGCGGGAAACCGTCGTCGACACGCTCGAATCCGAAGGAATCGACTTCTTTCTCACCGACGAGACGGGGGGTCGGCGGTACGCAGCGATTGCGACGTTTCCGCTCCCGCAGAACGCCGTCCAGCCAGTCATCGACAAACTCCACGACGCGGGCCTGAGCGACGAGGCCCACACGGTCATCATCGACGCCGAGACGGACACGTCCCGGCAGTTCGAACAACTGGCGAAACGCTACGAGGCGGAAAACGGCGGCGACCGCATTGCACGAGACGAAATCCTGACCGAGGCGCGGGAACTGTCGCCGCGCTTTCAGACGTTCGTCTTCATGACCGTGGTGAGCGCCGTCGTCGCAACTGCGGGGTTGCTCCTCGACTCCCCGGCGGTCGTCGTGGGGTCGATGGTCATCGCGCCGTTGGTCGGCCCGGCGCTTTCGACCGGCGTGGGAACGGTTTTGGACAAAACCGACCTGTTCCGCCGTGGTGTCAAATTGCAACTCCTCGGCATGCTCACCGCCATCAGCAGCGCGACCCTCTTTGCGTTCCTCGTACGTATCCTCTACCTCTTCCCACCCAACACAGACATCACGCAGATATCACAGATAAGCGGCCGATTGACCCCGGATTTCCTCTCGCTCATCGTCGCGCTCGGCGCGGGTGCGGCGGGCGTTATCAGCCTTGCCGCGGGCGTGTCGGTCGCCCTCGTCGGCGTCATGATTGCCGCGGCACTCATCCCGCCCGCCGCCGCCGTCGGCGTCGGCATCGCGTGGGGAAAGCCGATCGTCGCTTTGAGTGCTGGAGTGCTCGTCCTCGTCAACGTCCTCTCCATCAACCTCTCGGCCATCGTGACGCTCCAGTACATGGGCTACCGGCCGAAGAGTTGGTTCAAGACCGAACGCTCCCGCGAGGAAACCATAAAGCGAATCGGCGCGCTGGTCGTCGGTATCGCCCTCCTTTCCGTGTTTCTCGGTGGGGTTACGTATTTCACCTACCAGAGTTCGCAGTTCGAGGAGGGGGCGGACGCGGCGGTCACCCACGTCTTCGAACAGTCCCAGTATCAGCGTGCAGAAAAACTCCAGATACAGGTTCAATACCGCCAGACGTTTCCCCTCGGCAAGACTGCCTACACGCAAAACCTCCCATTCCGCGAACCCCATCGAGTCGTCGTCACCGTCGGTCGGCCGAGAGACGAGCTGTATCCCCACCTCGCCGACCGCATCCACGATCGAATCGAACGACAGACCGGTCGCGCGGTCGCGGTTCAAATCCGATACGTCGAAACGGACGGCGTATCGGCCTGAACCCTTTTGCCCAGGCATGTAGTTCTCCTCCCGTGCGTCTGATACACGTCTTCATTCCCGAGGAGCAACAGGACACTGTCCTCGGGGTACTCGAGGACCGCGACATCGATTACGTCGTCACCGCTGCGTCGAGTGTCGCCGACGGCGGTCTGCTGGTCGAGTTTCCACTTCCAACCGACGCCGTCAACGACGTCCTCGACGGACTACGTGAGGCCGGGTTGGAGGAGGAGTCATACATCGTCGTAGGTGCAGCTGAGACGGCCGAAACCGGGACAATGGAACTGCTGGAGGACAGATACGCGAGCGACTTTTCGCCGCTCGCCGCCTCCGAACTCCGGTCGAAGTCGCGGGACCTGTCACACGACCTGTACTCGTACGTTGCCTTGGTCGTCCTCTCCGCGGTTATCGCCGCCGGCGGATTGCTCGTCGATTCGCCCGCAATCATCGTGGGGTCGATGGTCATCGCGCCGCTGGTCGGCCCGGTTCTCACGACCAGTGTCGGTGCCGTCATCGGTGACAAACGGATGCTTACCGACAGCATTCGCTTCCAAGTCATCGGTCTCGTCGCCGCCACCGGTACGGCGGCCCTGTTCAGTTTCGCTCTCCGTTTCACCGGTTTCGTTCCGACCGCACTCTCGCTCTCCTCGATAGAACTGGTGAGCGTTCGCCTCGCACCGACGCTCGTCACGGTTGCCGTCGGTCTGGCGGCGGGGTCCGCCTCCATCTTCGCGCTCACGACGAAGGGTCCCACGGCGCTCGTCGGTGTCATGATTGCCGCTGCCCTCCTCCCGGCGGCCGCCGTCGTCGGTATCGCTCTCGTTTGGGGGAAACTCGTCGTCGCGTTCGGTGCGGCCGTCTTGCTCACTGTAACCGTCGTACTCATCAACGTCGCCGCTATCGTCACGCTCGGCTATCTCGGCTATCGGTCCGACGAAAACCAGCTTTCGAAGCCGTCGAACGGTGTACGGGTCGCCGAACTGGTCGTGTTGCTCCTCGTCGTCGGTGGCGTCCTTTTCGGAACCTCCGTTCAACTCTCGTTCGAGCGCGGAGCGGCCAGCGCGGTCGATGACGTGCTCCAGCGCCCGGTCTACGACGCGCTCGACGCGGTGGCGGTACGAACCAGCTACGATGCGCTTTCGGAGTCCCGGACGGTCACCGTGACTGTGAGTCGAACGTCGAACCGGTCGTACCCCCGTCTCGCACGGGAAATCCAAGGACGAATTACGGAACGAACGGGGCGCTCGCCCGAAGTTCGCGTTCGGTATCAGGATTATCAGGTCGTCGAATCGGGGTCCAGTTATCCGTCGAACGGCAGTTCGGGTTCGTAGCCGATCGCTTCGACGGCCGCATCGAGCGTCCCCGTGACGTTCTCGTCTTCCTCGATACTCATGTACTCGTCCGCTTCCACGTCGGTCGAGAGGTCGGATTTGTTACACACGGTGAGGACGGGCACGTCGTCGAACTCCGCTTCGATCGAATCGCGCAGTTCGAGTTGCGCGTCGAGCGGATAACCACAGTAGGCGCTCGGGTCGACGAAGAACAGGATGCAGTCGGCGAGGTGCGTGAGCGCCGACACCGCCTGTGATTCGATGGCGTTTCGCTCGTCCGCGGGTCGGTCGAGGAGCCCCGGCGTATCCACGATTTGGTAGCGGATGTGGTCGCGCTCGAAGTGACCGACGTGAATCCCCTTCGTAGTGAAGGGATACTCCGCGATTTCGTTGCGGGCGTTGGTTATCGTGTTGACGAACGACGACTTTCCGACGTTGGGATAGCCGGCGACGACCACTGTCGGGTCGGCGGGGTCGATGTCCGGGAGGTCCCGGAGGTCGTTGCGTGCCGCGTTGATACGGTCGAGGTCGTCTTCGACTTCCTCCACGATGGACGCGAGGCGGGCGAACCCCTGCTTTCGCACCTTGCGGGCGTAGTTGATGTCGCCTCGGAGTTTTCCTTGGTACTCGCGGCCGATGTCCTTCGTCTTGCGGGAGGCCCATTGGATTTCGGACAGGCTCTTTCGGACCTCGTCGACGTTCACGACGGCGTCGGCCAGTTCGTAGTAGAACGGGTCCACTTCCTCGAAGTCCGGCCACGCGGTGACGACGTTCTGCAAGTTGTCTGAAAGGATGTTCGAGGCGGTTTGGAGCATGGACTGTTGGGCCTGAATGCCGCTTTTGGCCCGGCCGGCCCGTGTTGCCCGCGAGAACGCCTTGTCGATGAGTTCCTCCGACGTGGGCGTTGTCGGTAGGGTCTCGAAAATCATGGAGATTCGTATGCCCTCCCTCCTTAAAAGGGCGTTCATACCGTCGTGCGAGCGGATTCCGGCGAGAGACTTTTGTTTTCCGACTACCAACGTATTTACTCATGACTAACTGGTACGCGGTTTTCGTCGGGTTCGTCGTCTCCGTCCTCGCCGGTATCGTGGCGTTCGCCCTCCCCGGAATCGGACACGTCGCCGCGGGACTCGCCGGTGGCTTCGCCGCGGGATACGTGGCGGGTGGCGGGCTGGGAAGCGGTTTCTGGCACGGCCTGCTCGCCGGGTCCATCGGCGGCGTCGTCGTCGCCCTGTTTCTCGGACTGGGCGGCACCATCATCGGCGGACTCGCGGGCGGCCCCGTCGGGTCGCTGTTCGGCGGCCTCGGCCTGTTCCTCGTGGCCGTCTTCGTCGCCCTCGTTCTGGCACTCGATAGCGCCATCGGCGGTGCCATCGGTGGCGTGCTGAAAGGCTAATCGTTTTTCCGCTGGAAGCCGAACGAAGTCGTATGGGTCGAATCGACGCCGACACGGTTCTTCCGGCACCGCATATCCGACAGGCAGTCGCGGCGGGCCGCGTTTCGCAACTCCACCGCGGTAACCCGTACGCCGAGGAAGGAGACACCTTCGACATCGACGGCGAGACGTTCGAAGTCGTCGAAGTGAGCGAGCGAAAACTGGGCGACCTGACCGACGAGGACGCACAGGCCGAAGGGTCGGAGGATTTGGAGGCTTACCGCGAACGCCTCAATCACGCCCACGACGACTTCGAATGGGACGACGACGCGACGGTGTACAGACACCGATTCGAACGCGTCGAGTGAGAACGGCGGTCCGGGACGAACGGACGAGACGGGCGAACTTTTTATCGACGGATGTGAATTCACGACCGATGCTGAATCTGGCGGTCGCGTACCGAGAGGAGACGTTCGAGCGCATCCGTGACCCGCTCGAAGAACGGGGTATCAGGGTCCGTCACGTCCCGAGCGAGGCGCGGACGTTCGACCTTGCGGACCCGCCGTGGGGTCCCGAGGAGTTCGACGTCGGGTTCGTCTACCCCTCCCGGATGATGGAGGGCGGAATCGTCGATGGCCTGCTTTCGGTCCCGTGGGTGAACGACCGCGGGGCCGTCCTCACCTCGCGGAACAAAGGTGGGGCCATCGCCCGACTCGGACGGGCGGGGATTCCGGTTCCGAAGACGGTCGTCGTCTCGAACCCGGTCGACGAGGCCGAACTCGTGGACGCCTTCGAGGCGTTCGACCCGCCGGTCGTGGTGAAACCGAACTCAACCACGCGGGGAACGGGAATCGCAAAAGTGGACGATGTGGACTCGTTTCTCGGCGTGATCGACTACCTGAATCTCGTCCACGACTACCGCGCGACGGGAGACAAATCGTTCCTCGTGCAGGAGTTCCTTCCGGAGGCGGTCGATTATCGCGCCATGGTGGTCGACGGCGAGTACGCTGGCGCGGTCGAACGGCGACTCCCCGACGACGCGCTGGCCGCCGGTCGCTGGAAACACAACGTCCACCGCGGTGCCGAGGCGCGCGGCGTCCGCCTATCCGAGGAGTGCAGGGACATCGCGGAACGGACGGCCGAAACGCTCGGGATTCCGTTCTGTGGCGTGGACCTCCTCGCTGTCGGCGACCGGGTGTTCGTCAACGAGACGAACGCGCGACCGACGATAGACGTGGAAACGAAGTACGAAAATGGGTTGTACGACCGCCTTGCCGAACTCGTCCGGTCTACTCGACGCTGATGTTCGCGGATTCGTCGGTCTTCTCGAACGTGACTTCGAGGACGCCGTTGTTGTAGGTCGCTTTCGCGGAACTCTCGTCCACGCGCGCCGGGAGCGTGATGCGCTCGTCGTACTCGCGGTGGTCGCTCGCGGCGCTGATGGTCATCGACTCGCCGTCGCATTTGAGGTCGATATCGTTCTTCTCGACGCCGGGGAGGTCGGCGATGACGCGGACCAACTCGTCGTCCTCGTGGATGTCGACGTGCGTGTCGGCACCGAACCCCGTCGCGCCGGTATCGACCTGCATATCGACGTTGCCGCCCATCATGTCGTTCATCATGCGTTCTATCTCCCGAAAGAGGTCGTCGAAGGGATCGTCGCGGTCGTCTCGTCGCATACCTGAGGCTAAGCCCTTCCCGGGCAAAAGGTTTTGGACAGGCGTCAACCGTGCCGTTTCCGGTGGCTCGAAAACGGAATCTGTCGGAAAACGGTACTTCGGGAATCTCGCCGGAAGAACCGCGGACGATATCGAGATGTCGCTACTCGATGGGGTGATTCGTACGAAAAAATTACCTCACCATCAGTTTACGAGTCTACTTAGTCTTCCCACTCTTGCTCGTTTTCGTTTTCGGCGCTCGACCACGCGCTCTGCGAGTTATCGTTGCTCTGGTAGCTGGCCTGAATCGCGTACGCGTCGCCCGATTCGGCTTCGCCGCTACCGAGGTTGCCCGCGGCCGAAACCGCGTAGTTGTCGTCCTGGTGGTTAAAGTTGCCTTGTGCGACGTATTGATCTTGGTCGACGTGCGAACTCGCCCACTGGAAGTTCTCCTGCGAGTCGCCGCCTCTGTCTGCCGCCGCGTTACCTGCGAATCCGACCGCGAACATGCTACCCACGATGGTCATCGCGAGCAGGATCTTAAGTGCCTTTCTCATGATTTTCTCTCCGGGCGGGAGAGACCGTTGCTGGACACCACCGTGCTGGTGCTGTCCGCCCCACCCAGTGCGCACCATCGGGGGAGTGGTAAATGAACGCCGAGTATCGTTGAGTCTGTTCGCAGCATTTGCAAACGATTGAATGTGTGGCTAATCACCAGTAACGAAGAAAATCGCGGTCGTGAGGCCTCCTTCCTGATTGAGCCGGACTGACGTAACCCATCTTGACTCGTTCGTGAACGGTGGAATCGCTCGATACGGCGCGGAAATTTCGAGCGAACCTGGTTACTGATAACAATTGTCACGAAGTTTGCCGTGGCATACTGGCCACTCGTGCCGACTATATCGTCGTTACTCGACCATCTGTACGAGTCCCGTCGGCGTCTCCTCCGGAGAAAGAGAACCCCAACCGCAAAATAGAGGGTTAGAAGCCGATACCGAGCGCGTCGTTCGTCATCGCGATGCTCTCTTCCGCATCGGCGGCGTTCGTCACCGCACGGATGGCGTCCACGTTCTCGGGAATCACGTCGCTCTCCTGGTGGATGGCTTGGAAGAGGTAGAGGTCGTTTCCTTCCATCGAGACCGATTCGCCCCACACGCAGTTCTCCCAGAAGTCCCCGCGCGGACGGCCCCTGTCCATGGCGAACTCCTTCAGTTTGCCCGCACCGTCGATGTTCATGTGTTCCGAAATCACGAACAGGCGCGACTGGCTTTCGAGCAGTTCGCGGACTTCCTCGGCGTCCGGTTCGGCTTCGAGCGAGACGTTGATGCTGTGCATGTGCATCAGCGTCGCCGGGACCTTCAGTCCGAGCGTGTCGATGGCGAGGTCCGGGAAGATGGTCTTCACGTCCGGGCCGTGGTGTGACGGCAGCGACACCGGGTTCGGCACGATGTCGTTGATGGGACCGCGACCCGTCTGGGCCGGGTCGCCGCCGCGACGGACGAGGGTGGCACGAACCTTCTCGACGCCGTACTCCTCGCGCAACGGCGCGACGAGTCGCGAGAGTCCCGTGGTGTTACACGAGACGACGCGGACGTGTTGTGCGCCGACCGATTCGTCGTAGTTTGCACGCGCGTTGAAACTCGCATCACCGACGTTCGCGTCCTCGCCACCCTGATACAGCGCGGGCGTGTTGTACTCGTCGTACAGCGATTTGTTGTCCTCGCCGATGCCGGACGGGCAGGCGTCCACGACCACGTCGGCCGCCTCGACCAGTTCTTCGACCATCCCCGCTAATTCGATTCCGGCGTCGTCGAACTGTCCCGCGCGCTCTTCGATGGCGGCGTACAGTGGATAACCGTTCTCGACGGCCGCTTCGGCCTCGAAGTTGGGCCGGGTTTTTGCGACACCGACGACTTCCATGTCCGGTTGCGCCCGGACGGCGTCAGCGACTCGTTTCCCGATAGTCCCGTACCCGTTAATGCCGACCTGTAGCATGTACACCTGCGGGTCCAACCCCTGCCATTAAAACGGTTTCGAGCGACGGGAGGAGAAAACAACTCGGTAGCGAGTAATTCGCAGGTTTTCGGGAGAATTCGCACCTCGACGAACCGGGATTTTCGGCCCCCGTTCGCACCGAAAGGGAACACATAACCGCTCCGGAACGCAACCGCCCAACCATGAGCATGGACGACGCCGCGAAGACGGCCGTCGAGCAGTGTATGGCACTCGAAGCCGACGAATCGTGTGCGATAATCACTGACGACAAGCGCTGGGACATCGGCAAGGCGCTGTACGACACCGCCAGCGAGATAACCGACGACGCCACCATCACGTGCTATCCGGTCGGGAACCAGCACGGAGAGGAACCGCCCGCCCCCGTGACCGCCGCGATGGCCGCCGCCGACGTCGTTCTCGCCCCGACCACGAAGAGCCTCAGCCACACCCGCGCCCGTGGAAACGCGAACGAGGAGGGCGCGCGAATCGCGACCCTTCCCGGCATCACCAAGGAAGTGCTGGTCACCGGCCTCACCGCCGACTACGAGACCATCGACCAGCACTGCAAGGACGTGCTCGAACAGGTCGAGGGTGCCGAGGAAATCCGCGTCACGACCGAGGCGGGTACCGACATCACCTTCGAACCGGGCGACCGCGAATGGTTCGACGACACCGGCCTCTGTCACGACCCCGGCGATTTCACCAACCTCCCCGCGGGCGAGGTGTTCGTCAGCCCCGAGAACGTGAACGGCCGCTACGTCGTGGACGGCACCATGCGCCCCCACGGCCTCCTCGACGACGGCCAGACCCTCGAATTCGAGGTCGAAGACGGCTACGTCACCGAAATCAGCGACGACGAAATCCGCGAGCAGGTCGAGACGGCGGCCGAGGAAGTCGGGCAGGACGCCTACAACCTCGCCGAACTCGGCATCGGAACGAACGTCGCCGTCTCCGAACTCGTCGGTTCCGTCCTCCTCGACGAGAAGGCGGGCGGCACGGTCCACATCGCCATCGGCGACGACGCGGGTATCGGCGGCGACACGGACGCCCCGCTTCACTTGGACGGTATCATTCGGGACCCGACCGTCTACGCTGATGGGGAGGTCGTAGACCTCCCGTCGGTCGAGCGGTGAAATCGCCGAGCGTTGCTCGGCAGTCAGCCAGACTCCGTCTGGCGAAATCGAGAGACGTCGAGGAAGTCAAACTGCCACGGTCCGCCACCAATCAGAAAATGCAAACCATCCACGGAACCGACGTCCACGGCGTCGATGTTGACGCCGAAACGCGCTGTGCCCACTACCGCACCGAGCGGGACGTAATCGCCATTCGGTTTCCGTGTTGTGACGAATACTATCCCTGTTTTCGATGCCACGACGCGGTTGCCGACCATCCGCGGGAGACGTGGCCCGAGGGCGAACGGGACAAAAAGGCGGTGCTGTGCGGCGTCTGCGGCATGGAACTGACGATTACGGCGTATTTAGCGTGTGATTCGCGGTGTCCCGAGTGCGACACGGAGTTCAACCCGGGGTGTGCGAATCACTACCATCTGTATTTCGACGGGTGAGTTCAGTCGGCTTTCAATGGGAGTATTTCCACGGCGCTATCTCCACTGACGTATATCTCGGCGGATGCCGCATCCCAGAACGGACCGCCCCCCTTTCGAAAGCCACCGACCATTTCGACGAGTACGCTGTTGGTCGGGTCGATTTCGGCGACTTGAACTCGATTTTCGGCGGCAATCTCTATCGTCTTTCGCCCCTTCTCACCCTCGTGGTCGCGCCAGATGGCGGTGACGGTGTGGTTTTTCCCGTCGTAATTCGTGACGAATAGGGGAATCGGGAAATCCTTTTTCCGTCCGATGATTCCGCTACAACCAGCAACACCCAACGAGAGCGCAACGGCACTGATTTTGCCGGCGAACGTCCGTCGCTTCATTTCGACTTCACGGCGTCGTTCACTTGGTATGAGCTTTCTGTTCACCGCGGTCTCGCTCAACTCCACGCACTTTTACGCCCCGAGTTCCTACACCGCTCCATGAGCGATACAGCGGAACGTGTGGCAGTCGTCTGCCCTTCCTGTTCCCCCGATTTGGAGACGGTTCACGAGGTCCTCAAACCGGGCGGACAGGCGACGGTACGATGTACGGAATGCGACCACGTCCACAAGACGAAAATAGAGGAGGAGAAGACCGAGGAGATAGACGTCGTCGTCTCCCAGGACGGCGAGTCGTTTTCCGCCAAGGCTGACGTGCCGGTGGAAGAGACCCTGGCCGTCGGCGAGGAGTTCGTCCTCGAAACCGACGAGGCCATCTTCGTCGTCAGGATTACGAGCCTCGAACAGGACGGCGACCGCAGGGTCGAGGAGTCGCTGGCTCCCGACGTGGAGACCATCTGGACGCGCGCCGTGGACAACGTCAGCGTCAACGTCACGATTCACCCCAACGACGGCCGCCGGGACAACTCCCGCGGGGTCAAAGTGAGCATCCCCGGCGACTACGAGTTCGTCGTCGGCGAAACCGAGGAACTGGCGAACGAGGAGTTCACCATCGACGGCATCCTCGTCACGGACGACGCGTCCGGCTACGACCACGACCGACTGGACTTCGACGGGGACGCCGTCCTCGCCAAGGACGTGAAGCGAATCTACGCCGAGGACGAGGGTTCGACGGCGTGGTCGGCGTGGTAGGCCGACCGTCCTGCACGTAGCTTTTTTCGCCTCGCGGTCGACGGTTCGGTATGGACTACCGCGAACTCTGTTTGTTGTGGGCCGCCCGGAAGACGGGTATCGTCGACGCCGTCATGTTTCACGCCGGAACGCCCGAGGAGGTCGCCGCCGAAACCGACGTTACCGAGCGTTCAGCCCGAATCACGCTCTCCGCGATGGCCGAGTTGGGGTATCTCGAAACGGTCGATGGCGAGTACGAGGCGACCAACCGTGCACTCGGTCTGTTCGCCAAAACTGACGTGCGGTCCATCGGAACGGTCCCGCATCAGATGGACTGTCTCGACCGCTGGTTTTCGCTCCCCGAGACGATGCGAACCGGGACTCCTCCCGAACACTCCGATTCGTGGACGACGAACTTCATGGGCGCGATGGCGACGGTCGATGAGACGACGGTTCGTTCCGCCGTGACCGAAGCGGTCCACGAACACCCGGAGGCGGAACGCGTCCTCGACATCGGCGGCGGTCCCGGGAGCTTCTCCACCGAGTTCGCCCGCCGCGGCTACGAGGTGACGCTGCTGGACCAACCGGACGTCATCGACATCGACCGGACGTCCCTCGAACGCGAACCCGTCACGCTCGTCTCCGGCGACGCGACCGACGACCTTCCGGCCGGGTTCGACCTCGCGTTCTGTGCGCGGGTCGCACACGCCCTCGGCCCGGAGAAAAACCGCGAACTCGTGGCGAACGTCTACGACGCGCTCGACCCCGGCGGTGCCGCGGTTTTCATCGACCATGTTCGAGGACGCACCGACGGCGCGGCGATGTTCGGCGCACACATGCTCGCTGTAACCGAAAACGGCGATACCTACACCGCCGACCAGTTCCGCGAGTGGTTCGACGACGCCGGTTTCGAGACGTTCGAAATCCGGGACGTTCCGGGCACGAATCAGCAAGCAATCGTTGGACACAGGCCGCGTCATTGAAGAACGTCGGTACCCAAGCCAAATCCATGGAACCGGCGGCGCTGCGCGACGATATGGTCGCCAGCCTCGAACACGAACTGAAGGGAGGACTCGTCAGAAGCGAGGCCATCAGCCTCGCGCTTCGGACGGTCCCCCGTCACGAATTCGTCCCCCTCGAAGCCAGCGACGGTGCCTACTCGGACCAGTCGTTCGACCACCGAGGGACGCGGATTCTGCCCCCGAGTACCGTCGCCCGACTGCTGGAAGCCCTCAACGTCCGCGAGACGGACTCCGTCCTCGTCGTCGGTGCCGGTGTCGGGTACACGTCGGCAGTGCTGGCCGAAATCGTCGGCGAGGAGAACGTCCACGCGGTCGATATCACGCGGACCATCGTCTACGAAGCCCGGCAAAACCTCTCTTCTGCGGGCTACGGTGGCGTCTTCGTGGACTGCCGCGACGGTGCCGACGGCCTGCCGGAGTACGCGCCGTTCGACCGTGTCCTCGTGGAAGCGGCGGCCATCGAACCACCGCGGACCCTCGTCGAACAGTTGACGTCGGACGGTCGATTGGTCATCCCCCTCGGTGGCGGGGCACAGAAGTTGGCCGCCGTCGAACGCACGGCCGACGGAGCCCCCGAAATCGAACGGGAGTTCGGCACGCTTTCGCTCGCACCGCTCCTCGTGGACGGCGAGCAGTCGGACACCATCGAACGCAACCGCACCGACCGCGAGGACCGCGAGTTCGCCGAACGCCACGCCCAAACCCGCCGTGGATGGGAACACGAGTGGATAGATTGGGACGGCTACGGGTTGTAATACGTCGCGGGACTATCCTACCCTACTCCCGCTCCTCGCCCTCGGCGCGGTGAACGACCGTCAGCCACGCTTCGACGCTATCGCCGTTCGATGGGGTTACCTCGTCGTGCCCAGCGTTGACTTCGAAGCGAGCAGGGTCGATGGTTTCGACCGTCCAGACATCGGAAAACGCCCTTCGAAGCTCCGCTTCGCTGATTCGGCGTGGACCCCACTCACCCGGCTCTCGGTCGCTAAAGCACAGGACGACGACGCGTCCGTTCGGCTCGACGACGCGTCCGTTCGGCTCGACGACGCGTTCCAACGACGAAACGTACGTTCGTCGGGTTTCGTCGTCGAAGACGTGAAACAGGCCGCAGTCGAGGACGACTCCGAACTCCTCGTCGAGGTCCGAAAGCGAAAGCGCGTCCTGCACTCGAAAGCCGATTTCTCCCGCCACGTCTCGGGTTTCCGCCTTCTCTCTCGCCTTCGCGATGGCTCTGGGGGACGCATCGATGCCGAGAACCGAGTAGCCGCGGTCGGCGAGGAAGAGCGAGTTTTCGCCCGTTCCACAGCCGAGGTCGAGGATCGGTCCCTCGAACGATTCCCCGTCCGTTTCGAACAGGGAACGGATGGCCGACTGGGGGCGGCCGATGTCCCACGGCGGCGTTCCGGCGTACGCATCGTCGAATCCGTCTTCGGGAGAACTCATCATCGGAATCGACGGACGGGACTCCCATAGGTTTCTAGGCCGGGATTCTGGTCCCGAACTCGACGGTGCGCTGTTTCGACCACTCGGAAGCCGGACTTTCGTCACTCCGTTCCGGTGTCCAACCGTGCAGCAACCGCATCGGAGACGGTGGACAGGTGTGTCGCCCCCCACACTGCGACGATAACTCCGCCGACGCTGTCGAACACCAAGTCGAGCATCGTGTTTTCGAGCGAGTACTGGGACAGGACGCTCGCCGTTCCCATCGTCGTCGCGAGTCCATCGAGGCTGAACTCCAACAGCTCCCAGAGGACGCCGAACGCGAGCGTGAACAGCAGGATGAACAGTACCATGAACTTTTTCGGGAGGTAGACGGAGTCCGCGTGGATGTCGAGCGCTCGAACAGTCGTGTACCCCGCCGCGGCGACGAGCGACGACGAGAGGGTGTGGGTCAGTTGGTCCCACAATCCGACCGATTGGTATAGCCCAACGGTTCCGATAGCGTGCAGAAAGACCGGGATGACTATCCAAAGCGTCAGTCCTGTGTCGATTGGTAAGCGATAATCCCGTTCGAGTACCGCCGGTAACTCCGTCAGCGCGAGCGCGACTGCCGTGTTGACTATGATACCGATGTTTGCTTGATACACGCCGAACGCAAGCACGCCGACGAGAACCGCCTGAAGCGCTCGTACCAGACGCTGTTGCTGCCGATCCGAGAGCCTCCCTTCGGACGATTTCACGGCCGTCATCTCATCCGACTCGTGTCGCTTGCCGCCGTCCCGGAAACCGAACCGCCGCGGGTCGATGCGTTGGAAGTATGCGGCAAACAGGATTCCGGCCCCGATTCCGACCCCGGTGGCCGCGAACAGAGACCACATCACGGCACGAAGATTCTGCAGGTTATGCACGTCTGTCGTCAGGTCGACGACCCATTGGACGACTGCCCACGCACCTGCGATGGCCATGGTCGTGACGACGACGAACAGGACCGCGAACGACGGGGAGAGTTCGACCGCACTGAAGGCGTCCAACTCCACCGAGACCACGAGCGCGAGTGCCGCGACGGACAGAAACACGGCGACGGACCGAGGCAAAACTGGTCCGAACGGAACGCTCAGGATGGGAATTGCGACGAGGAGAAGGGACTCCCACGGAACCATCGCCGTCGCCCGGTGGTACGTTCCAACGGGTATCAGCACAACCGCGAGCGCGACGAGTCCGAATCCCGCCCAGAGGTAATCTCCATCGAGAACGCTGGCGAGAACGGCGACACCGACCGAAACGATGAGTATCCACGCGGCGAGCGCGTTTCGCTTTCCTCGTTCGATTCCTTCTTCGGTCGCTTCTCGGGGCATACATCTACTACACCCAGCGCTCCCTAAAAGGAGAAGGCCGCCCGGAGCAGATGTCTTTCTACGAGCGCATCGCGGTGACGGTCCGCTGCGGGACAGTTGTATCGAGAAACTCGCCCACGGCAAAAGGACGGCAACCCCGTCTCGCGGGCAAGCTCGACACCGGGAGGTGTTCGCTCGCCGACTGTGTCGAGTGCTGTCTCACTCGAACGGATACGTCGGCGGTTTCGACCGCGATTACGCGCGGACCCACGCTTTCGGGTGCGTATCTCGAAGGTGGTCATGGTACCATTTCATCGTCTCGGGATAGGACGACCCTATCATTTGCATACCGCAGTGGCGGCAACGTGCCATTGCCATTGCTGAGACGGTGGTAGAGGGGGTTGATAGCTGTTCCTATTTGAATTGTGTAGTTCTCTTGAATAGCGATTACGAGTAACAACGCCCTACCCCCTCGAAATGGCGGGAGGAACTCCGGTTCGCTTCCATTTCCTACTCGGAGACCACCAAAATTCGCGTGTTTTCTCGCTTGTCGGCAAACTCACTTCCAGCGGGTGGTTTGATGTCCACTTCGAGCGTTCCTTCCTCCTGATTCGGTCCCAGTCCGGGTCGTACGAAGAGCGTGGCTTTCCCGTTTTTCCCGGTCGTCGCCGTCCGAATATGCTCTAACGTGGCGGAATCGCCTTTCACGACGACGGTCGCTCCCGCGACCGGTTTCCCGTCCGAATCGATAACCGATATGTCGACGGACCGGTGGCCCGGTTGCACCACTTCGGGGGTCGGTTTCGCGTCCAGTTCGCTCACCGCCAACCCGTTGAGGCCGGACAACATGTTCATCATGACGCTCAGGCTGGCGACGCCGACGACGAGTGCGATGACGAGTCGAATCGGAAGCCCCTCGATGGCGCGCTCGTCCGACTGGAACAACTGGACCGTGCGGTGAGTCCGTACCCCCTCGAACCGCTGACGCATTGACATGCCCCGGAGTGGTTTCGGTTTCGAATATAAACCTTCGTCCGAGGGTTTATCCTGGAAGCCGGGACCACCACCCGACATGACGGACGTCTTGGGGAGAGCGGGCGACGGCGGCGTCTCGGGTGCGTTCGGAACCTACCGGGCACGCGACGGCAGCGCGGGTGCCGCCGTTGAAATCGATTTGGACGGTCCACACGCCACGTTGGTCGTCGGCAAGCGCGGGTACGGGAAGTCCTACACTCTCGGCGTGTTAGTCGAAGAACTCGCGACCGCCGCCGGGGTTTCTCCGGTCGTCGCCGACCCGATGGGGGCGTTTCGGACGTTCGCGGGCGTTTCGGGGTTCTCGGTCGTCGAGGAACCTCGCGTGTCGGCAAACACACTCTCGCCGCGAGCGTGGTGTGCGTTACTTGGTCTCGATCACGAGAGTTCGGCCGGGTCGCTGGTCTGGCAGGCGGCCGCGACGACGGACGCGCTCGCCGCGATGAAGGAGTACGTCAGAAACGCGGACGCCGTGCAGGCAACCCGCCGGGCGGCCCGGAACCACCTCGCGCTTGCCGATTCGTGGGATGTATTCTCTCCCGATGGGCTCACCGCGGCGGACTGTCTCTCCGGGGCGACGATACTGGACTGTTCGGGCTACGACGCCGCGCCGATGAACGCCGTCGTTCGAGCGGTCGCCGAGGACCTGTATCGCGCTCGGGTAACGGACTCGGTGGCGACGCTCCCGTGGTTGGTCGTGGACGAGGCACACGCCTTCTTCGACGGAATCGCCGCTCCGGCGCTTCGAACCGTCCTCACCCGCGGACGGCGACCGGGCGTCAGTTTCGTCGCCGCGACCCAACGCCCGGCGGCCCTACCGGCGGATGCGGTTTCACAGGCCGACATCCTCGTCGCACATCGCTTGACCTCGCGGGCCGACCGTGAGGCGCTCGCCCGTGCCCGCCCGACGTACATGCACGGGTCGTTCACCGACCGAATGCCCGAGACTCCGGGGTCGGCGCTCGTCGTGGATGACGCGACCGAAAGCGTTCACGCCGTGCAGGTTCGGACGCGGCGGGTCGAACACGGCGGTGGCAGTCCGAGCGCAACCGAACTGGCAGGTAGTACTGAACCCGACGAAATCGGGGGAGGAGAATGAATGATTCGTGTCGTTTCGAGTCCGTTAAGTGCGTTCGATAAGGAGTACCGGAGTAACCGGGCGATGGAGTCCGCCTCTCCCAACCGCCGAGCACGTCGGCTGATGACTCCTTTTCGAGAGCCACAGATATGGGACGTAAGCATCCACTCCACACGATAGAAACCCTGTTGTTGATAGGCGTCGGCGGGTTTGCGGGGTCTAATCTCCGGTACTTCGTTAGCCTCACCGAACCCGGATTGACGGGAACGCTCATCGCGAACGTCGCGGGCTGTTTCGCGCTCGGGTTCATCCTGTACGAAGCCATCTACATGGGCTACCTCGCGGACCAGACCCACTTCGTCGTCGGCACGGGATTTCTCTCCTCGTTCACTACGTACAGCACGTTCGCCGTTCAGACCACGCAGGCAGCGTCACCGCTTTGGATGGCCGGAAACGTCGTCGCCAACTACGGGCTCGGGCTTTTGGGTGTCCTCCTCGGTCGCTCGCTCGCCCGGCGGGTCAACGGAGGGGTCGGCGAATGACCTCACTCGACCCTGCACACATCGTGGGCACTGGCGGGGCAATCGGTGCGCTGTGTCGCCATTTCGTCAGCGAACGAATCGACGCCGAGGAGTTCCCCATCGGGACCTTCACCGTAAACGTCGTGGGGAGTTTCGCCCTCGGACTCATCACGTTCCTCTCCATCGACAATCAACTCGCGCTCCTGCTCGGAACCGGCGCATGTGGGTCGTTTACGACCTTCTCGTCGTTCTCCTTCGAGACGTTTCGGCTGTGGGAAACCGGCGAACGCTTCCGTGCGACGACGAACGCCGTTGGCACCCTCGTCGGTGCCGGAGTCGCCATCGGGCTAGCGTGGGGCGTGGTCCAACTCCTCGGTTAGGATTCCGTCGTCACTCGAACGACGAGTACAGGTAAATCGGTGTTTCTGATGACCTTCTCGGTGACGCTCCCGTTCAGGAAATGCTGGAATCCGCTTCGCCCGTGGGTTCCCATCACGATGATGTCGATTCCGTGGTCGTCCGCGTACGCCCGTATTTCCTCGTGGGGCAGTCCCCGGAGGAGTTCGGTTTTCACCGGAATTTCCCGTCCGTTCGCCAGTTCTCGAACCGTCGAAATCGCCTGTTCTCCTCCTTCGGCTCTGTCGCGTTCGATGGTGAGCCACTTCGCGTCGGAGAGCGTGCTGTACTCTCGCGTATCGACGACGGACACCGCGTGAACGCGCCCGCCGGTGAACGCAGCGAGGTCGAGCGCTTCCACGATGGCGTCTTCGATTTCGGGACTGCCATCGGTCGGAACGAGTATCTCGTCGTACATCCCGAATACTTGGGGAGATAGCGGGTTAACTGTACCCCGCTTACATGAATCCTTACGTGAAATAGCGTTGCCACACGACGATGACGGAGGGCGTCAACACGAGCGCCGTGAGGTAGGAGTAAAAGATGCTCAGTGCCGTCACGAGTCCGAACTGGCCGAGGACGGGGGTAATGGCGAGGACGAGAACTCCGGTTCCGGCAACCGTCGTGAGCATGCTTCCGGTCAACGCCCCGCCGGTTCCCCGGACGGTGCGGGTGAGGGCGGCGAACACGTCCGACTCGTTTTCGAACTCGTCGGTGAACCGGTGGACGACGTGGGCGGAGTAGTCCGTCCCCAATCCGAGAGCGATAGCTAACACCGTCGCCGTCAACGCGTTGAACGGAATACCGAACAACCGCATCGTGCCCGCTAAGAGCGAGACAGCGACGACGATGGGAAAGAGGTTGATGACGCCGAACGCGGCCCGACCAACGAGGACGCGATAGACGAGCGCGAGGAAAATCGCCGTGGCGATGAGTGCGGTGGCGAGGCTTCGCAGCGCGGACGCGAAGATGATGGCCGCGATGGACTGGAAGACGACGGTTTCGCCGGTCGCGGTCGCGTCGAGGCGGTAGCGTCCGGCAACCTGCTGTGCGTCACGAGTGATGGCTCCCTGCGACGCACCGCTTTTCATCGTGTAGACGACCTGTGCGCTCCGCTGGTCCTCCGTGATGTACTGGAGCGCTTGCCCACGGACAGGTGAGGAGAGCAATCGGTCGTAAATCGTTCCGAGGTCGTCGTCGTCGGGAACGCCGTCCCCGTCGGCGTCGTTCCGGGCGACCAACCGCCGGAATTCGGGCGACTGACTGCTGTAGTCCTGTATGACGGTGACGATGCTTTCGGACTCCGCCCGTCTGTCCGTTTGGGCGAACGACTTCGGCGGGTTTCGGTTGGCGTGCTGGATGGTTTCGAGCGCGTAATCCTCGCGGAGCGACCCCTGTACGTATATCGTCACGGTATCCCCCTCGACGGCGGCGAACTTCTCGTCGAGGAAGTTCGTCGTCTCGGTGACGGTGTACGTCCCCGGTGCGAACGGTTCGGGAAGCGATTGCAGATACCCCGGCGTCTGCTCCGGTGGCAGGAAATCCTCGTTCGAAAACGACGTGTCGATGCCGGTCGCGTAGTAGCCCGAAACGACGGTGAGGAGGATTGCGACGGCGAGAACGACCGGCGCACCGCGACGGGCGAGCGTGACGCTTCTCTGTAGAAGCCGTCCCAAAACGGACCCCTCCTCGCCGAGCGGTCGAAGGCCGAACACGGGGAGTCCGGCGCGGTACCGAAACCGATCGGTTGCCACCTTCGCCGCCGGCAGGAACACGCCGAAGATGAGCGCCGTGACCGTGATTCCTATCGCGGCGACCAACCCGAACTCCCGAATCGGTTGTAGGTTGCTGGTCAGGTTCGACGCGAATCCCAACACGGTCGTTCCGGTGACGATGAAGAAGGCGACGAGGAGTTGGTCCGTCGTTCGCCGCATCGACCGTCCGATTTCGAGTCCGGTGACGCGCTCTTCGCGGTAGCGGTTGATGGCGTGGATGCCGTAGTCGATGCCGACCGCGAGGAGCAAGGGCGGTACCGCGACGAGCAGTTGCGTGAACGGGATACCCAACCACCCCATGACCCCTAACGTCCAGAGGATGGTCATCACCAGCGAGACGACGCCGAGTAGGAGGTCAAGAGGGTCACGGTAGGCGAAGAGCAGGAAGACGAGTATCAGCACCGCCGCCGCGGGCGTGACGATGATGAGCGAGTCGAACGTGACGCTGGACAGTTCCGAGGAGATGATGCCGCTTCCGAACACGCGGACGTCGCTATCGACGCTTTCGACGACCGACTGTGACCGAACTTGAATCCGCGTCAGGGGGTCGTTTTCGCTCGCTTCTGCACCCGCCTGCTGTTCGAGTCCCCGTGGAATCTCGTGTTCTACGATGCCTATCGTCGCCGACGCGGAGGCTGAGCGGCGGTTGAAATCCTTGCTCAGCAACGCGCGAAATCCCGGATTCGTCGCCGCTCGCCGGACCGCCGCTTCGACTTCGGACGAGGGCGCACGCCGAACCGCACGGAGTTGAGCTTCGAGCGTCGTCGCGTTCGGGTCGAGCGTCGCGGCGACGATTCTCGCCGCGCTCGTCGTCGAGGAAACCCGAAGGTCGGCCCGGCGTTCGAGGCGATACTGTGCCTCCAACATCGCCACGAGTTCCGGTTTTGAAAGCACGTTCCGGCCCGTTTGGATGAGCTGTGTGCTTCCGTTCTCGACCGCGAACGGCGGCGTAAACTCGCGGTTGACGGCGTCGAACGCCTCCTGTGCCGGGCTGTTTTCAGTGAACTGGCTCGTTCCGGATTCGGTGGAAACCCGGGTCAGTCCGACGCTGAAAACGACCGTCAGGACGAGAAAGACGAGAATCACCGTTTTCGACCGGTCGGCAATCCACACGTCGAGCCAGTCGATGACGCGTTGGTAGTCCACCATCGGAACTCACCGCCGACGTCGTCGTAGGACGAAGACGAGGCCGATGGCGAGCAGAAGGAGGAGGACGGCGGCGGCGATGAGTCCGCTCGGACCGCTCGAAAACGACAGTACTCCTCCTCGTTCCGGCGTCGTCACTCGAACCGGGACCTCGTACGTATCGGTGAGTTTCGTCTCCCCGTCCGGCGTGTCGTACTGGAAATCGACCGATATCGGATACGCGTTCGCGAGCGTCCCCCCGTCTGCACCGACGTCGAATCTGATTGTCGCCGATTCGTTCGGTTCCAGTTTCTCGATGAACGCCCCGTTGTCGTTTATGGTCAAGGGACTGTCCACGAACGCCTGCGCGTCGATGTTTCGGAGGGTCCGATTCTCGTTGTTCGTGACGACGAGCGCAACCGTCGCCGTCGAACCCGCTTCGACCGAAGTACGCTTCGCGTCCAGACGGAACTCGTCCCGACGTGGACCCACCGCCACCTGGGCGTCGAGGGATTTGCTCTGTCGCGGGTCGCCGTCCTGATTCTGGTATCGCACCACGAACGACAGTTGTCGCGGGCCGCGCTCGGCGGCGTCGCTCACGTCGACTTGGAAATCGAACGGGGACGATTCGCCCGAATCGAGCGTTCCGAGCGCGTACTCCGTCTCCTTCGGCGACACCGTGGTGTTCCCTCCGCGTGACATGAGAACGAGGACGGCGCTCGGCGCGCGCTGTGGCCCCTCGTTCGTCACGGTTCCGGAGACGGTTCCCTCCTGTCCCACGCGTAACGTGTTTTTCAGGTTCCCCAGCGAAAACGACTGTTCCGGGTCCGGAATGACGCCGATGAGGTGTGGTTCCGTCCGATTCCGCGTTCCGTTCTCGCGATAGGAAATCGAGAGGCTGAACGGGTAGTTCCCGCCGACCGTATCGTTGCTCGCCGTCACCCGATACTGGAAGGTTTGCCGCTCGTTCGATGACCACTCGCTCACGAACTGGCTGGCGTTCTGCGACCGGCCGAGCGTGAGCTGCTCGTTTGCGGACTGAAGCGACACGACGGCGTCGTTCACGTCGCGTCCCGTATTCTCCACGGTCAGCGAAACCACCCCCGTATCGCTCTCCTGCACGTTCGAAGAGATGCTCGTCACCTCGAACCGCTCCAATCGAACCCGTTCGGTCGGTCGCACGTCGAACGTGTACGGTCCCGCCCGTTCACGTTCCCCGTCGGCGTTGGTGAACGTGATGGTCGCCGCGAACGGGTACTGTCTCACCTCCGCGAACTCCTCGGCGAGCAGGCCGTATTTGACCGTCCGCCGCTCACCTGCCGACCAGTTCCCGACGAATTTGCGTGCCGTCTGCGACGGGCCGAACCGAACGCTCTCGTTCGGCGACCGCACCCGAATGCTCGCGTTCGAGACGTCCTCCCCCGTGTTCTCGAACGTGATGGAGAGGTTCCCCGTCCCGTTTATCGGTACGTTCGAAGCGATGGAGACGATTCTGAACTGTCCCGTCGGTCCCGGCGTTCCCTGCTCGATTGCTCCCCCGTTCGCTGAACCCACTGCTCCCGGCCACATTCCCGCGTGTACGACCAGCAACAGGAGTCCTATCGAGAGTCCCGTTCGACCGTTCATCCGCCACGTCCCACCGAAACCGTCTCCCTCATTTGCGCCATTCGGTTCCCCCGCTCTGCTGTCACGTCGTCGTGATTCCTATAGGTTACCCCCGTCGGACTGGACTGAGCGGTGGGTTTCCGGTCCGCTCATGAAAAAGCAGGTACGATGGTACAGACTCCGCTGAAGAAGCGTTGTTCCGTCAGAAAGCGCCCGAGGCGGGATTTGAACCCGCGTCACGACCGTGACAGGGTCGTATGATGGGCCACTACACCACCCGGGCCTTCGCATTCACTTCTTTTTGCCGACCTTATTAAGGGGTGTCGATTTCGTCGCTCAGTGACAGTGGTTAACTCGATAGGGACGTCCGTATCGTTTCAGCACGACGGAATGAGGCGTCGCTCAGTCGAACACCGTCGTCAGCATGTAGTCTCTCGCCCAGTTGATTTTCGACGTGGGTGCTTTCGGATGGGGTTTCTCGATCCGGAGACGCATCTCCCCAGTTCTAGTTTCGTGGATGGTTATCCAATAGACATCGTCAGTTCTTCGGGAGTACACCGCGTACACGTCTATCTCCTCTGCGGTATACTCCGAATCCACACGCCCGTCAGTACTGACCGTCGACGTATAGAGGTTGAAGCGAACTGTACCGTTTATCCAATTTCCAGTTTTACACTGCACCCGATAGAGGGTTTGACCGTCGTCGGCCACGAGGTCATATCTATCGCTGTCCCCGAACGGAACGGACACCGACAGACCGACCGCCATGAGCCTGCTCAGAATAGTACTCTCCGTTTCGTCCCCTCTTCGTGACGTGTTCATCGTTCAGTCAGTCGTCGATGGTTCTCTCTCCCTTTTGAACCTACGTGCGGAATCAACCCATCTCTTAAATTTATAAGCGAAAATGTCGCGTGCAAATCGAGAACTAACCGTCGCTTGCAAAGTATCGTTCCATCAGAAAGCGCCCGAGGCGGGATTTGAACCCGCGTCACGACCGTGACAGGGTCGTATGATGGGCCACTACACCACCCGGGCCTTCGCATTCACTTCTTTCTGGCTTGTACTCTTAAGGCTTTCCAAACACGTGCCCTGTGCGGGTTCGTACCGAGGGATGGTAACACATCCCGAATGCCCAAACCATTTATACCAGAACGAAGTAGATAGAGGTGTTCAGTTGGTTGCCTCCGCCTCACGGACGGAGGTTCGGGATAGCCGAGCGTGTGCGAGCCTACTTAGCAAGCCTTAAATGAGTGCTACGTGTAATACCCTGTAGTATCTCGTGATAGCCATTTCTCCCGCTAGCCGAAAACTCGTGCACACATGGTAGACGTAAGCCAACACAAAATGGTTCCAGAGCACTCCATCGTCGATTCGGACGAACTCGACGAGGTGCTCGAGGAATACGACATCAAGAGTACAGACCTGCCGAAAATCAAGCGGACCGACCCAGCGCTGCCCGACGACGCAGAGACGGGTGACATCATCAAGATCGTCCGCGACTCTCGAACGACGGAGAACGCCGTCGTGTATCGACTCGTGGTGGAATAATGCAACAGGAAGACCGACGCACACTATCGAGGGAGTATTTCTCGAAAGAACGACTCGCGGAGCATCACTACCGCTCGTTTAACGCTTTCCTGACCCGCGGCATGCAGGAAGTCGTTACCGAGAAGGGAATTATCGACACGGACATCGGTGACAAGGAGGGCGAAGAACCGGTGTTCGTCGAACTCGGCGACATCCGGGTGGTCACCCCGCGCGTACGTGAGGCAGACGGCAGCGAAGAGCTCCTCTACCCGCAGGAGGCGCGCCTTCGCAACATCACGTATTCCGCGCCCGTCTTCATGGAGATGACAATCGTCAAGGGTGAAGGCGACGACAAGCGCGTCGTCGATTCGACCGAGACGAAAGTCGGTCGGATGCCGATAATGGTCGGCTCGGAGAAATGTAACATCGCCAACTTCGGGGAGGAGGACTTGGTCGAAATCGGTGAGGACCCCGCCGACCCCGGTGGATACTTCATCGTCAACGGTTCCGAGCGCGTGTTGATGACCTCGGAGGACCTCGCACCGAACAAGATTCTCGCCGAGTACGACACGAAGTACGGCGACGAGATTCAGGTCGCAAAGACGTTCAGTCAGCGCCGTGGTTACCGCGCGCTGGTCCTCGTCGAGCGCTCGCGTGACGGCTTGCTCGAAGTGTCGTTCCCGTCGGTGTCGGGGAGCGTCAACTTCGTTACGCTCGTTCGCGCGTTGGGACTCGAATCCGACGAGGAGATCGTCCACCGCGTCTCCGACGACCCGGAAATCGTGAAGTTCATGCTCGAAAATCTGGAAGCGGCGGAGGTCCAGACCCAAGAGGAGGCCATCGAGACGCTCGGAAAGCGCGTCGCCTCCGGGCAGGGCAAGAACTACCAGTTGAAGCGGGCGAACTACGTCATCGACCGCTATCTCCTGCCGCACCTTCACGAGGACGGCGTCGAGGAGGAGGAAGTTCGCATCAACAAAGCGTACTACCTCGCGCGGATGGCCGAGGCGTGTTTCGAACTCGCGCTGGGCCGCCGTGACTCCGACGACAAGGACCACTACGCCAACAAACGGCTGAAGGTGTCCGGCGACCTGATGAAGGACCTGTTCCGCACCGCGCTGAACAAGTTGGCACGCGACGTGAAGTATCAGCTCGAACGCGCGAACATGCGCAACCGGCAGTTGTCCGTCAACACTGTGGTTCGGTCCGACGTTCTCACCGAGCGTCTCGAACACCCGATTGCCACCGGGAACTGGGTGGGTGGCCGCTCCGGTGTCTCGCAGTTGGTGGATCGGACGGACTTCATGGGTGTGCTGTCACACCTTCGCCGTCTCCGCAGTCCGCTCAGTCGCTCGCAACCCCACTTCGAGGCGCGTGACCTGCACGCGACCCAGTGGGGTCGTATCTGCCCGTCCGAGACGCCGGAAGGGCCGAACTGTGGTCTAGTGAAGAACTTCGCGCAGGCGATGGAGTTGAGTCAGAACATCGAGGACGAACAGGAACTCAAACACGAACTGTCGTCGATGGGAGTCGAGGGGATTCCCGGAATCGAGAGCATCGAAGGGAGCGCAGACTGATGAGTCAGGGACGAGAAGCCAAAGTATACGTCAACGGCAGTCTGGTCGGAACACACCCCGACCCCGAACAGCTTGCAAATCAGGTACGTGAGGCGCGACGACGCGGCGACGTGAGCGAGATGGTGAACGTCTCGGTCAAGGAACGTACCAGCGAAGTCATCATCAACGCGGACGCGGGGCGCGCCCGTCGTCCGCTCCTCGTGGTCGAGGACGGCGAAACACGCATTACGGACGATGAAGTCGAGGCGCTCAATCAGGGCGACCTCTCGTTCGAGGAACTCGTCGAACGCGGCAAAATCGAGTTCATCGACGCCGAAGAGGAAGAGGACATCTACGTCGCCGTCGATGACGCGGAGTTGAACGAGGACCACACGCACCTCGAAATCGACCCGCAACTCATTTTCGGTATCGGCGCGGGCATGATTCCGTACCCGGAACACAACGCCAGTCCCCGTATTACGATGGGTGCGGGGATGATGAAGCAGTCGCTCGGCCTGCCGTCGGCGAACTACCGCATCCGCCCGGATACGCGCCAGCACCTCTTCCACTACCCGCAGCTTTCGATGGTGAAGACGCAGACGACGGAGCAGATCGGGTTCGACGACCGACCCGCCGCCCAGAACTTCACCGTCGCGGTCATGAGCTACGAAGGGTTCAACATCGAGGACGCGCTCGTCATGAACAAAGGGTCGGTCGAGCGTGCGCTCGCTCGTTCGCACTTCTTCCGTACCTACGAGGGCGAGGAACGCCGCTATCCCGGTGGACAGGAAGACCGCTTCGAGATTCCGGGCGACGACGTTCGCGGTGCCCGTGGCGAGGACGCCTACACGCACCTCGACGAGGACGGTCTGGTCAATCCCGAGACGCGTGTGGACGAGAACAGCGTGCTTCTCGGCAAGACGAGTCCGCCGCGGTTCCTCGAAGAACCGGACGACATGGGCGGTCTGTCGCCACAGAAACGCCGTGAGACGAGCGTCACGATGCGCTCGGGCGAATCCGGCGTCGTCGACACCGTGACGCTGATGGAGGGCGAAGACGGTTCGAAGCTCTCCAAAGTGTCGGTGCGCGACGAGCGAATCCCGGAACTCGGGGACAAGTTCGCGTCGCGGCACGGACAGAAAGGTGTCGTTGGGCACATCGCACCACAGGAGGACATGCCCTTCACGCAGGAAGGTGTCGTCCCCGACCTCATCGTCAACCCACACGCGCTTCCGTCGCGCATGACGGTCGGTCACGTGTTGGAGATGATCGGCGGCAAAGTCGGCGCGCTGGAGGGCCGTCGCGTCGACGGAACGGCGTTCACCGGCGAGGACAAGGAGGAACTCCGTTCGGCGCTGCAGGAGCGTGGCTACAAATCGTCCGGCAAGGAGATCATGTACTCCGGCGTGACGGGCGAGAAAATCGAGGCCGAAATCTTCGTCGGCACGATTCTGTACCACAAGCTCTACCACATGGTGTCGAACAAGCTTCACGCCCGTTCCCGCGGTCCGGTGCAGGTGCTGACGCGCCAGCCGACGGAAGGACGCGCCCGTGAGGGTGGTCTCCGTGTGGGTGAGATGGAGCGTGAGGTGCTCATCGGACACGGTGCCGCGCTGGCACTCAAGGAGCGTCTCCTCGACTCCTCCGACCGCGAATGGATCTACGTCTGTGGTCAGTGCGGTATGAGCGCGGTGGAGAACATCGACCAGAACCGCGTGTACTGCCCGAACTGTGAGGAAGAAACGGATATTCACGAAATCGAGATGAGCTACGCGTTCAAGCTTCTACTCGACGAGATGAAGGCACTCGGCATCGCGCCGCGACTCGAACTGGAGGACGCAGTCTAACATGGCAACAAGTCAAACTCCCAAGGAAATCGGCTCCATCAGCTTCGGTCTGATGGACCCGGAGGAGTACCGAGAGATGTCGGCGACGAAAATCATCACCGCCGACACCTACGACGACGACGGATTCCCCATCGACATGGGGCTGATGGACCCGCGATTGGGCGTCATCGACCCCGGTCTGGAGTGTAAGACCTGCGGACAACACTCCGGGTCCTGTAACGGCCACTTCGGTCACATCGAATTGGCCGCGCCCGTCATTCACGTCGGATTCACGAAACTCATCCGCCGTCTCCTTCGCGGTACCTGCCGCGACTGTTCGCGCCTGCTCCTCACGGAGGAGGAAAAGGAGAAGTACCGCGGCATGCTCACGCGGACGAAGGAACTGGGCAACGACATCACCGACGTGACGAAGGCCGCGATTCGCGAGGCCCGCAAGAAGGACCGCTGTCCCCACTGTGGTGAGGTCCAGTACGACATCAACCACGAGAAGCCGACGACCTACTACGAGGTTCAGCAGGTCCTCACGAGCGAGTACTCCGAGCGAATCGCCTCCCGGATGCAGGGTCGAAACGAGGAGGGCGACGAGGACGAGGACCTCGAACCCGTCTCGCCACAGGAGTTGGCGGACCAAACGGACATCGAGCTCTCGCGTATCAACCAGATTATCTCGGGCGAGTTCCGCCCGCGCGAGGCCGACCGGAAGGCCATCGAGAAGGCACTCTCCATCGACCTCACGACCGAGGACATGAACAAGCTGATGCCCTCGGACATCCGTGACTGGTTCGAGGACATCCCGGACCGGGACATCGAGGCGCTCGGCATCGACTCCGACCGCTCGCGTCCCGAGTGGATGATTCTGACCGTCCTGCCGGTGCCGCCGGTGACGGCTCGTCCCTCGATTACGTTGGACAACGGCCAGCGGTCCGAGGACGACCTGACCCACAAACTGGTGGACATCATCCGCATCAACCAGCGGTTCATGGAGAACCGTGAGGCCGGTGCCCCGCAGCTCATCATCGAGGACTTGTGGGAACTGCTCCAGTACCACGTCACCACGTTCATGGACAACGAGATTTCGGGTACCCCGCCCGCCCGTCACCGCTCCGGGCGTCCGCTGAAGACGCTCTCCCAGCGGTTGAAGGGGAAGGAAGGTCGCTTCCGTGGCTCGCTGTCCGGGAAACGTGTGAACTTCTCGGCACGGACCGTCATCTCGCCGGACCCGACGCTCTCGCTGAACGAGGTCGGCGTCCCGCAACGGGTCGCCCGCGAGATGACCCAGACGATGAACGTCACGCCGCGAAGCATCGAGGAGGCTCGACGCTACGTTCGAAACGGACCCGAGGGTCACCCCGGAGCGAACTACGTCAAGCGACCCGACGGTCGTCGCCTGAAAGTGACCGAGAAGAACTGCGAGGAACTCGCGGAGAAGGTCGAACCGGGATGGGAGGTCAACCGACACCTCATCGACGGCGACATCGTCATCTTCAACCGACAGCCGTCCCTGCACCGGATGTCCATCATGGCCCACGAAGTGGTCGTGATGCCGTACAAGACGTTCCGCCTGAACACCGTCGTCTGTCCGCCGTACAACGCCGACTTCGACGGCGACGAGATGAACATGCACGCCCTCCAGAACGAGGAGGCACGCGCGGAGGCACGCGTGCTCATGCGCGTGCAGGAACAAATCCTGTCCCCGCGCTTCGGTGAGAACATCATCGGCGCGATTCAGGACCACATTTCGGGAACGTATCTTCTCACTCACCACAACCCGCACTTCAACGAAACGCAGGCCCTCGACCTGCTTCGTGCGACGCGTATCGACGAACTGCCGGAAGCGGACGGCACGGAGGAGGACGGCACCCCGTACTGGACGGGACAGACGCTGTTCTCGGAACTCCTTCCCGACGGCCTCGAACTCGAATTCACGAGTTCGACCGGCGACACGGTAGTCATCGAGAACGGCCAACTTCTCGAAGGGACGATAGACGAGGACGCAGTCGGTGCCTTCGGCGGGGAAATCGTCGACACCATCTGTAAGGCATACGGCGAAACCCGCGCCCGTCACTTCATCAACGAGGTCGCGACGTTGGCGATGCGCGCCATCATGCACTTCGGATTCTCCATCGGTATCGACGACGAGACGATTCCGGTGGGCGCACAGGAACAGATCGACGAAGCCATCGACAACGCCTACGAGCGCGTTCAGGACCTCATCGAGACGTACGAAAACGGCGAACTGGAATCGCTGCCGGGCCGGACCGTCGACGAGACGTTGGAGATGAAAATCATGCAGACGCTCGGCAAGGCGCGTGACTCCGCCGGTGACATCGCGGAGGACCACTTCGCCAGCGACAACCCGGCGGTCATCATGGCCGACTCCGGTGCGCGTGGGTCGCTGCTCAACCTGACCCAGATGGCCGGCTGTGTCGGACAGCAGGCAGTTCGGGGCGAGCGCATCAACCGCGGATACGAGGACCGCACGCTCTCGCACTATCAGGCGGACGACCTTTCGGCGGACGCCCACGGCTTCGTGGAACACTCCTACACCGGCGGTCTGACGCCGTTGGAGTTCTTCTTCCACGCGATGGGTGGACGCGAGGGTCTGGTGGACACGGCAGTCCGTACGTCCAAATCCGGATACCTTCAGCGTCGTCTCATCAACGCCCTGTCCGAGCTCGAAACGCAGTACGACGGCACGGTGCGCGACACCAGCGACACCATCGTTCAGTTCGAGTTCGGTGAGGACGGCACCTCGCCGGTGCAGGTTTCCTCGGACGAGGAGAACCCGATAGACGTCGAAAGCATCGCCGACCAGATTCTCGACGAGGAGTTCGACAGCGAGACCCGCAAACTCGAATTCCTCGGCGACCGACAGCCGCCGACGAATCTGTCCGAACACGCGGACGCACGGCAGGTGGAATCCGATGATTGAGCAAACCCCAATCAGGCTCACCTTCAGCAAACTTCAGGTGAACGATGACTAACGTAACAGACGATATGGAAGCCATCGTCGAGGACACGGAGCTTCCCCGACGACTCAAGGACGAAGTGTACGAGACCATCGAATCGCGCGATGGCGTCTCGCTCGAACAGGTAACGGACATCGCCAAGGCGGTCGAACACCGCTATCTCGATACGCGCGTCGACCCGCTCGACCCCGTCGGTACGGTGAGCGCCCAGTCCATCGGGGAACCGGGAACGCAGATGACGATGAACACGTTCCACTACGCGGGTGTGGCGGAGATGGACGTCACACAGGGACTTCCGCGCCTCATCGAACTGGTGGACGCACGGAAGACGCCCGACACACCCATCATGACCGTCTATCTCGAGGACGAGTACGCGGAAAACCGCGAGAAGGCCCACGAAGTCGTCTGGAACATCGAGGCGACGAAAATCCTCGCACTCGGAGACATCTCGACGAACGTCGCCGACATGATAGTGTCCATCAACCTGAACGAGGACACGCTCGAAGAGCGGATGATAACCCCCGACGAGGTATCGTCCATCATCGAGGACAGCCTCGGCGTCAAGACGACCCAGAGGAATTCGATCATCGAGTTCGGTCCCGACCAGCCGAGTTACCGACGACTCCTCCAGTTGGTCGAGGAACTCCGCGAAATCGTCTTCAAGGGTATCGAAGAGATTTCCCGCGTCGTCATTCGGCGCGAATCCCTCGACGACGGCGAAGAGTTCGTCCTCTACACCGAAGGGTCGGCGTTCGCCGACGCCCTCGAAATCGAGGGCGTCGACGCCTCTCGGACGACGTGTAACAACATCCACGAGATTTACCGAACGCTCGGCGTCGAGGCGGCACGCGAATCCATCATCGAGGAGACGATGGACACGCTGGAAGAGCAGGGTCTCGACGACGTGAACGTCCGACACCTGATGCTGGTGTCGGACATCATGACCAACCGCGGAACCATCGAGTCCATCGGTCGACACGGTATCTCGGGCAGCAAGGAGTCCGTCCTCGCACGTGCGGCGTTCGAGGTGACGGTGAACCACCTGCTCGACGCCGCCATCCACGGCGAAATAGACGACCTGAACGGCGTCATCGAGAACGTCATCGTCGGCAAACCGATCAAGCTCGGAACGGGCGACGTAGACCTCCGGATGGGTTCGGTCAGTCGCGGCGCGGAACCGTCCGACTGATGACGGTCACGCTCACCGACACGGCCCGCCAGTACATCGCCCTCTTCGAGGACGAAACGGGCGCGACGGCGCGGGACTGCATCGTCCTCGGTGACGACGACGAAAAGCGCGTCATCTTCGTCGTCAAACCCGGCGAGATGGGACAGGCTATCGGGCCCGGTGGCGAACACGTTCGGAACGTCGAGGAACAACTCGGTGCGGACGTGGAACTCGTCGAAGACGCCGACGAACCGGGCCGGTTCGTGGTCAACGCGCTCGCCCCGGCGGAAGTCCGACACGTCACCATCAGCGAGAACAACGACACGGTCGCCTACGCCGAGGTGGCACAGCAGGACACCGGCGTCGCCATCGGGACGAACGGCCGTAACATCGAGGCGGCGAAACTGCTGGTGGCGCGCCACTTCGACGTGGACGACATCCAGTTGACCTAACCCACCCACCTTTTTCTGCGGTCGTGAGCAGAGAGCGAACGCGAACCGCGTTCGCTCTCTGCCTTACTCCCTGGAAAAAGCTGGACCAAAAGCCGGCGCTCCTCCCGTCGCTCACTGCGTTCGCTTCGGTCGTCGTTTGGCCCGCTCGCCGGTCGCTACGCTCCCGCTCGCGGTGGGTAGTCGGCATTTACGGCCTGCACGAATTGTTTTCCAGTCGGAATTTGGTCGGGCGATACATCATAGGTTTTCCGGGCATCGGGAATGGTCGGCTCGCAACCGCCGAGAGTAGTCTCCGTATCAAGATTTATCTTAGATAATCTCCATTTTCGTGGTATGACTCTCCGCTCCCTCCTTTTCCCCCGCCGGGCGCTCGCCTTTCCGTTCGCCGCCGTTCTGTACCCGCTCCTCTGGTTCATCGTTCGGGACGCGGGCATCGCGATGGCGTACGGGAAATCCGGCGTCGTTCCGCGGGCACTCGGATTCGCCACCGGTGCTGTGGTCGTGAGCTACGTCGTCGCCGTCGTGGTCGTCGAAGTGGTCGATGCGGGTTCGACTTCGACGTGGCGGCGCTGGTTGTTCGCCCCCTCGAATCACGCACTCGCGCTGTTTGCGGTCGTTTCGCTGCTGCTCGGGATTCAAGCACTCGACGTGACGACGACGCCGGTGTGGCTTCGTGACGTCGAGCGACTGCTCGGAGTCGTCGTCGGGTGGCCGCTGTTGGCGACGTACCTCGTCGGATTCGGTCTGAGCGTGCTCTTCCGGGAGTCACTCGACGTCCAATTCGCCGCCGTGGCAGTCGGTGTCTCGCTGTCGGTTACGTGGCTGTTCGTCCTGTTCGGGTGGTTCGCGGACGCCGTTTCACGGTCGGTGAGGACGAATTCCTCGACGGGCCAGTGACACGGTTCGTTTCGAACGAATCCGTTGGCTCGCCTTAGAATCACTGAAACGCTCCCAAATCGCTTTATCGACCCCTTTCGAGCGACGTGCGGCCGTTTCGTCGCTTCCAAAAGGGGACGCTTAAGTACCTTCGTCGGATAGTCCACTGCATATGGCGAACGGCAAGTACGCAGCTCGTAAGCTGAAGAAGGACCGCCAGAAGCATCGGTGGTCTGACTCCGATTACGCCCGACGTGAGCGCGGTCTCGGGGAGAAATCCGACCCCCTCGAAGGCGCGCCGCAGGGCCGAGGTATCGTGCTGGAGAAAGTGGGCATCGAGGCGAAACAGCCCAACTCCGCAATCCGGAAATGTGTCCGTGTCCAGCTCATCAAGAACGGAAAGCAAGTCTCCGCGTTCTGTCCCGGTGACGGAGCGATTTCGTTCATCGACGAGCACGACGAGGTCACCATCGCCGGAATCGGTGGTGCGAAAGGTCGTGCGATGGGTGACATCTCCGGTGTCAACTACAAGGTCGAGAAGGTCAACGGCGTGAGCCTGAAAGAACTGGTTCGCGGAAACGCGGAGAAACCGGTCCGATAACCATGAGTGCAGACGAAGAACAACCAGAGCCGGAACAGGAAGTCGGCACCGAGGGCGACGAGATGGCCGCGAAGCTGTTCGGAACGTGGGACGTTTCGGAAATCGAGTTCCGCGACCCGAGCACCGAGCGCTACATCACCATCACCCCCGTCGCGCACACGATGGGTCGACACGCATCGAAGCAGTTCCAGAAGAGCGAGATCAGCATCGTCGAGCGTCTCATCAACCGTCTCATGCAGACGGAGGAGAACACGGGCAAGAAACAGCAGACGATGAAGATCGTCCGCAGCGCGTTCGATATCGTTCACGAGCGCACCGAGGAGAACCCGGTTCAGGTTCTCGTCCGTGCCGTCGAGAACGCCGCCCCGCGTGAGGAGACGGTTCGCCTGAAATACGGTGGTATCTCCGTTCCCAAGGCAGTCGACGTCGCGCCCCAGCGTCGCGTCGACCAGTCCCTGAAATTCATCGCGGAAGGTGCCTACGGCGCGTCGTTCAAGTCGCCAACCGACGCCGAGGAAGCACTCGCGTCCCAGCTTATCGGCGCTGCGGACTACGACGTGCAGACCTACGCGGTCAACCAAAAAGAAGAGAAAGAACGCGTCGCCGCCGCGGCCCGCTAAACTCTCTCGAATATATTCTCCCGTTTATCCCGTTCGTGAGTTCCTACTCCGTGTTTCAGTCCGCGGCCCGTTCGGGCGCGTTCCCGCTTCCGAGAACGTACTCCCGAGCGGTGTCCACGAGGGCTTTCCTGTATTCGCTCTCGGTCGGGTCGTCGGCCAGCGAGAGGAATCGGTATTTGAACCCCTGCACGTCCACGGTTGGGGCGTCGCGTGAGGCGGTGCGGGCGAGGTCATAGAGTCGGTGGTCGCGCGGGACGAGGTCGTGGCGCTCGACCATGGCGAGGGCGAAGGCGGCGTTGACGGCGGTCATTTCCGGGTCGGACGTGGCGGTCAGCCGTCGTCCGCGAATCTCGGCGGGACGGTCCGCGACGGCCGTCGCGAGTTCCGATTCGAGGAACATGACGAGTTTGTCGCTCGGGCCGACGCGGAGCGTGATGTCGTCGGCGTAGATGTCCTTCATGTGGTTCGCGATCTGATAGCAGTGCGTGAGTTTCCGACGCTCGACCGACCGACCCGCGAACGCAAGGAACAACGCCTCGGCGGTGGATTGGGTGTGCGAGGGGTGGGCCTGCTCGTTACGCGCCATGTGGGAGTACTCGTGGAGTGCGAGTTCGCGGGCCATGACGCTGGTCGCGGCCTGTCGCGAGATGTTGAGGACGTGGTGGTCGTCGGGGTGGGCGGTCCACGTCCGTTCGTCGGGGTCGTCACGGACGCGCACGTGAACCGGTCGTTCGAGGTCGAGTTCGGTTTCGAAGATGTCGGAGGCGCTGAGGAATGGGCTCGGGGACGTCAAACCGTGTACTCGAATATCCATGCGTGTGGTTGGCACGGTCTACACGGCCATTACTCTTGTGCCATATGTGACTGTTTAGCAGGGAAATGGCCCGTTTCCGTCCGTTTTTCGGACGGGAAAACACTACGCTTTTCAACCTCGTACAGGTAGGGATATCCATATATGGGTAGACGAAAGAAGATCGTCGAACAGTGTGAGCGGCTTATGGACAACCCGGAGCGAATCCGGAACATCGCCATCGCCGCCCACGTCGACCACGGCAAGACGACACTGACGGACAACCTTCTCGCTGGTGCGGGCATGATCGCCGACCAAGGCGAAGCCACCCAGTTGATGATGGACACGGAGGACGACGAACAGGAGCGCGGAATCACCATCGACGCGGCGAACGTCTCGATGACCCACGAGTACGAGGGTAACGACCACCTCATCAACCTCATCGACACGCCGGGCCACGTCGACTTCGGTGGCGACGTGACTCGGGCGATGCGCGCCGTCGACGGTGCGCTCGTCGTCGTGGACGCCGTCGAGGGCGCGATGCCCCAGACGGAGACCGTCGTCCGACAGGCGCTCCGCGAGGGCGTTAAGCCGACCCTGTTCATCAACAAGGTCGACCGCCTCATCTCGGAACTCCAAGAGGGTCCCGAGGAGATGCAACGCCGCCTGCTCAACGTCATCGACGACGTGAACGAGCTGATTCGCGGCATGACCGAGGACATGGACGACGTGGACGACTGGACCGTCTCCGTCGAAGACGGAACCGTCGGGTTCGGGTCGGCACTCTACAAGTGGGGTGTCTCCATGCCGTCGATGCAAGCGACGGGCATGGACTTCGGCGACATCATGGAACTCGAGCGCAACGACAAGCGTCAAGAGCTCCACGAGCGAACGCCGCTGTCGGACGTCATCCTCGACATGGTCTGTGAACACTTCCCGGACCCCATCGAGGCTCAGCCCCGCCGTATTCCCCGCGTCTGGCGTGGTGACGACGAGTCTGAACTCGCCGAGCAGATGCGACTCGTGGACCCGGACGGCGAAGTCGTCCTGATGGTCACCGACATCGGCATCGACCCGCACGCCGGCGAAATCTCCGCCGGTCGTGTCTTCTCCGGAACGCTGGAGAAGGGCCAAGACCTCTACATCTCGGGAACCGTCGGAACGAACCGTGTCCAGAGCGTCGGTATCTACATGGGTGGCGAACGCGAGGAAGTGGAGCGCGTCCCTGCAGGGAACATCGCGGCCGTCACCGGTCTGAAAGACGCTATCGCCGGTTCCACGGTATCGAGCGTGGAGATGACGCCGTTCGAGTCCATCGAGCACATCAGCGAACCCGTCATCACGAAATCCGTCGAGGCAAAGAGCATGGACGACCTGCCGAAACTCATCGAGACGCTTCGACAGGTCTCCAAGGAAGACCCGACCATCCAAATCGATATCAACGAGGACACGGGGGAACACCTCATCAGCGGACAGGGTGAACTCCACCTCGAAGTCATCACCCAGCGTATCGAGCGCAATCAGGGTATCCCGGTGACGACTGGTGAGCCTATCGTCGTCTTCCGCGAGAAGGTCCAGGGAGCGACCACCGAAGTCGAAGGTATCTCCCCGAACCGCCACAACCGGTTCTACCTCACGGTCGAACCGCTGTCGGACGAAATCGTCGAGAAACTGAAACTCGGGGACATCTCGATGGACATGCCCGAACAGGAGCGCCGTGAAGTGCTCCAAGAGGCCGGCATGGACAAGGATACCAGCCAGAACGTGGAGCACATCCACGGGACGAACATCCTCATCGACAACACGAAGGGTATCCAGCACCTGAACGAGACGATGGAACTCGTCATCGAGGGCCTCCGAGAGGCGCTTGACGACGGTCCGCTCGCTGCCGAACCCGTCGAAGGGACGCTCATCAAACTCAACGATGCGCGCCTCCACGAGGACACTATCCACCGTGGTCCGGCACAGGTCATCCCTGCGGTCCGGCAGGCAGTGCACAACGCACTCATCCACGGCCACATCAAACTCCTCGAACCGATTCAGGACGTTCGTATCGACGTGCCGAACGAGCACATGGGTGCCGCGTCCGGCGAGATTCAGGGTCGCCGTGGCCGCGTGGACGACATGTATCAAGAAGGGGACTTGATGGTCGTCGAGGGTATCGCGCCCGTCGACGAGATGATCGGATTCTCCTCGGACATCCGCAGTGCGACGGAAGGTCGTGCGTCGTGGAACACGGAGAACGCCGGGTTCCGCGTCATGGCGGACAACCTCCAACCCGAGACCATCATGGAGATCCGCGAGCGCAAAGGCATGAAGCTGGAACTGCCGCAGGCTGTCGATTACTTCTAATCGACGCCGCGCTTCGCTTTCGAACTGCTATCTTTTGTGTCGTCGCCCGAGTCAGGCGAGCGACTGCACCCGTCACCTCGCTATCGGTGCGCCGAGATGCGTCTCACGGGCAGGTTGGCGGAGAACAGCACGTATCGGTTTCGGCGGTATCGTCCACTCAGTCGCGTCTCTGTCTCGATGAGTACCCAGTTTGGAACACTGCGCTCAGCTATCGGTCTCCCCGGAGGACGATTTCTGCGTTACACACCGGGCAGACCCGCTCGCGGCTATCGAACGCCGTTTGGCAGAATGCACACACGTGGTTCTGATTCGTACCCGTACTACTCGCACCGACGGCATCGGTAAATCGCATCTTCTATCACCGACTCGGCGTTCATGGGCCAGGGATATTACTACGACCCCGTTAACGCATGTCATAGGCTTGGACTAATCGCGGTTTCGTATCGTTCGTTTCCGTTGCATCCCGTTGCTTTCATCCGATTGGAGAATTTTGCGACCGACTGAAGGTTTATTGCTCCCCGTCCCCCAATCCTGTCAGTATGACCGACCACGGCGGCGGACCGGTGCAGGCGTATACGGTTCGACTGGAACTCTCGGACGAACCGGGCGAACTGCTCCGGGCCCTCGAACCCATTGCCGACTACGGCGGCAACTTACTCAGTGTCTTTCACGAACGCGGGTCGCTTACCCCCCGCGGCAACATTCCGGTCGAAGTCGATTTCGAGTGCCATCCCAACCGCTTCGAGACCATCGTTTCCGCGCTTCGAACGGCGAGCATTAACGTCATCCGCGCGGGCGCGGAGCGATACGACGAGGAGGTCACGGTGATTCTCACCGGGCACATCATCGACACCGACGTGTCGGATACGCTCTCCCGGATTACGGCGGAATCGAACGCGTCCGTGGTCGATATTTCGCTCTCCGCACCCGAGGGAACGGGCGATGTTTCGAGCGCCCGTTTGCGCCTCGCCACGGATTCAGCCGACACGCGCGACGTTCTCGACACCGTGGGGACGGTCGCCGACGAAAAGGAATTGCGTGTCATCGGACCGCTGACCGATGGGGAGGAAGCCGCATGAAAATCGCCGTGTTCGGTGCGGGTGCCGTCGGTCGGTCCGTCGTCGAACTGGCGGGGGAGTACGGTCACACCGTAACGGCGCTGGCGGATTCGTCGGGTGCGGTCGTGGACGAGAGCGGCATCGACGTGGCGGCCACGCTCGAACGCAAGGGCAGTGACGGGACCGTCGGGGACGCCGACCCGCAAACCGCACTGGAAAGCGAGTACGACGTGTTGGTCGAAGCGACGCCGACGACGCTCGGCGACGCACAACCCGGATTCGACCACGCACGCGAAGCGTTCGCGACCGACCGACACGTCGTGCTGGCGAACAAGGGTCCGGTCGCGGAGCGCTACGACGAACTGCGCGAACTCGAATACGACAGCGAGGGAAGCCTCCTCTTCGAGGCGACCGTCGGCGGTGCGATTCCCGTCCTCTCGACCATCACCGACGTCGGCACCGAGAACGTCACGGCGGTTCGTGGCGTCCTCAACGGGACCGCCAACTTCGTCCTCTCGCGGATGGCGACCGAAGGGCTGAGCTACGAACACGTCCTCGCGGAAGCACAGGACCTCGGCGTGGCCGAGGCTGACCCGTCGTTCGACGTCGACGGCACCGACGCCGCCCTGAAATGTGCCATCCTCGCGAACGTGTTGTTCGATGGAGGCTACACGATTGCGGACGCCGACATCGAGGGTATCCGAGACTTGCCGGGAAGCGCGCTCGAACTCGCGGCGGAGGACGGGTGGACGATTCGGTTGGTCGGCGAAGTGTCTCCGAACGGGGTAAGCGTCGGTCCCCGTTTAGTGCCCGAAAACGGAACGCTTGCAGTCTCGGGGACGCGTAACATCGTTCAATTCGAGACGAAACACGCGGGACAGTTGAACATCAGCGGCCGCGGTGCCGGCGGCGACGAAACCGCCACCGCCGTTTTGGCCGATGTGACCCGTCTCGACCGGGAGTCGTGACGACCGTCCGTGTTCCATTCCACCATGACATCTGTTGCCATTAACCGCCAGACGGCGGCGAGATGGCCTGCATAGCGTATCGAAATGGTTTTAACCGCTTCTGCCAAATAATTCCTCCAGAGCGCATCTGCGCGTGAGATATACAATGAGCGACAAACCACACCAGAACTTGGCCGTCATCGGCCACGTCGACCACGGTAAAAGCACGATGGTCGGGCGACTCCTCTTCGAGACAGGGAGCGTCCCGGAGCACGTAATCGAACAGCACCGCGAAGAAGCGGAAGAGAAGGGGAAGGGCGGCTTCGAGTTCGCCTACGTGATGGACAACCTCGCGGAGGAGCGAGAGCGTGGTGTCACCATCGACATCGCCCACCAGGAGTTCGACACCGACGAGTACTACTTCACCATCGTCGACTGTCCGGGCCACCGTGACTTCGTGAAGAACATGATCACGGGCGCATCGCAGGCGGACAACGCGGTCCTCGTCGTCGCCGCCGACGACGGTGTCGCGCCGCAGACCCAGGAACACGTCTTCCTCTCGAAGACGCTGGGTATCAACGAACTTATCATCGCGGTCAACAAGATGGACGTCGTTGATTACAGTGAGGACAAGTACAAGGACGTCAAGGACCAGGTTTCGAAGCTCCTGAAGCAGGTCAACTTCAAGTCCGACGACGCGACGTTCGTCCCCACCTCGGCGTTCGAGGGCGACAACGTCTCCGAGTCCTCGGACAACACGCCTTGGTACGACGGCCCGACGCTGCTCGAGGCCCTCAACAACCTCGAAGCACCCGAGCCGCCAACGGACGCTGACCTCCGTCTGCCCATCCAGGACGTCTACACGATCTCCGGTATCGGTACGGTGCCGGTCGGACGTGTCGAGACCGGTACGCTCAACACGGGCGACAACGTCTCGTTCCAGCCCAGCGACGTCGGCGGCGAAGTGAAGACCGTCGAGATGCACCACGAGGAAGTTCCGAAAGCGGAACCCGGTGACAACGTCGGATTCAACGTCCGCGGCATCGGCAAGGACGACATTCGTCGCGGTGACGTGTGTGGCCCCGCCGACGACCCACCGAAAGTGGCCGACACGTTCACGGCCCGCATCGTCGTGATGCAGCACCCGAGCGTCATCACGGCCGGTTACACGCCCGTCTTCCACGCCCACACGGCGCAGGTCGCGTGTACCATCGAGTCCATCGACGCGAAGATCAACCCGTCCACCGGTGAAGTCGCAGAGGAGAACCCTGACTTCATCAAGTCCGGTGACGCAGCAAAAGTCACGGTTCGACCGCAGAAGCCACTCAGCATCGAACCCGCGGGCGAGATTCCGGAACTCGGCTCGTTCGCAATCCGTGACATGGGCCAGACCGTCGCGGCCGGTCAAGTCCTCGAAGTCAACGAGAAGTAAACGATGCAGCAAGCACGTGTCCGACTCGCGGGAGCCAACCCCTCGGACCTCGACGACATCTGCGACGATGTCCGTGAAATCGCCGAGAAAACCGGCGTCTCCCTGAGCGGCCCGATTCCGCTCCCGACGAAGACGCTGGAGATTCCGACGCGCAAGTCGCCCGACGGAGAGGGCACTGCGACGTGGGAACACTGGGAAATGCGCGTCCACAAGCGCCTCATCGACCTCGACGCCGATGAACGCGCGCTTCGACAGTTGATGCGCATTCAGGTCCCGAACGACGTGAGCATCGAAATCGTCCTCGAGGACTAAGATACCCCGTATCCCCGTTCTCGGAAATCCGCGCAATCTTCTTTCGTTTTTCACCCGCCGACCAGCGGTCGCTCCGTGGGTTCGTTTTTTGTGGTTTCGGTGATGAGTAGTAGTATGCGTCTCCCCCGCTCGCCGACGATACAGACGCTCGTCGCCTTCGCCGTCGTGTTCGCCTTCCAGTCCGCACTCGGGTTCATTAGGCCCTTCTGGGCGGTCAGCCTGTTCGCACTCGCACCACCCGTCGGAGTTCGTCCGTGGACGCTTCCGTTGAGCGTCTATTCCCACGCCAACTTCGGGCACCTGTTCTCCAACGCCATCGCGCTGGTGGTGGCCGGACTCCTCGTCGAACGCGTGACGACCACGGCGCGCTTTCACGCCTTCTTCATCACCGTCGGGATGCTCTCCGGGCTCGTACAGGTATGGCTCGGCGGCCTGTTCTCCGCGGGCGCTCCCGCCGTCCTCGGAGCAAGCGGCGCGGTCCTCGGCCTGTACGGCTACCTCCTCGCCGGGAACCCCGTCTCGGACGCCGTGTTCGGTCGTCTCCGCCTTTCGCGGCGCGCACAGGCCGCCATCGTCGTCGTCTTCACCGCCCTCATCACGCTGATGACGGCCGCGCCGGGCGTGGCGCTCCTCGCCCACTTCACCGGCTTCGCGGTCGGCCTAATCGCGGGACGCCTTCACATCCTTCGCGTCGAAACACAAGCTACAAGTAACGACCGGGCGGTACAATAAGTCGAGGGCTCGTAGATCAGTGGCAGATCGCTTCCTTCGCAAGGAAGAGGCCCCGGGTTCAAATCCCGGCGAGTCCACTTCTCTCACTTCACTTCGTTTCGTTCGATCAGTGGACTCGCCGTAGTTCCCCTCGCTCACGAGGTTCGCTCGCGGGACTCCCGGCGAGTCCATGACGAACGCAGTGAGGAATGGACGAGCAGTATTTTACTTAGACGAGTCGAATACCAGCGAGCGACTGTGAGGCGCTTTGCACCTCGAATGCGAGCGGTGAAACCGCGAGTAGAGCATCTTGGCGTAGTTCAGTCCCGCCCAAGAACGCCAAATACCGGCTATTCTTCTCTCCGTTTCAACTCCCTCGCGTCGAATTGCTCGACAAGGAACTGCTCTCCCACCTGCGGCTGTCCGATATCCTTGGGAACTCCGCTTGACTCGCTCGAAGGCAACGAGCGGGAGTGAGTTTCGTTCCTTTCCAAATGCCGTTCCGTGGCAGTCGTCACTCTCCGAACGGTCGCCCGTTTCTCCACTACATGTCGTTTTTCCCACCGTTTCATACCCCAAACCGGCGCGAAAACCGGCCTGAAACCCGGAATCCGACCGAACCCACGACTTCGATTTAGCCACAGTTTCACCCAGTTCTCGCCCGCCGCATTCCGCTTAGCCGGAATATAATAAAGCCGATAGCGGTACTCGTATGAAATACGCCCGAAGCCCGGGTGTGACGGACTTGGCAAGTGTTCGACGGTGCCGGAGGCTCTGGTGGCGAGTTGGCTTCTCGCCGTGTTTCGGCCATTCCTCCCACGAAAGTTTGTCATCTCGAACGCGTGCCGACTTTTTAGGGACGAAAAACGAGAACCCATTTACATACAACAATGAGCCACGACACACTGGACGACGTTGACCGGGGCATTCTCCACCTGCTCCAACAGGACGCACGTAGCATGACGACGACCGAAATCGGCGACGCGGTGGGCGTCTCCGCCAGCACCGTCGGCAACCGACTCCAACGACTGGAAGAGAAGGGCGTCATCGACGGCTACCATCCCAAAATCGACTACCACGACGCGGGATTTCCACTTCGAGTTCTCTTCATCTGCACCGCGCCGATTCCCGACCGCGAGGAGTTGGGCGAGGAAGCGCTCAACGTGTCGAGGGTCGTCAACGTCAAGGAAATCATGGCTGGCGTGGAGAACCTCCACGTCGAGGCGGTCGCGCGGACTCGTGACGACGTGACCGCCGTCGGTCGGAAACTCGATAAGATCGGGTTGGACGTCGTGAACGAAGTGCTGGTCAAAGACGAGCACAACCGACCCTTCGACCATTTCGGTGAAGAGACCGTCTCGGAGTGACATCGACGAGATTATTTCGAAATAGGGGAAATTCTATCTTTAGAATCCGATTTGCACAGATTTATCCGACATACTTATCCATTGACGAATCTTAAAGCAAATACTGGAATGGAACATACTTCCTACCGTTTGCAGGACGGTGAACGGCCCAGTACCGGGGTCGTCAACGCGATCGCGGACCACGAAGGCACGTCACCCCACGAAATCGGGCCGCGCCTGTACGACGCCGTGGACCCGGACGCGCTCGACTCGCTGTTCCGACAGCGAGTTGACGGGCGGATTCGAGATGGTGGCAAAGCGGTGTTCAAGTACCGTGGTTACGAAATCACGTACGAAAGCGACGGATGGATTCGCATCGCGGACGACCCGAGTTCGGCGTCCGGTGTGTCCGGAGCAACCCCTGCAGACGAGTAATCAAACGAGTGCCGTGAGCTTGGACTCGATGGCAGCGACGTATTCCGACCGGTCGTAGCCGAGTCGTTCACGCCAGACGTTTTCGTAGGATGGGTGCAAGAGTGGCAACAGCATCACGCCGAGGCGCTCGCACTCGACAGGCGACAGTACCCGGTCGAGAAAGCCGTCCACGGGAATCGACTCGAAATCGAGTACGATTTCGGTGGCGTGTTTTCCCGTCGAAACGACGACGGAAGGGCTGACCCGTTCTATTTCGGTTCGCAGGTGGTCGAAACAGTTCTCCAACTCCTCGGCACGTGGCTCCCGATTCGACCCGTCGTCTCCCTCGGGGAAGCACTTCACGGCGTTGGTGAAGTACGCCTCGTAGCCGAGGTCGGAAAACAACGACCGTATTTTGCGTCCCGAGTGGCGCGTGGTGTAGGCCATCCCCGTCCAGTTGCCGCCTTGCCACCGCTCGGCGTCCGGTTTCCCAGCGCCGGGGGCCTCGCCGACCACCATCACGTCGGCCGAAAACGGGCCGGTTCCCCACGAGATTCGGTTTCGACACTCGACGAGTTCGGGACACCGCGAACAGTTCGGTTCGAGGACGGTGCGCGAGTCGGGGAACATGGATGGGGAAATCGACCGTTCGTCCGTTTCAGTCCTCGTCCTCGTCTTCGTCGTCCTCGACGATTTCGATACCGCGGTTGTTGACCGCGTTGGGGTCGAGACCGACCTCTTCGAGGAACTGTTTGTATTCGCGCTCGCAGGCTTCGGCGTCGGCCTGTTTGTCGCTGGCGCGGTCACAGAGCGCCACGAGGTCCTCGGGCACGTCGTTCGTGTAGACTATCCAGTGGTTGATGAGGTCCGAAAGCCGCCGAATCGGGCTGGTGAAGTGGCCGTAAATCTCGAAGTTCAGCGCGTGGTGGCCCCCGAACGGGTCGCTCATGTAGCGAGCGCGGGGCATCACCTTCATCACGGCCCACTGGATTTTGTCGAGTTGTCGCCCCGGTGCTTCCTCCAACGTGGCGTTGACCGCCTTTCGCGGGTCGTCCCACGTGCTGCCCGGAATCGAGACGCCGTTCAAATCCTGAATCTCCTGTAGCGCCTTTCCCCACTCGTCGGGCGTGGGCTGTGGGTGGACGCGGTACATCGCTTCCACGCCGCGGCCCCACATCAGTTCGTGCGTGACGGCCTTGTTCGCCTTCAGCATCGACTCCTCGATGATGGTGTGGGCGCGGTCACGTCGCGGGTTCAGGACGAGGCTGCCGTCCTCCTTTCGCTGTTCGTGCATCCGATCCGCGAGTTCGAACGAGAGTTTACACTCCTCGTGGAGCGGCGCGTCCTCGTCGTCGAGTCGCTCCTCGGCCTGCGAGTAGGTGAGTCGCTCGTCGCTCTGGATGACGGATTTGTAGATATCGATGGTCTCGTAGGAGAGGTTCTCCTTGTCGAGGTGCATCTCGACGGTGTGTGCGAGGCGGTCTTCGTTCGGGACGAGCGAACAGACCGTCTCCGCGAGCATCGGCGGCAACATGTGAATCGTGTACCCGGGAAGGTACACCGTGTTCCCACGTTTGACTGTTTCTTCCCACATGTTCGATTCGGGGTGAACGTAGTGGGTCACGTCGGCGATGTGGACCCAGAGGACGTACTCGTCCTCGTGCTCTTCGACCGAAATGGCGTCGTCGAAGTCCTGTGCGTCCACGGGGTCCGTCGTCCACGTCGTCATGTCCCGCAGGTCGGTTCGCTCCTCCACCTCGTCCTGAATCTCCTGCTGGATGTTTTCCGTTCGTTTCTCCGCCTCGGTCATCACGGCCCCCGGAAACCCGTCCCTGATTTCGAACTTCTCGAACAGCTTTTCGCGCTTGCTCTCCAGTCGCTCTGCGAGGTCTTCGGAGATTTCGACCGGCCCTTGGCCTTCGGCGGTTCCCGCCTCGGCCTGTGCGTCGCTCGTCATGGCCGCTGGTAAGGGTGTCGGGAAGTTAGGCGTATCGACTGGCTACCCTTCCCGTTCTTCCAGTGGGCCATAACGGTCTTTGACGGCCGTTTCGTATCGGGTCAAAAATTCCATCTGTTCGACACCCCCCGCGCCGATGTCCACCAACAGCCCCTCCAGTTCGTCGCGTGGTTGATGACAGAGTTCGCGGTGACACGCCTTACAGAGGTGCTCGAACGTCTTCCCGTTCCGTTCCCACCGATTTCCCTCCTTGTCGTACTCGCGGGCCGCGGAGCGGCGAACGGCGTCGCCACACGCGATGCAGATGACGGATTTCTTCTCCCGGTTCCGCCGGGAACCCCACATGCTAGTTCCTTCGACGCCCCCCCACTTCCCCTTTTTGCCGAATCCGTTCAGACTACGAACTCGTACAGTTCGTCGCCGACGAAGTGAACCGATTCGACGACTTTTCCCGAATCACCGACCATCTCGTCGCCGTCCGTCTTCGCCCGTCCGATGGCGAGGACCTTGCCGTGGGTCTCCTCCGCGATGGCGACCAAATCGCCCGGTTCGATGTCGTCGTTCGCCTCGACGATGCCGGGCCGCATCACGTCCGCGCCGTCGCTGACGAACGATACGGCACCCGCGTCCACCGTGACGACTCGCTTCGTCGGCGGGTAGGCGTTCGCACCCTGCACGGTGAGAAACGGTTCCTCCTCGACGTAGACGACCATCTGTTCTCCGTCGACCAACACGATGTCGAACTCCGAACCCTCCAACTCTACGAGTTCGTAGGTGTCCGCGTCCAATTCGACGCCGAGGGAGTCTTCGAGTGCGGTCTCTATCTCTCGAACCTCGTCGCTTCGGAGATGATGGCGAGATTTGACTTCCATAATCCGACGTGCGTTCGTCTCGTGCATAAACCCACCCGTTTGGGCCGACTCGGGTCGGATACCGACGGTTCATCGACCCATGGATAACTGATACGCCGGTCCGGAATCACTCGTCACGTTCGTCCGCGTCCCGCGCCGCCTCGTAGCGCTCCACTGCGGCGTCGAATCCCTCACCCGCGAGCGCGTACGCCTCGCGCAGGTCCGCTATCGGCGTTTCGGTGGCGTCCACGCGTAAATCGTTGTAGTACGGGTCCATCTCGGCCGATTCCGTCGTCTCCACGAGGAGGGCCGCACTTTGGACGTGCAGCTCTTCGCGCTTGTCCCCGCCCTCGGCCTGTCCCGCGGCCAACGCGTCGATGAGTCGTTCTGCCAATGGTCGGTCCTCGTTGCTGTTCTCGCGGTACGCTCGTGCGGTTTCGGCGATGACGGACTCGCCGGCCAGCAGGTTCCCGGCGACGGTGTAGTTCTCGCCGCTCTCGTGGCCGTACCAGCCGTTGCACTCCTCGCCGGAGAAGGTGAACGTTCCGTCCGAGTCGATGCCGTGGAGTTGGCGGTTTTCCGCCCCATCGTCCGCGTTGAGGAGCGCCGAGAGAGCGTCCTCGATGGCGAGTCCATCGTCCACGTATTCGATTCCCTTTCGTCCGAGTTCGACGTTGACGAGGCTTTGGGTGGCGATAGCTCCGTTTTCGCTGGCGAACGGACAGAGCGTTCCGACCGCCGGGAGTCGTGTCGTGACCGCGACGCCGAATCGCGTCCGGTCCGTTCCCTCCCCGTCGGTGTACCGTTCCCTGACACAGATGCTGAACGTCATGAACCGGGGGACACAGCCCGTGACGAAAAAAGTCCGTTTTCCGGCGAACGCGTCGTACGTCGCTCTAATTCAGCAGTATCGAAATCAACACGCCCCGCTGAACGGTCCGGTTTCGCCCGTCCCTTCATTGGAGTCATACGGTATTCTCTCACACTATTTCCCTACTTAATTTGTCACAATGGGGGCTCGTTAGAACCGTTCCGTCTGCCGCCGTCACGTTTTCGTATGCGCCGTCTGACGTAAGAACTATACTCGTTCGATGGCCCCGTAGTTCTATGGGATTCATGGATAAGATTCTCGGCGAGGCCCCTTCGGGAGGCGCCGGGGATTACGTCGAGCTAGATTTGGACGACTTCGATGCCGCGCCCGACGAATCGCGCGTCAGCGTTCACATCGCGGAAATCCAAGGCCAGCAGGACGTCATCGACATCAAGGACGCCGTGTACGACGGCGACATCGTCATCGCCGATATCACTCGGCTTCGAACGCAGGATACCACCGTCGAGCGTATCACGGACGAACTGCAACAGGTCGCCCGCGAAGTCAACGGCGATATCGTTCAGAAGGGCGACGACCAACTCATCGTCACGCCCACCAGTGTCAGCATCAGTCGAACAAAACTCGGTCGGGATTAGACGCTGTCCGGCTTATCCGCGTCGTCTTCTACGGTCCGCTTCAGCGAGTCGCGGCGCGCTTTCGCGTCACGGCCGGTCGCTTCGAGGAGGAACTCGTTTTTCTTGCTCACCGCGTCGGCGGCGGCGTCGGCGTTACCTTCTGCGATGACGTCCTCCGCGGGACGCTCTTGGAAGTCCACGGCGAGTTTGTCCTTCTTCCCGCTGTAAGACGCCGCACCGGCGACGATTCGCTTGAACACCGGGTTGTCGGGTTCCTCGACAACGTAGAGGTCGTGGCCGTTGAATTCCTCTGTCGTCGTTACGGAACCGAAGTAGTCCTCGATGCTCGCTTTCAGGTCGGGCATTCGGTCTTCGAGATGCTCACCGCGTCGCATTTTGTATTCTTTCATGAGTTGGACCCAGATTGGAGGGGTGGATGTTTACTCTTTTCGCGTCGCGTCTATTCTCGTTCGCTTAGGTATCCCTTCCGACACTCGGGGCAGATGTCGCCCGCACGAAGCGACGACCCGGACGCTGCTCCCCCGAACTGTCCGCATTCGGGACAGACGAGTTCCGCGTCGGCGCTCGAACTCGAGGCTTGGTCGGGTTTGGGCGCTTCTCGCGCCCGCGTGAACCCGGTATCCGTTTGCGGGTTGGGTCGCGTGGTCCGAACGAATCCCGTCTCCTCGCCCGGTTCGGCTTCTACGAACTCCGTATCGTCGTCCATCGCCGGTGCGCTTTCGGGGGTCAAACTCCCGCCGAAGCTCACTTCCGCGTCGCCGCTGTCGCCGACCTGTGCGTCGAATCCCTCGTCTTCGAGTCCCGTATCCGGCCAGTCCATTGGCTCGCCCGCTTGGTCTTCCACGTTCGTATCGTCCGCTTCGGGCCACTCGCCGTGTCCGCGTTCGCCGTCGTCTTTCACCTCCTCGTCGTCTTCGAGGATGACGCCGTCGTCGTCCTCGGCACTCTCCGGCGGCTCGAAGTCGTCGTCGTTGAACGTCACGGGTTCCGGTTCGGATTCGGTTTCGGATTCGGGTTCCGTGGTGGGAGAGGAGTCGATGATTTCCGTCTCGGTCGGTGGTTCCGACTGTCGGTCCGCCGATCTGCTCTCGATGGGTTCCGGCGTCGGTTCCGGTTCCTCTATCGCCGTCACCTCCTTGTTCTCGCTCACGACCGTCTCGTTCCCACAGCGTCGGCACTCCTTGAACTCCCGAACCGTCACGACGACTTCGTTACCCTGCTCTTCGCGCTCTCGCTCTATTTCGGACTCGCCGTAGTCATGTCCTATCAGCGAACATCTGAGACCCATTGAGTGAGGGTTATTTTCACGGCGTGATAAAAGGGTATTGTTTTTTGGAACGTCAGCCGAAGTTTTCCTCCTTCGCGTCGTCAGGGTCGTGTCCCGTCGCCGCCAACACCTCCTGTGCCTCCGACAGGAAGTCCGCGAACCCGTACACGAAGACTTGCCCGTCCGCGCGCGAGAGAACGTCCCGTACCGCCTCGCTTTCGGCCAGCGATTCCTCGGTGACGAGTACCGTCGCGCCGTCGGCCTCTAATTCTCGCAGTCGCTCCTCGTGGGCCGGTTCGTCGTCACGGTACACGATGGTTACGTCGCCCCCGTCCGCCAGCGCGCGCGCGCCGATTCCGACCGCCGGACCCACGCCCGGCCCACCCGCGAGGACGATGACGCGGGACTCCCCTTCGTAGTACGAGTGACCGAACGGGCCAGCGACGGCCACCGTCTCTCCGGCCGCGCGCTCCGCAAGCCACGGGCTGAGGTCTCCTTCGGGGTCGACGCCCACCGTGATGTCGAACGTCCCGTCGGCGTCGGGGGAAGAGAGGGTGTAGTGACGCGTGACCGTCTCACCATCGACGGTTCCGGCGACTTGTAGGAACTGTCCGGGCCGGGCGTCGAACCCCGGCGGTGACTCGATCTCCAGCACAACTGTTCCTTTCCCGACGTTTCTCACGGCCTTCACTTCGACTTCGGTACCATCCATACGTGGACCGATGGCCGTAAGAACCAAATTCCTTGTCGCTTCGCCGACTCCGCTTCAGAAGGCTTTTGATTTGCCACCGGGTAACGTAGCAGTGATGCAAGACCTGAACTGGGCCATCGGCGGCGAAGCCGGCGATGGAATCGATTCGACCGGGAAAATCTTTGCGCAGGCACTCTCCCGTGCGGGCCGACATGTCTTCACTTCGAAGGACTTCGCGTCCCGTATTCGAGGAGGGTACACCGCGTACAAGATCCGGTCGTCTACCGAGCAAGTCGAGAGCGTCGTCGACCGACTGGACATCCTCGTGGCACTGACCCAGCGGACCATCGACGAGAACCTCGACGAACTTCACGAGGACAGCGTTATCATCTACGACGGGGAGCGAACGGAGATGGAGGACGTCGACATCCCTGAAGAGATGATCGGATTGGCCGTTCCGCTTCGCAGTCTCGCAAAGGATGCGGGCGGAACCATCATGCAAAACACCGTCGCGCTCGGCGCGGCGTGTGAAGTGGCGAACTTCCCCATCGAGAACCTCGACAGCGCGCTCGACAAGAAGTTCGGCTCGAAGGGTGAGGCCATCGTCGAGAACAACAAGGAAGCCGCCCGTCTCGGACAGGAGTACGTCCAAGACGAGTACGACCACGACTTCGACTACGACGTGGAAACGACGGACAACGACTACGTCCTGCTCAACGGCGACGAGGCCATCGGGATGGGTGCGCTCGCTGCTGGCTGTCGTTTCTACTCCGGCTATCCCATCACGCCGGCGACCAACGTCATGGAGTACCTCACGGGCCGAATCGAACACTTCGGCGGCACCGTGATGCAGGCCGAGGACGAACTGTCGGCCATCAACATGGCGCTCGGCGCGGCGCGGGCGGGCGCACGCTCGATGACGGCGACGTCCGGTCCCGGTATCGACCTGATGACCGAGACGTTCGGCCTCATCGCACAGAGCGAGACGCCGCTCGTCATCTGTGACGTGATGCGCTCCGGTCCCTCGACCGGGATGCCGACCAAACAGGAACAGGGCGACCTGAACATGACGCTGTACGGTGGCCACGGCGAGATTCCGCGGTTCGTCGTCGCACCGACGAACGTCGCCGAGTGTTTCCACAAGACCATCGAGGCGTTCAACTTCGCCGAGAAGTACCAGACGCCGGTTTTCCTGCTCGCGGACCTCGCGATGGCCGTCACCGAACAGACGTTCTCGCCCGAGGTGTTCGACATGGACGCGGTCGAAATCGAGCGCGGGAACATCGTGGACGAGGACGACATCGAGGCGTGGACGGACGAGAAGGACCGGTTCCAACCGCACTTCCCGACCGCCGACGGCGTCAGTCCCCGTGCGTTCCCCGGAACGAAGGGCGGCGCTCACATGTCCACCGGTCTCGAACACAACGCGCTCGGTCGTCGGACCGAGGACACCGAAATCCGCGTCGAGCAGGTCGACAAGCGGAACCGCAAGGTCGAGACGGCACAGGAAGAGGAAGATTGGAATCCGCGTGAGTTCGGCGACGAGGACGCCGACACGCTCGTTATCTCGTGGGGGTCGAACGAGGGGCCGATGCGCGAAGCCCTCGACTTCCTCGAAGCGGACGACGTGAGCGTTCGGTTCCTCTCGGTTCCGTACATCTTCCCGCGACCGGACCTCACCGAGGACATCGAGGAAGCGGACACCGTCATCGTGATAGAGTGTAACGCGACCGGGCAGTTCGCGGACGTTCTCGAACACGACGCGCTTACCCGTGTCGAGCGGATAAACAAGTACAACGGTATTCGGTTCAAGGCCGACGAGTTGGCCGAAGACATCAAGGCGAAACTCGGACAGGAGATAGAAGCATGAGCTCAGACGTTCGATTCACCGACTTCAAGTCGGACAAGCAACCGACGTGGTGTCCCGGATGCGGTGACTTCGGGACGATGAACGGGATGATGAAGGCACTCGCCGAAACCGGCAACAGCCCGGACGACACGTTCGTCGTCGCTGGTATCGGCTGTTCCGGTAAGATCGGGACGTTCATGCACTCCTATGCGATTCACGGTGTGCACGGACGTGCGCTCCCGGTCGGCACCGGCGTCAAACTCGCCAACCCCGACCTCGAAGTGATGGTCGCGGGCGGCGACGGCGACGGCTATTCCATCGGTGTGGGTCACTTCATCCACGCCGTGCGCCGGAACGTGGACATGTCCTACATCGTCATGGACAACCGCATCTACGGACTGACGAAGGGACAGGCCTCGCCGACCAGCCGCGAGGACTTCGAGACGAGCACGACGCCGGAAGGCCCGAAACAGCCGCCGGTCAACCCGCTCGCTCTCGCCCTCTCGGCGGGTGCGACGTTCATCGCACAGTCGTTCTCGACGGACGCACAGCGACACGCGGAAATCGTTCAGAAGGCCATCGAACACGACGGCTTCGGCTTCGTGAACGTCTTCTCGCCGTGTGTCACGTTCAACGACGTGGATACGTACGACTACTTCCGCGACTCCATCGTCGACCTCGCGGACGAGGACCACGACTCCTCGGATTACGACACGGCCAAGGACAAGATTCTCGACGCCAGCAAGGAGTATCAGGGCGTCATCTATCAGGACGAGGACAGCGTTCCGTACAGCGAACTCCACGGCATCGAGGGCAGCATGTCCGAGATTCCCGACGGCGCACCCGAGGACGCGATGGACCTCGTGCGCGAGTTCTACTGAATCACGGACCCGTTCTCGACGGTTCGATTTCTTTTATTTTCGTTCGTGTCGATAGCGACCGGTCTCTCGGCCTCCCTCGATAGTTCCGCGATGCCTCCCGTTCGATTTCTGACCCACGCCGTACGACCAAATCCGTTTCTCGCGGCCGTTTGCGTCTGTTTTTTATGACGTGGCCGGTAAGAACGTATAGAGATGACTGCGGAGATACGCGCTGTCGTCAGCGGTGTCGGGTACTCCCCCGCCGCGACGACCGTTTTACCCGACTCCCTCGACACTGGCCGGATTTGCGACGCCACCGACGGCCGAACGGCGGCCGACCCCTCGTCAGTTCGAGCGACCGGAACAGCGGAGCAACGAACCTCGCTCTTCGACCGAAGGGTGATGGAATGAGCGAGCATTTCGACGTTATCATCGCGGGTGCCGGCCCGGCGGGCGCACAGTGTGCGCGGGACTTGGCCCAGCGAGGCTACGACGTCGTCGTCCTCGAAGCCGAAAAGGAAGACACGTTCCCGCGGCAGAGCAACAAGTCCACGGCCGGGACGTTCTCCTCGATGATGGCGGCCTTCGGCATTCCGGACGACGTGGTGATGAACTACACCGACAACGTGGTCCTCGAATCGCCGAGCGAGCACTTCGTCCAATCGCAACCCGGTGCCGTCCTCGAGTTCGCGGACTTCAAGCGGTTTTTGGTGGCCGACGGACGGGACGAGGGTGCCGAATACTGGTTCGACGCCCGCGTCTCGAAGCCCATCATGAGCGGCAACGAAATCGTCGGCGTCCGCTACGCCGGGGACCAAGAGGTGTACGGCGACATCGTCATCGACGCCACCGGCCCGAGCGCGCCCCTCGCGAAGAGCCTGGGCGTAAGCAACTTGAAACGCGAGAATCAGGCCATCGGCGTCGAGTTCGAGATGGAAGGCGTCGACGTGGACCCCGACGGCTACGCCGACCTCACGGACGCGATGATGCTGCGACTCGACCACAACCTCGCGCCGGGCGGCTATTCGTGGATTTTCCACACCGGCGAGGACACGGCGAAGGTCGGCCTCTGTTACATTCAGAACGAGAGCCACCACGACTACGCCAAGGAGGGCATGGGAATCGACGACTACCTCCAGCACTGGTTGGACACCGACCCGCGCTTCGAGAACGCAGAACGGATGGAGGGGAAACAACACCGAGGGTCCGCCCACATCCAGATGCCCGGCGGCCTCTCCACGGACAACTTCATGGCGGTCGGCGACACCGTGCCGACCATCGACCCGCTCTGGGGCGAAGGGATTCACACCGGCATGAAGTCCGCTCGCGCGGCGGCGATAACCGCCGACCGATGCTTCATGACCAGCGCTTCGGACACCTCCGCGGAGAAGATGTCGATTTACGACAAGCTCTGGCACGGCGACGTCGCCCCGGAGATGCGGACGCGACTGTTGATGACACAACTCCTCTACCTCGCGGAGAACGAGCGCTACGACACGCTCATTCGTGACCTCAAACAGCTCAGCCACAGTTCGCGCGCGAACGCTAACAACGGCAGGCTCCGCGGCATCATGAAGCTCCTCCACTGGGAGGACATCCCGCTGCTCAAGCGGTTCGCCCGAGAACGGCTTCCGATGTAACCGTCCGTTTCGACTACTCTTTCCCCGAACTCGCATTCCCCGTCTTCCGAATTCGCCCCCGATACTTTTCGAGCGCGTCGTCCAACGCGTTCCCGGCGTCCACGTCGAATGCGTCCGCCACCGCGAGCAACGAGAACAGCGCGTCGCCGATTTCGTCCCGCTTCACGTCGACCGCCTCGGGGTCGTCACCCCACTCGGTCGATTTCGTCGCGTCGGCGGCTATCTCGCCGACTTCCGCCGCCAAATCGAGGATTCGATACGCCGGGTCGCTCTCCATGTCGTTGTCGGCCACGAACGCGGCGACCTGCTCCTGTTCTTTCACGTTCGGTGAAACGAACTTCACTATTTAACCGTTTCTACGGACGGTGATTCCAGAGCCGAACCCACAGAAACCGTACACAAACGGTATAGTTCACGCAGTGGATTGGTGAATTGGATACGCGAATGGGGGGACGAAATCAAACGCGGCGAGCGGTGCTCCAACTCGGTGCGGTAGCCTGCGGTATCGGCGTGACGGGGGATTTGGGGCGGCGAACCGTAACCGACGTCGATTGCCTGCCCGGTGACGGCGCGACGAACGACGAAGCGGACGCCCCGGTGGACGTTCGCGGAGCCATCTACTTCCCGTCCAGAGCGTACAACACGTTTCAGATGTGGCACGGCTACGATTCCGCCGTCATCGAGCGCGACCTCTGTTATGCCAGTCGGATAAACCTGAACGCGTTGCGGGTGTGGTTGAGTTTCGAGGCGTGGCGACGCGACCCGACGCGGTTCTGGTTCCGACTCGAACACTTCCTGACCACGGCGGCGAATCACGGGTTGCGGGTTCTCCTCGGCATCTTCGAGGGTATCGGAACGAATCCCACGAACCACCAGTTGACGAACGACGACCCGCTCACCGCTCGTCCGGTGTTCTCGCCGTCGCGGGGAATCATGGAACACTCGAACCGATGGCACCTCCCGCAGCGGTTCATCCGGTGGTTCATGGAACGCTACCGGGACGATTCCCGCCTGCTCGCCATCGAACTCATCAACGAACCGTGTTGGCGGCCGTGGAAGATGCGGTTCGCGGAGGCGATGTTCCGAACGCTGTCGAGTCAACAAGGGACCGTTCCGCTGTCGGTCGGTTCGACCAACATACCCAACAACGAGGAGTACCGCGAGTGGGGTAGCGAGGTGTTTCAGTGTCACAAGAACTTCGCCCACACCGAAGCGCAGTACCGACGGTTGCTCCGGCAGATCAACGCGGCGGAACGCCGGTTCGGTCGCCCAATCTGGCTGTCGGAGTGGCAGCGGCTCTCTCCGCCGCGGAGGGGAGAGGGGACCAATCCGCCCAACTACTCCTCGCTCGCGCCGCTGATTCAGGAGGCGGGAATTGGTAACTTCTTCTGGTCGCTGATGGTCAAACCGGCCTATCAGGTCTATCGGCGAGAACAGGGCCTCGTCAGCGGAATCTTCCACGAGGACGGCGCGGTCTGGAGTCTGGACGACGCGAGAGCCATCAAGGCGATGTCCGGCGACCCCACCTTCTCGGCCGAGGAACGCCCCGAGTGGCCCGCGTGGGCCGAACCGATTCGGGAGTCCCTCACCGACTAAACGTCACGAATCGCCCGTTCCGCGTCGTCGAGCGCCGCTTCGCGGTCGAACTCGGCGACGATGGCTTCCAGTTCTTCGGGGGACATATCCGCGAGTTCGTGAGCGTGTCGTGTGATGTTCGGCACCGCCCTGATGATGTTGTCGACTATCGGAATCGCGGCGGTTCGCGGCGAGCGCGAGAGGGGGTTCAGGTCGATGACGATTTCCGTCTTCCCCATCTCGGCGAGGGCTTCGGCCCGGTCGCCGTCCTCCAACGGGACGAGAACGACGTCCGCGTCGAAGATTCCGTCCGCGTCCACTTTGCCCCGCTCGTGTTCCAGTCCGGGTATCCGCGCGTCCGCGGCGAGTCCCTTCACGTTCTCCGCACCGTGTTCCCGGAGGTGGTCGGCGATGGCCCGCATGCGCTCTTCCGTCCGTCCGAACAGGTTGACTTCGATGTCCGCGCCGGTGGCCTCGGCGAGCGAGACGATTTCGCCCGGAACGAGCGCGGCCACGTTGCCGTTCACCGAGAGGACGGCGTGGTCTGCGAGCAGCAGTCGTGCCGCCGCCGCACGCTCCGCTTCGTCCGCACTCGGGATGGTCTCCTCGCCGAGGAGGTAGTCGAACGACTCGCCGCGTCCCTCGGCGATGAGTCCCTGCTTGCTCGTGATGCCCTTCTCTACGCCCTCCTCGATTCGATGCCGCGTGAGGAGCGAGTGGTATCGGGGATGGTCCTCGGGAATGTCCACCTCGTCGGTCATACCCGCCCCTCCGAAGCGGAGTGGCAAAACAGCCGTGATTCGGTTCTCGGGTTATTCCAGCAGCGTCGCTCCGGCGTGGTGCGTCCGACAGGCGTGGGCGTCGTACCCGGCGTCCGAGAGCCCCGAATCGAGCGCGAAAACGGTCTTACCCAACATCGCCATCGAAGCGGCCCCGCCCGCCGCGTGGACGTCGTCGATGACCTCCCGAACTTCTTCGGTCAGCAGGCCGGTTCGCTCCGCGAACCCGTTCGATTCGGCCATGAACGTCTCCAACGTCGGCTGATTCACCAGTGCGACGAGCGCGTCCACGCCCGCTTGCGAGAGTCGACTCGTACTCCCCGAGAGCACCTCGGCGGTGGACAGTTCGCCGAGCGAGAGGTACTCGATTTCTGCCCGAGTCGGCACGCCGTCGAGGCGGTTGTGTTCGGGTCCGCCCGGTTCGAGTCGTATGGGAATTCCTCCACGGGCCTGAGCCACCACGTCGCCGAGTCCGGTTCCCGCCGCGACTTCCGCCTTGTGTGCGAGCGTCACGAGTTCGTTTTCCGACCGCCCATCGCCGAAAACACCGTTCGCGGCGAACGCGGTCCCGAGCGCGACCGCGCCCGAGACGCCGAACCCCGCGCCGAGCGGCAGTGACGTCTCGGCCGAGATGTACGCCGTCTCGTCCAGGTGGTCCAACACTCGCCGCCCGGATTCGACGGCGGCGAACTCGCCGTTCAGTTCGATACTCGTCTCCTCGGCTGGTTCGACGGTCACGGTGACGCCTTCCGACAGCGCCACCCCCGCCCCTCGGGACCCCGCTCGTTCGGGGTCGTCGGCCTCGTGAATGCTGAAAAAGCCCGTGATGTGGCCGGGAACGAACGCACGGCCAACCTCGTCGCTCATACCCGTCGCTTTCGGGCGACAGCGTATAACGGTTAAAATTCGTCGTCGTCCTCGGTGGCTCGCAACGTCTTCGCCTACAGGCTCAGACGTTCGCGATCTCGCGGGAAATGAGTCGTTTCGCTTCGCTTCACTCCTCTCCCACGCGACCGTTACGGCGAGAGCCGTTGCCGGTCGCGTGGGAACAACACTGCCTCGCGGATGTTATCCAACCCGAGCATCGTCATGATGAGTCGCTCGCCGCCGAGGCCCCATCCGGCGTGCGGCGGCATGCCGTACTTGAACATCTTCGTGTAGTAGTCGAACGCCTCGGGGTCCAATCCCTGCTGTTCGAACCCTTCCACGAGGCGGTCGTAGCGGTGTTCACGCTGGCCGCCGGAGACGAGTTCCATGCGCGGGTGCATCATGTCGAACCCGGTCGAAAGTTCCTCGTCGTCCTGGTCCATGATGTAGAACGGCTTGATTTCGCTGGGCCAGTCGGTGATGAAGTAGTGGGTGCCCACGTCCTCACCGAGCGCCTTCTCGCCCTCGGTCGGCAGGTCGTCGCCCCAGACGAGCATCTCGTCGAGTTCGCCGGTGGCGTTGATGCGCTCGATTGCCTCCTCGTAGGTGAGTCGCGGGAAGTCGCCCTCGGGGACTTCGAAGTCGATATCGAGCGCGTCGAGTTCGTCCCCACAGTTTTCGGCGACGGCCTCGTAGGCGGCCTTGACGACCGCTTCGCAGGCGTCCATCGCCTCGTGGTGGTCGTAAAAGGCGCTCTCGAAGTCGATGCTGGTCGCCTCGTTCAGGTGCCGCGGCGTGTTGTGTTCTTCCGCGCGGAAGATGGGGCCGATTTCGAAGACGCGTTCGAGTCCGGAGCCGACCATGAGCTGTTTGAACAGCTGCGGCGACTGGTTCATGAACGCCTCCTCGCCGAAGTAGGTGATGGGGAACAGTTCCGTTCCGCCCTCCGTCCCCGTCGCCACGATTTTCGGCGTGTTGATTTCGCTGCACCCGAGGTCACGGAACGTCTCGCGGACGGCGCGAAGCACTTCGGCGCGAATCTTGAACACGGCCTCCACGTCGTCCTTGCGTGCGTCGAGCGTTCGGTTGTCGAGGCGCGTCGAGAGGTCGGCGTCGACCTTGCCGCTGGGGTCGAGCGGGAGTTCCGGTTCGGCCTCCGCGATGACATCCACGTCCGTCGGGACGATTTCGACGTCCGTCGGTGCGCGCGGTTCCTCTTTCACGTCGCCCGTGATTTCGACGACGCTTTCGCGGTTGACGCCGAGTCCGGTTTCCACGAGGTCCTCGTCCATGTCGTCCTTCTCGAACTTGACCTGAATCTTCCCCGTCGTGTCGCGGACGATGAGGAACGCGATTCCGCCGAGGTCGCGGATTTCGTGGACCCAGCCAGCGACCGTGACGGTGTCGCCGGGTTCGGCATCCGCGGTGTAGGTTCGGTTCTGCATACGGCGCAGTTCTTCCGCGGCGGGCTTAAACGCCCTCATTTTCGTCGTCATCTACAGACAGAAGAGCCGTTCACACGCGCCGAAACGGACTACTCGCCGGTCTGGGTGAGTCCGGCGGCGACGATTTCGATGAACATGTCCCGGACGGCTTCGTAGTAGTCGCGGCCGATCTGGTCGCGATAGAGCGGAAGCAACTTCACGGTCCCCATTACTCCCGCGATGGTTTCCGGGTCGCCCGCTCGAACGTCCCCCGTTTCCTGCCACGCTTCGATGTAGGGGAGGACGTAGGCGAGGGACTCCGCCCGTCGTTCCTCGAACTCCTCCGGCGAGATGTCGCCGACCATCTGCATCACTTCCATAAACTCGTCCTCCACGAGCAGTCGTCGCATCAGCCGATTCTCCTCGATGGTCTCCACCAGCAGCCGCATGAACGTGGCGATGGCCCGCTCGGGGTCGTCTTCGCTCGCGAGGGAGTTGTCGACGAGTTCGTCGGCGAGCGCGTGACCTTCTCGCTGGAGGATTTCGAAGTACAGTTCCTCCTTCGAGTCGAAGAATCGATAAAACGTGCTGTCGGCGATGCCCGCCGCGTCGGTGAGGTCGGCGATGGTCGTCTTCTTGAGGCCGTATCGTTCGAACATGTCTCGGCCGTCGTCGAGGAGGAGACGGCGGATGCGGTCGCGTTCGTCGTCGCTGAAACCTTTCATGAGATGTCTTTACGTTGGAAGATGACGCGGCTCACCAGCACAAGCACTACGATTCCGGCGAGTAAGACGACGGCTCCAGTCCAGTCGTACTCGCCCGAAACCAGAATCGCGGTCGGGTCGTAGTAGTGCGTCGGACTGATGGCACCGAGCCATCCCATGTCGGCCGAACTCGCCACGGAATCCAGCAGAAACAGCGCGAAGATGGCTCCGAGGCCAGCGCGCTGTGCGACGTCCGCGTGGTCGAACACCACCGAGAGCAGCAGGCCGATTGCCCCGCAGGCGAGCAGATACGGAATCGACAGCAGGTGTGCGACGACGAGGTCCGAAAGCGATACCGACTCGCCGATGGCGACGACGCTCACGTAGACCACCGCGCCGACGATGACGTTCAACACGACCAGCGTCGGGACGAGCGAGAGGAACTTCTCGATGATCACTTTCGAGCGCGAAACCGGCGTCGCGAGGAGCACGTCGAGTCGCCCGCGCTCCACGTCGCCCGCGATGAGGCCGCCGGCGATGTACGCCGTGTAGATGCCGAGCAGGAGGAGCCAGAAGAACTGATACAGTTCGACGGCGAGGAATCCCTCCATCGTCGTCAGCGAGAACGCGCCGCCGGACGCGCCGAACGCCGCTTTCATCGCCGGCGGAAGGCTCTGCCAGTACGCTTCGAGGTCGGCACCGGAGGTCTCGATGGAGGGAAAGAGCGCGACGATGCCGAACGACATCACGGCGAGCAGGACCGCGAGCACGACCGCTCCTTTGACCCGTCGGTCAAACTCGTAACGCGTAATCTCAAACATCGTCCTCACCCCCGTCGTCCGCGACGGTGACGGCATCCGTCGCTTCGGTCTCGTCGCCCGTCGGACCGTCGGCCTCTGCTTCCTCGTCGATTTCCTCGTCCCCGTAGAAGCGCATGAAGATGTCTTCCAGCGGCGCTTCGTCGATTTCGAGGTCCCTAACGGTGTACCGTTGGAGGTGGTCGAGCAGCACGTCGTAGTCCCCCGTGAACGTGAACGAAATCGTCCCGTCCACCGTCAGGTCGTGGACGCCCTCGAACTCGAAGTCCGACCGTTCGACCGCCTCGGCGACGACGACGCGGACGTGTTTTCCGCTCCTGTCAAGCAGCGTCTCCACGGCTTCGAGCGTGACGAGTTGCCCGTCGCGGATGATGCCGACGCGGTCACACACCTTTCGAACTTCGCTCAGGATGTGACTGGAGAAGAATATCGTCGTCCCGCGGTCGCGCTCCTCGCGGACGAACTCGTAGAACCGCTCCTGCATCAGCGGGTCCAACCCCGAGGTGGGTTCGTCCATGATGACGAGGTCGGGGTCGTGCATGAACGCCTGTACGATGGCGAGTTTTTGCACGTTCCCCCGCGAGTACTCGCCGATGTCGCGGTCGACGGGCGGGTCGAACCGCTCCAGCAGTTCGTCGCTCCGCACGTCGCCTTTCAGTTCGGCGTGGTAGTCGAGCAGTTTCCGCCCCGTGATTCCGGTGTCGAACCCGGGGTCACTCGGTAGATAGCCGATGTGGCGCTTCGCTTCGATGAGCGCGCGTTCGTCTCGCACGTCGTATCCGAGAACCGTCGCCTCGCCGTCGGTCGGCGTGATGAAGCCGAGAAGCGTCCGAATCGTCGTCGTCTTCCCGGCCCCGTTCGGGCCGAGGTAGCCGAACACCTCGCCCGATTCGACGGCGAGCGTGAGGTCTTCGATGCCTCGCGTCTCGCCGTAGTACTTCGTCAGACCGACCGTTTCGAGTGCGGACATGTGTATCCCGACCGAATATCCGTTCCATGAATATATGAATATTCCGTTCGTTTATTTTTCAACCTTGGATTCGGGGTTCTCAGCGGTTCTATCGCCACCGTGGTTTCCCGCGCTCACAAAACGACGTCGCTACTCCTCGAACGACCGACGAAAAACGAATCCGTTCACGCCGACTCCGCGCGCGCCTTCTTCGCCTCCTTCGCACCCTCGACCGTCTCGCGGACGGCCTCGACCCCGTTGTCGTGGACGAGGTCACCGACGACCACGATATCGGCGTGTTCAGCCATCGTGTTTGCCGACTCGTAGTCGTGGATGCCGCCGCCGTAGAACAGCGTCGCCTCGTCCAGTGCGTCCTGTGCCGCCGCGACCACTTCGGGGTCGCCGAACGTACCCGAACACTCGATGTAGATTATCTGCTGGCCGAGCATCCGTTCCGCGAGTTCGGCGTAGGCCGCCACGTCCTCCGCCGTCTGGTCGCAATCGGCGTCGGTGTACTCCGCGACGCTGGCCTCGGGGTTGAGGATGATGTATCCCTCGGTGTGCGTCTCCGACCAGTCCACGTCCCCCATCCGAATCCACTCCTTGTGGAGTCCGGCTATCCACGCCACGTCCCGCGTGTTCAACACGGTCGGCACGAAGTAGCCGTCCAACGCGTCGCTCTCCACGACCACGGCGGGATTGCTCGGCTCCTGATAGAGCGGCACGTCGTACTTCGCACAGGCGTCGATGACCCGCTGCATCTTCTCCTGTGTCATGTCCAGCGTTCCGCCGATTTCGAGCGCGTCCGTCCCCGTCGCACACACGTCGGCGAACGTATCGCCATCCGCGAGGCTTTTGTCCGGGTCGAGTTTAGTTATATGGTCCCAGTCGTCCCATGGCGCGGTCATAGCGTTCCTTTCAAAACTCCCGGGTAAAACAGCTTCGAATCGCACCACCACCTTTTGCTGCGGTCGTGAGCAGAGAGCGAGCGCGACCCGCGCTCGCTCTCTGCCTTACTCCCTGGCAAAAGCTGGACCAAAAACCTCCTCACCCCGTTGGGGGTTCGTCGGCCCGGAAAATCGGAGATTTTCCGGAGAAGATGCTAACGACTTGCGGTTGTGTCGCTGTTGGTCTCGCGGGGTCCTATCGCACGCCGACTCTCGTCGTTCGCCTCTCCGGCGGAACAAAAGTAGCGGTAAGTCGAGTTCGTCGGTCGTTCGAACCGCTACTCGGGAACGGCGTCGAGTTGTTTGGTGAAGCGGCAGTTCGAGGAAACGACCGGGAGAAAATTCCGCGCCGAATCGCTTAGTCAGCCTTCGCCTGCCAACTTCGCAGTCGGTCCTCGCTGACGCCGCTGACCTCGTCCGCGACCGATTCGACCTCGGCGTCTTTGAGGTCCTCGATGTTCTCGATACCGACGTCGGCCAGCTTTTCGACCGTCTTCGAGCCGATTCCGTCGATGGCTTCCAGTCCGCTCTTTTCCTCGCGCTGTTTGAACTCCTCGTAGTTGCAGATGGGACAGCCGAGTTCCCACGGTTCGTCCCCGTTGTGGATGACGAGTTCCGGCAGGTCGTGGTCCGCACACCGCTCGTCCGTCACTTCGATTTCGCCCCGGCGCGGGAGCGGCAGCGAGTAATCGCAGTCGGGATACCGCGTACAGCCGACGAGCCGGGAACCGGTCTGGAGTTTTTTGATGGCGAGTTCGCCGCCGTGGTCTTCGCCACACTCGGGACACTCCCCGATAACCTCGTCTTCGGCTTCCTCGGCCTCCTCCGCCTTGCAGAGCGCACAGCCGTGGACGAAGGTGCCCCGTCCGGCGAGTATCTTCACCTCGCGAAGGTCGTGGTCCTCACACGTTTCGTCCAAGATGAGCGGCTTGCCCTTGTTCGGCAGCGGGAGGGTGTACGTGCAGTCGGGGTAGCCGTCACAGCCGACGAAGTACGACCCGCGCCTGCTCTGTCGGACGAGCAGGTCCTCGCCACAGTCGGGACATGGCCCCAGTGTCTTGTCCTCCTTGAGGGACTGTTGAAGCTGTTTTCCGATCTCCTCCCGCGACTCCTCCAACTCGTCGAACACAGTCGCGAGGAGTTCCCGCGAGGAGTCGGCCACGTCGTCCAAGTTCGCCTCGCCGTTGGCGATGGCGGTCATGTCCTCTTCGAGTTCGCGGGTCATCGCTTCGCTCACGACGAGGTCCGCGTAATCCTCCGCGGCCTTCACTACGGCCTGTGCGAGACGGGTCGGTCGCGGCGGGTCGCTCTCTAAATAGCCGCGGTCGTAGAGCTTCTGGATGGTGTTGTGACGGGTCGATTTGGTCCCGATGCCCATCTTCTCCATCTTTTCGATGAGTCTGGACTGGCCGTACCGACGTGGCGGTTGGGTCTCCTTGTCCTCGATTCGAGTGTCGGTGATGGCCAACGTCTCGCCCTCCTCCACGTTCGGCACGTAGTTCTCGCTGGTGTTGAAGTACGGATAGACCGCGTGGTAGCCCTCCTGAAGCAGGCGCTTTCCGTTGGCTTTGAGGGTCAACTCCGAGACCATGGACACCACCTTCAGGTGTTCCCACTTCGCCGACTCGGCGACGGTGGCGAAGAAGCGCCGAACGACCAGTTCGTACACGTCCCACTCGTCGTCGCTCAAATCGCCCTTCGTCGGGATGTCCTCCGTCGGGTGAATCGGCGGGTGGTCGGTGGTCTCTTCGTCCCCTTCGGTCGGGTCGATGTCGTCCTGTTCGAGCAGGCCATCGGCGTCCTCGCCGAAGTGGTAGTCCCCGACGAACGTATCGAGGAGTTCCTCGGGGTCCAAATCGTCCGGGTAGACGGTGTTGTCGGTCCGCGGGTACGTGATGTACCCGGCGGTGTAGAGGTCCTCCGCGATACTCATCGCACGCTGGGCGGAGTAGCCGAGACTGCCCGCCGCGCGGATGAACTGCGTCGTGTTGAACGGCGCGGGCGGTGTGTCGGTCCGCGTCCGCCGCGAGACGCTCTCGACTATCGCTTGCGAGGCCCCCGAGAGCGTTTCGTACGCTTTCTCGGCCGTCTCCTCGTCCCAGACGCGCTCGGCTTCGTTGCCGTCTTCGTCGCGATAGAAGTACTGCGATTCGAACGCCTCGTCGTCCTTTTGCAGGTCGGCGAACAGTTCCCAGTAGGCTTCGGGGTCGAACGCCTGAATCTCGCGTTCGCGGTCCACGATGAGCTTCAGGGTCGGACTCTGAACTCGCCCGACGCTGATGAAGTCGTTGCCGAGTTGCCGCGCCGAAAGCGAGAGGAACCGCGTCAGCGCGGCCCCCCAGATGAGGTCGATTATCTGGCGGGCTTCGCCCGCGGCCGCCAAATCGAAGTCGAGTTCGTCCGGGTTCTCGAACGCCGAGGAGACCTCGTTTTTCGTGATGGAGGAGAACCGGACCCGTTGGATGGGGACGTCCTCGTTCACTTCGCGGACGAGTTCCCACGCTTCCTTCCCGATGAGTTCGCCCTCGCGGTCGTAGTCGGTCGCGATGGTCACGCGGGTCGCATCGCGCGCGAGCAAACGAAGCGTTCGAACGATGTTCTCCTTGGTCGGTTGCTTCTCGACGGTAGCGTCGATGAGTTCTATCGGTTCCACGTCGCGCCAGTCGTTGTACTCCGGGGGGAAGTCTACCCCGACGACGTGGCCCGACAGGCCGATACAGCGCTTGCCGCCCCATTTGTAGACGTTGACGCCGTTCTGTCGATCGGCCTCCGCACTCTCGCCGGAAAGGATGTCGGCGATTCGACGTGCGGCGTTGTCCTTCTCGGTAATGATGAGTTCCACTCACACATCACCCCGGTTCGCGTCGGTCATCGCCCACCGCTACGGGTATGGCGCTGGTAAACGTTTCGCCAGCGAAAGAAAGCGGATTTCCGCGAGACACCGACGTGCACTCGATTATCTAGGGTGATAATGGAAGAAACCCCTATGTGGGTGTCGGCTGTATGGAATAGTATTCTGATATGTTGGGGTACGTATCGTTTTCGGGCGGCGTCGTCCTCGTGGGAACCGTTCTCGGCGGTGCCGTCGGGTTCGGTCTCGCGTGGTACGCGTGGTCGAACCGTCGTGTTCCCGGGGCGACGCCGTTCTCCGCGCTCATCTTCGCCGTCGCCGGATGGTGTGTCGCCTCGCTTTTCCTCCTGACGAGTTCGTCGCTCGGCCCCGCCCGTTTCTGGATGTCGCTCATCGGAATCTGTATGACGGCCGTTCCCGTTCTCTGGCTGATTTTCGCGCTCGAATACACCGGCCGTGAGGACTGGGTGACGGCGAAAACCCTGCCGCTCATCTGCGCGGAACCGATACTGTACACCGTCTTCTCGCTCGTCAGTCCCGACCACGGGTTTGCGAACGCGAGCGCGACGGTGATGACGAGCGACTCGCTCACGACGCTGTCGGTCAGCTATACCCCGTCGTTTTACTTCCATCTCGTCTACCTCTTCGTCGTCCTCCTCACCGGATTCGGGTTCCTCACCGCGTTCCTGATACAGGCGGACAGACTTTACTGGAAACAGACGGTCGCCATCATCCTCGCGGGGTTCGTTCCGTTCCTCGGCATCTCCCTGTTCGCGTTCATCGATTTGGGCGTCGCGTTCGGGCTGACGCCCGTTTTCTTCGCCGCGAGCGGTATCTTGGACAGTCTCGCGCTCTTTCGATACGACTTCCTCAACGTCGCTCCGCTCGCATCCGAAGTCGTCCTCTCCGAGATGGACGACCCCGTCATCGTCGCCGCCGACGGACGAGTCATCGAGTACAACCCGGCGGCCGAACCGCTGTTCGACGGCGATACTATCGCCGGAAGCGGACTCGAATCGGTCCTTCCGGGCCTCCTCGATTCCGTTTCGAACGGGAAACCGTTCTCCCCCTCGACGGTTCGACCGGACGGTGGCGCGGAGATGCCGATTTACGACCCTCGTTCGACGCCGATACACGACCATCACGAGGTTCATCGCGGCGATATCTTCGTCCTCCGCGAGATAACCGACCAGAAACGACGGGAGGAGACACTTCGCGCCCTCCAATCCGCGACCCGACGGTTCATGAACGCGGAGCGGCTCGAAGACATCGCGGAAATCGCGGTCCAGACGGCCGACGAGGTACTCGACCATCCCTACTCTTCCATCCTCTTTCCGGACGACGACGGGCCGGTTCTCCGGTCCGTTGCGATGACAGACCTCATGCGGAGCGGCCTCGACGATGAGTTGACGTTCTCCGACGACGCCGAGTCGATGTGGTCGGTGTTCGAGTCCGGGACACCGGTCGTCTACGAATCCGTCGAGCAACTCTCGAAGCAACCGTACGGCTATCTCCCCGTGGGCTGTTTGCTGTTGCTTCCGCTCGGCGAACACGGGATTCTCGCCGTCGGAAGCGACCTGCGAAAACGGACGTTCACCGAGAATGACCGCCGATTCGCCCGCATTTTGGCGAGTACGACCGAGACGGCACTCGACCGCGCGCGACGGGAACGCGAACTCCGGGAGAGTCAGGCGATGGTCGAGGAGCGAACCGACCAGATCGAGTTCTTCAACGGCGTACTGCGCCACGATATCCTGAACGGAATAACCGTGGTCAACGGCAATTTGGAACTCCTCGAACCGCACGTTGAGGCGTCCGGCGAATCCTACTTCGAGACGGTTCGTAACTGGAGCGCCGATATCGGACAGTTGACCGAGAAGGTGCGGTCGGTCAGTCAGACGGTCACCGCTTCGGAGTCGGTGTCGTTGGAGGCCGTCTCGCTCTCCGTGGCGCTATCGCGTCGGGTGACGAAGGTACGAAACACGTATCCGAGAGTCGATATCGAGGCCGACATCCCGGAGGGACTGTTCGTTCGCGGCAACGAACTGCTCGGCGAGGTGATCGAAAACGTGCTGTTGAATGCCATCGAACACCACGACGACGAGTCACCGTCGCTCGCGGTCCGAACGTGGCAGGCGGACGAATCGGTTCGCGTCGAAATCGAGGACGACGGACCGGGCATCTCCGAGGACATGAAAACGCGGGTGTTCGACCGCAACGTCACGTCGGAGGCGACCGGTTCCATCGGGTTCGGCCTCTACTTCGTTTCGGCGATGATGGACCAGTACGACGGTTCGGTGTGGTTCGAGGACGCGGACCCTCGCGGAACGGTCGCCGTTCTCTCGTTCTCAGTTGTCGCCGGATGACCGACTTGCATAAATCATCGCTCCAGAAGAAAGTTGCAGAACAGCTATCTAAGAAACCAAAGATATATGTGATACTGATTGATTATATCTATCACTGCGAATCGAACACATGACTGGTGATGGAAAGTTCGGCGTGTTGATCGTGGACGATGAAGCCGAGGTCACTGCCCTCTACGAGGAGTGGCTGTCCGCGTATCGGACGTTCGTTGCCCACGACGGACGGGAGGCGCTCACGGTACTCGACCAGCGGGACAAGGATATCGACGTGGTACTTCTCGACCGGAAGATGCCGGAGTTGAGCGGTTCGGAAGTCCTCGAACGAATCCGTTCCCGAGCGTATGACTGTCGCGTTGCGATGATAACAGCGGTGGCACCCGGATACGACATAATCGAAATGTCGTTCGACGAGCATATCACCAAACCGGTCGACGGTGAAACACTTTGCAGAACAGTCGAAGCGCTTTACAGTCGGGCACAGTACGCGGAGACGTTGACACGCTATTACTCGCTCGTTTCGACGCACGCGAACTTGCTGACGGAATACTCCTACGACGACCTGTGTGAAAACGACGGGTTCGTCTCGCTCGAAACGGAAATCGAATCCGTTCGCCGCAATCTCGACACCTCCCTCGAAGTCGGCGACCATCGGGAGTTCCAACACGTCCTCCGCGAACTTCAGTAGCCCTCCTCTCGTAAAAACCGGCAGAGTGCAGACGGAACACGTTCGTTTAAGGCCGGTTCGACCATTGTACTGAAACGTCTATGTCCGGGCGCAGAGCGGGACGTATCGATATGACCGACGGCGCTATAACGCCGAAACTGGTGACGCTGGCGTGGCCGCTGGTCGTCGGCAACCTCCTCCAGACGTTTTACAACCTCGCGGACATGTTCTGGGTCGGTCGCGTCGGCACCAACGCGGTGGCTGCCGTCTCGCTCATGTTTCCGACCTCGTGGCTCTTCGTCTCCCTCGCGATGGGTCTCACCGCGTCCGCCGTCGCGCTGGTGTCACAACACATCGGTGCGGGGGAGGACCGGGCCGCGGACAATGTGGTCGCACAGACGACGCTCCTCACCGTCGTCGTCGGGGTTCTCCTCGCCGCGTTCGGTTACGCGTTCCGCACGCAACTCCTCACGCTCGTCGGTGCAAAGGGGCCGGTCTACGTCCAAGCGCTCCAGTACATCGAGGTGTTGTTCTTCTCCATCCCGTTCACGTTCCTGTTTTTCGTCTTCAGGGCCGTTCTCCGCGGCGCGGGCGACACCCGAACCGCGATGTGGCTGATGGTGATTTCGGCCGGGCTGAACGTCGTCCTCGACCCGATACTCATCCTCGGATACAGCCCGCTCGGTCCGATGGGAACACAGGGAGCGGCAGTCGCCACGCTCATCGCTCGCGTCTTCGCCGCCGTCGTCGGCGTCTACGTCCTCCTTCGCGGCGACTGGGGGATTCGACTTCGATTGGAGGACCTCCGTCCCGACTGGCCGGTCCTGAAACGGCTCGTCACGGTCGGCTATCCCGCGACCATCGACGGTGCGGCACGGAGTTTCGCCGCCGTGGCGATGGCCGCACTCGTCGCCCGATTCGGCCCGGTACCGACGGCCGCCTACGGCGTCGGCGTCAGGATGATGTCCGTCTCGTGGACCGTCTCGGGCGCGGTCGGACAGGCCGCCGCGACCGGCGTCGGGCAGAACCTCGGCGCGGAGACGCCCGACAGGGCGGCCGAGGTGACGTGGAAGGCGACCATCGGAACGTTAGTGGTGTTGTTCGGTGCTGGCGGCTTGATGATGTTCTTCCCCGACGTGGCCATCGGCGTGTTTACCGACGACCCCGCTGTGGTCCGAGTCGGTGCCCACTTCCTCGAAGTCATCGGGCCGTTTCTGGCCTTCTTCGGGGGGTTGATGGTGATTCAGGGTGGCTTCCGCGGCGCGGGGGACACCGGCGTTGCGATGGCGCTCTCGTTCCTCTCGCGGTGGGTGCTTCGGATACCTATTGCGATTCTCCTCGCCTACCAGTGGACGCTGCAACTCGGCCCACTCACGCTCTCCGGACTCTCGTGGGGCGTCAACGGTCTCTGGTGGGCGTGGTCGATTTCCGCTATCGGGTCGTTCGTCATCGGTGTCCTCTGGTTCAGCCTCGGCCACTGGCGTCAGGGCGTGTTAGAGGAAGAGCGCCGACCGACGACGGCGGACTGACCGCTCGGAACCGACCGTTTTGAACCGGCCCTCGGGCGGTGATTCGCAGAAAGGTCGCGTGCGTCACCGGCTCACGCGTCGGTGAGATACCGCTCGACGGACCAGCCCCACACGTTCCGGTCGAGCCAGTGGACGCCCCACCACGTGTAGCCGCCCTTGTCCGTCGGTCCGTTCATGATTTCGCCGACCTCTCCGGGTGAGATGGTCGCGACGATAGGTTGACCGGTTCCCGGCTGTTCGCGCGTGTTCAGGTCGGCCGTCGGCGTCACTTGGTCGCCATCGACGAACCTCTCGCCGCCTCCGCCGCCGTAGGCGTCGCGGTAGTAGGCGGCGGCGTCCTTCACGTCGCTGACGTACGCCGAACTGTGGTTGTAGGCGTAGAGCGCGCTGTCCCAGTCGCCCGGCGCGCCGTTGTCGGTGAGGTAGTAGGCGGCCGCGGGAATCGCGTCCTGATAGTCACAGATGTCGGCGACGCCGTCCCCGTCGCCGTCGACGCCGTAGTAATCCCACGTCGAGGGCATGAACTGCATCGGACCCCTTGCTCCCGCCGACGACTCGTCGCATCCGGCTTCGTACTGCCCGTGTTGGGTTTCTATCCACCCGACACCGGCGAGATACGTCCAGTCGATACCGTAGTCGCTCCCCGTCTGCCGATACTCGCTCAGGTAGTTCGACGGAATCGAACCGGGCGTCGCCGTTGCAGACCCGGAGAGCCCCGAGATGGTCACCGCCGCTGTACCTGTCGCACCGACTTTCTTGAGTATTTTACGTCTGGAATGCATATACATTCACATCCACAAGACACGCAAAAATATATTTTTCTTCCTCATATAACAATAAATAAACAGTCATGACCGAGGGTTTCATGAAAGAAATCTCCTTGGCTGTACGCTCGATTGGCGGTTCCGAACGCAATCACAGACAGGGCGGTTGCGGAGTTCCTAGAGCAGCAGGGATTCTCGCTTGAGATATTCACGGACGAGCAAGACACCGGCGACGCCGACCGCGAGGACGACTCCGAGACTCGCGACGACGACTACGTTCCCCTGTAGCGCACTCGACCCCGCGTTGATGGCCCAGTCGAGCGGCGAGGTTTCTCCGGCCCCTTCGTACACGAGATAGGTGAGAAAGGCATTGAAAACGAGCGAACCGACCGCCGAGTAGACGGTGAAGGTTCGCAAATCCATCTCGGCGAGTCCGGCGGGAATCGAGATGATGGCACGCATCAATGGAAGCATGCGACCCCACAGGACGGAACTGCGGCCCCACCGTCGGAACCAGCGTTGGCTTCGTTCCAAATCCGACTCGGAGACGTGGAGGACGTGCCCGTATCGGTCGAGGGCCGTCTTTCCGTTCTTCCCGAACACGTAGTAGCCGAGGAGGCTTCCCGCCGTCGCTCCGGCAGTCGAGATGGCGACGAAAACGGCGAACGAAATCGGGTCGTGAACGAGTTGCGTGGCCGCAAACGGGACGACGATTTCGCTGGGTGCGAAGTGAAGGATGAAGGCCGTTTCGAGTGTCAAATAGATGAAAACTGCCAGATATCCATATTTCGTGACAAACGAGAGTATGGTATCCGCTAGCCAATCGAACATCTGAACTGGGGTTCAGCGTTCTCCGTAATCAATTTTTTCATATGGGCGGCCCTCAATATATTTGTTGTCCAACTATACTGTTCTGTAGCGCTACACTGTGCTATTGTCGTTTTTACCGGCCGGTCTCGAGGATCGCGACGGCCGCACCACCGGCGACGATGGGGAGCAGATACGTCGCCCCTCGAAAGACGAGCAGTGCGGCCGTAATCGTCGGAAGCGGCACCTTCGTCACGCTCACGAGTAGAATGATGTACGCCGCGTCGATGCCGCCGGAGCCCCCCGGAAGCGGCGTTATGCTCGCCGTCATCGCGAGTGGAACGATAAACAACGGCGCTTCGACCGGAATCGCGTAGCCGAACGAGTAGAGGGAAAGCCACAGTGCGGTCGCCAGAAACAGCCAACCGCCCGCCGAGAAGAACAGTCCGACGGCGAGAACACGGGGGGTTCGCGCGATTCGTTCCAGATTCGAGACGAACACGGAAACCCGGTGTTCCAATTCCTGTTCCGGCAGGTCGGCGTCCAACGGCGTCCTTCTATCGATCCATTCGAAGAGTCGTGAGATGCCGCCGACGAGCGATGCCGCGAGTCGGTCCCGTGACCGCCACGCGAACACGGCGATGACGGCGACCGCTACGGCGACGGAGAAAAAGAGGGTCACCGCGAATTCGAGTCGGGGATTGAGCGTCGCACGTACCGTGAAATATCCGAGTCCGACCATCGCTAATCCGACGGAGGGAAGCAGGTTGATGGTGTCGACGCTCACTACGGTCGACAACCCCGTTTCGTACTCCGCACCCGTCGACCGGGAGACGAACAGTGCGGCCAGCGGTTCGGCACCGGCCTGTGCGAAGGGCGTGATACTGTTGGCGAAAACGATACACATGTATATCAGCACCGTCCGCACCCGCGTCTGCGGATAGTCAAGCAAGGAGAGGAGGGCGTGAAGGGCGGAACTCCACGAGGTCAGCCAGAGCGACGCGACGACGATAATGGCGACGATGACGTACCCGTTCGCCGCCCGAAATGCGGCGATGACCGCGTCCACACCGACGAACCACACGATTAGAACGATGACGAACAACGACGCGAGCAGGCCGAGAGCGACCGACCGGACGTTCAACTCTTCGCTCGCTGCGTCCATCCCCCAAATCCCCCGTTCGACCCGATTCCGACTCGGTTCATCTGTTCCAGCAAACGGTCCCCATCCGTAAGAATCATCACGACGGGTTCGTGACGGACTACTTCGTGCCGGGTGTCCTCGTCCAGACGTGCTTTCCAACACGTGAAAATAGAAGTCAGAAAACATATGTGATTTCGAACGCGCAAAACGATATGGACGAGTCGAAGCGTCGCCTCTCCCTCCTTATCGCGGGTTTTCTCCTCGTGACGGTTCCACTTTACGCGCCCGCCCTCCACATCACCGGCCCGCGATACGAGTACAAAAGTGCCGAAATAACGACCCCCAAACGATACGCTCTCCATCGCCGACGACGGGCGACTCGACGAAATCGCGGGCATCGACTGTCTCCGCGAACACGAGATCTCTCGGCGCTGTGTTTACGAAGCACGCGCACTGAACAGCACCGTTAGGGCCGACCATCCTGCCATCGTTCGAGTTATCGGCGGGGCGCACGTGTATTCGAAAGAGCAGTACGTCGCGTTCAACGCAAACCACCCCCTCTACCGGCGGACGTCGGACTGGAAAAACGGGTCATACGCCCTCGGTCTCGAACGCGTATCGGCTACGACTGTGCTGGAAGACGTAGCAATCGACGGAAAACACGTATCACGGCAAACGAGAACTGCCGTGGAGGAAGGGTCCGTGAAAACCCGCAAGAAGCTTCCACACGCGAACCGAATCGTGGACACTCCCGACGGCTACTTCGTCGTCTACCAGTCGGAACGACATCCCTTCTTGAAGACGAACCCGGAAACGGAGTGGATTGTCGAGTGGGCAGCGGTGCTGGTCGGCGCTGACTTGCTCCGACGCCTCTGAGAGTTCTCGATTTCGGACTCACCTCGTCCGTAGATTTAAATCCGAAAACGAAGCCAAACCGCCGGATGACGTAGCCGACCGCCGCGATGGGGCCCAGGCAGGTGTGTGGCACACCCCATCGCAATCATCGCCCGTGCCGCCTGTTCGTTACTCGTCCAATCGCTCGCGGAGCATGCCGTTCACGCTTCCGGGGTCGGCGCTGCCGCCGGTCTTCTGCATGACTTGCCCGACGAGGAAGTTGATAGCGCCGCCTTCGCCCGCGTGGTAGTCCTCGACCGTGTCGGGGTTCTCCTCGATGGCTTCCGTCACGGCCTGTTCGACTTCGCCCGAGTCAGCCTTTCCGAGTCCCTCACGCTCGATGATGGTTTCGGGGTCGTCGCCCTCATCCAGCATCTCGCGGAGAACCGTCTCTTCGGCGTTTTTGGCCGTAATCTCGTCTCCGGCCACCAGTCGGATGAGGTGCTTGAACTCGTCGAGTCGTCCTTCGACGTCCGTGATTTCCATGTCGCGGTAGTTGAGTTCTCCAAGGAGGCTGTCGGCGACCCACGCAGCAGCGAGGTCGGGGTCGAACTCTTCGGCCACGTCCTCGTAGAAGTCGGCGACCTGCTTGCTCGACGTGAGTTTGCTCGCGGCTTCCTTGTTCAGGCCGTACTCCTCGCGGAACCGCTCACGACGGGCGTCCGGCAGTTCCGGGATTTCGAGCTTCTGCTTCCAGTCGCTCACTTGGAGCGGCGGCAGGTCCTCCTCGCGGAAGTAGCGGTAGTCCTTCTCCGCCTCCTTCGAACGCATCGAGACGGTCGAGCCGTGCGTCTCGTTGAAGTGCCGGGTTTCCTGCTTGATGGCCTTCCCGCGTCGGATGAGGTTCTTCTGTCGGCTCTCCTCGTAGGCAAGGGCGCTTTCTGCGCCCTTATGGCTGGAGATGTTCTTGACCTCGGTTCGGTTCGCGTCCGTGAGAACGTCCTCGGGAATCGACCCGTCGTCGTTAACGTCCTCTTCGGGGACGATGGAGAGGTTCGCGTCGATTCGAAGGCTGCCGTCTCGCGTCGAATCGAAGGCACCGAGATATTCGAGCACCTCTTCGAGCTTTTCGAGGAACGAGAGGACCTCGCCGGGTTCGCGGAAGTCGGGGTCGGTGACGATTTCCATCAGCGGCGTCCCGGCGCGGTTGTAGTTGACGAGGGTGTAGTCGGCACGGTCGATGCCGACGGTCCGAGTTTCGATGTCGCCCGTTCCGTCCCGAACGTGACGGAGGCTTCCGGGGTCCTCTTCGAGGTGGGCACGGTGGATGCCGACCGTTCGGGTTTCGCCCTCGAAGCCGAACTCCAGTTCGCCGTCCTGACAGATGGGAGCGTCGTACTGGGTTATCTGGAACCCCTTCGGGAGGTCGGGATAGAAGTAGTTCTTCCGGTGGAAGGTCGTCTCCTCGGGGATGTCGGCGTCGATGGCCTTGCCGACCTTGACGGCGTACTCCACGGCCGCCTCGTTCAGTACCGGGAGCGACCCCGGAAGCCCGAGACAGACCGGACAGGTGTAGGTGTTTGGTTCGGCGTCGTCTTGGTCGGTCGAACACCCGCAGAAGATCTTTGTGTCCGTCTCCAGTTGGACGTGGATTTCGAGGCCGATAACGGCCACGAGTTCGCCCTCTTGGACAGCCTGAGCAGTCATTACAGACTGGTTGGTCGGGTGAGTGTTAAAAGCCTACGGGACGCCTCGAACGGCTATCTTCGCGTACGGAACGCGGTGCCGATTCCGGAACGACTCCGTGGTCGTTCACCGTCCTCGCCATCTGATGACGACCGGTCGATTCAGTTCCGTGTACGTCCACTGAACGGTGAGCTCCGACTGTGATACCGACTTCGGTATTTCGAATCGAAGTTCGCCGTCGCGTATCGCTCCCGGCTTGCTCTGCCCGCCTCGGTATCGATAGTGCGTGTACTCGCTACCGGTATAGCTCGTCGTCGAGTAACTCTTGCCGTTCGCTTTGAGTTTCAGCGTTATCGCTCTCGGTAACTCGTGCTTTTCCTTTCCTTCGTTTTTCGTCTCGACGGAGACGATGGCGAACTGCTTTCCCTTCGCCGGCGTGACTGCCGAACCCTGCCTGACGTATCGGTCCTTGAATTCGACCTCTTCGACGGTGATGTGTATTCCACCTTTCAGCGTCGCAGTCTTTCCGATTTGAAGCGTTCGGACGTCTCGTTTCTTCGGCTCGGAGGCGCTGTTCTTCGATTCGGTTTTCTGCCCTCCGTCTTGAACCGAGGACAGACGGCCCGCTACGCCCCCGGAAAGCCCCGCTCCGATTGCCGTGAGTGCTCGTCGTCGGTTCACGGTTCGGCGCTCAACCTCCTCTTTTAACCACATTGTGGCGGCTCGACGACACGAACGCGACGGCGTCGTTGAAATAGACAGCATCTCCATTGGTCCAGTTATACTATCATGTTTGATCGGAATCACGCGACTGTCTGCCGCATGTCTGACGCACATTTATTGATAAACCGTCACGCATACGTTACTATGACTAGCCAGCGCGACCGGATCGGTTCGCTCGAATCCCGAATGGAAGAACTGGAAGCGACGATTCGCGGCCTAACGGAGGAACTCGTGGAGGCGAACCAGCGCATCCGCGAACTGGAGGAGGCACGGGAAGCGGCGGAAGCAGCGAAAGTGGATGCGAAACCGGAATCGACACAGGCCGAAGAGGCTAAATCTGATGAGTCTAAGGACGACATAGAAGAAGAGGAGTCGTCCGAACCGGGTGACGACATCATCGTCGCGTAGGACTTCTCTCCCCCCACGAGCAATCCATGCACATCAAAACGCTCGTCCTCGACAAGTTCAAGAGCTTCGGCCGGAAGACCGAAATCCCGTTTTACGAGGACTTCACCGTCGTTACCGGTCCGAACGGCTCCGGGAAGAGCAACATCATCGACAGCGTTCTCTTCGCGCTCGGACTGGCGCGAACCCGCGGCATCCGCGCCGAGAAACTGACCGACCTCATTTACAACCCCGGCCACGACGGGGACGAAGCGGCGAGCAGCGGGCCGCTCGAAGCGTCCGTCGAAGTCGTTCTGGACAACAGCGATGGCACCCTCGACCGGACGCAAGTCGTCAACGCCGCCGGGACGGACAACGTCGGCGACGTGGACGAAATCACCATCAAACGCCGGGTCAAACAGACCGAGGACAACTACTATTCGTACTACTACCTGAACGGCCGCTCGGTCAACCTCTCGGACATACAGGATTTGCTCGCGCAGGCGGGTGTGACGCCGGAGGGCTACAACGTCGTCATGCAGGGCGACGTGACCGGCATCATCAACATGACGCCGTTCGAGCGACGCGAAATCATCGACGAAATCGCCGGCGTAGCGGAGTTCGACGCGAAGCGGGATGCGGCATTGGAGGAACTCGAAGTGGTCAAGGACCGCGTCGAGGAGGCCGAACTCCGAATCGAGGAGAAGGAGGACCGGCTCGACCAGTTGCGCGACGAGCGCGAGACGGCGCTCGAATATCAGGGCCTCCGCGAGGAGAAAGAGGAGTACGAGGGCTATCTGAAGGCCGCCGAACTCGAAGAGAAGCGCTCCGATTTGGACGCGACTCGAACGGACATCGACGCCAGAAAGGAGGAACTCGTCACCCTTCAGCGCGAGTTGGACGAAAAACAGGGAACGGTCGTCCGCCTCGAAGACGAACTGGAGGAACTCAACGCCGAAATCGAGCGCAAGGGCGAGGACGAACAGCTCGCCATCAAGAGCGAAATCGAGGAAGTCAAAGGGGAGATTTCCCGCCTCGAAGACAAAATCGAGACGGCGGAGGAGAAGATAGCGGACGCGGAAAACCGCCGCAGACAGGCGTTCGTCGAAATCGACCGCAAGCAGGAGACGGTCGACGAGTTGGGCGGCGACATCCGCGACATCAAAATCGAGAAGGCCTCGGTCAAGGGCGATATCGGCACCAAGGAATCGAAACTCGCCGAAATACAGGAGGAAATCGAGAACGTCGACACCGAGTACGACGAGGTGAAATCCGACCTCGCCGAGAAGAAGGAAGTGCTCGAAGACGAGAAAAGCGAGAAGAACGAGCGCCAACGCGAGAAAGACCGCCTGTTGGACGAGGCGAGACGGCGCTCGGACTCGGTGAACGAGAAGCAGAACGAACTCGCGTCGACCCGCGATCGAATTCCCGAACTCGAAACCGAACTCGGCGATTTGGCCGACGAACTGACCAAGGCCGAGCGAAACGCGAACCAAATCGAGGACGTGGTGTCCGACCTGAAGGCCGAAAAGTCCGAACTCCAGTCGGACCTCGATGCGGTGGAAGGGAAAATACAGTCCAAACAGCAGAAGTACGCCGAACTGGATGCGCGGGCCAACGAGAGCGGCGATTCGTCGTTCGGTCGCGCCGTTTCCACGATTCTGAACGGCGGGGTGGACGGCGTTCACGGTGCGGTCGCGCAACTCGGGGGCGTGAGCCAGCAGTACGCCACGGCCTGCGAGACGGCGGCGGGCGGCCGACTGGCGCAGGTCGTCGTGGACGACGACAGCGTCGGACAGCGCTGCATCGAGTATTTGAAACAGCGAAACGCGGGACGGGCGACGTTTCTTCCCATCACGAAGATGCAAAAGCGCCGCCTGCCGTCCCTGCCCAACACGCCGGGCGTGGTCGATTTCGCGTACAATCTCATCGACTTCGATTCGGAGTACGCGTCGGTCTTCTCCTACGTCGTCGGCGACACGCTCGTCGTGGAGGACATGGAGACGGCCCGCGAGTTGATGGGCGACTTCCGCCTCGTGACGCTTTCGGGCGAACTCGTGGAAAAGAGCGGGGCGATGACCGGCGGCTCGACCAGCGGGTCGCGCTACTCCTTTTCGGCCTCCGGCAAGGGCCAAATCGAGCGCGTGGCGCGCCAAATCAACGAGTTGGAGGACGAACGCCAGTCGATTCGTCAGTCCATCAGCGGCGTCGAGGAGCGGTTGGACGACGCCCGCGACCGACAGACCGACGCGACGGACCAAGTTCGAAGCATCGAGAACGATATCGAGCGAAAGGAGTCCGAACTCGAAACTATCGAGGAGCGAATCGGGTCGCTGCAGGACGACATCGAGGAGATACAGGAAGAACGCGAGTCGGTCACCGAGCGGATGGAGGAACTGGACGCCGAGGTGTCCGCCCACGACGAGACCATCGCCAGCATCGAAGCCGACATCGCGGACCTGGAAAGCGAACTCGCGGACTCGAAGATTCCCGAGTTGACGAGCGAGGCCGACGAGGTGCAGGCCGAAATCGACACGCTTTCCGACCGGATGGATTCGCTCGACGGCAAACTCAACGAACTGCAACTCGAAAAACAGTACGCGGAGGACGCCATCGACGACCTCCACGACGACGTGGAAACCGCCCAGAACCGGAAGACTGAGCAGGAGGAACTGATTTCGGACCTCGAATCGGACATCGAGGAGCGAGAGGAAATCCTCGAAGAAAAGCGCGAGGCGGTGTCCGAACTCGAAGAGGAACTGACCGAACTCAAGGACGAACGCGCCGAGTTGAAGGAGGAACTGCAGGACGCGAGGTCGAAACGGGACGCCCAGCAGTCGAAGGTCGAGGGCGTCGAAAATCGCCTCGAGAGCCTTCAACGGAGCGCGAGCCGTCTCGAAGAAGAGGTCGCGGAACTCCGCGAAGAGGTCGGGGAGTACGACCCCGAGGACGTGCCGGACCACGACGAGGTGCAGTCGAACATCGACCGACTCACTCGGCAGATGGAGGCGTTGGAACCGGTCAACATGCTCGCCATCGACGAGTACGACGAGGTCGATAGCCAGTTGGACGACCTGAAGGAGCGAAAAGCGACGTTAGTGGAGGAGCGCGACGGCATCCGGGAGCGTATCGACTCCTATGAATCGCAGAAAAAGGAGACGTTTATGGAGGCCTTCGACGCCATCGACGAGCACTTTCAGGATATCTTCACGCGCCTGTCCGCCGGGTCGGGCGAGTTGTTCCTCGAAAACGACGACGACCCGTTCGACGGCGGGTTGACGATGAAGGCGCAACCGGCGGACAAGCCCGTTCAGCGTCTCGACGCCATGAGCGGGGGCGAGAAGTCGCTGACAGCGCTGGCGTTCATCTTCGCCATCCAGCGCTACAACCCGGCACCGTTCTACGCGCTGGACGAGGTGGACGCCTTCCTCGACGCCGTGAACGCGGAACGCGTCGGCGAGATGGTGCACGAATTAGCGGGTGACGCACAGTTCGTCGTCGTCTCGCATCGCTCCGCGATGCTCGACCGTTCGGAGCGGGCCATCGGCGTGACCATGCAAGGTGACAACGTGAGCAGCGTGACCGGTATCCGGTTGGACGGGGAGCAGGAGGTGCCCGCGGGTGACTGACGGTTTTTCGGAGAAAAACCGAGACACGAGCGGCAACGCCGCGAGTAGCGATGTTCCGAAGGAGAATCGAAATGCGAGTAGCGCGGAACGGAGTTCCGCGGACAGTCGAGCGGCCACGCAGCGAGACGACGGCGACGCCGCGAACGAGGATTCTTCGGACGACATCCCGCTGGATATCGCCGGTCACGAGGACCGTGACCGAGAGGAGTCAGACCTCCTCTCCGACCTGCCAACGGAGGAATCGGACGACGAGGTGGAACCGGTCGAACTCCTCGTCCAACTCGCGGAGGAGGGCGAAATCGAACCGTGGGACATCGACATCGTCGACGTCACGGACAAGTTCCTCGACCGGTTGGATGGCACCGACCTCAGGACGTCGGGGCGCGCGCTGTTCTACGCCAGCGTCCTCCTTCGAATGAAAAGCGACGCCATGCTCACGGTGGACGAACCCGAGGAGGAGGAACTCGAACCGTGGGAGGCACCGATGTCGATGGACGAGACGGACGGCTTCGACCCCGTCGCGTCGCTCGAAGACGAGATGGAGCGCCGTCTCGACCGGAAGAGCGCCCGCGGAAAACCGGAGACGCTGGACGAACTCGTCCGCGAACTCCGGGAGCGCGAACGCGGGTCGTGGTGGAAGGAGTCGCGGACCTACGATACGAGCGGGTCGCCGCAGGGCTTCCAACGCGGGACCCAAACGCTCGATTACCACTCGGGCGACGACATGCGCTTCGACGACGAACCCACGGAGTCGGAGGTGACGGGCACGACGCACGACGAGGACATCGAGACGGTCATCGGCGACGTTCGGGACGCGCTGGTTTCACAGTACGAAGCGGGACGAACCGAGGTACTCTACGCGGAAATCGAGATGGTCGGTTCGACGCGAGTGATGACGTACCTCGCTCTGCTGTTTCTCGCCCACAGGGGAACGCTCGTGCTCGAACAGGACGACCTGTTCGGCGACCTCTGGGTGCAGGACGCCCGCGGTGCGGACGACGAGGAACCCCCGGAACTCCTCGCCGATTAATCGAGAACCGCTTCGAGCGCGTCCATCGTTTTCTCGACGGCTTCGAGGTCGGCACCGTATCCCATGTGACCGACTCGGAGGAGGTCCGCTGCCATCTCCCCGAGTCCCGTCGCGACGAGGATTCCGTGGTCGTCGTACAACCGCTCCTGTACCTCCTCCGCCCGTCCATCGATTTCGAAGGCCGTGACGGTGGGCGAACAGAGTGACTCCGTTCCGGGGAACGGTTCGAGGCCGAGTTCCTCGCCGCGTTCACGACAGCGCCGCGCCGCCGTTTCGTGGCGCGCGAACACGTTTTCTCGACCTTCGTCTAAAATCAGGTCCAACGACGCCTCCAACGCATAGAGGTTCGAGATTAGATGCGTGTAGGGTAAAAACGAGAAGTCGGCGTCCTGCCACGGTTCCAGACTCGTGTAAAACCCGTTCTGGTCCGTCTCCTCGACTTTTTCCCACGCCGCATCGCTGACGGACATCGTCGTCAGGCCGGGTGGCGAACTGAAACACTTCTGGGACGCGCCGAGACACACGTCGATGTGTTCGACCGGGACCGGCGCTCCGCCGAGCGACGACACGGCGTCCACGATGGTCAGCACGCCCGCCTCCTGCAGCGTCGTCAGAACCTCGTCGAACCCGTTCAGTAGCCCCGTCGGCGTCTCACAGTGGACCATCGTCGCGGCGGCGAAGTCGCCAGATTCCACGAGCGCCGTCACTTCGTCCGGGTCGAACGCTTCCCTGTAATCGACGTCGTGGAGTATCGGGTTGCCGCCCGCCATCTCCACGAAATCCGCGAAGCCGTCGCCGTACAGGCCGTTGGCGAGACAGAGTACGTCGTCCCCCTTCCCGACCACCGAATCGACGGCGGTTTCCAATCCGAGGATGCCCTCGCCGCCGAGGACGACCATCTCGTCGTCCGTTCCGTACACCCGCGCTAATTTGTCGAGTACCGTCCCGTAGTACGATTCGAACTCGGGGTTCACGTCCGGATTCATCGCCGGTTTCGCCAACGCCTGTCTGACCTCCTCGGGGACCGCCGTCGGTCCCGGCGTCATCGTGAGCGTGTTCTCGTCCATGGGTTCTATGCGTGCGTGGCCGAAGTTAAACTGTCCCTCCCCCCGTAACGATGTTGCCGTCGCTCGACGCCGCTATCTCCCCGAATATTTCTATAATCATTTTTTATTCCATCAACTTTTGGCCGAAGGAATGTAGTTCCCCCTCGCCGTGACTCCAATCCGGAGGCTCTCGCTTTGGAAAACACCACAGAAGATGGTAGTGGCACGAACCGATTCATCTACGTGACTGCCGTCATTGCGGCGTTGAACGGCCTGTTGTTCGGATTCGACACGGGCGTCATTTCGGGGGCGCTTTTGTACATCGATAAGAGCTTCACCCTCTCTCACTTCATGACCGAAGTCGTCGTCAGCGCCACGCTCGTCGGCGCTATCTTCGGAGCGGCCGTCGGCGGTCGGTTGGCCGACCGGTTGGGTCGGCGGCGACTCATGGTCGCCGGTGCGAGCGTCTTCTTCGGCGGGTCGGTCGTGATGGGACTCGCACCCAGCGTCCCGTGGCTCGTCGCGGGTCGCCTCGTGGTCGGGTTCGCCATCGGCGTCGCGTCGATGGTCGGCCCGCTCTACATCTCGGAAATCGCGCCGCCGAAGATTCGTGGCTCGCTCGTTTCGCTCAATCAACTCGCGGTGACGAGCGGCATCCTCCTCGCCTACCTCGTCAACTACGCGTTCAAGGGTCCCGGCGGTTGGCGTTGGATGCTCGGGTCGGGTGTCGTTCCGGCGGCGGTCCTCGCGCTCGGGATGTCGTTCATGCCCGAAAGCCCGCGCTGGTTGGTCGAACAGGGCCGCCGAGAGGAGGCCCGGTCGGTCCTCTCGAAAACCCGTTCGGAAGAGCGCATCGAGGACGAAATCGACGAAATCGAGCGGACGAAGGAGGCCGAAGACGACGACTTCTCGACCCTGCTAGAATCGTGGGTCCGTCCCGCGCTCGTCGTCGGCGTCGGTCTCGCCGTCCTCCAGCAGGTGACCGGCATCAACACGGTCATCTACTACGCGCCGACCATCTTCAAATCGACCGGGTTCGGTGCCTCGGCGTCCATCCTCGCCACCGTCGGCGTCGGCCTCGTCAACGTCGCCGCGACGATGTGTGCCGTCCTTCTCGTCGACCGCGTCGGCCGTCGTCCGCTCCTGCTCGTCGGACTTTCCGGTATGGCGCTCGCCCTCGGCGGACTGAGCGCCACGTTCTTCCTGCCCGGACTCTCCGGCGTCGTCGGGTGGGCCGCCGTGGGGAGTCTCATGCTCTACGTCGGCTTTTTCGCCATCGGGATGGGTCCGGTGTTCTGGCTGCTCATCTCCGAAATCTACCCGCTTCAGGTCCGCGGGTCGGCCATGGGCGTCGTCACGGTGGCAAACTGGGCATCGAACCTCCTCGTCTCGCTCACCTTCCTCACGCTGATCAACGGCGGGACGTTCTCGGGAGTCGAGTTTGGCGGCATCGGTCGGACTGGTACATTCGGCCTGTACGCCGGACTGAGCGTGCTCTCCCTGCTGTTCGTTTACTGGCAGGTCCCCGAGACGAAGGGTCGCTCGCTCGAGGACATAGAGGCCGACCTGCGTGACGGAACGAGCGGAAAATACTCGGACGCGACGGCGGAAACGGTCGAAGACTCGGACTGAATCGCCCGACGCGTTTCACGCTTCGACTTTCCGTTTTACGCTCCGTTATCTACGAACGTCACGAACGATACAGCAGGAGGGCGATTAGGAAAATCAATAGCAATGGGATGACTGAAACAGCGGTTTCGAACGGAACCAAGAGCAACACGATCGAGGCCATCACTACGAACTCCAGCGCCACCAGCACGCTGACGATTTCGCTCTGGTCCGCCATGTCCCGATATTGTCCGCGCACTAGTGTAAGTTTTCGGAACGATTGGAGCGATACCTGAGGCCCGTCTCGATTCCGATTCAGAGGTACTCGCCCGCGAGCAAGTCGACTTCCTCGAGCGTCTCCTCGGGAATCGCTTCCGTCGGGGTGTTGATGGTGCCCTCGAGCGCGTGGTCACAGTCACACTCGCGCTCCTCGGGCATCGTCCGAATCGCGTGTTCGACGACTTCCTTGATGGCGTCCTCGTTCTTCGCCGCGTTCTCCAACACCTCTTCCAACGTCACTTCGCTGTCTTCCTTCCACACGTCGTAGTCCGTGACGCCCGCCACCGTCGCGTAGCACATCTCGGCTTCGCGGGCGAGTTTCGCCTCCGGAATCGCCGTCATGCCGATGATTTCGAAGCCCTGTGCGCGGTAGAACTCGCTTTCCGCGCGGGTCGAGTACTGCGGGCCTTCGATACAGACGTAGGTGCCGCCCGAATGGTGGTCCGCGTCGGTCGCCTCGTCGCTTGATTCCGAGAGGTGAGAAACCATGTGCGGGCAGTACGGGTCCGCAAAGGGCATGTGGACGACCATGCCGTCGCCGAAGAACGTCGGCGTCCGGTGTTTCGTCCGGTCGAAAATCTGGTCGGGGACCACGAGCGTCTGTGGCGGGAGTTCCTCGCGGAGGCTCCCGACCGCGTTGCTCGCCAGAATCCGCTCCACGCCGAGTTGCTTCAGCGCGTGGATGTTCGCCCGGTAGGGCGCTTCGGTCGGCGTCTTCTGATGTTTCGGGCCGTGTCGGGGCAGAAAGGCGACTTCCTTCCCGGCGAGTTCGCCGATGGTGACGGGGGCGCTCGGTTCGCCGAAGGGCGTCGTCACGTTCTCCTCGCGCGTGTTTTCGAGCGGCAGTGCGTCGTAGATTCCGCTTCCGCCGATGAAGCCTATCATGACGGGTACTCGTTCCGGTGTCCACCTAAACGACACGGGTTCGGCTCACGTCCTCCCACGTCTCTCGTCTCACGATTTTCGACGCTCGCGTCGCTCCTATGCGATATGCCATCACATCATACGCGTTTTGAAATAGGTTCCCTGAGAGGTTACGTTCCATGTCATCTCCTCGTTCTGCGACGGGAATCACGGAGGGTCCGCTCGTCGGGCCGATGGTTCGTCTCGCGTGGCCCATCGTGGTCATTCAACTTTTGCAGGTCACGTACAACATCGCCGACACGTTCTGGCTCGGCGCGCTCTCCTCGGAAGCGGTCGGTGCGCTCTCGCTCGCGTTCCCCATCATCTTCTTCCTCATCTCCATCGGGGGCGGGTTCACCACGGCAGGGAGCATCCTCGTCGCACAGCACACCGGCGCTGGCGGCGAGGAGGAGGCGAGCGCAGTCGCGGGACAGACGCTCTCGTTCGTCTCCATCGTCGCGCTCGTCATCGCCGTCGTGGGATACCTCCTCGTGGACCCGATGCTCGGCTTGCTCCCCGCCGACGAGCAGACCGCCACGGTCATCGTCCCGATGGCGGCCGACTACATGCGGGTGTTCTTTCTCGGGTCGCCGTTTCTCTTCGGTTTCTTCGTCTTCTCGGCGCTCATGCAGGGGTACGGCGAGACCCGCCCGCCGATGCGAATCATGGCCGTCAGCGTCCTGCTGAACGTCGTCCTCGACCCGCTGTTCATCTTCGGCGTCGGGTCGTTCGACGGAATGGGCATTCAGGGTGCCGCGGTGGCTACCGTCTTGTCGCGGGCCGTGGCGACCGTCATCGGCTTGTACGTCATCTTCGGCACCGACGCGGGACCGAGCGTCGAACGGAGACACCTCTCGCCGGACGTGGACCGCATTCGGGAAATCGTCCGTATCGGCGTTCCGACCGCCGCCGAGCAGTCCACGAGTTCGTTGGCGATGGTCGTCCTCACTGGCATGGTGGCGACGTTTCCACCAGCGGTCGTCGCCGCCTACGGCCTCGGAAACCGTCTCTCGTCGCTCGTCTTCCTCCCCGCGATGGGACTCGGACAGGCGACGAATACAATGGTCGGGCAGAACCTCGGGGCGCGGAAACCGGACCGCGCGGAACGGGCGGTTCGATTGGCCGGAGCGCTCGTCGCGGGCGTGATGTTCGTGGTCGCGCTCGTCGCGTTCCTCGTCCCCGAACCGCTCGTTTCCGTGTTCCTCTCCGCCGACTCGCCGCAAGCCGTGGCGACCATCGCCTACGGGAGCGACTACCTCAGAATCATGGCCCCGATGTTCGTCTTCATGGGCGTCCTACAGGTCGTCCTCGGCGCGTTCCGCGGCGCGGGCAGCACCAGAACCGCACTCGCGTTCTCGATGGTGACGCTGTGGGTCGTCCGCGTTCCGGCGACCTACCTCCTCGTCTTCCTCGGCGACTGGGGTGCGACCGGGATTTGGACGGGCGTCGCGCTCGGTGACACCGTCGGTGCAATCGTCGCCGTCGCGTGGTTCCTCCGCGGAACGTGGCAGAAAGCGGTGGTCGCGGATGCGGACGGGGAGGCGGATATCGAGGCGGATGCGGGTCCGGAAACGGATTCCGACGCGGAGACGGACCCGGAACCGCCGGTGGCGGACTGATTACTCGCCTGCCCCGCCCTCGTCCCCGTCTCGAACCGTCTCGTAGCGCGTCCGGATTTCCACGAACAGTTCCCTCCCGACCCCGGTGCGGAGTCGCGGTTCCGCCGTGGCGAAGAACTCGTCTAGGTCCTCGTACTCCCCGAACTGCTCGTTCTCCCTTTCGCCGTCGTAGCGGTTCTCGCGTTCGTAGACGAGCGCTTGCAGGCACATGTCCACCAAATCCATGTCCTTGACGAAGACGGACTCGGACGTCTCGCGGGCCTCGTACTCCTCCCACAGGTCGCGGATTTCGGGGTCGAGCGCGGGCGCGAGGTCGTCCATGGCGTCGCGTTCCCGACGGTCTTTCTCCGCCGTCGAAACCCGCTGGTCGGCGTCGTTCACGCGAGTGGCGACGTCGCCGGTTTTCGCCTCCGCGAGGTCGTGGACGAGCGCCATGCGGAGCGCTCTGTCGGTGTCGATATCGGTCTCTCGCCCGTACTGCAAACAGAGCAACGCGACGCCCCACGTGTGTCCCGCGACCGACTCGGGGTTGGAGATTCCCCGGAGTTGCCACCCGGTTCGGCGTTCGTCCTTCAGGGCGAACGCTTCGACGAGCGAGTCGATGGTGTCCATGGTCTCCCGACCGCTACTGAACGCCCGTCGCGTTCTTCAGCAGTCGCCAGCCGTCGTTTTCGCGGGCGAGGACGTCCCGACGAACCATCTCTTCGAGAACCTCGCTCAAACGGTCGGGTTGGGCGATTTCCATCTGGATTCGCTCCACGTCGTGGTACTCGTTGAGGTAGTGGCGGACGTCGTCCTTCGAGAACACCTCGTCGTCGGCCCGGTCCATCGCGCCGCTCGTGATGTCTATCATGTCCTCGATGAAGTTCCACGGGTAGACCATCCACGCCCACTCTTCGAGGCGCTCGCCGACGTAGTCGGGGTCGAACTCGCTGGTCTGGAGGAGTTGGAGGGTTGCCGTCCGAATCTCCCCGGCGTCGCGGTCCTCGACGTACTCGCAGGCGTGTTTGAGCGATCCGCCCGTGTCCGCGATGTCGTCGATGATGAGCACGTCCTTCCCCTCGACGCTTCCCTCGGGCATCGGGTAGCGGACTTCCGGTTCGCTCGACTTCTTGGCTGCACCCACGTAGTGTTCCATCTTGAGGCTCGTCAGGTCGTCCAAGCCCAGGAAGTCACAGATACATCGCCCGGCGAACCAGCCACCGCGTGCGAGCGCCACGATGACGTCCGGTTCGAAGTCGGAGGTTTTCACCTGTTCGCTCACGTCACGGCAGAGGCTGTAGATGTAATCCCAGTTGGTGATGGTACATTTGAAATCGTCCGGGATGTCGCTCATACTATCCGAACCTCGCGCGTCGTCACACTTAACGGTTTACAGGCGGTCGTGTGCGTTCAGTTGGACGCACCGCCGAACCCCGAGAAACACCCGCTGGTCGTTGTATTCGCCCGTTCGGAGGAGCCGAATCGCGTGTGCCGTGGCGAAGTGGTTTCCGTCCACGACACGTGGAGCAACCCCGTGGTCGGGTTTGAACAACACGAGTCGCCGAGTTCCTCCCGGCAATCCGTCCGCGATTTCACGGATTCGCGTCACGTCGATATCCTCGTACGTCCCGTCCAACTCTTCCGTCAGAATCCGCCGTGCTGCGCCCATGAGGCTCCCGTCGGGCGACAGCCGTCGCCACGACTCCTCCTTCGGCCCGTCGATGACTCGGAGCCGTCGGAACCGAGATTCGTCGAAGTCGACCCGATACCACGCGACGGGATATCGCCAGAGAAACGAGGCCTGAAACGCACACGTGTCGAGCAGTTTCGCGACGAGTGCCCACTCCGGTTCGTCCGGGTCGAACTCGACGTCGATTCCCGGTTTGGCTCGTTCGTTTTCGAGCCACGTTCGGACGACTTCGATTTGGGGGACGCGCTCTCTCATGGATACCGGAGTACGATTCCCGCGTGCAAAACGCTGTCCCGGCAGTCGCCGTCAACTATATTACGATTCGAGCCTTAATATCATCGACTCAGGCAGTGAAAATACTTTCGACGGACCTGTCCTGACGACCCCCTACCATGGCGAACACACAAGAGTACGAACACCTCCTCGATTGCAAGAACGTCCTCGCCGTCGATTACGACGACGAGACGAACACGCTCACCGTCTTCGTCTCCCAGAAACTCCCGGACGCGGACCTCGCCGACGAGGACAACGTGAAAAAGCGCGTCTCCGGCGTCACCGTCCACGTCGAAGACGCTGGCTACGGCGACGAACGAGACGGGTTCGACGCACTCGCGTTCCTCGAACCACTCCCGGACGCCGAGGCGGGGCGCCACAACCGTCACCGACCGGTGGTCGGCGGCGTCAGCGAAATCAACGCGAAATCGACGGCGGCGACCGCCGGACCGTATCCCGCCCGCGTGACCGACACTTCGGCGGGAAACTGGGGCGACTCGATTTCCGAGGGCGACCTCGTTCGCCTCTCGAACAACCACGTCTACGCCCGGGTGAACAAAGGGAAGTTCGGCGAACCGGTCATCCAGCCCTCGCCGATGGACGGCGGAAGCATGCCCGACGACAAGACCGGCGAACTCCGCGGCTACGTCACCGTCGAGGACGGCGCGTTAGTGGACGTGGCAGCGCGCTCCGTGGACCCCGAGCAGGAATCGTCGGAGTACTACAAGTTGGACGACTCGTGGCCGACGAGCGTCCGCCGCAAGGACTACCGCTCGCTCAAGGGCCAAACCGTGACGAAGTCGGGCCGCACAACCGGCGTCACGCAGGGCGACGTGAAGGCAACCGGCGCGAGCGCTCGGGTGAACTACGGCGACGCCGGGACCATCACGCTCCGCGACCAACTCATCGCGGGGCCGATGTCGAAGGGCGGCGACAGCGGGTCGCCCGTGTTCCTCGATTCGACCGGCGAACTCGTCGGCCTGCTCTTCGCCGGCTCCTCGCGCCAGACCATCTTCTCCAAAATCGCGGCCGTTGAGTCGGAACTCGGCGTCGAACTGCTCACCGAGGAACCCGGCGAGGGCGGGAGCGGTGGCGGAGACGGTGGGAGCGGTGGCGGAGACGACGGGAGCGGCGGCGATGGTGGACGCGGCGGAGACGGCGGCAGCGGCGACGGGTCGGTCACCTACCGCGAGACGTTCGACACCACGGTCACGGTTTCGACCGACGGCCCGGAACTGTCCTTGAAGTCGTTCTCGGTGTCCGGCGCGACCGAGTCCGGCAAGCAGATGAAGGCGACCGCCGAGGTGTCCGGCACCGCCGAGGTGTCCGGCACCGCCGCGGGAACCGGATGGCTCTCCGTGCAGGGGAATCGAACCACGTTCGAGTTGACCGACGACCACGCCCGCGACGGAGCCTTCGTCCGCGACGTGTCCCTGACAGTCGAGATTCCCGACTCCTCGCCGGACACCTTCGATTTGCACGTTACCGGAGGCTACGTCGTTGAGTCGTCGTAATCGCCATCGGAACTGAATGCAAGGCGCACATCTTTCACCCCGTGCCTACAGGTCGTCGTGCCCGTGGTGCTACCGTAGCAGAACGAGGAAAAAACGCCACGAGAAACCCAAACAACATCTCAGACGACGGCGAAGGTCGCAACGAGGCTCCAGAGGACGATGCCGAGGAGGTAGAACGTGAGGACCGCTCGATTGTTCGTGGGGAGCGAGGACCCGATGTGCAGCTGTGATGGTGCGGCGTCCGTTTCTACGAAGTCGTTATTTCCACCACCTTCCATCGCCATGGTCGGGCCGCTTCCGGTCCGTGCATGGAGAAAGGAGAACACGAACAGGGACACGATTAGCAGCAGGCCGATGGCTTTGCCGTAGACATACGTGAGCGGGACGACCGTTACACCCGCTGCAACGACGGTGTACGCGAGGAGGGCGGAGGCGAGCGTATTCCGTTCCATAGCTTGATGCAGTGAGTTGTGGACATAAGTTTTGTGAGGAACCAACGTCTATTTGATTGCAATGTCGAGTTCGATTGCTCCGAACAGTCAGGGGAAAAGTAGTCTGTGTTCTGGGATTTCGGCGCGTTTCAAGACGCGTGATCGGTTCCATAACTGAAGTAGAACGTGCGACAGTAGCGAAGTCAATTTCTCGAACTCACCTGGTTTGGACGGTTGACTTCCTGTGGGCAGTATAAGCGGCAGTAGGTTCTGAGATTCTCATATTCATCGTCGTCTGGCGAGCTCACGTTTCTACTCGACCTCAAACCGTTTCAATTCGTCTTCGGTGAAGGCGTACGGTGAATCTTCGCCGCCGAGCAATCGTTGTTCAATAATATAGAAGATGAGAAACAGGGCGATACTCATGTACACGACTGCAAACACCCAATCCCATGTGCTCACCAGGTCATTTGCTAGAATGTAATATATGTAAATCACGCCGATTGGGACGTGACCAAAAACAGTGGTGGCAACGCCGGGACTATAGAACGATCGTATCTTCAGATTCACATAAATAGCGTGGCCGAGGAGTTGAACAATCAAGCCGACAAGGACAGGTGCTAGACCTAGCCAAATCACGTCGGGGAAAAAGACTGGAAGCAAGTAGAATCCATACGCAAAGGTAAGGTTAGCCGCCATGGACGAATTCCGGTTAAGCGGGTTCATAAAGCGATCGAGGTTTAAACTCGGTAATAATACATTATTCGCGACCGCTGGAAATCCACCTGGCCAGCTGTACTCCTCAAATTGATGCAGTAGAACTACAATAAAATTGAACAATAAGAGTTTCTGTAAAAATACAGTATCATTCCAAGCAAATATTAGGTAGCCCCCGGCAACTATTGCTGAAATAAGACCAATGTCGGCCCAATGCCGCCTTAGAAATTGTAAGGGAGTCATTTTTCCTCTTTGTCGTTGATTCGTTTGTTTTTGTGGACAGTCTGGACCCGAAGTGATCCGCGGCCTCCGGTACCATCGTTCATGTAGGTTGGGTCGCGGTGCGTGAAAGCGGTGGCGCGGGTCAGTCGGCCGCCGCGCTGTCCGCCCCCGTAGTCGCCCGTTTGATCGCGTCGGTGAGCGCCCGCTCAGTGTACACCTCGAGGAGGTGTGCGCGGAAGTCGGCCGATGCCTGCTGGTCGGCGAGGATCATCGCCTCGTCGAGGTCGTCCGTCGCGTGCTCGGCCGCGGCCGCCGTCGCGTCGTCAGCGGACGCTCCTTCGAGAGCGTCCTCGACCGCCGGAAGGCGGACCCCGTGGTCCATCACGCCGTTCGCCGCGACCCGGGCGTCCACCACGGTGCCGTCTTCGACCGTTACGGAGGCCGCGACGCCGACCATCGCGTACCCCGATGAGGGGCTCGGCTTCTTCACGTACGCCCCGCCCGCGTCGCTCGCATGCGGCACGCGGACCGTCGTCACCAGTTCGTCCTCAGCGACGTCCGTGGCGTACATCCCGAGGAAGAACTCCTCGGCGGCGACCTCGCGTTCGCCGTCCTCGCCCTGCACGACGAGCGTCGCGTCCGCCGCGATGGCGGCCCCCGGCATGTCGGAGGCCGGGTCCGCGTGCGCGAGGTTCCCGCCGATCGTCCCGCGGTTGCGCACCTGCACGTCGCCGACGTTCGCGGCCGCCTCCGAGAAGACGCGCGCGTTCGAGCGCAGACTCGCCGAGTCGGCTATCTCCGCGTAGTGCGTGAGCGCGCCAATGCGCGTCTCTCCGTCTCGCTCCTCGATACCGGCGAGCCCCTCGATGCCGCCGATGTCGACGAGGACCCCGGGGCTGGCGAGCCCTGACTTCATCGTCGGGAGGAGGCTGTGCCCTCCCGCGAGCAACTCGGGGTCCTCCGTGCTGTGCTCCGCCATCAACGCCAGCGCCTCCTCGACGCTCGACGCCTCGTAGTAGTCGAATTCGTCCGGGAACATTTACGCGTCCTCCGCTTCGTTCACCGCGCGCCACACTCGTTCTTCGGTCATCGGCATTTCGACGTCTTCGGCGTCGACGGTTTCGACCGACATCGTCAGTCGCCCTCCGCGGACGCCGCGCCGTCGAGTTTCTCTACCGCGGTTTCGACGGCGTTGACGATGTTCTGATAGCCCGTGCACCGGCAGATGTTGCCTTCGAGTGCCTCGCGGATCTCCTCGCGCGAGGGGTTGGGATTGTCCTCGAGTAACTGCTTCGTGGTCATGATCATGCCGGGGGTGCAGTAGCCACACTGGAGGCCGTGTTCCTTCTGGAAGCTCTCCTGTATCTGGTGGAGGTCTTCGCCGTCGGTGAGGCCCTCGACGGTCGTGACGTCCGCGCCGTCGGCCTGGACCGCCAGCATCGTGCAGGACTTCACCGCCTTCCCGTCGACGTGGACGGTACACGCCCCGCAGAGACTGCTCTCGCAGCCGACATTCGGGCCCGTGTACCCCAGTTCGTCGCGGAGAGCATGTATCAGAAGTGTCCGCGAGTCGACTGTGAGCTCTTCTTCCGTTCCGTTGACGTCGAGTGTTATCTCGTGTTCTGTCATCTTTCTTTGATCCTCTCAGAGTAGGTTCCCGAGTCGGTCGCGGAGCGAGCCGGAGTCGTCCATCTCGACGCCCCGTAGCTGGCTCTCGACGTTCCCGAAGAACTGGTTGACCACGCGGTTCGCGACCGGGTTGATCAGTCGCTGGCCCATCTGTGCGATCCGGCCGAAGACGTCGGTGTGCGCCTCCCACTCGACCGCGACGCCGTCGTCGGTCTCCGCGAGGTGCATCCCCGCGTCGAGTTTAAACGACGAATTACTCGCGTTCCCTTCTCCCGACGCAGACATGTCGGGGAACTCCCGGTGGTCGATCGTGATGACCGTCTCGAAGGACGGCTTCACGCTCCCGACACCGATCTCGACGAGCGCGGCGTATCGACCGCCCTCTTCGAACGCGCGTTCCGCGACGTCCTCGGGGTCGGCGTCCGGGAGCGTCGAAGGGGTTTCACCGCCGGCGCGTTCGCGGAGTTCGTCGAAATCCACGTCCCCCTCGTCGACCGCGATGAGGAACTCACAGCCGGGAAGTGCCTCCTCGATCAGGACCGGATCGGAGAGGCCGATCCAGGCTTCCTCGGTCGTGACGTCCTCTATCTCGAACGTTCCATCGAAGTTCATGCGGCTATCGCCTCGTATGCTGGACGGTGTATGTCATGGTACATTCTAGTCATCCGTGGCCTGAGCGTCTTGGACGGCGCGCCAGACGGTCTCCCCCGTGAGCGGCATGTCGACGTGATCGACCCCGAGGGGCCGGAGGGCGTCGATGACGGCGTTGACGACAGCAGGAGGGGCGGCGAGAGTGCCGGACTCGCCGACGCCCTTCACGCCGAGTGGATTCGTGGGGCTGGGCGTCACGGTGCTGTCTGTCATCATTTCGGGGACTTGCTCGGCTGTCGGTACCGCATAGTCCTGGAGTGAACCCGTGACGAGCGTGCCGTTGTCGTCGTACTCAGCGCCCTCGTAGAGCGCCTGACCGACGCCCTGCGCGACGGCGCCGTGGATCTGCCCCTCGACGATCTTCGGGTTGATCTGGACGCCACAGTCGTCGACGGCAGCGTACCGTTCGATCTCGATGTCGCCCGAATCGGGGTCAACGGCAACGACGACGGCGTGCGTGCCGAAGGAGTAGGCGGTGCCGTCCGGCTCGAAGAAGGTCGTCGCTTCGAGACCGGGCTCGACGCCCGGCGGGAGCATCATCCCGTAGGCGGCCTTCGCAACCCCTTCGAACGACGCTGATCGCTCCGGGGCTCCCTCGACGTGGAACGTCCCGTCCTCGTAGGCCACGTCCTCTGGCGCCGCCTCGAACTGGCTCGCGGCGACCTGGCGTGCCTGCTCTACGACGTCGCGGGCGCTCTGGGCAACCGAGCTCCCGCCGGTGATCGTGCTCCGGCTGCCGAACGTGCCCGTTCCCGTCGGGATCCGGTCGGTGTCGCCCTCGACAACCTCGACGTCGTCGTAGTCAACGCCGAGTTCGTCCGCGACGATCTGCGCGTACGTCGTCTCGTGACCCTGGCCGTGCGAGTGCGTGCCGGCAAAGACCGTCGCGCCGCCGTCGGGGTGGACGCGGACGACGCCGGATTCGAAGCCGCCGCCGGTAGACTCGACGAAGCACGCGAGGCCCACGCCGACGAGCCGACCGTCCTCGCGCTCCGTCCGTTCACGGACGGCTTCGTAGTCGACGAGTTCGAGCGCACGATCCATCGTGGGCTCGTAGTCCCCGGAGTCGTACGTTGCGCCCACGGCAGTCTCGTGTGGGAAGTCGTCGGGATCGATGAGGTTCCGGCGGCGAAACTCGGCCGGGCTCATGTCGATGCTGTCCGCGGCCCGCTTCACAAGTCGCTCGATGACATAGATGGCTTCGGGCCGACCCGCACCGCGGTAGGAGCTAATCGGCGCGGTGTTCGTGAAGACGGCTCGCGACCGGCAGAAGATCGCCGGGAGGTCGTACTCGCCGGCAAGAAGACGGCCATACATCAGTGCGAGCGCTGGGGCGATGTCGAGTACGTATCCGCCAACCGCCGCGTACGTGTCCGCGCGGAGCCCGCGCATGGTCCCATCGTCGTCGAGGGCGAGCGCCGCCGTCGTGACGTGATCGCGGCCGTGCGTGCCTTCGAGGTAGTTCTCCGATCGGGTCGCCACCCACTTCACGGGGCTGTCGAGCTGGACCGCGGCCCACGCCGCCATTGCGTCGCCCGGGAAATGGTGGCTCTTCTCGCCGAATCCGCCTCCGACGTCGGGCGAATTCACCCGAATGTCGGTCTCACGCATCCCGAGCGTCTTCGCAAAGTTCGAGCGGTGGCGGTGGGGGGCCTGGCTCGTCATCTCCACGAAGAGTCGGCCGTCGTCCATCCGTGCGATCGCTCCCCGGGTCTCCATTGCATTCGGGATCAGTCGATTGTTTACGAGGTCGAGCTCCACGACGTTGTCGGCTGTCTCGAACGCCTCATCGGTCGCGTCCTCGTCACCGAGTTCGCCGGACGAGATGATGTTGTCCGGACAGGACTCGAAGATCGTTGGCGCCCCCTCACCCGCTGCTTCCCTCGGGTTCACCACGGCGTCCAGTCTCTCGTACTCTACGTTCACGGCATCGACCGCGTCGGCGGCCACGTACCGCGACTCGGCGACCACCGCCACCACTGGCTGTCCGTGGTAGTGGACGTGCCCGTCCGCGAGTACGGGGTGGTCTGGCACTTCGGCTGACATCGGTATCATATCCTCGACGCGGATGCGACCCGGCGAGTCCGACGCCTCGACATCCTCCCAGGTAAAGACGGCGACGACTCCGTCCATCGATTCTGCCGCACTCGTGTCGATACTCGTCACGTCCGCATGCCCGTAGGGGCTCCGCGCGAACATGAGGTGCGTCATCCCGGGAACCGAGATGTCGTCGGTGTACCGTGCGCGCCCCGTCACCAGATTGGGGTCCTCACGACGCTCCATTTCGCTCCCGACCAAGTGTTCGCCCTCAGCGAGCGCTTCGGCGGATTCGATATCGGAGTCCATTACCGACCGAACGTTTGGCCGGTATGTATGCTTTTCGCTCCCGACCGAACGTTCGGTACTCCAATTTACATGGGGAGAAACGATTGCTATCCTACCTACGTTCGCTGGGACGAATAGAATGGAACGGAGAGCACTCCACACCTCTGCATCAGTCGGTCGTGTCAGTCGAGCACAGACTGGTCGACGAGTTTGTACGCGTCTTCACGAATCGCTGTCAGGTCGATATCATCTGTCGTCGTTCGGCGGAGGAGACCCCCGAGTAACAACGTATAGAGTATATCCGCTGTCCGTTCAGCATCAATTTCCTGAATTCGACCCTGTTCTATTCCATCTTCGATAGCACTCGTGAAAACGTCTCGAAACGCTTGGTCGATAGTGCTGATTCGGTCCCGATACGCTTCCTCGTGGATTGCTTGAGCTCGGATTTCCATGAACGTCCGGAGCGGATCGGTCGAGCCGTTGTTGGCGTCGTTCGATAGCTCGTCCACTGTTCGATTAGACACTTGGTCGGATAATTGACCGAGGATCATACGGTCGATCATCCCATGGAGTCGATCGACTGGATCCGATATTTGTACCTGGCCGATTCGCTCCCCCATCTTGCCGAGGAGGCATTCGTAGAAGGAGAGCATGAGATCATCCTTGTCTTCGAAGTGATGATACACCGTCGACTTACTCAGTCCAGCAACGTCAGCTACCCGTTGAATTGAGACGCTCCCGTATCCCTCGTTTTTTGTGATCCGATAAACTGCCTGTAATATCTTATTACGTCCGCTCTGTGGTTCGTCCTCGAAAAGTTCGTCAAATTTCATATGACCGAATGGTTGGTCGGGGGTCCATTTCAGCGTATCGCTCGGTGAGTTCCAATCTCCGTTCTTAAACGGTACGGTCGATGAGTTGAGGAATTCTTAAGTACAAACCGAACGTTCGTTCTGTAAGGCGTGTTCAGCTCAACCAGACAGAGAACCGGTCTACGGCATATCGTTGGAACTCGGAATGATAAGTGAACGTGAGTATGTGTCCGTGATAGAGGGCCGAGAGACGTACATCGCCTTTTTCGATCTCGGACTCTCGATCCTCTTCACTGAGTTTAACGGGACACTCGTCGATACTGCTCTCCCCTCGGTCACTACTGATCGCTGTTATACTCGGTTCTCGGGGAGGGCAGAACGAATACTGGACTCCTCCTGTCACTCCACCTTGGGTTCATTGTCAATTCCATCACCGGTGGTCGGCACATGAGCCGGACCAGCCGCTACAAATTCCTCACTGTGGGGATCGCCGTCAGCGCTGTCGGATGCTACCTGCTCTCGACGATGGACGTGAACGGCTCGCCGACAGGCCTGTGGATCACGGCGGGGGTCGTCGTGGCGGGGGTAGTCTTCGCCTCGCTTCCGCCGCTACTCGCCCCGCTGGTGGCTCCCGTTCGCGACCTGACGCCGCGCGAGTGTTCGCGCCTCGACCTGCCACCAGGTGAACCGGTGAAGGTGTTGGCAGTCGACGGACTCGCGAACGCATTCGCCGCCGGCGTGCTCCCTGGTTTTCGCGTCGTTTTCGTGACGACGGGGTTACTCCGCCATCTCACGACGGCGGAAGTGCGGGCTATTGTCGCCCACGAGCGTGGGCACCATCGGCGACGACACGTCACGCTGCGACTTGGCTCGGTGGCGCTGATCATCGCCCCGTGGCTCGTCGCGACGGCAACAGGCGTTCCGGGCGGGTTCCCCGCGGGCCTACTCGCGCTCGCCCCGGCGGTCCTCCTCGTCTGTTGGCTGGGACGCTGGACTGAGTACGACGCCGACGCGTACGCTGCCCGGCGGGTCGGCGGTCCTACCCTTGCCAGCGCGCTCGAACAGGTCCATGCTGACACCCGGCCGTCGACGGAGCGCAGGCGACTGACGGCGCTCCTCTCGACGCATCCACCGGTCGACCGTCGCCTGGCGAAGCTGTCCGGCGGGATGGGTGGAGCATCGAGTGCGATCAGGGACGACAACGGCTGCTCTGTGCTCACGTCGCTCGTCGCAAGTCTCGCCGGTGGGGTGCTGACCGCGTTCGCTAGGCGGCCAGGCGTGCCACGGTTCACGAATGCGCCTTCCCCCTGGGAAAATGCCCTTGGTGCGATGGTTCACGCGGTACAGGTGGTCGAGACGGCGTTCATCCGCTGGCGTGGCAAGGTGGTCTATGAGGCGTGGACGCCCCGCCAGTCGCTTCGTGTCGTCGACCGTGGGAACGTCCGATGGCTCTTCCTTGACGGGGACGCCCACAGCGCAATGGATCTCGTCGACCCGCACAAGCACGTCTTCGATTACACGCGATACTTCCACCTGCCATTCCTGTTCAACGGCGACGTAGAGAGTGTGTTGTTCATCGGCGGTGGTGGATTCACCGGTCCTAAGCGGTTCCTCGCGGACTACAACGTCGCGGTCGACGTGATCGAACATGACCCCGATGTCGTCGACACGGCGCGGAAGTTCTTCGATGTCGAGCCGTCCAACAGACTCACCGTGCACGTCGGGGACGGCCGGCAATTCCTCCGGGAGACCGACCGCACGTACGACCTGATCATCCTCGACGCCTTCGAGGTGGGCAGGGCGCCGTCCCGCCTCAGGACGGTCGAGTTCCTGCAGCTGACGCGCGATAGCCTCTCAGCCGACGGCGTGCTGCTCGCTAACCTCGTCTCGGCGCCGAACGGGCCGTTGTCGGGGTTCTACCGTGCCGAGTGCGAGACGATGGCCCGTGTGTTCCCCCGCGTGTACAGTTTCCCGACCGCCGGCAGCTTCCTCCCCCAGAACATAGAGGTCGTCGCGACGATGGACGACGAACTGGTCGCGCCAGCGGATCTTCGCCGACGCAACGAGCGCGGGGACGCCGGCATCGACCTCTCTGGGGAACTCGACGCTTATCGACACGTCTCCCCGACCGACGGCGGGCGGGTGCTCCGGGATGATGACCTGCTGGTCCACCGTTCATGACCCCGCGCTCCCTTGAACGCTGCCAAGACCCTTACGTTCGAACACAGCGCTGCGCTTATTTTTCTCGTTGAACTCCTCGGCGCGCTGACCGCGCTCGGTCTTGGAGTACTACTCTCGTTGTTCGCGCAAAACGAGTTTCAAGTCATGCAGTTCATTCCCGTCGTTATCTCCCCACAGGTCATTCTTGGTGGGACGTTCATGCCGGTCGAGGATCTGCCGACGTACCTCGAACTCCCGGCACGCGTGATGCCGATTACGTACATTGTGGAAGCGATGAACTACGTTGTCCTCGGTGAGGGAAGTGCTATCGATTTCTGGATTGCGGTTGGTGTGTTTACAGTGCTCTCGGTCGCCATTGCTGGCATGATCGTTCGACGTGCAGTATAATGAGCCCATCAGAATAGTGGAAGGATGAGGAGTAAGTGGCTATCGTGCCGATCTGATCGCTTAAACTAGAACGTATAGTCCACGTCTGCTTCGTGCAAAATGGAGTAGTGAGACAGATGGACCCCGACCAGTTCACTCTTCGTGTACCAGTGGACCGAGTTTACTGCCGTCTGAAAAGCGGAAGTAGACATGCTCACCCCCCGCTACCCGATCACGAACCGAATGTAATGGGTGTTTATCGTTCCACCTCTACTTATAGCGAGAAATGTAGTGTGGCAGGAGGGGAATCGTCTTCAACCGACCACCCTACGGGTATCGAGAACCGAGGCTTAAACTCCCCGTCGGACCATCCACCGGTATGCAAACCTGTCGAACGCTGCTCGTGGACGCGTTCACGGACGAACCGCTAGCCGGAAACGCGGCCGGTGTGGTCCCCGACGCCGACGATTTGGCGGCCGACCAGATGCAGGCAATCGCCCGCGAACTCTCGGTGAGCGAGACGGCCTTCTTCGTCGAGAGCGAGGACGCGGACCGCCGGGTTCGGTTCTTCACGCCGACGACGGAGGTCGACCTCTGTGGACATGCGACGGTCGCCTCGCACGTCCACTTGCTTGAAGCCGACCGCATCGAACCGGGGACGCACACGCTCGAAACGAACGTCGGTGTGCTTGACATCGACGCGGAAGCGGACGGAACCGTCTGGATGACCCAAGACGACCCCGAAATCGAGGCCGTCGATATCGAGTACGAGCGACTGGGGACGGCGCTCGGCATCGACCCGGCGGCGCTCCGCGACGTGGGCGAGGACCTCCCGCTCGCGGTTTCTTCGACGGGGTTTCCGGTTCTCACCGTGCCCGTCAACTTCCTCGAACACCTCGGTAGCGCCGACCCGGACATGGAGGCCATCAAGGAAATCGGGAAGGAAGTCGGCGCGCTCGGCGTCTACGCGTTCACGCTCGACGCCATCGAGGCGGGTTCGACGCTTCACGGGCGAATGTTCGCCCCCGCGGTGGGGATTCCCGAGGACCCCGTGACCGGAACGGCGAGCGGGGCGGTGACGGCGTATCTAGACGCCTACGACGCGTTCGACAACGAGGGCGAATCGGGCGGATTCCCCGACGAACTCCGATTGGAGCAGGGGCACTTCGTGGACCGACCGGGTTACGTACGCGTGCGGATTGACGATGACGGCGGCGTACGTGTCGGTGGTCGCGCGACGACTGCGCTGGACGGCAGTTTGGTCGTCCCGGACGCGGAGGAGGACGACATCATCGAGTGCTGACGAATCGCTTTCATCGAATCCGGCGATAGTCGTATGCGCCCCTGATGTTCTCGTGGAAGTACGACCCGTGTGAGCGGGCGCTCAGCAGTTCCTGATACACCGATTGGGGGACGTCGGCGTACCGATAGACGCCGCCGCTGTGGAACTCGATTTCGAGCGCCGCCTCCTCCGGGTCGTAGCCCACGCTCGCCAGATTGGTCGAATCGACGGGCGTCCGTGTTCGCGTGACGGACGCCAGCATCTCGTACGGAACGTAGCCGACGACCCCCGAGCGATGTCCTCGGAGGACGATGCCCTCGCTCCGCTCCTCGAAGTCGTCACACTCGATTCGCTCGCCGTCCCGTGTGCGCGCTTTCATCGTCGAGTACACGGTGTGAACGGCCGTCAACGCGTCGGCCGTGAAATTATTGTTGTAAGTTATACATGGTCACAGAAAACTATTTATAAATCCTCTGTGTCTGTTCTACCGTACCTACTCGGGTAGTTCTACACTCCCCATTTTATCGGTTCGTCGTGCTACCCGGGCGGGTCGGAGGAATCATGACTGACAGCGATACGCCAACAGAGTCCGGAACAGCGAAGCCAACACCGACGAGGAACGACCTATCGAACGTCTTCGACGCCCTACAACGACCGGAGCGTCGAGCAGTCCTGTCGTTCCTTCAGGAGTCGGATGCCGAAACCATCGATTTGGACGAACTCTCCGATCACGTTTCGTCCCGACTTTCCGGAACCGACGAACCCATCGTTCGGTCGATTCTCCATCATCATCACCTGCCCAAATTGGCCGACTTCGAGTTCATCGACTACGACAGGACGACCCGCCTCGTTCGACCCCGCGAAGGGACGACCGAACTGGTCTCCATGTTCGTCGAATGACCGAAAACGATCCGACCGCCGCGGTGGCGATTTCAAAGTATATTCGGTTCTGAGTTACTTTTCCACGGCGAGCTGGTCGGAACATTCTTTATGTACCTGCTTGTTTCCCCCCATACGCAATGGTTGTACTCTGGCTGGACGAAATCAGTGCAAACGACCTCGAACTGGTCGGTGGCAAGGGGGCCTCGCTCGGTGAACTCACCGGTGCGGACCTCCCTGTCCCGCCGGGATTCGTCGTGACCGCCGAGACCTATCGACGGTTCATCGAGGAGACCGGCATCGCGACGGAGCTGTTCGAGGCCGCCGATGTCGATACCGAGGATTCCGCGGCACTGGCGGAGGCCGAGTCGCGGGCGGAAGAACTCATCCTCGGCACCGAAATTCCTGACGACATGCGCGAGGGTATCCTCGCCGCCTACGACGACCTCGACGACGGGAAGGCGTTCGTCGCCGTTCGCTCCTCCGCGACGGCCGAAGACCTCCCGGACGCGTCTTTTGCGGGACAGCAGGAGACGTTCCTCAACATCACCCGTGACGACCTCGTGGAGCGCGTCAAGGAGTGTTGGGCGTCCCTCTTCACGCAGCGCGCCATCTACTACCGACAGGAGAAGGACTTCGACCACAGGAAAGTGGACATCGCCGTCGTCGTCCAACGGATGGTCGACGCCGAAAAGAGCGGCGTCATGTTCACCAGTCACCCGTCGACCGGCGAGAAGAAAATAATCATCGAAGCCGCGTGGGGCCTCGGCGAGGCGGTCGTTTCGGGGTCGGTGTCGCCGGACAACTACGTCATCGACCGCGAATCGGGCGAATCGGAGGAGGTCACCATCGCCGACAAGAAGATCATGCACACGAAGGACCCGGAGACCGGCGAGACGGTCGAACGGGACGTTCCGGACGACAAACGGAACGCTCGCGTCCTCACGGAGGCGGACATCGACCGGCTCATTGAACTCGGCGAGGAGGTAGAATCCCACTACGATACCCCACAGGACGTCGAGTGGGCCGTCGTGGACGGGGAGGTCTACATGCTTCAGTCGCGGCCGATAACCACCATCAACGACAACGGCTCCATCGAAGCCGAGTCGTCCGAAGGCGTCGCCGACGGTAGTGGCACGGTCGAGGTGGCGGGGGGCGGCGGTCACGAAATCCTCGTCGATGGACTCGGTGCGAGCCCCGGCATCGCGAGCGGTGCGGTCCGACTCGTCTCGAAACTCGACCAACTCGACAAGGTTCGTGACGGCGACATCATCGTCACCGAGATGACGACGCCCGACATGGTGCCCGCGATGAAGCGGGCGGCGGGTATCATCACGAACGAGGGCGGCATGACCAGCCACGCCGCCATCGTCTCCCGCGAACTCGGCGTCCCGGCCGTCGTCGGGTGTAGCAACGCCACTGACGCCCTCGACGATGGGCAAGTCGTCACTTTGGACGGCGACAAGGGAACCATCCGCGAGGGCAAACCCGAGCGCGAAACCCAACGAGAGCCGATCGAGGACGCACGACCGAAGACGCCCGTCAAACCGATGACGGCGACGGAGGTCAAAGTGAACGTCTCCATTCCGGAGGCCGCCGAACGCGCCGCCGCGACCGGCGCGGACGGCGTCGGGCTGCTCCGGATGGAGCACATGATTCTCTCGACCAGCAAGACGCCGGAACGGTACATCGAGGACCACGGCATCGACGCCTACGTGGACGAAATCGTGGAGGGAATCCGCGGCGTCGCGGAGGAGTTCTATCCACGACCCGTCCGCGTTCGCACGCTCGACGCGCCGACCGACGAGTTCCAACAGCTCCAAGGCGGCGAGCACGAGCCGAACGAACACAACCCGATGCTCGGGTGGCGGGGCATCCGCCGCAGTCTCGACAAGCCGGACGTGTTCCAGCACGAACTCGACGCCTTCCGCGAACTGTTCGAGATGGGCTACGACAACGTCCAGATAATGTTCCCCCTCGTCAACGACGCGGAGGACGTCCTCCGTGCCCGTCGATTGATGGCCGAGACCGGCATCGACCCCGACAAACGCTCGTGGGGCGTGATGATAGAGACGCCGGCCAGCGCGCTTCAAATCGAGGAGATGGCACAGGCTGGAATCAAGTTCGCCAGCTTCGGCACGAACGACCTCACGCAGTACACCCTCGCGGTGGACCGCAACAACGAGAACGTCGCCGATAGGTTCGACGAACTTCACCCCGCCGTCCTCGAACTCATCGGACAGACCATCGACTGCTGCCGCGAACACGACATCAACACCAGCATCTGCGGACAGGCCGGGTCGAAACCGGAGATGGTTCGCTTCCTCGTCAACCGCGGCGTGTCGTCCATCTCGGCGAACATCGACGCGGTGCGCGACGTGCAACACGAGGTCAAACGCGTCGAACAGAAACTGATGTTGGATTCGGTTCGATAACGCGAACCCGTTTTCGTGGACTCCCCGTACCGTGTTTTCGGAGACTTCCGGAGGATGTCTCGAACACAACCATTTTTGTATTCTACGCCTTCGTAACAGAAGACTAACTCATGCGACGACAGATACTGGGATACCTGTCCATCTCGTTTCTCGTGCTGCTGGTCACGTGGGCGGCAACTGCCGTGGCGCTCAAGTTGCACCTCGTCGAGTCACCGTTCCTCGAGGACGCGGTGTTGCTCGTCACCGGTATTTTCTGCGTTCTCGGGGCGTTCATGTACGCCTATCGTGGTCTCAACTGGCTTCGGTCCGAGTGGAACGCACGGGTGTGAAGCTCCGGCGGTCCTGCCCGTCTCGGGAGAGGGGAACGGAATCGCATCGGAACCCTCACCGCGATGACGCACATCTCAACGAACACACCCTGACCACTCGCCACAACGCTAAGAAACACTGACGACGTATCTCGTTGGGGAAACACGATGAGGGGAAAACAAGGGGGACACGGAGAACGGACGATTTCGCGCCGCGATGTTCTGAAAACGGTCGGCGCGGCGGGGACCACCGGGGCAGTCGTCGGCGGAACCGCGAGCGCACAGATGGCACCGATAACCGTCCAGTGGGGCGCGGACGCGGATTTGGCCTCCGTCGCCGGACGGCTGCAACAGGTGCTCTGGGAGGTCGGCCTTCCGCGAAACATCAACGTCGAAATCATGGCCGGAACCGAGGAGACGGACATCCGCGAGGAGCAGTATACGCGATGGCTTTCGGGGAACCTCGCCACCCCCGACATGCTCCTCACCGATAGCGGGTGGACGCTCAACTTCGTCGTCCGGGACCAGCTACTGAATCTCGAACGACACCTCCCACAGTCGCTCGTCAAACGGGTCAAAGACGGCTACTTCGAGGCGAGCGTTTCGACGGCGACCGGACCGAACGGCGACCTGTACGCGATACCGCTGTATCCCGACTTCGGGGTGATGCTGTACCGAAAGGATTTGGTCGAGAAGGCGGGCTACGACCCCGAGGGCGAGAACTGGGCGGAAAATCCAATCTCGTGGAAGAAGTTCTCCCACGCGACGAAGGACGCGATGGAGAAATCGGGCGTTCCGTACGGCTTTACGTTCCAAGCCGACCTGTACGAGGGACTGCCCTGTTGCGATTTCAACGAGTTCATGAGTTCGTGGGGCGGCGCGTACTTCGGCGGACGGAAACACCTGTTCGGTCCCATCGGCGAGCGCCCAGTGACCATCGCGGATTCGGGCGTCGTGGATTCCGTTCGGATGATTCGAACGTTCATCTGGGGCGAGGACGACCCCGCCGCGCTCGACGGCTACGCCGGAGACATCGCGCCGACGGGCGTCCTCCAGTGGATAGAGGACACCTCGCTCGGACCGTTCACGGCCGGTGACGCCGTGATGCACCGAAACTGGCCGTACGCCATCGCCAGCGCTGGTGCGGAGGGAGTGCTCGGCGACCGACTCGGCGTGATGCCGATTCCGTACGCGGTCAGCGAACGGCGCTCACCGTTCGGAATCGGGGGTTCGACGTCCGCTCTCGGCGGGTGGCACATGGCCGTCAATCCGAACACGGAGAAACTCGATGCGGTGCTACAGATATTGGCGGCGATGATGGACGAGCGGGTTCAACTGATGCTGTTCGAGGAGATCGGCCTGTTGCCGCCGGAAGTTCGCGTGTTGGAGTCGAAGGCGGCCAAGCGGATACCCATCGTCGGACAACACGCCGAGACGCTCCGAATCGCCGGCGCGAACGCGATTCCGCGGCCGGTCACGGTCGCGTGGACGCAGGAATCGACGCGGACGGCCGAACTCGTCCACGGGGCGTACTCCCAAGACGCGGCGCCCGAGGCGGCACTGACGCAACTTCGCTCGGAACTCGTGGAGATAGAGCAGTACAACCGCGGGGGCGGCGCGTAACGGAACCGATAAACGGGTAGCGTCGAATTTTGGGGTATGCAGGTGGCCACGAGCCAGTCGTTCCGCCGGGTCCTTTCCTCGATGTGTACCGAACCGCATCCGGCGGCCCGTGACGCCGCCGAACGATTCTTGGCGTCGAATCCGGGCGACCCGACGACGTACCCGACAGTTTCGGCGTTGGAAGACGAGGCCGTTTCACTCCTCGGCGAGATAACCGGCCTGTCGAACCCGCACGGCTACGTCGCGAGCGGCGGAACGGAGGCGAACATTCAGGCGGTTCGTGCCGCACGGAACCTCGCGGATACGGACGACCCGAACGTCGTCGCGCCCGAGAGCGCTCACTTCAGTTTCCGGAAGGCGGCGGACGTGCTCGGCGTCGAACTCCGCCTCAGTGCGGTCGACGACGACCGACGTGCGGACCCGGACGCGATGGCCGAACTGGTGGACGACGACACCGTTCTCGTGGTTGGAATCGCGGGAACGACCGAATACGGACGCGTGGACCCGATTCCGACGCTTTCGGAAATCGCCCACGACGCCGACGCGCTGTTCCACGTCGACGCCGCGTGGGGTGGTTTCGTCCTCCCCTTCACGGACCACGAATGGAACTTCGAACACGCCGTCGTGGACACCATGGGTATCGACCCGCACAAGATGGGGCAGGCGGCGATACCGGCGGGCGGCTTCTTGGCCCGCGAAAAGAGCGTGTTGGACGCCTTGACCGTCGAGACGCCGTACCTCGAATCGACCTCCCAAGCGACCCTGACGGGAACGCGAAGCGGCGCAGGTGTCGCGAGCGCGTGGGCCGCGATGGACGCACTCTGGGCCGAGGGCTACCGCGAACAGTACCACCGCTCACAGGCGAATGCAGAATGGATAGCGGACGCCTTCGATTCCCGAGGCTACAACGTGGTCGACCCGGTGCTCCCGTTGGTCGCAATCGACGTCCCTCGGGAGACGGTCGAAGCCCTACAGGACCACGGCTGGCGCGTCTCACCGACCGGTTCGGGCGAACTCAGAATCGTCTGTATGCCCCACGTCACCCGCTCGATGTTGGAGGAGTTCGTCGCGGATTTGGACGCCGTTCGACGATAGTTTCGGTCGTGGTTACGAATCCGCCGGTCGCTCCGACTCCTCCACCGGCGCGCCGAGCGCGTTCCGCTTGACGCTCTTGATTCCGTTTTTCGCGGCGCGTTTCGACGAGTACCCCTCGCCGCCGTCGGCGATGATGTTGCCGTTCCGGTGGACGAGTCGCCAGCGCCACTCGCCGCCGTGGTCTTCGTACACCTCGAACGTCGCCTGCGCTGGCGGGCGAAGCGCCTCTACGATGCTTCCGTCGTCCTGCGTCACCGCGACCGGCCACGAGTCTGGCTCCGTTCCCTCCTCCCTCGTGGGGAGTTTGCCGACGTTCCCCTTGTTCGCCAATCGGCCGACGAAGGAAGCGACCGACGACCCGTATCGCTCTATCAACTCGGGGCTGACGTGTTTTTCCAGCAGCGATTCGCCGTCGCGGGTGACGGCTATCTCTCGCCCGCGGAGTTCGACGCTTCCGGCCGACTCCTCCCACTCCCCGTCGCGTCGATACTCGACCGTTACCGTCACCGCCGACCCGTCGTCCGTGTACCCGAAGCGCGCCTGTAGCGTCGGATGGACCGTGAGGCGGTATTCTCTATCCGTGTTCACACTCCCGATTCGTCACCGCTTGTCATCAGTCTGTTCGCCATCGAATAACATGTTCCCGAGCCCAATCTCAACCTTTACGTCGGTCGATTACGGAACTACACCTGTGCTTGATAGCCTCACCCCACTCGCGGATGTCGTTGCGAACGGCATCTCTCTCGGGTCCCTCGGAGGGCTGACGGACGCCGTCGAACACGCGACGGGGTGGCTCGGTTTGGTACTCATCGCCATCTACTCCTTTCTCATCTCGTTCGTCCTCCCCTTGCCCAGCGAAATCGTCCTCCTCGCGCCACTCGATCTCGGCGTCGGGGAAATCGGACAGCTGTCCCTCATCATCCTCATCAGTGGCCTCGGCAAGGCCGCGGGAAGCGTCTTCGCCTTCCACATCGGTCAGGAGGCCAAACAGTCCGGTCCCGTCATCCGAGCGCTCCGCCGCTCGGATATCGACATCGTGGAGTGGTCGGAGCGGAAGACGGTCGGACTCGCCCAAGAATGGGGGTATCTCGGATTAGCGGGGGCGCTCTGCGTTCCGGGTTTTCCCGATACCATCTCCATCTACGCCTTCTCGATACTCGAAACCGATTACGTGAAGTTCGCGCTGGCGTCGTTCGCCGGAAGCGTCGGCCGACTGGTGTTGGTGGCCCTCATCGGTGCCGGCGTCCTGTCGCTGTGATGTGAGTCGAAGGGCCGCTATATCGTCGTTTTTTGGACGTCCCCGTCCGCTCGCTCCGAGATGGGATTGCATCCGGCGATTTTCCGAATACAATCGCAACGACGTGGGCTTCGAAAGCCCCCGCCAGCGCGCGCCATCGTGGATGAATCGAATTCTCGAAACTCACTGCTCCGCCCTTCTAGCGGGCGAGACTTTATATACGGTCACGTACCTATCGCTTGGTATGTGCCGGACGGCCCACTTCGCTCGGATGCCTATGCGTAGCCAGCGGTAGCGTCGGGTGAATCCTTCTGGGCCGTCGTCGGTCGGTATCCGGGGTGAAACCCGTCCGTTCGGAATCTTCCGAGAGCGACCGCTACACGAACGACGACACCAATCGAAATCACACATGACGGGACGAAATCAGGAGACGGAAGAGACAGCGAAATCGGCGGTTTTTACACCCACAGATACGGAGTCGATAGCATGAGCCACGACAACTATCCCACCGAGGAACCCGCGGTGGTGACGTGTGGACTGCCCTACGCGAACGGGGAGTTGCACATCGGCCACCTCCGAACCTACGTCGGCGGCGACGTCTACTCGCGCGCCCTCGAAACGCTCGGCCAGCAGACCGCGTTCGTTTCGGGGTCCGACATGCACGGCACGCCGGTCGCCGTCAACGCCGAGAAGGAGGGCGTCTCTCCCCGCGAGTTCGCGCTTCGCCACCACGAGAAGTACGAAGCGACGTTCCCGCGGTTCAACATCGAGTTCGACAACTACGGACACACGGACGACGAGACGAACACCGAACTGACCCAGAAAATCGTCCGCAAACTCGACGAGGAGGGGTACATCTACGAGAAGGAGATCAAAGTCGCGTGGGACCCCATCGAGGACGACCCGCTCCCGGACCGCTACGTCGAGGGGACTTGCCCGTACTGCGGTGCCCACGCCCGCGGTGACGAGTGTGACGAGGGATGCGGTCGGCACCTCGAACCCGGCGAAATCGAGGATCCGACGAGCATCCGCACCGGCAACCCGGCGGAGTACCGCGAACGGACGCACAAGTTCTTCCGCGTTTCGGACCTGCAGGACTACCTGCAGGAGTTCATCGACCGCCTCGAAGGGACGAGCAACGCGAAGAACCAGCCCCGCGAGTGGATAGAGGGCGAACTGCAGGACTGGTGTATCTCCCGCGATATGGATTGGGGCATCGACTACCCCGGCGAGGATGAGGGTACGGAGGATTTGGTACTGTACGTCTGGGTCGACGCGCCCATCGAGTACATCGCCAGCACGAAACAGTACACCGAGCGCGTGGGTGCGGACACCTACGACTGGGAGGAGACGTGGAAGGAGAGCGGCGAAATCGTCCACATCATCGGCCGCGACATCATCCAGCATCACACGGTCTTCTGGCCCGCGATGCTCCACGTCGCGGAGTACAACGAACCGCGCGCCGTCATGGCGAGCGGGTTCGTCAACCTGAACGGCAAGGGCTTCTCGACCAGTCGTAACCGTGCCGTCTGGGCGGACGACTATCTGGACGAAGGGTTCGACCCGGACCTCCTGCGCTACTACCTCGCCACCAACGGCGGGTTCCAGCAGGACGTGGACTTCTCGTGGGACCGGTTCCAGGAGCGCGTCAACGGCGAACTCGTCGGCACTGTCGGCAACTTCGTCTACCGGAGTTTGTTGTTCGCGGCCCGGAACTACGACGGCGCGCCGGACGCCGAGGCGAGCGACGAGGTGCGCGAGCGAATCGAGGAGACCATCGACGAGTTCGAAGCGGCCGTCAACGACTACTCGCTCAAGGACCTCGGCGACGCCGCGACGGCGCTCGCCGCGTTCGGCAACGAGTACATCCAGCGCAACGAACCGTGGAAGCTGACCGACGAGGACCCGGAGCGGGCGGAACAGGTCATCTACGACTGCGTGCAGTTGTCGAAGGCGCTCGCCGTACTGTTCGAACCGCTCTTGCCCGGCAAGGCCGAAACCCTCTGGACGCAACTCGGCGAGGAGGGTTCGGTTCACGACGCCGTCGTCGCGGACGCGCTCGAAGCACCGCGCGGCGACTTCGGCGAACCGGACGAGTTGTTCGCCAAAATCGAGGACGAACGAGTCGAGGAACTGAACGAAACGCTCGAAGAACGTATCGAAGCGGCTACGTCGGACGACGACGAAGCTGACGACGAAACCGTGAGTGACGAAGAACCCATCTCGGACGACCGCATCAGCTTCGACGAATTCCAGGACCTCGACCTCCGCGTCGGCCGCATCGAATCGGCGGAACCGATAGAGGGCGCGGATGCCCTCCTCCGACTCGAAGTCGATATCGGGAGCGAGACGCGCCAAATCGTCGCCGGTCTCAAACAACTCCACGACGTCGATGACTTGGCGGGGAAGAAAATCGTCGTCGTCGCCAACCTCGAAAAGGCCGAACTGTTCGGCGTCGAGAGCAACGGCATGGTGTTGGCGGCGGGCGAGGAAGCCGACCTGCTGACGACGCACGCCGACGCCGAACCCGGAACGAAGGTCAAGTAGTCCCGCTCAGAGGTCCTCGACGAGGCTGGCGAAATCCTCCATCGGGATGATTTCCATCGTCTGCATGTCGAGGCCGTAGCGTTCGATGCACAGCGACGCGCGGTACGCCGCATCACGGTCTTCGGCGTCGATGACGAGGAGGAAATCGTACTCGCCGAGGATGGCGTACGTCGATTCGAGCGTCGCCTCGTGCGTTTCGAGTTCGTTTCGGATGTCCCCCCAAATCGACGCGAGTTCCTGTACGTTCTGGTAGTCCCGTTCGACGGTGACGAGCGATGCGTACTTCGACATATTTTCCCGTTTCGAAAGGTGTACAAATATCTGTTGTGGCCGGGACTCCGCCATCCGAACTCGCCCGCGAGTTAACTGTAGGGTTTTTTTGGTGGCACGCACCAATGGCCGCCCATGAGAAACGCGAAAATCGTCTGCACCCTCGGACCCGCGTCCGATTCCCGGAGTACGGTTCGGGAACTCGCAAACGCCGGAATGACCGTCGCTCGGGTGAACGCGAGCCACGGAACGCGCGAGGACCGGGCCGAACTCATCGACACGATTCGCCGGGTAGACGGGGCGACCGAAAACCCCCTTTCCGCCATGCTCGACATGCAGGGACCGGAAATCCGAACCGCGGCGGTGGACGAACCCATCGCGCTCGAAACCGGTTCGACCGTCCGGTTCGTGGAAGGCGACGATGCGACACCCGAAGAAGTCGGCCTCTCGGTGTCCATCTCGAACGCCGAACCCGGCGACGCCGTCCTCTTGGACGACGGTCGAATCGAGACGGAAGTCGAGGACGTCGAGGACGACGCCGTCATCGCACACGTCGTGAGCGGCGGGGAGTTGAGCAGTCGCAAGGGCGTCAACGTCCCCGGCGTCGAACTGGGTCTCACCGTCGTCACCGAGAAGGACCGACAGGACCTCCGTCTCGCGGCCGAAAAGGGGGCGGACTTCGTCGCCGCGAGTTTCGTCCGGGACGCGGACGACGTGTACGAGGTCAGCAAGGTGCTGGAGGAGTTCGGGGCCGACATCCCCATCATCGCCAAAATCGAGCGCCGCGGTGCGGTCGAGAACCTTGAAGAGATCGTCGACGCGGCATACGGCGTGATGGTCGCGCGCGGCGACCTCGGCGTCGAATGTCCGATGGAGGACGTGCCGATGATTCAAAAGCGAATCATCCGGACGTGCCAGCAGGCCGGGGTTCCGGTCATCACCGCGACGGAGATGCTCGATTCGATGGTTCACTCCCGCAGGCCGACGCGGGCGGAAGCGTCCGACGTGGCGAACGCCGTCCTCGACGGGACGGACGCCGTGATGCTTTCGGGCGAGACGGCCATCGGTGAGCATCCGGTTCGCGTCGTCGAGACCATGGACCGAATCGTCCGCGAAGTCGAGGAGAGCGAGGAGTACGCCGAGACGCTCGAACAACGCGTTCCGACGAGCGACGACACGCGCACGGACGCCATCGCGCGCTCGGCCCGGTATCTCGCCCGTGACATCGGCGCGAGTGCGGTGGTCGCCGCCAGCGAATCCGGATACACCGCGCTGAAGGTAGCGAAGTTCCGCCCCGGCGTGCCGGTCGTGGCGACGACGCCGAACGACCGCGTTCGGCGCAAACTCGCCCTCTCGTGGGGCGTCAACTCCCAGTTCACCGACCTCGGTCACAGCGTCGAAACCATCGTGGAGGACGGCGTACAGGCCGCACTCGACGCCGGTGTCGCGGAGAGCGGCGATACCGTCGTCGTCCTCTCGGGCATGATGAGCGAACTCGACGGGTCGGACACGGCGAACATGTTGAAGGTTCACGTGGCCGCCGAAACCATCGCGACCGGCCGCGGCGTGGTTCGCGGCCAAACCGTCGGGCCGGTCGCGCGTTCTTCGACCGGGGACCTCTCCGAGGTTCCGACGGGCGCGATTCTCGTCCTCGAACCCGACTTCGACGGGGAGTTCACGGGTGAGACCTCCCGTCTCGCCGGTATCGTCGATTCCCGTCCCGGAATGACCGGCTATCCGGCGCTCATCGCACGCGAACTCGAAATCCCGATGATAAGCGGCGCGCCGCTCGGACCCTCGGTCAGCGACGGCGACGAAATCACCCTCGACGCCGAACGCGGCGTCGTCTACGAGGGTGACGTCCGCTCGTACGAGCGGTCGTAGCCAGCCTTTTGGTCGCGGGTCGCGTACCGTTTCGTATGTCTGACTGGAAGTACGACGTGGACGAAGTCGGTGAAGACGCAGACGACGCGCCGTCCGACATCTTCGCCGATGAGGAACCCCTCGAACCGGGGTCGCCCTCGGCCGAAAACGTCCTGTTCGTCCTGCTCGGTGCCCTCACCGTCGTGTTCATGTTTCTCCACGTCACCGGGGTCGCCTGACCCACAAACCCTTAATCGCTCGACACCAAGGCCCACCCATGGCTTCGCCCTTCGATTCGCTTGCGCTCCTGCTCGTCCTCGCGGGTGCGGCACTCGCGTTCGCGGAAGCGCTCATTCCGGGCGCACACTTCATCGTCCTGGGTATCGCCCTCCTTCTCGCTGGACTCCTCGCGCTCGCCTTTCCGCCGCTCGCGCAACCGTTCGTTCTCGCCTTCCTCGTCCTCGCGTTCGGTGGCTTGGCGTTCTACGGCTACCGTCACTTGGACATCTACGGCGGCAAAGGCTCCGGGCGAACGAAGGACTCCGACTCGCTGAAGGGGACGACGGGTCACGTCACCGAACAGGTGACGCGCTCCGGTGGACAGGTGAAACTGGACGCCGGCGGCTTCAATCCCTACTTCGCCGCCCGGTCGATGGACGGCGAAATCCCGGAAGGAACGGAAGTGATGGTCATCGACCCCGGGGGCGGCAACGTCGTCACGGTCGAACCGATAGACTTCATTGAGGACGCTATCGACCGGGAACTCGCGCGCGAACGGTCGAACACGGAACGAACGAACGCGGAACGCGAAACCGAGGAATCGTAGCGCTCCTTTTTCTTCCGTCCTTCCCCATTCATGTCAAACGATACGGGATAAAGTAGCAGAATACTTAACAAGTATCTATCCCAACATCCGGACGTAATGCTGCCTGGAATCCCCCTACAAAGCGTACCCGCCACGGATGGGTTCATGATAGTCGCACTGGTGTTGCTGATGCTGGCTGTCGTGGTCATTTGGCAGGCGGTGGAGATCGTTCAAGCGACCGAAAAGCGCGCGCTGACCGTGTTCGGCGAGTACCGCAAACTCCTCGAACCGGGTATCAACTTCGTGCCGCCGTTCGTCAGCAAGACGTATCGCTTCGATATGCGGACACAGACGCTCGACGTGCCGCGACAGGAGGCCATCACGCGCGACAACTCGCCCGTGACCGCCGACGCCGTCGTCTACATCAAGGTGATGGACGCGAAGAAGGCGTTCCTCGAAGTCGAGGACTACAAACGCGCCGTCTCGAACCTCGCACAGACGACGCTCCGTGCCGTCCTCGGTGACATGGAACTCGACGACACGCTCAACAAGCGACAGGAGATCAACGCGAAGATCCGCCGCGAACTCGACGAACCCACGGACGAGTGGGGTATTCGCGTCGAGAGCGTCGAAGTCCGTGAGGTCAATCCGTCCAAGGACGTCCAGCAGGCGATGGAGCAACAGACCAGCGCGGAGCGGAAACGTCGCGCCATGATTCTCGAAGCGCAAGGTGAACGCCGCAGCGCCATCGAGAAGGCGGAGGGTGACAAGCAGTCGAACATCATCCGCGCGCAAGGTGAAAAGCAGAGCCAGATTCTCGAAGCGCAGGGTGACGCGGTGTCGACCGTGCTGCGCGCGAAGTCCGCCGAGTCGATGGGTGAACGCGCCGTCATCGAGAAGGGTATGGAGACGCTCCAAGCCATCGGCGAGGGCGAGTCCACGACGTTCGTCCTACCGCAGGAACTCTCCTCGCTCGTCGGCCGCTACGGCAAACACCTCACCGGCAGCGACGTCGCCATCGACGGCAAGCAGGACTTGGAGAGCCTCGACTTCGATTCCGAGACCCGCGAACTCCTCGGACTCGACGACATCGACGAAATCCTCGGTCAGATAGACGAGGAGGCGGAGATGGACGTCGAAGCGATGGAAAAGGAAGCACAGGCCATCAAGGAAGGCGAGGACAAGGCGAACATCAAGAGCGCGGACGAAGTGATATCGGAGATGGACGCCGAGATGGAGTCCACGCAGGACGAATCGTCGGAGTCGGAGAGCGAACTGGAAACAGAAGTCGAATAACTGCCCTCCCCCTGCTTTTTCGGCTGGCTTGGCGGAGAGTCGTACCGTTTTTTTGCCGTAATCGGTCACGGAGTTCCGGTGGCTTTCGAACGACGCGAGAAATCCCGAAAGCCGGGGATGATTGTTTACTGATATCTCGAGACCTATTGTACCGCTCTTCCCCCTCGGTATCACTCGATTGTAACTGTCTACCAAGCGAAGCTGTTTTACGTTACCCAGTTGTACGGATGTGTAGATGGTTCAGCCCGGTAACGTCGATGAAAATAAGCGTGCAACGCTCCGCCGCTTTGCGGTTTTGGGGGCAGCGACGCCATTGACGAAGCTCGCCGACGGGGACCACAGCGGCGAGCGGAGCGAGGCCCGCGATGCGATTGCGGGCTACGTCACGACGACACCGGGCGCTCATTTTTCGAAGGTACGGGACGACCTCCAACTCGGAACCGGCGAGACGCAACATCACTTGCGACAGCTCGTCGAACTCGGCGTGGTCGAGAGTCACCGGGACGGCGACTACCGGCGCTTTTTCCCCGCCGGACAGTTCTCCGCGTTCGAGCAGGTGGCCTTGAGCTACCTCCGACGCGCCACGCCGCGGGGAATGATGATAGAACTGCTTCGCACCCCCGACGCGACCGGCGGCGACCTCGCGACTGCACTCGACGTTTCGCGGCCGACGGTGAGCAAATACGCCGCCGACTTGGACGAAAAGGGGTTGCTCTCACGTGAGGACGGTTACGCCGTCCGCCACCCCGAAACGGTCATCACCCTGCTAGTTCGGTACGCCGATTCGTTCGATGCGAACGCCGAGGAGTTCGCGTCCGAAGCGGCGAATCTGATATCGTTCGACCCCTGAAAGGAGTCGTTTCCCTTCCTCACCTTCGATATGTCTCTTCGAAGTAGCTCTGGCTTCGAACAGTGAAAACAGACGACAGTATCCGAACCGACGAACCTACTGGAACAACTGCCGTTCCTACGCGCTGACTTTCCACGTCGTGGAGGAGGAGTATCCCCACTTTTCGACTTCGACGTCGAAGTTCCCGTCCGCGATGGCGGTCATGTTCGTGCCGACTTCCTTCGCGGTGAGGCCGAGTTCGTCGCCGATGAGCCGGGATTTGAAGTAGGTTTTTGTCGCCCCGTTTTCACGAAGGTACCGGAGGATACGCTGTTGTTTGTCAGTAAGCGTGGTCGTGCCAGCAGTGGTGGTGCTCATACCTCTACAGTGGAAGGATACGACCTTAGTGGGTTTGGTACGAGTGGTTAACGCCACTCCCTCTCGTGTTTTCATGCGATAAATTTTCGAATATAACACCTCCCGTGGGGGTGGTTGGTACGGTTGGTTAACGCCGGGTTGTACGGTAACATGTCGGCCAAATCGTGACAGCCATGGCCCAGAAGCTACTTACGGTGCGAGGGTGAGACAGTTCCATAATGAGCGGTGGTCCTGTAGAGGTGAGTGTCGTCCTCCCGTCGTACAACGAGGAGGCGACAATCGAGAACACCGTCGAGACGACTCTCGACACATTGGAATCGTTCCTCCCTCCGGATAGTTTCGAAGTAATCGTTGCCGAAGACGGCTGTGATGACCGAACGCCGGAAATCGCAGACAGAATGGCGGAACGTGACAGTCGCGTCCGTCACTTTCACAGCGATGAACGGTTGGGGCGTGGGGGAGCATTGAATCGGGCGTTCGAGTCCGCGAACGGGGAGACGCTGGTCTACTTCGACACGGACTTGGCGACGGATATGAACCATTTGGAGGAGTTGGTCGAGAGCGTTCGCTCCGGCGACTACGACTTCGCCACCGGTTCGCGCTGGATGCCCGAAAACGTCGCCGACCGACCGGCGAAACGTGACGTTGCCAGCCGGGGATTCAACGGGTTGACACGACTGTTCCTTCAGTCCGACCTTCGGGACCACCAGTGTGGTTTCAAGGCGTTCGACCGAACCGCCCTGTTCGACGTGCTAGAAGGCGTCGAGGACAACCACTGGTTCTGGGACACGGAAGTCCTCGTCCGCGCACAGCGGAAGGGATACAAGATCAAGGAGTTCTCCGTGGACTGGACGCCGAAAGGGGACACGAAAGTGGACCTCGTTCGGGACGTGTTCGGGATGGGGAGCCAGATCGGTCGCTGTTGGTGGGAGTTCTCCGTCGAACCACGTATCACCCGCGGCGTGTCCATCTCCGTCGGAGTCCTACTGACCATCATTGCCGTCGCGTTGATGGGCAAGTACCTTCCGCTCGGGAAGGTCCTCAACCAGATGGAGAGTGCGAACCTCGCGCTCGTCGGTACCGCGGCCGTGATTTACGTCTTCTCGTGGCCGCTTCGCGGTGCCCGGTACAAGAACATCCTCGAAGAACTCGGCTTCACCGAGAGCGTCGGGTTCCTCACGGGCGCGATATTCATCAGCCAGACCGGGAACCTCGTGTTCCCCGCCCGACTCGGCGACGGCGTGCGCGCTTACGTGATGAAGGCTCGACGCAACATCCCGTACCCGTCCGGCTTCGCGTCGCTCGCGATAGAACGCGTCTTCGACCTGCTCACGATAACCGTCCTCGCCGGGGTCGTCCTCATCGGCCTGACCGTGACGGGACAGGCGGCCGACATCGTACAGGCCGTCACGGGCGCACAGCACGCGGAGGCCGCACGAACCGCGGTCTACGTCGCGGCAGGTGTGGGTGTCGCTGCCATCGCAGCGGTCGGCGTCATCGTCGCCAGCGCCCGCTCCGACAGCAACCTCGTCCGGTCGGCCCTGACGAAGATCAGTTCGGACTCCTACGCGACCCACGTCGCGGGCATCGTGGAGCGGTTCACCGGTGACGTCCAGACCGTGGCGAGCGACCGGGCGGCCTTTGCCCGCGTCGGCGCAAGTAGCCTCGCCATCTGGTCGCTCGACGTGCTGACGGCCATCCTCGTCTTGATTGCGTTCCCGTCGGTGTCGCTCGACCCGATCACGTTGGTCGCTATCGGCTTCTTCGCGGTGAGCGTCGGGAACCTCGCCAAGGTCCTCCCCCTCTCGCCCGGCGGTGTCGGCCTGTACGAGGCCGCGTTTACGGTCTTCGTCGCGGGTCTGACGCCCATTTCGTGGGAAGTGGCCCTCGGTGCGGCCATCCTCGACCACGCGGTGAAGAACATCGTCACGCTCGTCGGCGGCGTCGGTTCGATGTTCTCGCTCAACGTCTCGCTCACCCAAGCGGTCGAGGAGGGACGCGACGTGTCCGTCGAGGAACCCACTTCGCTCGACGACTGACGGCTAGTAAAAATCGGTGACGAACGGGGCGAGCGCCCCGGCGACCGCACTTTCCAACGCTTCCTGCCGGTCGATGATTCCGTCCGTGAGCGCGCCCGCCGCACCCTGCTTTTTCGCCACGTCGTTCTCACCGAGGACGTCGTCCATCACCGGTCCCAGCTCCTCGCCGTCCCGGATTCTTCGGGTGACGGATTCGGGGAGTCGAAGCCGCGGTCCCGCACCGCGTCCCATCGTCTTCCCGTCGGTCACGGCGGCCCACATGACCAGATAGAGCCCGTCGGTTCCGGGTACTTCGGCGACGCCGCCTTCCAGTCCGACGCCGAGTTCGTAGCCGTCCCCCGACTCCAGGACGCGTCGAGCGCGGTTTTCCGCGCCCGTTATCGTCTCCCCTTCGCCGAACGGCTGTTCCGCGACGCCCGATTCGACGGCGACGGACTCGACTCGCGCATCGAACCGTCCGTCGAGGGCGGACTCCACCGCGGCTACCTTCACCGGATTTCCACTGCCTACGCCGACGTACATGGTGGCCCTCTCTTCCGTTCCGACTTGGAGGTTGCTACTCGATTACGCCGGGATGGAGCGTCCGCGCCATCGCCTCGATGCCGTCGAGGAGTCGCGGACTCGGTTGGTTCAGCAGGGAGTCGTCGAGGACGTGAACGGAACCGGTTTCGATGGCGGGAACGTCCCAGTCGCGACGGAGGACGGCGGCCGGGTCGCTTCGCTCGCCCCGGCCGCAGACGTGGAGAAAGACGTGTTCCGGTTCGGCCTCCTGGACGGTTTCCGCGTCCACTTCCCGGGAACGTTCGCCCGCCGGGAGGAACGGATACTCGCCACCTGCGGCACGAACCGCGTCGGGGACCCAGTTTCCGGCGGCCGTCGGCGGGGAGGACCACTCCTCGCAGTAGACGACCGGCGTGGCTCGTCCCGCGACCCGCCGCTGAATGCGCTCGATTCGGCTTCGAGCGCGTGATGCGAGGTCGTCCCCGTCGTCCGGTTTTCCGACGGCACGACCGACCGTCGCGAAGGATTCGACGACCTCCGGGAGCGTTTCCGGTTCGACGTGGACGACGCGCTGACCGCGGTCCCGGAGGTCGTCGCGCACGTCCGCCTGCAACGAGTCGGTCGTGAGAACGAGGTCCGGGTCGCACTCCTCGACCGCATCGAGATCCGGATTCAGCCAACCGCCGACCGCGGGAACGTCGAGCGGACAATGATGGGTGACGCCGACGAGTCGGTCGGCCGCGTCGAGGTCTCGACAGATTTCGGTCGCACTGGGTGCGAGGGAGACGACCCGGTTCGTTGCCATTGGCCGCGGTTCGGTCCGTAGGTGGTTAACGTTTCGTTACCGTGCGGAAATCCACTCTTAAACATTTCGCTCGGTTGACGCTGGACGGCTATTTCACGCCGTGTGTGAGTGTTTCACGAACCCACTGCACTCCAAAAACGAATCGTTTAAGTACCTTTCGTCCTAACGACGTGTTAAGACTAGCGGCACCCGGGTTTTTCAGGATTCACCTGCCCGGTAGCCGACGCGCTCTCCCTAAGAGGAGGTATTGCACATGCAAAACACGACTATCCGAACGAGAAGCGAAGAGAAGGAAGTAGAGAAAAGCGGACAGAAGGGTCAGACCTGCCCCGAATGCAGCGGTAAGCTCATCGCCGATTCCGGCCACGGCGAAACCATCTGTGAGGACTGTGGCCTCGTCGTCGAAGTGGACAACGTGGACCGCGGTCCGGAGTGGCGTGCGTTCGACGCGAAGGAGAAAAACGAGAAGTCACGCGTCGGTGCGCCGACGACGAACACGATGCACGACAAGGGCCTCTCGACCAACATCGACTGGCGGAACAAGGACGCTTACGGCAACTCGCTTGGCTCCCGCCAGCGCGAGAAGATGCAGCGCCTGCGCAAGTGGAACGAGCGTTTCCGCACCCGCGACAGCAAGGAGCGCAACCTCAAGCAGGCATTAGGCGAAATCGACCGGATGGCGAGCGCGCTCGGCCTGCCGGATAACGTCCGCGAGATGGCCAGCGTCATCTACCGCCGCGCGCTGAACGAGGACCTCCTGCCGGGTCGCTCCATCGAGGGCGTCTCGACGTCCTGCGTCTACGCCGCCGCACGCCAGGCCGGTGTCCCGCGCAGTCTGGACGAAATCACCGAGGTAAGCCGCGTCGATAAAAGCGAAGTCGCACGCACCTACCGCTACGTCGTGCGCGAACTCAGCCTCGAAGTCAAACCCGCCGACCCCGAGAGTTACGTCCCGCGCTTTGCGTCCGGCCTCGAACTCTCCGACGAGGCGGAACACCGCGCCCGCGAACTCCTTCGGAACGCGAAAGAACAGGGCGTCCACAGCGGGAAATCGCCCGTCGGACTCGCCGCGGCCGCCGTCTACGCCGCGGCCCTCCTGACCAATGAGAAGACGACGCAAGCGGAAGTCAGTGATGTGGCCGACATCAGTGAGGTCACGATTCGTAACCGCTACCACGAACTCCTCGAAGCGGAAGAAGGAACCGTCGCGCTGTAAACTCATACACGCACAGCACCAGTATTTCCGGTCGAGACGGCTCGAGAGCACGATACTCTCCGACGCGACCGAAGTAACGCGTGTTGAGGCGCACTTTTTGCCACTCGCGAACCCCGTTCCGAGTAGCCTTTTATTCGCCGGGTCGAAGTCGACGTATGGACTTCGATTCCTTTTCGCTCGCTGTGAGCACGGCTGACCTCGGCGACGAACCCCCCGCCCGTGAACACGCCGATATCGTCGAATTCCGCATGGACCTCGCCGCCGACCCGCTTTCGATGCTCGCGTCTTACGACGGCGAACTACCCCTTCTCGCCACGAATCGCGCCGAGTGGGAGGGCGGCGAAGCGACCGGCGACGAGCGACTTGACGTCCTCCGCGAAGCGGTCGACCATCCGGCAGTGGGTGCAATCGACCTCGAACTGGAAACCCTGTTCACCACGCCCGGCGAGGAACTCGTCGACCACGCCCGCGACAACGACGTGCTCGTCGTCGCATCGCTTCATGACTTCGAGGAAACGCCGTCACAGAAGCGGATGCGCGAACTCCTCGAAAACTGTACGGACCACGCCGACGTGGGCAAACTCGCCGTCACCGCCCAGTCCGAATCCGACGTCCTCGACCTGTTCCGCGTCACGAACCTCCTCACGGAGCGCGGGAAAACCGTCGCGACGATGGCCATGGGCGAAGTCGGCCGTCACTCGCGCGCCGTCGCTCCGCTGTACGGGTCGAAAATCGGTTACGCGCCGCTCGACCCCGCCGACGCGACTGCTCCGGGCCAGTACGACGTCGCCACGCTCTCGCGACTTATCGACGAACTTCGTGGCGAGTAGTTTCACCCATCCGACCGGACATCCCCGAATCGAATTCGTTCGAAGCGGTCGTTTCCGGATTTTCGTCCCAAACCGCTCTCGATACCGACCGTTTGCCGTCGATTTACGCCTCGCTCACGGCGTTCGTCCGGTAAAACACCGTATCGGAAGGGTTTAACACGTTCCACCAGCTATCAACGACTAGTGACACGGAAGAAAAAACGCCCGTGGTTCGCGGCCCTGTGCGCGCTCATCTATCCCGGAGCGGGCCATCTCTACCTTCGGGAGTGGCTTCGCGCGTTTCTCTGGTTCGGATTCGCGTTCCTGACCGCCTACCTGTTCATCCCGCCGGAGGTCGTTCAGGCGGTCGAGAGCAGCGGGTGGAGCGGGTACATGCAGGCGAGCCAAAACCTCCACTGGGAACAGTCCCTCCCCGTTCTGTTCGTCTCGCTGTGTAACATCCTCGACGCCTACTGGTCCGGGGTTCGAAACAACCGCGCCGTCCAAGACGCCGCCGAGGGGACGACACGCTGTCCACACTGTGGGAGAAAGGTGGACGACGACCTCGACTTCTGTCAGTGGTGTACGTCGTCGCTCGAAACCGACGCTACTGCTCAATAATACTCTCTTCGACGCTCTCGCCGAAGTGTCGTGCACCGCCTTCGAGGAACAGTTTCACTTCGTCGCCGACTTCGATGTCCGTCACCGCTTTTCGTCCGTCCGGCGTCGCGACTTTGATGGTTTCGGCGTTTTGCAAGAGCGTCTCCACGCGGTCCCCGTCGTCCGTCTCGACTTCGAGGCGGAACATGGGCCGCTTCTCGATTTTCACCCGACCGACCACCGCTTCGCGCGTCTTGCCGTCGGTATCGACCACCTGCACCTCGTCGCCGCTCTGGAGTTCCGCGAGGTATTTGGTCCCGCCGCCGGGGGTTCGAACGTAGGCGTGGACCGCCCCCGCGTTCACTCGGAACGGTCGTGACGCGACGTACGGCGACTCGGCCGTTTCGGCGTGGACGAAAAAGAGGCCGCGCGACATCGACCCGATGAGCATGCCCTCGTCGTGTTCCATCAGCGACCCGGTGTCGACACAGACACGGTCCGCGCTGCCGGTCTGCTCGATAGTGAGGACCTCTCCCCATTCGAAGTCCAGCGTTTCGCGTTCTGCGGCGTCACGAACCTCCACGGTGGAGCGGATTTCGTCCGGATTGTCGCTGTCCAGCAGGACGGCGTCCGCGCCGAGTTCCAGCGTCTCGAACGCGGTTCGTGCCTCCTCCGCGTTCGTCACGCCGGCCACGAGGTCCGTCTCTTCCCCGATTCGCGCGATGAGGTTTTCGAGCGGGATGATGGTCCAATCCTCGCCGACGACGATGGTGTACTCCGCGTCGTCCGCCGCCGCCTCGGCGAACGCTTCGTACTCCTCGCTGAGGATGCGAACGTAGGCTCCCTCGGCCTCGTCCTCCCGTCGGAGCGTCGAGAGGTCGGCGGACCCGGAGAAGTCGGACGGGAGGTCTACCGTCCCGTCCCCTTCCCCGCCTTTGCCGACGATTCGGGCGTCGGCCCGTTCGCGTTCGTCCTCTTCGGCGTTGAAGACGTGAACGTCGCCCTCGGAGCGAAACGCCGCGACGTTCACCTCGCCGAGTTCCCGGACGCGCTCTACGTCGTCGTCGTCCACTAAAACCCAGTCCACACCGGCCTCCAAACCGGCCGTGATTCGTTTGCGTCGGGTGTCCCAGTCGCCGACCGAGGAGTCGGCCTTCAACCATACGGAGCGTGTCATGCTGAATCGCTCGTAGGCCCACGGCTTGAACGTGGCGGAATCCGCAACTTCTCTGCGCCCCGCTGACGAATTTCCCGCATCGTCGGGGATTCACGGGTCATGCACTCCGGCAGGGGAAACGCCGCACCTTTTTCCGCCGTCCTCGAATACCACTATCGAATGACCGATTTCGATGCGGTTCTCTTCGACCTCGACGCCACGCTCTGCGTCTCCGACCAGAACGAGGAGGCCCTCATCGCGGACGCGTTCGACCGGGTTTCGGTCGAACAGTACTGCACGCTGGACGATATCATCGCCGCGGTGGACGGGATTCCGATAGCCGAAACGTCACACGAGTTCTACGAGTTCTGTTTCGCCGCCGCGGCGCGAGAGGCGGGCGTCGAGGAACATCACGCGTCGGCACTCGCCACGGCGTACGAGGCGTGTCTCGACCACTCCGCGGTTTCGTTCCGTCCCGGCGCCGAGGCGGCGTTGGAGGCCGCCAGCGGAACGAACCTCGGACTCGTGACGAACGGGGACGAGGCGTCACAGAACACCAAACTCGACGCGTTGGGTATCGCCGACGCGTTCGATACGCTCGTCTTCGTGGACCCAAGAAACGGCGTCCCGCCGAAACCCGACGCGGCACCGTTCGAGAAGGCGCTGACCGAACTCGGGACGACACCGGACGATGCGCTCCACGTCGGCGACTCGCTGCGGGCGGACGTCGCCGGTGCGAACGCGCTCGGAATCGACTCCGTCTGGGTTCCCCACGACGAGCGTGCGATGGAACCCACCCCCGAACCGACGCACACGCTCACCTCGCTCGTGGAGTTTCCCGAACTGCTATAATCAGACTTCGACGGACAGTCCGGCCTCGTCTAACGCGTCCTCGGCGGACAAGTCGTCGTGGACGACGCCGCTCACGGCACGGGCGATGGCTTCCGGGTCGTCGTGTTGGAAGACGGACCGACCGATGGAGACGCCCGCCCCGCCCGCGTCCATCGCGCCGCGAACCGCTTCGAGGGTCGCCTTGTCGCCTTCCGGCGCGCCGCCCGCGATGACGACGGGGAGGCGCGTCGATTCGACCACGTGTTCGAAGCTGTCCGCGTCGCCGCTGTAGGCGGTTTTCACCACGTCGGCACCGAGTTCCTCCGCCAGTCGCACCGCGTGACCGAGGCTCTCGGCGTCGTGTTCGTCGACTCCCGGCCCGCGGGCGTAGGACATGGCGAGGACTGGAATCCCGAATTTGCTCGCCGTGTCACACACCTCCGCGAGGTCGGTGATCTGTTTGGGTTCGTAGGTGCTGCCGACGTTGATGTGGAGCGAGACGGCGTCGGCACCCGCCGCGATGGCCTCCTGTACCGTCCCGGTCATCCGTTTGTCGTTCGAGTCGGGACCGATGACGGTCGAGGCGTTCAGGTGAACGATGTACCCCGCGTCGTTCTTGTTCGGATGCACGCGCGGTGCGATGCCCTTCTGCGTGAGAACGGCGTCGGCACCCCCTCGCGTTACCGCGTCGATGGTCGATTCTATGTCCTTCAGGCCTTTTACTGCGCCCAATGTGATGCCGTGGTCCATCGGGACGATGATGTAGCGCCCGTCGGACCCGATTCGGTCGAGTCGCGCTGTGATTCCTGTGTCCATTGTATGTGACTCTGTAGCAAGCTAGTTTGAAGTCCGTTCCGGTTCCGGTATCTCTTGTTCCCCTTCGCGTGCCCCGGATTTGAGTTCCGCGGCTTTGGCTTCGAGGCGTTCCGCGACGTTCTCGCCCGACGCGACGATGTCGACGAGCGCGCTTCCGACGACGACGCCGTCAGCACCCGCCGAGACGATTTCCCTCGCGTGTTCGCCTTCGCTCACGCCAAAGCCGACGGCTTTGGGCAAGTCGCTTCCGGCCAATCGTTCCAGACTGTCGTGCGTGTCGCCGCTCACGTCCGCCTGTGCGCCCGTCGTTCCCATCCGGGCCTGCACGTAGACGAATCCCGACGCCTGTTCGGAGATGCGCCGTTTGCGCGCGTCCGTCGTCGTCGGCGCGATGATGAACACCAAATCGAGTCCGTACTCGTCACACGCCAAGCGGAGCGGACCGCTCTCTTCGACGGGAAGGTCGGGGACGATGAGCCCCGAAACACCGGCCTCCGCGGCGGCGGACACGAAGGACTCGACGCCCTCCTCGCCTCCATACTGATAGATGAGATTGTAGTAGGTCATGCAGACGACGGGGACCTCTACATCCAAATCCGAAACGAGTTCGAGGTAATCGTCCGGCGTCATCCCGCCGGAAAGAGCGCGCTGGATGGCGTTCTGAATCGTCGGGCCGTCCGCGATGGGTTCCGAGAACGGCAGGCCGAGTTCGACCACGTCCGCGCCGCCGCGAACGAGCGCCCGGACGTACTCCTTCGTTTCTTCGATACCCGGGTCGCCGGCGACGACGTACGGAATCAGGGCGGGACCGTCGGAAAAGGCCGATTCGAGGTTCGAAGGGGAGGTATTCATTCGAAGACCCCCATACTCGGTGCCGCGTCGATACCACGGTTTGCACTTTCCTCGATGACCGTGTCGAGGTCCTTGTCCCCTCGGCCGGAGACGTTGACGACCACGAGGTCGCCGAGGTCGTCCGATTCTTCCAAGTACGCAACCGCGTGGCTCGACTCCAACGCGGGGATGATTCCCTCCAGTTTCGAGAGTCGGTGGAAGGCTTCGAGCGCCGCGTCGTCATCGACGCTAACCGGCGTCACCCGCCCCGTCTCCACGAGGTGGGCGAGTTCCGGACCGACGCCGGAGTAGTCGAGTCCCGCGCTCACGCTGTGTGATTCGAGGATTTGGCCGTCTCGGCTCTGGAGGAGTTTCGTCCGGGCACCGTGAAGCACGCCATCTCGACCCGTTCCCAGCGAGGCCGAATGGGGGGCGACGCCCTCGTCCTCGTCGATGGTCAGACCCGAACCGCCCGCTTCGACGGCGAACAGCGAGACTGTTTCGTCGTCTACAAAGTTGTGGAACGCGCCCATCGTGTTCGACCCGCCGCCCGCACAGGCGACGACGCTGTCCGGAAGTCGCCCGGCCTGCTCCCGAATCTGTTCGCGTGCTTCCTCGCTGATGACGGACTGGAAGTCGCGGACCATCTTCGGGAACGGATGTGGGCCGACGACGCTCCCGATGACGTAGTGGGTGTCTTCGACGTTCGTCGCCCAGTCGCGCATGGTCTCGTTGATGGCTTCCTTCAGCGTTCCCGACCCCACATCGACGGGGTTCACCTCGGCGTCGTGGGTTCGCATCCGGAAGACGTTCGGCCGCTGGCGGTTGATGTCGGTGCGGCCCATGAACACCTCGCAGTCGATGTCGAGGTACGAGGCGGCCATCGCGGTTGCGGTGCCGTGCTGTCCCGCGCCCGTCTCGGCGACGATACGCTCTTTGCCCATGTACTTCGCCAGCAGCACCTGTCCGAGCGCGTTGTTCAGTTTGTGCGCGCCGCCGTGGAGCAGGTCCTCGCGTTTGAGGTAGATGTCGCGGTCGTACCGCTCGCTCAGCGCGTCGGCGCGCTGGAGCGGCGTCGGTCGGCCGCCGAAATCGCGGAGGTGGCGGCGGAACTCGTCCATGAAGCCGTCCTCGTTGTCGAGGACGTAGCGTTCGTAGGCCGACTGGAGTTCCTCGATTGCAGGCATCAGCACCTCGGGGACGTACTGGCCGCCGTACTCGCCGAACTTCGTCTCGTTTATCTCGTTCGTTTCGCTCATGCGTTCACCAACCTCCGCGTGTTGTCGCCGACGTCGCCGTCCATGATGGCGCTTCCGACTAACAGGGCGTCCGCCCCGGCGTCGCGCATTCGTTCGACGTCTGCCGTCGTCGCGATACCGCTCTCCGCGACGAGCGTCGTGTCCTCGGGGACCACGGGCGCGACCGATTCGAACGTCCCCAAGTCGACCTCCAATCGCGCGAGGTCGCGGTTGTTCACGCCGATGAGGGTCGCTCCCGCATCGAGCGCCTGTTTCAGTTCGTCCCCGTCGTGGACTTCGACGAGAACCTGAAAACCGCGCTCACGGGCGGCGACCAGCAGTCCCTTCAAGTCGTCCACGAAGCGAACGATGAGAAGCACGAGGTCGGCGGCGACCACGTCCAGTTGCTCCTCTCGGACGAGGAAATCCTTCCGGAGAATCGGAACGTCGACAGCCTCACGGACCCGCCGGAGGTTCTCGGGACTGCCGCCGAAATGCTCTGGTTCGGTGAGGACCGAGAGGGCGGACGCCCCGTTTTCCACCATCGTTTCGGCCAGTTCGACCGGGTCGTCGGTTCGTTCCCCGTCCGTCGTCGGACTGGTGGGCTTTACTTCCGCAATCAGCGGCACCCGCCCGTTTTCCTCCGCGTCCGCGAGCGCGTCCGGGAACGAGCGTGCGTCCACGGACACACGCCCCGTCGTCTCGGGCGTTCGTTCCCGTGCGGCCCGGAGGATGGACTCGACCGCGGGTGCGAGCGCACCATCTACGTTCATTGTAGTACATCAACGGACTAGTTTGTACATAAGGTTTGCGTCCGCGGGACGAATCTTGAAGGTCATGAGGTTCGTTTCCGTGGCTATGGACGAGACTGCCGGAATCTACGCACAGCAATCCCCGTACTTGGAGCGCGCCGTGCAGATCGGCGTCGCCAGCGGGCGCGTTCTGCGCGTGACGTTTCCGCACGAGGCCGACGACGACGCACTGGAAGACCACGCCGTCCTCGACCGCATCATGGCGTATCTGGAGGGCGTCGAGGACGACTTTTCGGACGTACAGGTCGCGCTCACCCTTCCGACGGACCAACGAAGCGTACTGGAATCCGTCCGTAACGTCCCCTACGGCGAGCAGGTGAACGTCGAAACCATCGCGCGGATGACCTCCGGAATCGACCACTCGGAGGAGGTGGACTTGGAACTCGTTCGGACGGCGCTCGATGCGAACCCCGCTCCCGTTTTGATCCCCGACCATCGCGTTCGCGACGGGCCGAGTTCCGCCCCGCCGGACGTCGAACAGAAACTACGCTCGTTGGAAGGGCTCTGAAACCCGTCGTTCGCGCCCCGAAAACGGGCAACAGACACCGGTATCCTCCGAAATTATCGGCGCTTTGTCTCCGGATTTTCGACAGCGTGATTGGATAGTTGCTCCGTCTCGGACGACGATTCCGACGCCCGAATCACGGATGACTTTTTGTCGTTTGCGAACGTATCTCTCGATATGTACGTCCGGGATGCCAAAAACCGCGAGGAGGTCTGGTTGCTCGACAGTATCGAGGCGATGGGGCTCGACGAAACCGCCTTTCGTTCCCGGGATTACGTCGTCGTAGTGGACGAAACCTCGGGCGAAAAAGCCGGGTTCGGGCGGATTCGAATCCACAAGCCGGAAGACGCCCCCGAAATCTGTGAGCTGACGAGTATCGGCGTCGTCGAACGGTGGCGGGGTCAGGGCGTCGGCGCGCACGTCATCGAACGCCTCACCGACAAGGCGAGCGACGACGACTTCGAGGAAGTGTACGCCCTCGTCGGCGTGCCCGACTTCCTCACCCAGTTCGGGTTCGAACCCATCGAAACGGACGAACTGCCCCCGAAACTCCGCGACCGACTCGAAACGAAACGGGAGGAAATCGAACCCGACGCCATACCGATGGTCCTCCCCGTCTCCTCCTTTGCGATGCCCGACCACCTCCGCGAACGGTTCAAGGACGCGGGACCGCACGACGTCGAACAATCGGACGAGGATGATGCCGAGGAGATGGCCGAGGAGTTCGGCATCGACCCCGACGAGGCGACCTACAAGTACGACACCGGTAGGCACTGACGACAACCCGTTTTCGACCGGCCGTTTCGAACCAGTCCCGAATAGCGTCCGCTACTGTGAGTGCGTCGAAAGAAAAACGATATCGAGAACCGCCGTCTCGCGCTACGTCTTCCGCGCGAAGGTGAGATAGCCGGTGTGGCCGACCGGACTCGTGGTCGGGCGCGTTCCCCGCTCGTCGAAGTCCATCTCGCGCTGGATGGTCTCCATCGTCCGAACGTCGTCTAAATTCGCTTCGCGGGCGGCCGATTCGACGTCGCGGGCGCTCTCCACGAACGGCGCGTAGACGCCGAGCGACCCGCCGTCCCCGAGCAGGTCCTGTGCGTGTGCGACGACGTCCGCCGCGTCCGGCGTGTCGAGGGTGACGACATCGAACTCGCCGAGGTCGTCGAGTTCGTCGGTGATGTCGCCCGTTCGGACTTCGACCGAATCGGCCACGTCGGCCATCTCGATGTTGTCGCGGGCCACCTCGGCGAAATCTTCCTTCCGTTCGTAGGTGACGACTTCAGCGCCGATACGGCCGAGATACGCCGCGAGGACGCCGGTTCCCGTTCCGGCGTCCAACACCCTGTCGCCCGCCGCGACACCGGTTTCGCCGACGACGAGTCCGATGTCCCGCGGGAGCATCGGCGCGCCGGTTCGGTCGAAGTGGTGAAACAGGTCGGGGCCGCGGAGTCGCCGCACCGTGAACTCCTCGTCCAAGTGGGTGGCGAGAACGTCGCCGGGTTGGACGTCCTCCGGAACGGTGAGGACGCCGAGGTCCGTCTGTAGCTCCTCGCCGGGATTTCGCAGGTACTCCCGGTCGCCGTGAACGAGTAGAACCGTCACTCCAGTCGCTCTATCGCCGCCGCAAGGTCGCCGTTCTCCGCGTCGAGCGCCTCTCGGGCTTCGTCTTCGGTCGCGCCCGCTCGCTGGGCGACGATCTCCACGTCGGCTTCCGGAATCGCGCCCGCGTCCGTGGACTCCTCGGTACTTTCCGACTCGTCGGAACTACCACCGGACGATTCGCGCGTCTCGGCGTCGCCGACGACCTGATAGGTGTGTTGACCGCGCGCGTCCATTCGGGTCACGTCGGGGTCGCTGAAGACGAGTTCGTCGCCGTCCGCCGTGCGGATGACGACTTCCTCGGCGTCGATGTCGTCCACATCGATACCCATCTGCTTCATCATCTGCTGCATCTTGCGTGGGTCGAGCCCACCGCCGCCTCCTCCAAACATACCCGAACCGTCGGAGCGAACGGGCAAAAACGTGACGCAAACGGTTCGCTCACCAGCCGTCGTCATCTGGTCGGTTGAGGCGGGTGAATCCGTCCTTTCCGGGTCGAACGGTGAGCGTCAATCGGATTTCATCACTCCGTCCGCGAACGGTGACGTACCGCTCTCGAATCCTGTCTCCCCTTCCTGTCTCGCTGCTTACTCGCCCGCGCTGTCACGCACCTTCACGGCCATTCCGGTATCGAAATCGAACATGGCGTCGGCGTCGAGTTCGGCGCGTCCGACGGCGAGGAGGTCGCCGTTTTCGTGGGTCACCAACACCTCGTCACCGGCGCGAACGTCGGGGTCCACGTCGCCGACGAACTTGGCGAAGACGTTCTTGCCGTCCCGGACGAACGGTTCGCTCTCGTCCCCGACGATGACGCGGGCTGCGGGCGATTCGAGGACGGCGGCGATACGGCTCCCTCCTGCGAGGCCGAGCGTGAACCGGCCGTCGGTGGCGTAGGTGACGAGTCGGCGTCCGTCGGCGTGTACTTGCTGTGGTCGCCCGGACGACGAGTGGCGAACTTCGAGGTCCTCCTCGCGTGGGAACAGCGCGGCACCAGCGCCCGCGCCGAACTGGTAATCCGCGGTGATACGGAGTGCGGGCAAATCCTCGTCTTCGGTCATTGCCCCGGATTCGGCGCGGGTGGGTGAAAGGCCTTCGACATCCGATTTCGTGCTATGGTTTATTATGGCTTTGTCACTGAGTACCATGGCTCTGGCTATCGGTTTGAGAGCGATTTATTAGGAGGGAGTCCGAAGACGGCGTATGAACACGAAAGAACTGCTGGGAATCGCGCTTCTCATCGTCGGGAGCGTCATGATCTTCGGCGTCATCTCGATGATCGGTACCTTCGTGGGGAACGCTCTCGCCGGAATCGCCACTATCGCCCTCGCCGCGGGTGCACTGATGTACGGAACGGCCGAAAGCGGTCGTCCGGTTTAGAGGAGGAACGTCTCGGTCCGTTCACTGAGGTCGATGAAACTGTCGGCGGCGGCGACGAGTTCTTCGGCGGTCGATTCTTGGAACCCCATCACTTCCACGCGCACTCCTTCGTGTCGTAGATGCGTCGCCAGTTGTGCGAAGTCGCCGTCGCCGGTGCAGAGAACGACCGTATCGACTTTCGGCGCGAGCGTGATGGCGTCGAGACAGATGCCGACGTCCCAATCGGCCTTCTTCGACCCGTCGCCGAACGTCTTGATGGCCTTTATCTTCGCTTCGAACCCGATGTCGGTCAACGCGTCGAAAAACCGGTCCTCGTCGGGGCTATCGGCCTGAATGACGTAGGCGATGGCACGCGTCAGCTCCCGGTCTTGGGCCGCCTTCGAGAGGAGAGAGGAGTAGTCAATATTTCGACTATAGACGCTTTGAGCAGTATGATAGAGGTTTTGCGCGTCGGCTAAGACCGTGACGCGCTGACCCGGATGGATCTCCGTCATAGATTAGTGTGATAACTACTGCCATAAAGAAGTTGTCTGTCCGATACTGTCACGACGTGGGCGTTTCGTGCCACGTGAGCGTGCGCGTCTCCGGGTCGAGAACGTAGTACCGTTCCCACGTCGGTGCCACGCTGACGACCTTCGTGTCGCCGATGGTCGTCTCCGCGTGCTGGTGATGGTGGCCGATGAGACAGAGGTCGGGGGAGAGTGCGGAGAGCAGGTCGTCGATGTACGAACAGCCGACATCGTACTCCTCGGCAACGGGCAGGCCGTGGGGTGCTTCGTGGGTCAGCAACACGTCCACCGAGCCGAGTTCCATCGCCTGTTCGATGTCCTCGTGGGTGAAGTGACGGCGGCGGTCGCCGACGAGGTTGGCGCGAGGTCGGTCGTACTGCGTCGGTGCGAAATTCCCCGACAGACCGGCGATTCGGAGACCGTCGAGTTCGACGGCGGTGCTTGCGAGCAGGTGTGCGTTTCTGACGCGCGAGTTCGAAATCAGTCCGTTTCGCAGTGCCTCCACGGTGTCGAAATTCTCGTTGTTCCCGCCGATAAACCACGTCGGGGCGGGCAGGTCGTAGAACATCAGATCCCCCAACTGCAGAGTCACGTCTGGGTCCGCCTCGCGGTACGCCGCGAAGAGTGCGCGCCGGTTGTCGTGGTCGTCGGCGTGGGCGTCTCCGAGGACGAGCATTTTCCGAAAATATGTATGGAGGTATGATAAGACCGCCGGATTGTCCTGCGTGGCAACGGCACACAGGCCCTTCCTACCCGACCAGTACGAGCGCGGCGAGGGTACAGACGAGGAGGCCGATGCCGTAAAAGAGAACCTTGACGTCGCTCTGCAACTGGGTCACTCGGAGGTCTTCGGGGTCCGCGATGGTGGTCCGTAGACCCATCGAATCCGCCGTCGCCGTGGTCGTCCCGACCCGAATCGCTCCGCTTCCGCCGACATCAGGAGAACGATGAATCCCAACCCGAACAGGTAGATAAGCACGAGTTCCGATTCGGTGAGAGCGACCACGGCAGCCACCGTGAGTCCCGCGTAGACGAGCGTGTACCGGAAACTACACCGCGCGATAAGGGACCAGTTCATACTGAACATCCCTCATCTCACGGTAAATATTTTCTGCGTAACCGGTTGGTTTTCGGCAAACGACCACTTCTAATCGATTTCCACCCGACTTCGGCCGGTTTCGGACGACTTCTTCCGCCGAGACTGGGACCCCAACGACAGACTCTGCCGTCGGCGTAAGGCATAAGTCACCACGAAACAGCCAATGGAACATGCCTCGTGCTGTGGCGCGCGCCGTGTTCGCGTATCGGCGAACGAGCGACAGCACAGTCGGAAAACGGACAAAACGTGCGGCGTGAGGTTCGCGGCGGGCGTGGCACCCCCGTTTCGAGCCATCTTCGTTTTGCAGCGCGCGACAACCGATTTCCGACACAAACCGATGACAGACACAGACTCACCGTTCCGCGGGGTTTATCCCGCGATGACCACGCCCTTTGCGGGCGACAGCATAGACCACGAACTCCTCCGTAGCGACGCCCAGCGCCTCGAACGCGCCGGGGTCGACGGCCTCGTCCCGGTCGGTTCGACCGGCGAGAGCGCGACCTTGAGCCACGACGAACACGTCGAAGTCGTCGAAACCGTCGTGGACGCCGTCGACATCCCCGTCATCGCAGGCGCGGGCAGCAACGCGACCCGCGAGGCGCTCAACCTCGCACGACGGTCCGCGGACGCCGGCGCGGACGGCCTCCTTCTCATCTCGCCCTACTACAACAAGCCGGAACCGGCGGGAATGGAAGCCCACTATCGAACCATCGCCGACGCCGTCGACTTGCCCCAAATCGTCTACAACGTCCCGTCCCGGACCGGGCGCAACATCGACGTGGAGACGACCGTTTCGCTCGCCGAACACGACAACATTCTCGGGTACAAGGCCGCCAGCGGTGACCTCGGACAGATAAGCGAAATCGTCGAACGGACCCGAGACGAGGCGTTCGCCGTGTTGTCTGGCGACGACGCGCTGACGCTCCCGATGCTCTCCATCGGCGCGGCGGGGACCATCAGCGTCTCCGCGAACGTCGAACCGGAGCGGACCTGCGAACTGGTCGAATCCGCGCTTTCGGACGACTACGCTCGGGCGCAGGAACTCCAGTTCGAACTCGGCCCGCTGTTCCGCGCGCTGTTCGCGGAGACGAACCCGATTCCGGTGAAGGCGGCGATGGAACACCGCGGCTACGGGCCGGACGGCCTTCGACTGCCCCTTTCGGAACTCTCCGACGACCACCGCGAGGAACTCGCGGCGGTACTCGACGAACTGGAGGGGGGCGCGTGACGCGGGTCCTCGTCGGCGGCGTCACGGGGCGGATGGGCCGGGCCGTCATCGCGGCGGCGGACGGACGAGACGACGTAGACATCGTCGCGGGCGTCAGCCGCGACCCGCCGGAAGAAATCGACGGCGTTCCGCTCGAACCGATGGACGAACTCGAAACCGTCCTCTCCGGGTACGAACCGGACGTTCTCGTGGACTTTTCGACTCCCAACGCGAGTCGGGAGTTCGTCGCCGCGTGTGCGGACGCAGGTGTCGCTTGCGTCGTCGGCACGACCGGATTCACGGACGAAGACGAGGCCGCCCTCCGCGAAGCGAGCGAATCGGTCCCCGTCCTGGTAGCGAGCAACTTCTCCCGCGGAATCCAAGCGCTTCTCCGAGCCGTCGAAGGGGCCGTCTCCGACCTCCCCGGCTACGACGTGGAACTGATGGAAACGCACCACGACGGCAAGCGAGACGCGCCGAGCGGGACCGCGAAGACGATTCTCGACCGAATCGCGGCGGCTGGCGGCCCCGACGAGCGGGTTCACGGACGCGAAGGGGATGCACCGCGACAATCCGACGAAGTCGGCGTCCACGCCCGCCGTGCTGGCGGTATCGCGGGCGAACACGAAATCCTGTTGGCGAACGACCACGAGGACCTTCGACTCTCCCATCGCGCGGCCGATAGGGGTGTGTTTGCCGACGGCGCGCTCGACGCGGCGGTATGGGTGGCCGGACGGCAACCGGGACGGTACGAGTTCAGCGAGGTGATCAGCGAATGAGACGTGACAGCGACATACGAAGCGACGTACGGGAACTGTGGCAACGATACGACTCCGGCGAGGTCGACGCGGACAGCGCCGGACCGAACGAACACGAACTCCTCGAAGCTTTCCTCGACGCGTTGGAGGCGGGCGAGGTTCGCGCCGCCGAAAAGCGCGACGGGAATTGGGAAGCGAACGAGTGGGTGAAGCAGGGTATTTTACTGAACTTCGGTCTGCGGAACATCGAGAGCCGAGAGTACGGCGACGTCACCTACCACGACGTGTTGCCGCTCCGCCAGACGGACGACTTTCCCGGTAGGGGAACCCGAAACACGCCCGACGGAACGGTCCTCCGACGGGGTGCACACGTCGGGTCGAGTTGTATCTTGATGAGTCCGAGTTTCGTCAACATCGGCGTCTCCATCGGCGACGGAACGCTCGTGGATTCCTGTGATACCGTCGGTTCGTGTGCTCAAATCGGTGCGAACGTCAAAATCGGCGCGAACGTACTCATCGGCGGCGTCCTCGAACCCGTCGAGGGAACACCCGTTATCGTCGAGGACGACGTGTCCCTCGGCGCTGGCTGTCGCGTCACGTCCGGGTTCGTCGTCGGCGAGGGGAGCATCGTCGCGGAGAACACCCTTCTCACGCCGCGAATCCCCGTCTACGACCTCGTTGACGAGGAGATACTGTACGGCCACTTACCCCCGAATCGCCGCGCGTTCACCCGGTTCGTGGAGTCGAGCCTCGGCGACCACGACCTGTTCGACGGCGGTGCGTACAAGCCCGCCGTCGTCGCCCTCGACGTGGAGGACGACACGCTCGAACAGGTCGAACGCGAGGAGGCGTTGCGATGAGTGCGAGCGCATCCGACGACAACCCGCCGGTACGACGGCTGTCGGACTGGTCGGACGCCCGACTCGACGAACTCGCCAATGATTACGGAACGCCGCTGTACGTCGTCGACCTCGAACGGGTTCGAGAGAACTACGCCCGACTCGCGGCCGCGTTCCCGGGCGCGGACGTACACTTCGCCGCGAAGGCGAACACGTCGTGGACAGTCCTCGAAACGCTCGAAGCCGAGGGTGCGAGCATCGAGTGTGCATCCGCGGGCGAAACGGAGCGGGCTTTCGCCGCCGGGTTCGAGGGCGAGCGTGTCCACTACACCGCCGTCAACCCGCCCGGTATCGACCTCGATCGGGTCGTCGAACTCGCCGCGGACCACCCGGAACTGACGATCACGGTCGGTGCCGCGGACACCATCGAACGGTTGGCCGAGCGCGGCTACGACGGCCGGCTTTGTCTCCGCGTCAATCCCGGCGTCGGCGCGGGTCACCACGAGAAGGTGCGAACCGGCGCGGACGCGAAGTTCGGCGTCCCCTACGACCGAGCGGCATCACTGCTCGAATCGGCCGCGGACGCCTTCGACGTCGTGGGAATCCACGCCCACGCCGGCAGTGGCATCTCGGGCGACGACCTCGGGAATCACCGCGAACTCGTCTCGCGCATGGGTGAACTGGCCCAAACGATCGACCTCGACCTCGAATTCGTGGACGTGGGCGGCGGATTCGGCGTCCCGTACCATCCTGACGACCCGCCGCTCGACCTCGAATCCGTCGCCAACGCGACTCGAGACGCCCTCGGTGATATCGAGGCCACGCTCGTCGTGGAACCCGGTCGCTATCTCGTCGCCGACGCCGGCGTCCTACTGACCCGCGTGAACACTGTGAAGGACACGCCGGAGACGACCCTCGTCGGCGTCGATGCCGGGATGACGACGCTCGCTCGACCTGCTCTCTACGACTCCTATCACCACATCAGAACCGTCGTCGGGAGCGGGGACGGGTCCGCCGTCGAAGCGACAGTCGCCGGACCCATCTGCGAGAGTTCGGACACCTTCGGAACCCACGCACTCGCCGACCCGACCCGTGGCGACCTCCTCGCCATCGGCAACGCGGGGGCATACGGCTACGAGATGGCGAGTCAGTACAACTCGCGGCCACGTCCGGCGGTCGTGGCGGTGGACGGCGACCGGATCGGCGTCGCCCACCGACGCGAAACGCTTGCCGACGTCATCGCGACCGAGGAGGTGCCGTGGGAATGAACCTCTCGTTCGAGAAGTACCACGGCACCGGGAACGATTTCGTCATCGTAGACGCGGACGCGTGTGTCCCCCACCGAGCGCGATTCGCACGAGGGGCCTGTGACAGAGCGGACGGAATCGGTGCGGACGGCGTCCTCTTTCTGGCGCTCGAACCCGACTTCCGACCACCGCGGGTCATCATGACCCTCGTTCAACCCGACGGAAGCACGGCGGAGATGTGCGGAAACGGCGCACGCTGTGCCGCTGTTTGGGCCGCCGAGCAGGCGAACGCGGACGAAGTGATGATAGACACGCTCGCCGGAACCCGCCACGCGACGATACACGACGACGGCGCGACCATCGAGATGGGCGCGCCCGCGTTCGCTCCGGACGCCGTTCCGCTCGCAGGCGATGAACCACTCATCGAATCGCGAGTCGGTGACTACGACGTGACGGCGGTGAACACGGGCGTTCCGCACGCCGTCGCGTTCGTGGACGACGTGGACGCGGTGAATCTCGAACAGGATGCGCCACCGATTCGTCACGCGGACGCCTTCCCGCAGGGCACGAACGTTACCTTCGCCTCGCCGCGCGACGATGGGTTCGACCAGCGCACGTTCGAGCGCGGTGTCGAGGGCGAAACCCGCTCCTGTGGAACTGGCGCGGTAGCTATCGCTGCCGCCGCACGCCGACTCGGACTCGTCGACGGCGAAGGGGTGTCGGTGTCGCCACCCGGTGGCGAACTCGAAGTCACGGTCAGCGACCGAAACGCGACGCTCACCGGCCCCGTCGAACGCGAATTCGGGGGCGACCTCCGTGTCTCTAACGCCGGTCGGTTCGATTTAGAGGCCTGATACCATGGTCGATTTCGACCCAGTTTCGTTCCTCGAAACGGCAGTCCAAACGCCCTCGCACGAGTCAGTTGACGAGATGCGGTCCTTTCTCGTCGAAACCCTCGAATCGGAAGGCATCCATACGACCGTTGACGACGCGGGAAACGTCCTCGCGGGACGTGTCGGCGACGAGGACGGCCCGCACATCGTCCTGAACACGCACATCGACACCGTCCCACCGCACGTTCCGTTTGCGCGCGACGGTGTCGACCGGATTCGTGGTCGTGGCTCCTGTGACGCGAAAGGACCGCTCGCGGCGCTTCTCGACGCCTTTCTCGTGGTCGAACCTACCCGCGGTCGGGTGACACTCGCCGTGACGCCGGACGAGGAGACCGACTCGACTGGCGCGGCCGCGCTTGGCTTTCTTTCCGGCGAAGGAGACCGAGATGCGAGCGAAACTCTCCCCGACGGCGTCATCGTCGGAGAACCGACCGGTCTCGACGTGTGCAACGCTGCACGTGGCCGATTTCAGGGAACCGTGACGCTCCGCGGGGAGAACGCACACGCCGCTCATCCCGATGCGGGTGTCAACGCGATACGCGGGTTGGCCCCCGTGTTGACGGCGCTCTCCACGTTCGATTCCGACCGGGAACACCCCGAACTCGGCGCGCCGACGCTCACGCCGACGACGGTCCGCGGGGGAACGGCGACGAACCAAATTCCCGCGAACTGTTCGTTCGTCATCGACCGGCGTAGCGTCCCGCCGGAAGGTGCAGAGGAGTTCCGACGCTCCCTCGAATCACATCTTCGAGACGCCGTCTCGCGGTCCGTCGAGGTGGACGTGTCGCTTGCCGAACGCGAAACGCCGTTTCTCGAAGCCTTCGAGACGTCCGCCGATTCGAGGTTGGTGCGAACGCTCCGCGACGCCAGTGGCGGCGACGTCCGTCCCTTCGGAGCGGCGACCGAGGCATCCTATTTTGCGGCGGTCGCTCCGACGGTCGTCTTCGGGCCGGGCGTTTTGTCCGATGACGATGGGGCCGTCGCACACGGTCCGCGGGAATACGTTGCCGTCGGTGAGGTACGAACCGCCGCGGATGCAGTGAGGCAGGCGCTTCGAACGCTCGTTCGTTGACTGAGACACTGTCGGCACTCTCGGCGCGATTGGCGAACATCGATTCGACGGCAGCGCACGTCGGTGGTGGACGGTCGAGAACGAGTACCTGCAACGGGTCGGAGGTAATCGGTAATCCTGCTGGTCGCGATGGAATCGGTGCGGTTCGTACCCGGAAATACCGTCGCTCGCCATCGATACCGATGAACAGCAGAGGTGCAAGTCCGACGAACATCCCTTCGACCGATTCGACTACCACGCCACAGGGTGGTCTCGTTCTCCTATTTAAAATCTCGCCGGAGTGGATGTTTTCCGGGTTGCCGTTGCGTGCATTAGAACTCGTCAACCAGATACGCGCCGAGGAGACCACCCAGCGCGCTCAGTCCGACCGTATAGAGCATCGAGAGGATACCGAAAAGGACGATCACCAGCAAGAACCCGTTCGGAACGTACGCGAAGGAGAAAATGCTCACGGCGAACAGTCCGACGAATGCCATCGGAATGGTTGCAATCACACCCGAAATTGCACCGACTCGAATTCCGTCGCCTGTCGTCGCGTGACCCAGATACGCCGCGACAGCGCCGCCGATGACGGGGGAAAGCGGGACGAAGAACACAATCGTGGTCACGACCGCTCCGATGAGTGCGTGAATGATGGAGTCTCTGTTTGTCATTTTGGGTGATGGAAAACGGCGGTCGGTGGCGGTTCAGCCCAGGAAGACGTCCACGATGTCGCTTCCGCGGTTGCCGACGTCCTTGTACAGTTCGGAGTAGCCGCAGTTGGAACAGGAGACGACGGTGAAACTCTTCGTCTGGATGTCGAACATCTTGCTAAACCCTCCGCCGGTGGTCGAGATGGAGTCCGTGGTTACTTCGGTGTGACCACACTTCGGACAGCCGGAGGTACCGCGTGTATCGGGGTCCATACGGCGAGGAATGAGTATGCGAGGGATAAATACTTCGTGGTGGATACGTCAACGAAGCTTATTACGGTTCACTTTCTATCGAACAGTATGGCTACAAACCGCTCCGCCTACGGACGGAACCCGCAGTCCGCCCCGCTCGGCATCAAAATCATCTGTGTCCTCGCTGCACTCGGTGCGGTTGGGGGTCTCCTTCGAGGCTTCGGCGCGCTGTTTTCCTCCCCGCTCGGCTTCATCATCGGTGCTATCGTCATCGTTTTCGCGCTCGCCAAACTCGCCGTCGTGTGGGGTCTGTGGACGCTTCAATCGTGGGCGTGGACGCTCACGGTCGTCGTGTATGGACTCAGTCTCCTGATGGACGTGCTTCGATTCTTTACGGGTCATCTCGCCGCCATCTTCGGCATCGTCATCGGAGGGTTGTTGTTGGCCTACGTCTACAGCAAACGGGACTATTACAAGTAATCGCCTGGCGTCACGCTCGGCTCCCGTTTTTCACGCCCCGTATTTCGACGACTCGGCACGCTCTTTCACCCCGAGAAGCATCTTGCGTTCCATGACGAAGTGGGCCGGTTCCCAGAACAGGTAGTCGGCGACCTTGCCGCGGAGGGCTCGTTTACCCTGCGTGCGCATCCGAACGACGAACCGAGTCGTTCCGTCGTTCATCGGATGGAGGACGAACGCCCACGTCCATCGCGGCGAGTCCACGAGCGGATGAACGACCAACGCTCGCCCCGCATCCAACACCGCCACTTCGAGGGTAGATTCTTCGGTCTGGGCCGGGTAGTCTTCGGGCGCGAGTCGGACGATGTCCCCCGCTTCGAGGTCCTGATACCGAGGGAGGATTCGGTCGGCGTTGTGGATGTCCGCGCCGACGAGGTTTTCCAACCAGTCGTAACTGTAGAACCCGGCACGGCCCTGTCCGATCTGGACGAGCCACGGCCACACGTCCTCTACGGGGGCGTCGATGGTGATACCGTGGGTGACTTCGGATTTCGAATCACGGAGCAAGTCGTCGCCCGGTAGGGTCCCTTCGACTTCCTCGTCGGTCGCACCCCACCGCAGGTGCCACGGCCGAACGAGAAACCAGTAGGCGAGCGCGACGACCGCGATGAGCGGTCCCGCCAAACGGCGTGGCTCGTATTTCGACGACATGAAAACGGGTGACGACGGGCGAGAGTGTAACGGTTTGGGTGAGTGAACCCTGTCGGTTGGGAGAGCGAACTCAGTCGAGGTCGTCCGCGAGGTCGGCGGCGATACCCGTGTATCCGGCGGGCGTCAGCGCGTGGAGTTCCTCGCGTACGTCGTCATCGACGTCGAGTTCGTCGAAGAGGTCGCGGAAGTCGCCGAGCGTGACGCGCTTTCCGCGGGTGAGCGTCTTGACGCGTTCGTAGGCGTCGCCGTGGCCTTCGCGTCGGAGGATAGTCTGGACGGCCTCGCCGATGATTTCGGGCGTCGATTCGAGTTCCTCGCGCATGACTTCCTCGTTGGGGACGACCTTTCCGAGGCCGTCCTGCGCTTTCGTGTAGCCGAGGAGGCAGTAGGCGAACGCGCTCCCGATGTTCCGCTTGACGGTCGAATCCGAGAGGTCGCGCTGGAGTCGGGAGGTGGTAACGTAATCGCCGAGGAACGTGAGGTCGGAGTTGGCCTTCGAGAGGTTGCCTTCCGAGTTCTCGAAGTCGATGGGGTTGACCTTGTGAGGCATGGTCGAACTGCCGGTTTCGCTCTCGGTGGTCAGTTGCCCGAGGTAGCGGTCGCTGACGTAGAGCCAGATGTCGCGGTCCATATCGAGGAGAATCGCGTTGGCGCGCCGAAGCGCGTCGAACAGCTCCGCGAGGTCGTCACACGGGTTGACCTGCGTGGCGAGCGCGGTGTGGGAGAGGCCGAGGCCCGTTATGAACTCGCGGGAGAAGGCCCGCCAATCGACGTCGGGATAGGCCGCGACGTGGGCCGCGTAGGTGCCGCTGGCACCCGCGAGTTTGCCAGAGAGCGATTCGGCGGCGCGTTCGATTTCGCCGACCGCTCGTCCGAGACGGGCGGCGTAGACGGCCATCTCCTTGCCGAACGTCGTGGGCGTGGCCGGTTGTCCGTGGGTCCGTGCGAGCATCGGAACGTCGCGGTACTCGTGAGCCATGTCGGCCAACTCGTCGCGGACGGCGGCGAGTTCGGGGAGCAGAACTTCCTCGACGGCCGGTTTGGCGAGCAGGCGGTGGGCGAGGTTGTTCACGTCCTCGCTCGTCAGCGCGAAGTGAATCCACGACCCGAGGTCCAACCCGTCGGGGAGCGAGCGACGGACGAAGTATTCGACCGCCTTCACGTCGTGGTTCGTGGCGGGGTAGTCCTCGTAGCCCTCGGTTTCGAGCGCTTTGACGATTTCCGCGTCCTCGGCGTCGAACTCCTCGTAGACGGCCCTGAGTTCGTTCCGGTCGTCCGCCCCGATGTCGAACGGCGTCACGTCGAGGTCGGACAGCGCGATGAGGTATTCTATCTCGACTCGCACGCGGGCACGCATGAGCGCGGCCTCGCTCGCGTAGTCGCGGAGCGGCGCGGTTCGACCGGCGTAGCGCCCGTCTATCGGCGAGACGGCGTAAAGGGAATCCATACGTGTGCCTGCCGTTCGGTTCGGCAAAAGCGTGTCGGTCCGGTGACGCACAAGTATGCATACAAAGACGAAAAATAACGACGCGGTCCTGAAATATATACACGATATTGTATAGAATGCGCCGCTGGACCGCAACTACTTTGGCCCCGCCCCGCCGTCCTTCTCGTATGACAGGGATTGCGGGTATAGCCGGGAACCGTGGTCGAAACCTCATGCACATCGCGGACCTCGCGCCGGGCGGGGCGGAACTAGCGGTCGTCCTCACCAACAGCGCTGACGCGCCGGTGCTGGACGAAGCCGAAAAGCGAGGGATTCCCACGGAAGTCGTCGAACAGGGCGACGACGAATCGCGGCGGGAACACGAACGCCGCGTCCTCGATGCGCTCACGGACTACGAGTTCGACCTCGTCTGTCTCGACGGCTACATGCGTATCCTCTCGAACGAGTTCCTGGACGACGCACCGACGACGCTCAACGTTCACCCGTCCTTGCTCCCGTCGTTCCCCGGCATGGACGCGTGGGGCGACGCGCTCGACGCGGGCGTGAGCACGACCGGATGCACGGTTCACGTCGTCACCGACGCGACGGACGACGCGGGCGAGGTGGACCGCTCGAAGGTCGACAACGGCCCTATCGTCACGCAGGAACCGATTCCGGTGTACGAGGGCGACGACGAGGAGACGCTGAAAGAGCGCGTCCTCTACCAAGGCGAATTCAAGGCATATCCCCGCGCAGTGCGCTGGTTCGCGGAGGGGGACGCCGAAGTCGATTTCGACGCGAACGAGGTCCACGTCGAGGCGGACACGGACGAGGAACTCCCCGCTCGAAAGGTCGAAACGTTCGACCGCACCGCCAGTCTTCGATACGGGGAGAACCCGCACCAGGACGCCGCGCTCTACGCCGACGCGACGTGCGAGGAGGCCAGCGTGGTCCACGCCGAGCAGTTGAACGAGGGCGCGAAGGCGCTGTCGTACAACAACTACAACGACGCCGACGGCGCGCTGAACCTCATCAAGGAGTTCGACCGCCCCGCCTGCGCGGTCATCAAACACACCAACCCCGCCGGATGTGCCGTCGCCAACTCGCTCTCCGAGGCCTACGAGCGCGCCCTCTCGACGGACGCGAAGAGCGCGTTCGGCGGCATCGTCGCCCTGAACCGCGAGTGTGACGACGCCACCGCGACCCAAATCGTGGACTCGTTCAAGGAAGTCGTCGTCGCGCCGGGCTACACCGACGACGCCCTTTCGACCCTCTGCGAGAAGAAGAACCTCCGCGTGTTGGAGGTCTCCGACCTCGGCGAAATCACGGAAACCCACACCGAAAAGGACCTCGTGGGCGGACGACTCGTGCAGGAACGCGACATGCAGGACCCGTCCCGCGAGGACCTCGAAGTCGTGACCGAGCGCGAACCGACCGAGGAGCAATTAGATTCCCTGCTCTTCGCGTGGCAGACCATCAAGCACGTCAAGTCCAACGCCATCCTGTTCGCCAAGGGAACCGAGACGGTGGGCGTCGGCGCGGGACAGGTCAGTCGCGTGGACGCGGTGGAAATCGCCAAAATGAAAGCCGACCGCGACGCCGAGGGCAAGGACGCCGACGGCGCGGTCATGGCCAGCGACGCTTTCTTCCCGTTCCCGGACGCCGTTGAGGAGGCCGCCGAGGCGGGCATCGAGGCCATCATCCAACCCGGCGGGTCGGTGAACGACGACGACGTCATCGAGGCCGCGAACGAGCGCGACATGGCGATGGTGTTCACCGGGAGTAGGTGCTTCCGGCATGACTGAGCGGTAGCGAAGTCATCCGGAAGTACGTCGTGAAGTGTAGCGGAACGACGGTGTTTCAGACACGATTGAACGAAGTGAAATCGTGTCTGAAGCCAGCGAGACGCAGCGCCCGGAGGGCGACCGTCTCGCGCGGTTTTCGCTACGACTGAGCGAAGCGAAGGAGTGGCGAACGATTTCTATAGCTCATTCACCAAAATTTCCGGAATAAATCTCATCAAAAGCCAGCGAGACGCAGCGCCCGAAGGGCGACCGTCTCGCGCGGTTTTACGCACAACTGAGCGTTAGCGAAGGAGTGCGTAAAGATCGTCAGAGGGTGCTTTGACGGTGATTTCGAGAGAAAGCTTATGCCGACGGTCATCGACCACTCGCCATGAATCCGCGAGCGGAACACGGCGTCTACCTCGCGCTCGCAGTCGTCGTCGGAGCCTTCTTCGTCCTGTTCGCGTTCATGGGTCCCGTCGGGTGGATTCTCGACGTTCTCCTCGTCCTCGCCGTCCTCAAACTGGCCGGGTGGAGTGGCCTGTTCGACGCGACGCCGACGGAGCCGAAACGCAACTGTCCGGAGTGCGGTGCACGAAATTCCGTGAACGATGCGTTCTGTGGATACTGCGGCAGGTCGATGGGTGACGGGTGAAAATCGATGGAAACGCGAATCCGCGCCGCCCTCACAGGGATTCCACGAACGATTCGATGCGACGGTTGAACCGTTCGGGTTCTTCGAGGGTGATGCAGTGGCCGCTCGCTTCGAACAGTTCGAATTCGGCGTTCGGGAAGCGGTCCGCGACGTCCCGGACGGCGGCGACGGTTCGCCATTTTTCGTCCCTTCCGGCACAGACGAGCGTTGGAAGGTCGATATCGGGGAGTACGTCGCGGTAATCACGCATCGAGTAGTCGAATAGAACCGCGCTCTTGATGGATGGCGGCGTGCGTGAGAGTTCGTCGAACACCAGCGCCTTCGTTTCGGGGGACGGTGGATACGCGAACGCCGACATATCGACGTCGACCAGTGCCTGAACTCGGCCACATCTCGGAGTGATTTTCCAACCTCCACCGATACGTTCGCACCCCCCGAAAACGGGACGGACGAGTTGAAGTGGAACCGCGACGAAGTTCCACGCGATGAGCGCCCTCTCCAACACGAAGGTCAAAACGCTGTTCGCGGGGTTCGTGTTCTCGCTCGTCCTCCTCGTCGGCATCACCGTGTTCGGCACGGTTGCGACCCTCGCCGCCCTCGGGAGTCCGGCGTATGCGAACACGCCGCTCCTCTTCGCGTTCTTCCGCGCCGGGTTCCCGTACATCGTCGCGTTTCTACTGGATGGACTCCTCGCCACCGTCCTGTTCTTCTGGACGGTTTGGAGTGCGGCGCGGCGTGTTTCGATGCCGCGAAGCGACCACCTCGCCGTGTTCGCTCGCATCGCCGAACGATTCTCACCACGGGCCCGCGACCTCGGCCTCTCGGAACGCGTCGAACCGACGAAGGAGGACCGAATGGAGGAACTGAAATCGAAGTACGTCGCGGACGAAATCGGTGAACACGAGTTCGAACGGCGAATGATGCGGTTGATGGACGACGAGGATGGGCAACGCGGCCGGACGAAAACCCGACGCGCCGACGAGCGAATAAACCGCGAGTTCGAACGGGAATTCTGACCCGGAGGCGATGGGATTCGACTCCAACTCCGACAATCTAAAGCGCTCGGCTTCTGTCCTCACAGGTATGGACTACCACGAGGCGGCGAACTTTCTTTTCGACTTGCGGCGGTTCCGCCCGAAGCCGGGGACGGACTCCACCGCGAACCTCCTCGCACATCTCGGTGACCCGCACGAGGGTGGCCGTTTCGTTCAGGTCGCGGGTTCGAACGGCAAGGGCAGTACGGCCCGGATGACGGAACAGATTCTCCGCGAAGCGGGCTTGTCGGTCGGGTTGTACACGTCGCCGCACTTCGACGACGTTCGTGAGCGAATCACGGTCGACGGACGGAAGATAACGGAGACGGCGATAATCGAGTACGTCGAAGCCGTCTCGGGGTACGTGACCGAACGGGCGGCCCGGGGAGACTCGCCGACGTTCTTCGAGGGGATGACCGCGATGGCGCTCTGGTATTTCGCCCGCGAAGACGTGGACGTCGCCGTCCTCGAAGTCGGCATCGGCGGACGATACGACGCGACGAGCGTCGTTGACCCCGTCGCCTCCTCGGTCACGAGCGTCACGCTGGAACACACGGGCATCATCGGCGAGACGGTCGAAGAAATCGCCACCGACAAAGCACACGTCGCACCCGAAAACGCGCCGCTCGTCACCGGCGCGACGGGGGACGCCCTCGATGCGATTCGGAGACAGGCGGGCGACGTTGTCGTGGTCGGCGACGGAACATCGGACGACGTGCAGGCCATCTACGAGGGTCGGACGAACCACACCGAGGCCGCCATTTCGCTGTCGGGACCGGACTGGAATGTCGAAACCTCGATTCCACTTCTCGGCGAGTATCAGGCCCAAAACGCCGGAATCGCGGCGGTACTTGCCCAGCAGGTCGCCGACGTGACCGAAGCCGAACTCGCCCGTGGGCTCAGGAAGGGGTTCTGGCCCGGTCGGTTCGAAGTGATGGGGTCGGACCCGCTCGTTGCGCTCGACGGAGCGCACAACCCCGGTGCGTGTGACGCCCTCGCCGACACCATCGCCGAGTTCGACTACGACGACCTCCACTTCGTCTTCGGCGCGATGCACGACAAGGATATCGAGGGGATGGCGGACGCGCTTCCGACGCCGGACCACGTCGTCGCCACCCACGCCAACATCGACCGTGCGGAGGACGTGGCGGTCGTCGCACGGGTGTTCGAGGACCGTGGCGTCGAACACGTCGAACGCGTGCGCTCGGTCGAAAGCGCGCTCGACGGTGCGCTCGCGGCGGCGGACGAGGACGATTTCGTCCTCGTCGTTGGGTCGCTGTTCGCCGTGGCGGAGGCGCGGACCCGCTGGACGCGGGCGGAGATTCCGAAACGTATCGCCGACGTGGACGACGCGCGTGACGCGCTGGAAGCCAGCCACGTCGGCCACACGGAAAGCGTTCGAACCCGCGGCAAAGCGGTCCACCGCGTGGTGAAAACTCGCGTTCAGACCCGGCAGGCACAGCGTCTCAAGGAGGAGATGGTGGCCCTCGGCGGCGAATGTGCCCGCTCCGGACTCAAGGAGCGGAACGACGAGAACATCGACGTGTTGTTGATGGGGACGCTGGCCCAGTTCAAGCGACTCGCCGAAACGCTCGATGACGACCCCTACGGACTGTCGGTCTTCGCCGACGACCTCCGTGAGACGTTAGGCATTCAGCAGTTGACCGACGGCCACGTCGACGGCCACGGCTACCCGTGGGAGGGCCGAACCGCGGTGATGGGAATCCTCAACGTGACCCCGGACAGTTTCCACGACGGCGGCCAGTACGAGGCACACGAGGACGCCATCGACCGCGCGAAACGGATGGTCGAAGCGGGCGTGGACGTCATCGACATCGGCGGCGAGAGCACGCGCCCCGGTGCCGAGGAGGTCTCGAACGGGGAGGAAATCGACCGTATCGTCCCCGTCATCGAACGAATCAGTGACCTCGACGCGATGATTTCGGTCGATACCCGCAAGGCCGAGGTCGGCCGTGCCGCGTTGGAGGCCGGCGCGGACATCCTGAACGACGTGTCCGGGTTGGAGGACCCCGAAATGCGCTTCGTCGCCGCGGAGTACGACGCGCCGTTAGTGGTCATGCACAGCCTCGACGCGCCGGTCGTTCCGAGCCACACCGTCGAATACGACGACGTGGTCGAGGACGTCATCGCGGAACTGGAAGAGCGCGTCCTGCTGGCCGAGAAGGCCGGACTGGACCGGAACAAGATAATCGTGGACCCCGGTCTCGGGTTCGGCAAGCGTCCCGAGGAGAGTTTCTCCCTCCTCGGTCGGACGGGCGAACTCCACGCCCTCGACTGTCCCGTCCTCATCGGTCACTCGCACAAGTCGATGTTCGACGACATCGCGGACGAGGACCGTACGGCCGCGACGGTCGCCGGGACGACCATCGCCGCCGAACGCGGCGCGGACATCGTCCGAGTTCACGACGTGGCGGAAAACGTTGCTGCTGTCCGTGCGGTCGAAGCGGCGAACGCGGAGCGGGAAGAGTAGACGGCGACGCTATCCCGCCCTCGCTTTCGAGCCATCGAACCGCTTCAACTGCTCCGCTTCGGTGAACGCATAGCGACCGACGAGCAGGGTGCTCGCCATGCTCGTCAATCCACCCGCAGCGAACAGCATGGCCATGATGACGAACTGATACTCGGCGGCGTAGATGGGGTTCGCGCCCGCGAGAATCATCCCGGACATCATGCCGGGAATGTAGACGAGTCCGAGACTTTTCAACGACTCCACCATCGGAATCAGCGACGCCCGCACGCTCGTCGTCACGTACTCCGAGACGACGTTTTCGGGGGCGACGCCCAGCGCGAGCACCGCCTCGATTTCCGCTCGGTTCGACTCTATCTCGCCCTTGAACCTGTCCAGTGCGAGCGAGTTCGTCTTCATCGCGTTGGCAATGACCATCCCGCCGACTGGAATCAGGTTCCGGACCGATGCCTCGATTGCCCCGGCGGCGACCATCGTGACGATGACGAGTCCCGACCCGAACGCGATGCCGACGAGCGACACGCGAAACACGCCGGGAACGTTCTCTCCGCGGTCCTTCGAAATCCACGCGGCGATTCCCATCATCGCCACGAGGACGAGGGCGCTCCACGCCAGACTCACCGAGAAGAGGATTCCGATGACCGACCCCATCGCGATTACCTGCACGAACCCGCGGACGAACGACCGTCCGAGTTCCGTTTCGAGGTCGAGACTTCGGATGGCGGAGACGCCGAGGACGACGAGCGCCAGCACCGACGCGACGGCGACCTGCATCAGTCCCCGCAGCACGTCCGGGTTTCCGAACTGGTCGAGGAAGTTCACGCCATCACCTCCGAAACCGGCCCGACCGATTCGACCCGCCCGTCTCTGAGCATCGCAACGCGGTCCGCCAACCGACGCGCCTGCGAATCATCGTGGGTGACGAGGACCGTCGTGAGGTCGGTTTCGTGGATGAGTCCTTCGAGGAGCGTCTCGACTTTCGCTTCCGAGGTCGAATCGAGACTCGACGTTGGTTCGTCGAGCAGGAGTACCTCGGGTTCCGTGATGAGCGTCCGGGCGATGGCGACTCGTTGTGCTTCGCCGCCGGACAGGTCGGAAACGTCACGGTCCGCGTAGCCGTCGAGGTTCATCCGCGCCAGCAACTCCTCCGCGGCTTTCCGTCGGACCGTCTCGCCGCGGAGTCGGGGACCGATGGTCACGTTCTCGAACACCGTTCCGTCGCGAAGCGCGGGCGACTGGGGGACGATGCCGATTCGCCGACGAACCTCCCGGGGCGGGAGGTCGCGGTAATCCGTCCCGTCGAGAAACACGGTTCCCTCGGTGGGTTCGTCGAGACGATTGAGGAGTCGGAGGAGCGAGGATTTCCCCGACCCGGACGGTCCGAGCACCGCGAGTACGTCCCCTTCGGACACCGAGATGGAAACGCCATCGACGATTCGGTCCCCGTCGACGACCCGCGTGAGTCGTTCGGTTTCGAGTTTGGTCGCCATGCGTCGTCCGTCGGTACGGGGGACACGACTTTGAATCCTCCTCCGGACGGTATCGATGCCCGATATTCCCATCGCCACCGCTCGAACCCTCTCGTTAGTCGACAGTACGACTTTCACTCACTCTATAGTCCGTTGCTGACCTGCTGGACGTCCCGTCAGAAGAAACCGTACGAGTCCTGTACGTCGCGGTAGCAGTCGAGATACTGTTCCAACACGGGGTCGTCGTCGTAGCGCTCGAACTCCTCGTTTTCCGTCATTCGGAGGAGTTCGGCGGCCGACCGAAGCGCTTCCGTGAGTTCCTGCTCGCTCGTGGTTCGGAAGGTGCGCTCTTCCTGCTCGACTAACTCGTGGGCGCTCGATTCGACGTGGTACTCGACCACGCCGACACAGCCACACGCCAACGCGCGCAACAGGTCGGTCGGGAACGCTTCTCGTCGGGCGGTCTGGACGTAGACGTGCGCCCCGCGAAACACCGGAATCCGCTTTTCGACCGGTTGCGCGCCGGTGAACTCCACCCGGTCGTCGATACGGAGGTCGGAAGCCTGTCGCTCGTACCCCTCGCGTTCGGGTCCGTCACCGATGATGACGGCGTGCCAGCCCTTGTCACGGAGTTCCGCGAGCGCGAGAAAGAGGCTCTCCACGTTGGCGTCCTCGTCCAGACGACGCGAGTAGACGATGTTGGCCCCCTCGACCACCTGTGCCTCTCGGATGGCGTCCATGTCGATGCTGTTCGGAATCACCCGGACGTCGTCCCCGTCAGCGCCTAGTTCCCGAACTCGGGTTCGTACCGTCTCGGAGGGCGTGATGACTTCGTCCGGTGCCCCCGCCGCCATTCGAAGCGACTTCGAGGAGGCCCCGCCGGTTTCGGACGGCGATTCGTACCAGTCCACGACGAGCGGTGCGCGCACGAGTTTGCTCGCCGTCTTCGCCGCGAGGACGTGTTTCGGTACCGCGGCGGCGTGAATCACGTCGGGTTTCGCTCGGCGGAGAGCACCGGGAAGGGAGAGTGCGAAGCGTCGCGACGGCGCGTGGTCCGGCGAGTCTCTCGTCACGGCGTGATACTCCACGTCGTCTCGTTCGAACGTCTCGTGGTCGCCGTCCCACCACTGGGCACAGAAGACGGTTATCTCGTGGCCGCGGTTCGCGAGCAACTCTGCGATACGCCGAAGTCGGCGGGTTCTCCCCGTGTCCTCGTGCTGGGCCGTCACTTCTGCGACGAACGCGACGCGCATACTCCCCGCCACGAAACGAGAAAGTAAAAGTCTTCTTTCATCTGAATGCCGATAGTGAAATATTTCTGAATGGTCGAAACGAACTCACTGGAACCAACCGTCGTCGCCGAACTCCACGGCGAGGTCCGGGGTCGCACCCTGAAATCGTCGCTGCCAACAGTGTCGGTCGTAGAAGTGTGCGAGCGCTGTCACGCCGAACGCACCGAGAACGAGCGCCGCGAGTTGGAATCCCGACGCGGGCACGAGTTCGAACCATCCGAGTACGAGGAGAAACGCACCGACGGCGGAGAGCGCTACGTACAGTTTGTGCCACGGAATCGTCGTCTGTGCGTCGGTCGCGAGATACAGTTCGAAATCCCGTGCGCCGTCCGTGAACGACACCTGCTTCGAATCCCGGTCGTAACTGACGATACCGATGTTTTCCAACTTCGGGAGATGCGTCTGATAGAGCGCGCTGTACACCGATTTACGCTGTTCCGGCGTCACCTCTTCCCGCGCAATGTTGTTCTCCCACGCGGCTATCTGCTCCGCGAGTTCCCCCAACTCGACGGACTCTTGTTGCCGATTGAGCGAGTAAAGAACGTACCGCCGTCGCAAGTTTTTCACCGCATCGTACACCTCCTGTTCTGAAAACGCACGTGACCGTGTCCGGTCAACGTGCTCTCGTGAATGTGTCGTATTCATTCCTCCCACCCTGTCGGTGCGTAGACGCCGAGATACTGCATAAATCAGCGACTCCGTTTACCCCGTATCCGGCGATGTCTCGGTACCATAAACAGTTTATCGACTGACAAACGCTGGTTCGGTCCCCCTCCGACTCGGAGGAAGTGCGAACGACGCGTTTTCACGGCTACAGGCCGCTCAACCGACGGTTACTTGTCGATTGGGACGAACAAACAGCACCGTTTCCACGCCGCGTCCGCCAAAAAGCGCCGCGTTCAGTTTTACTTTACTCGTGTTCGTTTCTCATCGCGGTATCGATGCGTCCTCACGCCGACGGCGACGTTCGGCAGTTCGATGTGGCCGTCGCGTTCGTCGAACCACCCGCGGTGGCGCCGTGTTGTCTCGTCAGCACCGGCGTCGCGTGCGTGTCGTCGTACGCGGTAACGTAGGTTATGGTGGTCCCGGTGCCTTGGCGTGGCACGGCGATACGCGTCGTCCCGTTCAGCGGGCCGTACTCGAAGTACGACGTCGCGGCACCGTCCGGCGCGGTCCACGCGGTCCCGACGCCGACGCGTTCCGCCGTGCCGTACACCACGGCGGTCGAATCGTTGACGAACTCGACCCGGATAGCGTCGTGTGTCGCGTTCGTCGTGCGCCGTTGCTCGTGGGTAGCGTGTCCGTACGTCGTTCCGACGACGCCGCTGCTTCCAACGATACACAGGCAGATGACGGCCGTCACGAGGACGCGTCGTTTTTTCGTCTGCATGGCGTCCGGGCGTCTCACGCAGGGGTTTTTGTTATATACCGGCTACCGGAGGGAAACGATGAATTTACGCGTCGAACTGCGTCATTACTGTTCTACAGAACCAGAAGAGGGCTTTCGCAAACACGTGATTTCGACCATCACGTCGGGGACGTCATCGCTGGGGAGTCGGAACGTCCACGACCGGTCGAAGTCGATTCCGTTCCGCGCGCTCACTTCGAGCAGGTGACCGAGCTCGTCCTCGAACTCGGTCACCGAGAGGAGTTCCAGTTCGGTCACCACTGTGTTAGCACCCGGTGCCGCCAGCTCCCAATCGAGGGGTGTCGTCGTACACCTGCACCATTCCGGTCGTGTCGATGCGCACCGTACATCCGTGGAACGGAAACTGTACCGTCCCGATACCGGGGATGTCGTCTATATCGAACGACTCGAACAACGATTCCAGCGCGTCACAGTCGAGCGTCTCCTGTAGCGGCGGCATCTTCTCCATCGGTGTCCCCGTCACCTCCGAAACCGCCAGGCTGACAGCGACGACGATGCTGTCAGTCTCAGCGCTATCGAACGAGAACTGGTGTATCAAATCCGAATCACTGTGAGAATTTTGAGATGTCGTATCCATACTATATCACGAAACGTATTACAAATCAAGTTATCGGTCGTTCAAAGTCTGTGCCTTTGTATCTCCATCCTTTAAGTATCATGATGTGTATTTTATCTGTCTATACTTAATCATTCAAAAACTCGGAGGGTCCGGCGAGCAAAGGACTATCCCGTCAGCACCGAAACCATCGATGATGACCTCCCACGATTTCGAGCGCTACCTGAACGTTCGAAACGCCTACGGTGCGTCCTTCGACTCCACGGGGGAGCGGCTTAGCTTCCTCTTGGATACGACAGGCGTCCCACAAGTGTGGCAGTTGGACGGCCCACAAACGTGGCCCCGACAATCGACGTTCTACGACGAGCGGGTGACGTTCGTCTCGTGGTCGCCGGAGCGCGACGAACTCGCCTTCGGGATGGACGACGGCGGGAACGAACGCCAGCAACTGTTCCGACTCGACGGCGACGGCGAAACGATCACGCCGCTGACGGCGATGCCGGACGCCAAACATCGATGGGGCGGATGGAACTCCGACGGTTCACAGTTCGCGTTCGCCTCGAACCGACGGAACAACGCCGTCTTCGACGTGTACGTACAGGACCGAAATGGGACTGGGGACGACGCCGAAATGGTGTACGAGGGCGACGGATGGCTCTCTCTCGCCGGATGGAGTCCCGACGATGACCGCCTCGTGGTGGTCGAATCGCATTCCTCGTTCGACCGGGACCTCTACGTCCTCGACATCGAATCGGGCGACGCCGAACACGTCACGCCGCACGAGGGGAACGTCCGGTATCAGGGAATCAACTGGGGGCCGGACGGCGACGCGCTCTACCTCGTCACGGACGACGGTGCCGACACGATGTATCTCGCCCGCCTCGACCTCGACACCTACGACATCGAACTCGTCGAGGAAGGCGGGAGCTGGAACGTCGACGGCTGTGCGCTCGACGAGGAGACGGGCCGACTCGTCTATTCGCGCAACGAGGACGGCTACACGGAACTCACCGTCGGCGAGTTGACCGACGGGACCACCATCCGCGAGTTCCCGACGCCCAACCTCCCCCGCGGAATCGCTGGCGGCGTCAGTTTCGACCCGGACGCCGACCGCTTCGCCATCTCCGTCACCGGCAGCGCGAGCAACACCAACGTCTACGTCGTCGAAACCGAAACCGGCGAGGCCGAACGCTGGACCGACGCGTCGACCGCCGGACTCCCGACCGACTCGTTCGTCCGCCCGAAACTCGTCCACTTCGAGAGCTTCGACGGCCGCTCGATTCCGGCGTTCTTCTCGGTCCCCGACGGTGCAACGGCGGGCGAAACCCCCGTCATCGTGGACATCCACGGCGGTCCCGAGAGCCAGCGCCGTCCGTCGTTCGGCGCGGTCAAACAGTACTTCCTGAACCGCGGCTACGCCTACTTCGAACCCAACGTCCGCGGGTCGTCGGGCTACGGAAAGGAGTACACCCATCTGGACGACGTGGAAAAGCGGATGGATTCGGTCGCCGACGTCGAGGCCGGCGTCGAGTGGCTCCACGACCAACGCGTCGTGAACCTGGACAAAATCGTCGCCATGGGCGGCTCCTACGGCGGTTTCATGGTCCTGGCGGCGCTGACGGAGTACCCCAACCTGTGGGCCGCCGGGGTGGACATCGTCGGCATCGCCAACTTCGTCACGTTCCTCGAAAACACGGGCGATTGGCGGCGCGAACTCCGGGAGGCCGAGTACGGGTCGCTCGAAGACGACCGCGAGTTCTTGGAGTCCGTCAGCCCCATCAACAACATCCAGCACATCGAAGCGCCGCTGCTCGTCCTACACGGCGAAAACGACCCCCGCGTTCCGGTCGGCGAAGCAGAACAAATCGCAGAAGAGGCCGCCGAACAGGGCGTCCCCGTCGAAAAACTCGTCTTCCCCGACGAGGGTCACGGCTTCTCGAAATTGGAGAACCGCATCGAGGCGTACACGAAAATCGCGGAGTTCTTGCAGAAGTACGTCTAAGCGCGGCTAATCCCCGATTCACAACTCCTTATCGTACACGTACTCCTGTACGCCGAGCGTCGGGTCCTCCCGCTCCTCGGTTCGCTCGAAGCCGCGGGACTCGTAGAACCCCACGCCGACGTCGTTGTCGGCGAGGACGACCAACCTGAGTCGGTCGGCGTTTCGTTCGTCCAACTGACGTTCGACGCGGGTCAGCAGGCGGGTTCCCAACCCCGTACCCCACTCGTCCGGGAGGACGTAGATGCGGAGGAGTTCGAAGGTCCCCGCCTCGTCGTCCGGGGCGACGTGGACGAACCCGACGGGGCGGTCACGTTCCGCGACGAAGAACTCGTGGGTCGGTTCCCGCGTACTCTCGCGGAGTCGGTCCGAGTCGTACCATTCGTCGATAGTGTCGTCCACGGCATCCGCGCCGATGATGTCGTCGTAGGCGGCGTGCCACGACCGACGGGCGACGCGCCGAACCGCGGCGGCGTCGCTTGGTCGTGCGGGACGGAGTTCGAGCGAAGCCATTCGAGTTCCTGCCTCGCGTTGGCCCATAGTCTTTTCGAGATGCTGTCCCGTGCTACCAACAAACACGCCGATTGGTGTCAATCAGGAGAAAACTTTTGTAGGCGGCATCGAAAGTCCCGCTATGGCCGCCATCGAAACCAAGTCCCTCACCAAGCGGTTCGGCGACGTCGTCGCGGTTCGCGACCTCGATTTGACGATCGAGGAAGGAGAGATATTCGGCTTTCTCGGCCCCAACGGGGCGGGGAAATCCACCACCATCAACATGCTGTTGGATTTCATGCGCCCCAGCAGCGGCACGGCGACGGTCCTCGGCTACGACGCACAGGAGGACTCCCGCGCCATCCGTGACCGAATCGGAATCCTCCCCGACGGCTATCACCTCTACGACCGGCTGACCGCGCGCGAACACCTCGAATTCGCAATCGATGCGAAGAGCGCGACCAACGACCCGACGACGCTCATCGACCGCGTCGGTCTGACACAGGAGGAGGCCGACCGGAAGGTCGGCGGCTACTCGAAGGGAATGACCCAACGGCTCGCACTCGCCGCCGCGTTAGTCGGCGACCCGGACCTGCTCATTCTGGACGAACCGTCCTCGGGTCTCGACCCGCACGGAATCGCCGAGATGCGCGAACTCCTCCAGCGGGAGGCGGACCGCGGGACGGCCGTGTTCTTCTCCAGTCACATCCTCTCCGAGGTCGATGCGGTCTGTGACCGCGTTGGAATCATGAGCGACGGCGAACTCGTCGCGCAGAACACCATCGACCGACTTCGGGAACTGACCGGTGCCCGCTCGCAACTCCTCCTTTCGGTCGAACGGGTTCCCAAGGGTCTCGACGTGACCTCCATCGAGGGCGTCTCCGACATGTCCATCGAGGAATCCACTCTCAGGGTGTCGTTTTCCGACCCTGCGACGAAACCCCGCGTAGTTCAACAGGTGGACGCAGCGGCGAGCATCACCGACATTCAGTCCGAGGAGGCGTCGCTCGAAGAACTGTTCACCTCCTACACGACGGGTGACGAACCCGAGGGGAAACCCGACGCGCGTGTGGAGGTCTCCGCATGAGCTGGGTCTCCGTCGCGAGGAAGGATTTCATCGACTCCCGGCGCTCGAAGGGTTTGTGGGCGCTCATCGCCCTCTACGTCGCGGTGTTGGCGCTCGCTGTCTACGTCGCGCCGTCGGACGTGACCATGACGAACGTGCTTCGACTCATCGCGCTCGTCGGCATCTTCATCATCCCCATCAGCGCACTGGTCATCGCGTACCTCGCCATCGCGGGCGAACGCGAATCGGGGAGCATCAAGTTCCTCCTCGGACTCCCGAACACGCGCCTCGACCTCGTGGTCGGAAAGTTCGTCGGCCGGTCGGTCGTCGTCTCCCTCGGCTTAGTGTTGGCGTTCGCCATCGCGGCCGTCGAAGGGTCGTTCCTCCTCGAATCGGTCGATATCGGGGTTCTCGCACAGTTCTTCCTGTTGTTCCTCTTCTTCGCCGTGACGTACATCGCCATCGCCGTCGGCCTCTCGGCGGCGTGTGCGTCCCGGTCGCGGGCGATGGCGAGTTCGGTGGGCGTCTTCTTCATCTTCAACGTCCTCTGGACGATTCCGGCGATTTCGCCCTCGGCGGCGCTTCGCTTCGTCGCCGACGACACGCTCGGCATGCACCTCTCCGCACAGGTTTACGAGTTCGTGTATCTCATCAGTCCCCCCTACGCGTTCCAGCGCGCCGCGGACCTCGTGTTCACCCAACAGCAACTCTACTACTTCCGCGTCATCGCACAGGACGCCACCGTGCCGTTCTATCTGAAGAAGTGGTTCATGCTGGTCATCCTCGGCGCGTGGTTAGTCGTCCCGCTCACGCTCGGCTACTGGCGGTTCGAGCGCGCAGACCTTGGATGAACGGGCATGCGATGATTTATCATGGCAGCATACATTTAACTACCCTAGGAATTATATGACCGTTATGGCCGCCATACAAACGACTGGTCTCACCAAACGGTTCGGTGATGTGGTCGCGGTCCGTGACCTGAACCTCCAAGTAAAGGAAGGGGAAGTCTTCGGCTTCCTCGGTCCGAACGGGTCCGGCAAATCGACCACCATCAATATGCTGATGGACTACATCCGCCCGACGGACGGGACGGCGACGGTCCTCGGCTACGACGCACAGGAGGAGACGCAGGCGATACACGAACGCATCGGGATTCTGCCCGACGCCACCGACCTCTACGGACGGCTTTCGGGACGGAAACACATCCAGTTCGCAATCGACTCCAAGGGAACGGGCGAGGACGCGGACGAAATCCTCGAACGCGTCGGCCTGTCCGCCGACGACGCCTCACGCGCGGCGGGCGGGTACTCGAAAGGGATGCGCCAGCGCGTCACGCTCGGCATGGCCCTCGTCGGCGACCCGGACCTGCTCATTCTGGACGAACCGTCCTCGGGTCTCGACCCGCACGGCGTCAAGGAGATGCGCCAAATCATTCAGCGGGAGGCGGACCGCGGGACGGCCGTGTTCTTCTCCAGCCACATCTTGAGCCAGGTCGAGGCGGTGTGTGACCGCGTCGCCATCATGAACAAGGGCGAACTCATCACCGTCGACACCATCGACGGCCTCCGGGACGCGGCCGGAACCGGTGCCACGATGGTTCTGACCGTCGACACCGTTCCGAACGTCGGATTGGAAGGTGTCGCGGGCGTCACGAACGCGACCGTCGACGGCAACGAGATTCACGTCACGTACACCGACGCCAGCGCGAAGGCGAAGGTCATCAACGCCGTCGAGGAGACGGGAGCGACCGTCACCGACATCAGGACGAAGGAATCCTCGCTCGAAGACCTCTTCGAGGCTTACACGACCGGTTCGAATAGCCAGCGCCTCGAATCGGAGGTCCAAGCATGAGTTGGGCCGTCGTCGCGCGCAAGGATTTCGAGGACGCCGCCCGCTCGAAGATGCTCTGGGCAATCACGGCGTTGTTCGTGCTGGCAACGGCCGGCGTGATGTACGCAGTGAGTGCGTTCACCGATGACTTCACCGCGAAACAAGCCATCGGGCTCCTCAGTCAGCCCGCAACCCTCCTCGTCCCCCTCGCGGCGCTCGTCGTCGCGTACCTCGCCATCGCGGGCGAGCGCGAGTCGGGAAGCATCAAACTGCTGCTCGGGTTGCCACACACCCGACGGGACGTGGTTCTGGGCAAACTCATCGGCCGTTCGAGCATCGTCGGAGTCGCGACCATCATCGCGTTTATCGCCGGTGCCATCGTCCTCGCCATCCAGTACGGGTCGTTCCCCGTGACCGACTTCCTCGTCCAGGGAGTCGTCACGTTCATCTTCGGAATGGTGTTCGTGGGAATCGCCATCGGCTTCTCGTCGATGGCGGCCACCCGGTCACGGGCTATGGCGGGGGCCATCGGCTTGTTCTTCCTGTTCGAACTCATCTGGAGTATCATACCTCTTGGAGTCTACTACCTTCTGGAGGGTGGGATGCCAAACCCGACAAACGGTCTCCCTTCGTGGTATTTCTTCCTCCAAATCATCAACCCGACGAACGCGTACAGCGTCGCAGCAAACTTCCTCTCGGACCCGAGCGCCCCGAGTTTGTACGCGGAGCTCGTCAACGGCAGCGCCCCCTTCTACCTCGAAGGGTGGTTCTCGCTCGTCATCCTCGCGTTCTGGTTGGTCGTTCCCGTCGCGCTCGGCTACTGGCGGTTCGAACGCGCGGACATCAGCTAACGAACTCCGTCAGAATAGATTTTTCGCGCCTTACGTCCCTTCGGGAGCGATACCCTTGTTGGTCAGTTCCATGTTCAACTCGGCATCGTCCATCCGGTCCAGCGTCGTCGAAAGCGACCGTTTCAGGCTCCGTATTTCGCTGATGAGTGATTGGTACTCCTCGTGGTCGTTTAGTTCGGACTGGGTGATTCGCGCTTCGAGGGTCGCCTGCTTCGACGAGAGCGAGAGGAGTTTCCGAACGTCGGTCGAGTAGGTCGACCGGCGGAGGAGGCTCTTCACGATGTCGTGCAACTCGCTCGGCTCGGTGACGGGTTTCACGACGTACGTGTCGTAGCCTAGCGCGAGCACGTCGAAGCTCGGTTCGACTGCCGTCACCATTCCGACCCGGCAGTCGATGCCGCGGCTTCGAATCGTCTCCAGAACGTCGTCGCCGTTCGTATCGGGCATATCCCTGTCGAGGAGGACCACGTCCAGCGAGTCGTCCAGCGACGCGAGCGCTTCCCCGCCGCTGTAGGCGACCCGAACGTCGTACTCGTCTTCGAGCCAGCGGGCAAACAGATCGGCAATCGGCTGTTCGTCGTCGACGACGAGTATTCGGTGGTCACTCATTCGTAGTCTCCGGGTCGATGGACGGACGGATTTCGGGTTGATACGGTCGATGGCGGTGTCCAAGCGTCAGCATGCCCAGTCCTCCGTGATCGGAACGGCTGACTCGCTTCGAGAGCGTTGGACGTCTCTCTAACGGAGTGGCTATAAAGCGGATGAAAGCGTCTACCATCGTCGCCGTTTCCGAGCGTCCGGTCACGTGGAAACGATGTGGCCCGAAGTAGTTGAGACCACATGTTTCCTACGAAACACACTTAAGTGCCTTACTGATTCAACGAGCTATCCGTTCATCGGACGGAGTAGTCCGGCGATGAGGTTCTCATATCCGCGTCGAAGACGACCACCGACGGCTTGTGGGGAGACCCCCAGTTCGTCGGCTAACTCTTCACGCGTAATTCCGCGCGGTTGTTCGAAGTATCCTCCCTCGTAGGCAGCGACGAGCGTTTCCCGTTGTGCGGGCGTGACACCCGCGGAGTCGTGAACCGCCCGTTCCTGCATGGAGTACACCCGTTCGACCTGCAGCGGAATTTCCTCGTGTTGACAGAACGTCTGGAACGTAGACATCTCCTCCTGTGCCGGGAACCGAAGATGAAACGTCCAGTCGTCCGCCGTCCCGTTTGCTTCCACGATAGTCGCGTTGGCTTCTTCGACTCCGTGGACGAAGTCCGTGATTTCGCCGTTCCATTCGACGTGGAACAACGTATCATCAGTCCGAGTATCGATTCTTGTGAGCGTCTTGACTGCCGGTTCGTCGCGTGCTGCCGCTTCGAACCGACTGATATCGTCACCGCGCGCCCAGAAGAAAGGAAACATCGACATTCCAACCGGGACGACACGTTCGAGTTCGATTTGCACCTGTGAATCCGCACGCAACGCGCGGCCAAGTGCAAATTCGTCGGCGGATATCGAAATCTCAACGATGGAACTCATCTGTTTTCGATACCACCACGAGGAATCAGTTACGCGGGGGTATTCAATGTTGTTGCCAAATTCGAGAACGATCGCCGTCATCTCATCGAAAAACGTTACTGGAACGAAATGAGTTCAATCTTCGAACCGAACGGCTATCGACTCCGTAACCCGTTCCGTTTCTACCGAAATCGATTCCGTAGTACTCATACGGGATTTTCGAATCGACGTTCCATCCCCCAGTAATCATATCCGTGCTATTCAGATAACTTTCGTCGTCTCCGCCGCCTCGAACGCGGCTGCTCGACTCATTCCGCTTCCGAGGATGGTGTACCGGTCCCGAATCCTGTGGGCCGTCGTGAGCGCTTCGACCACGGTGTCGGCGTCGATTCCCAACTCGTCCGCCGTCGTCGGCGCGCCGATGGTCGCGAGCGCGTTGCGGATGCCTCGCCAGTCGCCGCCGTGGAGGTACTCCGTGATGATGGACCCGACACCTACCTGATGGCCATGCAGCGCCGCCCCCGGCGCGATTCGGTCGAGTTGGTGCGAAAATAGGTGTTCCGCGCCACTGGCCGGCCGCGAGGAGTCAGCGATGCTCATGGCGACGCCCGAGGAGACGAGCGCTTTCACGACGACCCACGCCGACTCCTCGAGTCCGGGTCGGATGGTGTCGGCGTTGTCCACTAACATCTCCGCGGTCATCTCCGCTAACGTCGCGGCGTACTCGTGGAACTCCACGTTCTGTAGCCGCTTCGCCAACCGCCAGTCCTCGACTGCCGTGTAGTTGCTGATGATGTCCGCACACCCCGCGGTCGTGAGTTCCCACGGCGCGTCGGCGATGATTTCCGTGTCCGCCACGACGGCCAGCGGTGGTTCGGCGGCCACGCTGTGGCGCGTGTCCTCCTCCGGGACCGACCCCCGTCCGCTGACGATGCCGTCGTGGCTCGCCGCCGTCGGAATCGAGACGAACCCTCGCCCGAGTTCGTCGCTCGCCATCTTGGCGATATCGATGGCCTTCCCGCCGCCCACGCCCACGAGATAGCCCGGCTCTACCTCGTTCGCCACATCGATGACGCGCTGTACGGACGCGAAACTCGCCTCCTCGATGACGACGGTTTCGACGCCCCATCCGGCCTCTTCGAACTGGTCCGCGACGCGTCGTCCCGCCACTTCGTTCGGCGTCGGACTCGTCACGAGGAGAGGCGTCCCGTGTAAGTGCAGTTCGTCGATGGCCGCCGTCGTCTCCGAGAGAACGCCATGGCCCACCACGACGTTCCGCGGCAGGCGAATCCACGAGGATTTCTCGAACATATCCGACACTCTCTCGTGCGCAGTCAAACAGTTTCCCCTCCTGCGACGGGTCGAGATGCGTTTGCTTGTAGTTTCCGTCGCTATCGCTGAACGCGGGCGACAACGACTAAGCGACTCCGCGGCGTCCTCTCTCCGTCATGCCACCGGAACGAGTACTCGTGGCGGGAGCAACGGGGAGACAGGGAGGAGCGGTCGCACGTCATCTCATGGACAGAGGAGTGGAGGTCCACGCGCTGACGAGGGACCCGGGGAGCGACGCGGCACGGGAGTTGAACGAATTGGGTGCGGTAGTCGTGGAGGGGAACCTCTTGGACGAGGCGTCGCTCGCACGCGTCATGCCCGACATGGACGGGGTCTACGGAGTCACCACGTCGGAAGGGGGATTGGACGCCGAGGTCGAACAGGGGACGAACCTCGGTGAGGCCGCCGCCGAACACGGCGTGGATCACTTCGTGTTCAGTTCGGTGTGGGGTGCCGACGAGGACAGCGGCGTGCCGTTCTTCGACACGAAACACACCATCGAGCGCCGCCTCGCCAACCTCGATTTGCCGCTCACAGTCGTCAGGCCGGTGTTCTTCATGCAGAATCTGGAGGGCATGCGCGACGACGTGATGAACGAAACGCTGTCGATGGCGCTGGAACCGCGCGTTCCGCACTACATGATCGACGTTGACGATATCGGCGCGATCGTCGCGGAGGCCTTCCACGGCCGGGCAAACTACGTCGAACGGAGCATCGATATCGCGGGCGACGAACTCACACTCTCGGCGATGGCGGTTCGACTCTCGGAGAGCATCGGCATCGACGTGACGGCGGACCACGTCCCCATCGACGCCTTCGAAAAGCGGGCGGGCGAGGGGTACGCGGCGATGTACCGCTGGTTCAATCGGCGGGAAGCGCCCATCGACCTCGCGGAACTGCGGGCGAATCACGACGTGGAGTTCACGCTGTTCGAGGAGTACCTCCGAGAACACGAATGGAGCGAGTAGGCGTCCTCGTCGAATCGGTCCCGAACTTCGACTCCCCAGCAGAGCTTTGACCGAGAACGTCGTGTCAGTGGTATGGTTCGAACGTACGGGTTCGAAGGGGGTGAACCGTCGATACACGAATCGGCCCACGTCTGCCGGGAGGCAATCGTGGTAGGGGCCGTCGAAATCGACGCGGACGCAAGTGTCTGGCCGGGTGCCGTCCTTCGGGGTGACGTGGCTCCGGTCCGAATCGGTCGAGAATCCCACATCGGCGACAACGCGGTACTACACGCCTCGACGGTCGGCAAGCGGGTGATGGTCGGCCACGGGGCGGTGTTGAACGAGGCGGAAATCGGTGACGGGGCGCTCGTCGGGTTCAACGCGACGATAAATACGGACGTAACGATTGGCGAGCGGTGCATCGTGGCGGCGGGGACCGTCACGCCCGAATCGGCCGAAATTCCGCCCGAATCGTTCGTTCGCGGGGTCCCCGCGCGAGTGACGCCGCTCGCGGAGACGACCATCGATGCGGAGGAGATATTCGAATCGTACTCCTCGGGGGAGTACACGGGACTCGCGGAACGTCACGGAGCGCTGTTCGAGGAGGAAGACGGAACGCGGGTCGAGTGACAGATAGAACGCGTCCAGACGCGGGGGAAATGGCTCCCGGCCGACGTTCCGATGATTATAAAGGAACTTGCCAGCGCAACCCACGCAGTGATTGGTTTCACTCCCCCAGAAAGGAACGAGCGACAACTATAATGGACGAAACTGCAGATGGCACTCCCTCCGAACCGGGAGAGCGGGACGCCGCTTCCGCGACGCTTCCGCTCGGAAACCGCGAATTGGTCCTCGTGTCGAACAGGGAGCCATACGTTCACGAATGGGATGGAGACGAAATTCACGTCGCCCGCCCGGCAGGCGGCCTGACCTCGGCACTCGACCCGATGATGGCGAGTACCGGCGGAACGTGGGTCGCGTGGGGAAGCGGCGACGGCGACGAGGAGATGAGCGACGAGAACGGGTGTGTGCGCGTACCGCCCGACTCGCCCGCTTACGATTTGAAGCGCGTCTCCCTCACGGACGAACAGGTCACGAACTACTACTACGGGTACAGCAATCAGGTACTCTGGCCGCTGTGTCACTCCGATACGGCCAAGATGACGCCGAAGCAGGAGTTCTGGCGACACTACCGCGAGACGAACGAGCACTTCGCGGACGCGATACGGGAGCAAGTGGACCCGTCGGAGGCGGTCATCTGGTTCCAGGATTATCACTTCGCGCTCGCGCCGCGACGAATCCGCGAGTCCGCACCCGACGCGTTCTGCATGCAGTTCTGGCACATCCCGTGGCCCTCGTGGGACGTGCTCAGGAGTTGCCCGGAGTACGACGAACTCCTCGACGGACTGCTGGCGAACGACCTCCTCGGCTTCCACACCGACCGCTACTGCGAGAACTTCCTCGAATGCGTCTCGGAGGCGTTGGACGCCGACGTAAACCACGAGGAAGGGACGATTCGCTACGAGGGGCGGACGGTTTGCGTCGAATCGTTCCCGCTCGGCATCGACGCCGCGGAACGACGACAACTCGCCGGGTCGGCGGAAGCGGACGGGGCGTGGGAATCGCTCCGGGAATCGTATCCGCTCGGGGCCGAGCGGTTGGCGGTCGGGGTCGACAGGTTGGATTACACGAAGGGAATCGAACAGCGGTTGGCCGCCCTCGAACTGCTGTGGGAGCGACATTCGGAATGGCGTGGACGCCTCACCTACGTCCAGAAGGCGAGCGTGAGCCGCAGTCGAATCGACGACTATCAGCGCGTCCGAGAGACCGTGACGGACGAAGTCGAGCGGATAAACGAGCGGTTCGGGACGGAGACGTGGCAACCCATCGTCTACATCGAGGACCGCCTGTCGGTGGCCGAACTGGCCGCCCTGTACCGGGAGTCGGACGTGGCCCTCGTGAGTTCGCTCCGGGACGGAATGAACCTCGTGGCGAAGGAGTTCGTGGCGTCGCAGGTGGACGAACCCGGCGTGTTGGTCCTCAGCGAACTCGTCGGCGCACACGAGAGCCTCGGAGACGCGGCGCTGACGGTGCATCCGAACGACACCGAATCATTCACGAACAGCATCGAGGAAGCGCTGACGATGAACCCGTCCGAACGGAGAGACCGTATGGCACGGCTATGGATCGAAGTCGAGGAAAACGACATCGAGGCGTGGAAACACGGCGTGCTTCAGCGGGCGGGCGAACTGCTGACGGAGCGGAACGGCGAGAACATGAAGCAGGGCGAGAGGATGTGACTCATCGCGCTTCCAACTCGGCCTGCACGTCGCCAGTCAGTTCACGAAGGCCGTCGCTGATTTCGACGGGATAGGTGGCCGGAGAGCGCAACGCTCGGCACTCGTCGGGTAGTTTTCGTCGGCGTTTGCCCGTCCGGTCGGCGATGGCTCCGAGTTCCGGCGGGTCGGAGACCCGTTCCCCGTCCTCGAAGATGGGAACGAGTTGTTCCTCACCGGGACCGTCTTCGCCGCGCAATCCGAGAACATCGCGCTCGTAACCGTTCTCTCCGACCCGGCGGATACTTTTCGCACAGGGGTACGTGGCCTTGCCCGACGACAGTTTCATGCTCGGGCGCATCTCGCCGTCGCGTTCGACTTCGGTGAGTTTGTACACGAGGTCGAGCGACGGCGCGTCCCTGCTGGTCGTCAGTGCGGTGCCGGGACCGAACCCCGTCGCCACGCCGCCGTCGCGGAGGAAGTCGGCGATTTTGTGCTCGTCCATGCTGGAGGAGACGAAGATGGGACGGTCCCCGACGATTTCGGCGACGTCCTTCGAGAGCGGGGCGAGGTCGCCCGAATCGAGTCGCACGCCGACCTCGGCGTCGTGGTCTTCGGCCACGTCCATCGCCAGTTTCGCGCCCTCGACGGTGTCGTAGGTGTCCACGAGCAGAATCGTGTCCTCGTGATACTGGTCGAGGAACGTCTCGAACGCCTCGCGCTCGTCCCCGAAACTCTGTATCCACGAGTGGGCCATCGTCCCGTAGACGGGGAGCGAAAACTCCTCACCGGCGGCGACGAGCGAGGTGCCGTCGAACCCGCCGATGGCGGCGGCGCGAGCGGCCTTCATTCCGGCGTCGGTGCCGTGGGCGCGCCGCGCGCCGAAATCGACGAGCGACTGGTCGTCGCCGTACCGCTCGACGGCCTCGCGCATTCTTGCGGCTTTCGACGCCACGAGGGTCTGAAAGCCGACCTGATTCAACAACACCGTCTCGAACAGTTGGGCTTCGAAGATGGGTGCGGTCACTTCCAGCAGGGGTTCGTCGGGGAAGACGGGCGTTCCTTCGGGGAGCGCCCGCACCGTTCCCGTGAACTCGAACTCCGCGAGTCGAGTGAGGAAGTCGTCGTCGAACCCGCGACTTCGAAGGTATTCGATAGCTCGTCTGCCGAACGAGAGTTCCTCGATGTACGCCATCGCCTGTTCCAACCCGGCCGCGAGGAGGTAGCCCCTGTCGGCCGGAAGTCGTCGGAAGAAGAGGCTGAAGGTCGCTCGCGGGTCGTGGTCCGCGGCGTGATAGCCCTGCAACATCGTCAACTCGTAGAGGTCGGTGAACAGCCCCAAATTCTCGGGCGTGACGTAGCCGAACTGCTCTCCATCCCCCGTATCGGTCCCCACCATAGCCACCGTGACGACGCCGCGCCAGTAATAGTTAGGGGCGGGAACGTTCGTGGCCGAAATCCGGCGAGAGGCGTTTATTCGTGGAACACCTACTCCGTGGCATGAACTTGGAATCGCTCAAACCCGATTTCCTCACGCCGAACTGGAAGTGCCACTCGTGCGGGAAGAAGTACTGGCGCAACCGTCGCCAGTGCAGCAAGTGTCAGAGCACCGTCTTCGACCGAATCCGCTAGGTCGGTGAAAGAACTACTCTTCGCGGACGTCGGAACAACTGCTAGTAACAGAGCAATAAGTATTTTGAGCCAAGTTAGCCAATGCCATACCGATGTCGGGAGAAACGACGGTACGAGTCGGTGTTTTGAGCCTTCACAACAGTAAGGAGACGAAAGCCATTCTGAACGCCGTCGAAGCGCTGGGTCACGACCCGGTCTGGCTTCGTCGGGAGAACACGTCCGTCGAGATACGGGACGGCGAACTCGTCCTCGAACCGGACGTCGACGTCATCGCCAATCGGTTGTTGCTCTCGAAGACCGAGTATCCCGACGAACTGCTCGGTCTCGTGAACATGTTCGCGAGCATCGTCCCGACGCTCAACCGACCGATGTCGGTGTTACGAGCGACGCACAAGTTCGCCGCCGCGGTGCGATTGGCGGAGGAGGGGATTCGGGTTCCCGATGCCATCCTCGCGCTCTCCACGGAGCGACTCAACGAACTGTGTGAGCCGTACGGCTCCGAGGCGGTGTACAAGACGGCAATCGGGACCCACGGCGGCGGGACGTGGAAGGTAGATTTGAACGCCCCCATCAGTTCCCGCGTCGGAAAGCGACAGGCGTTCGTCCAGCAACTCATCGAACAGGGAGGGGATGGTCCGCACAGCGACCTCCGAGTCTACGTGGTTGGCGATTCCGTCATCGGCGGGATGATTCGTTCGGCCCCGGAGGAGGAGTGGCGGACGAACGTCGCACTGGGCGGCGACGTGAGCGCGGCGGGTGACGTACTCACGGACGAGGTCACGCGGATAGCACTCGACGCGGCGGACGCCATTGGCCTCGACTACGCCGGTGTGGATCTCATCCGGAACGAGGAGGACTGGTACGTCCTCGAAGTCAACCCGACGGCCGGGTTCAAGGGATTCTTCGAGGCGACCGGCCACAGTCCGGCACCGCACATCGCCCGCGCCGCCATCGAAACGGCGGGCGGGTCCGTGGACGAGGACCGGGTCATGGACCTGACTGCGACGCTCGACGACACCGTCCCGTCCTGTAAACCCTCCCTCGCCCGCCGCGACCTATCGGAGCAACCGACCATCGGATACACGACGGAAGTCGTCGTCAGCGGGACGACGGGGTCGGAGACGGTGGTCGCCAAATCCGACACGGGCGCGAGTCGGACCAGCATCGACACCGGTATCGCCGCCGACGTCGGTGCGGGGCCGATTCGGCGAACCTCGCGGGTCCGCTCGGGGAGTTCGAAGTCGAGTCGCACGCGTCCGGTGGTCGATATCGTCGTCGGCATCGCCGGAAACCACTACACCGTCTCGGCGAACGTCGAGGACCGGAGCCACATGGAAAACCCGGTCCTCCTCGGCCGCGACATCCTCGAACACTACCAAGTGGACATCAGCAAGCGGGTCGGCGAGGAGGACACCACCATCGAGGAGTGACCGTCGGAGGACGTGCGACTATCGACGCACGTGAAACCCCGACCGAGTTCTCGGTTTCGGTGGACGATTGGACCGATTTTCGACCTCTGTCTTCGACGTGACAATATCCCCCACTGCCCCCGACCTTTATCCCGGAAAGCGACCCACTCCCAGTATGGAACGCTACGACGCCCTCTATCGGCTCTACGACGAGTTCGACGCGAAGACACTCAGAGCGTATCAGGATTTCGTGGACGTGTTTCCGCCGGTCGATTCCCGCGTCGCGCTGGAACACTGGCAGTCTGCGAGCGAGGAGTTGGAGCGACGGAAGGACGAGATTCGGGAGGGGTTCGACGCGGGAGAAACGTACGCGGACGTGGCGGCCCACGCCACGCGCGACCAAGCGTTCACCGCGCTCGACCTCTACTCGAAGTACGGTCGGTCGGTGAACGCGCTCGTCTTGGACGTGGACGAGACGCTTCGGTCGGCGGGCGGAACGGACAACGAGATTCCGCGGGAGGTACTCAACCTGTTGACCGAGTTCCACGAGAAGGGCGTCCCCATCGTCGTCTGTACGGGTCAGACGTTGGAGAACGTGAAGGGGTTCACGATTCAGGGACTCGGCAACGAAATCGTCCACTCCGGGACGGTAAGCATCGTCTACGAGGCGGGAACGGGCGTGTTCACGCCGGGCCACGGCGCGGAGACGAAGCGGTTGCTGTTCGAGGAGCTAGACGACGACATCCGGAACGTGTTCGACACGGTACGTTCGCGCGTACTCTCGTCCGCACCCGAAGAACTCCGTCGATGTACCCACTTGCAGGGCAACGAGTTCAACATCACGATGAAGCCGAACTTCGAGACGGGAAGTTCGCGGGCGGTGGAGGTCATCGACGACGCGCTGGTCTACCAACTCGACCTGCTCGGCGAGACGGTGGTCGAGGACGGAAGCGAGTGGGCGCGGGCATACTACGCCGACAGCGACCCCGAGATTCGCGGCGTTCTCGAAGCAAAGGGTGGGACGCCCGACGCGGGAGTCGAGGAGATACCGGCGGACGTGCGGGACACCTTCGACCGAATCGACGTGGCCTACTACGAGGGTGACGCCGCCGAAATCGGAAGCCGGGAGTTGAACAAGGTCGTCGGCGTCGAGGCTGCATTGGACGTCCTCGGCGTCGAGGACCCATTCACCCTCGTCATGGGCGACAGCAAGAGCGACCTGCGCGTGATGCAGTGGGCGAACGAAAACGACTGTGGAATCGGTGCAGCGCCGGAACACGCCTCCGGCGACGTATTGGACCACGTGGTTCGTACCGACGAACTCATCTTCGACCGCGGGAAGGCCGGCGACGTGCTTCGGACGGTGTACGCCCTGAACAGGTTGGCGCGGTTGGGATAGGGTTGCTGATGCAGGCACAGCGGGTTTTCCTTCGGCCCTCGAATCGTCGCACATGAACGAGTGTCCGGTCTGCGGCACGGAACTGTACGAGAATCGGGAAACGGAGTTCGTAACGCGCCACCTTGGTCAACAGTATCGGTTCTGTTCGGACGACCACCGGGAGGAGTTCGAGGACGCACCCGGCGAGTACCTCTGATTTCAGTCGTACCAGTACGCGACGCCGACGACGGAGAGCGGCACCGTCGCAAGCCATAGCAGGATACGGATGGCGAAGAGTCTGGGACCGAGGAACGGATGGGCCGGTCCGATGTGAGACGTTTGAAGGTAGTAGTAGGTGCCACTCTCGTTGAGGAAACGAAGGGGGAGAGGTATCTCCGACCGCGTGCGGACCTGTCCCGTTCGAATCGCTTTTCGGAGTTTGGAACTCGTTTGGGCGGTGCCCGCCTCCAGGTCGTACGTGACGTTCGCTAGCACGGTGGCGAACGAGACGTTCCGTGCCGTCAGTATCGTCGTCCCGTTTCGCATCTCGACTGTCGGTTCGTAGAACCCGTTCCGAGTCTGGATGTACTCGTAGTTGGACGACGAACGCGAGAAGTTAGCGCCGACCGAAACGCCGCCGTGTATCGCCGCGAATTCGAATCCACAGGTGCGAGCGAGCCTCGAGGAGCAGTATTGGACCGACGAGGACTGCCGAACGTAGTGGGCCGTGTGCGAGTCGTCTAACTCGACCGCCCGGTACTCGTATCGGAGGCCGGTACCGTCGGGAACCAACCAGAGCGTGTTCGCCGCGAACGCGACGGCGAGGAGAAAACAGAGCGCACCCATCGCTCGGCGGCGGTTCACGGAACCACCGCTCGTTCAGCGTTCATGACGAAAACGTGTCGGAAATGGGTATAAGTTTTCTGTCGAAGGAAGACGAGAAGGAACAGAAACCGAGGGTCCGAGATTGCGGGAAGCGCCGCGTCGAGTCAGGCGTGAACCTGCACGCAGACGGTGTCGCCCGCTTCGACGGGACTGTGAGCCGAGAGCGGTTCGTGGTCGGATTCTCGGACGAGGGTCGTGTCCGAGCGGATACCGAGTCCGTCCGCGATTCCGGCGCTGACTTGCGAACCGTAGCGCTCGCCGAGTTGTTCGACGACGTCCTCGACAGTTGCCTCGTCGGGGACGGCCACGCGTGCGTCACGGGTTCCGGTGCGTGCGACCATCGGGCCGGTGAGTTTAACTGTGACGTTCATACACACACGTTCGAACCCCTGCAACAAAAAGTTTACTCAGTCTCGAAAAACTGCTCCCGATACGAAACCGCTTATTGGGTCGGGGGACGAGCGTCCGAGTATGTCGCACGCACCAGAACCGGGGACGGACGACCCGCTCTCCCTTCACGGCGTCGTTCCGCCCACGATTACGGCGTTTCACGATGACGAATCGGTGAACTACGAAGCCACGGCGGCCCACGCCCAGTACGTCGTGGACGGCGGCGCACACGGCGTCTTCCCGCTCGGCACGAACGGCGAGTTCCCGCTGCTGACCGGCGAGGAGAAACGCGGCGTCGTCGAGGCAGTCGTGGACGCGGTGGACGAGGTACCCGTCATCGCGGGCGTCGGCGCGCCGAGCACGTACGAAACCGTCGCGCACGCTGAACACGCCGAGTCGGTCGGTGCGGACGGTCTGGTCGTCGTCACGCCGTACTACTACCCGCTGGACCACGACGCGGCGGTCGAACACTATCGGCGGGTCTGTGCGGCCGTCGACCTGCCGGTGTACGTCTACCACATCCCGAGCAAGACCGGTAACTCGCTGTCGCTCGACACCCTCGACGACCTCGCCGAGATACCGAACCTCGCCGGACTCAAGGATTCGAGCAAGGACGTCCCGTGGCTTGGACAGGCCGTCGACGCCCATCCGGAACTCACGTTCCTCTCGGGGTCCGACTCGCTGATTCTACCGGGGCTACAACTCGGCTGTACCGGAACGGTGAGCGCGGTCGCGAACGCGTTCCCGGAACTGATAGTCTCCCTCTACGATGCCTACGACGAGGGCGACGAGGAACGCGCCCGCGAACTCCAGAGCGAGGTGTATGCGATTCGGAGCGCGCTGAAGGGCGGGGCGTACATGGCGGGCGTGAAGACGGCGCTCGACGTGCTCGATTTGGACTTCTCCCCCGGGCCGCTTCGGAGTCCGCTCCGGAAGATGGACGAGTCCGACCGAGCGGCGCTCGAATCCGACCTCCGGGCGCTCGACATGCTCTGATTATCGACGTGTACGGTCGATTTCCCCGTTCACACGGGACCTTTCTTCCGAGTAGGCGACCCTTACGAGGAGAGCGTATAACAGGGGCCCCGTTGTGCGTGGGACCATGCTTCCCTCGCGCGTTCTCGTCGTCGGGTTGGTTCTCCTCTGCGTCGTCGGTGGCGCTGCCCACGTCGGCAGTCCACCGGTCGCCAGCGCGACTGCCGCATCGGCGACGACGACGGCCCCCCAAACCGCAACGACGGTCGGTTCATGTACGACAATCACGAGGCCGGGGCACTACGTCCTCGCACACGACATCCACAACGGGAAGACGGCCATCTCGACGGGGTGTATCAAAATCCGCGCGGACGACGTGGTGTTCGACGGTGGCGGGCACACCTTGGACGGATACGGCGTCAGCGACACGAGCGGCGTCCACGTCGATGGCGTGTCGAACGTGACGGTGCGAAATCTCCGAACGAAGGACTGGAATCGCGGCGTCTACGTGCAGGATTCGTCCGCCGTGACCGTGCGCGACGTCGTCACCTTCAACAACGCCATCGGAATCGGCGTGACCGACGCCGACGCTCGATTGGTGAACAACACGGTCAGGGACGGCCTTCGCGGCCTCGTCCTCGCGGACGCGTGGGACGACGACCTGCGCCGCAATCGAATCCACCACAACGACGCCATCGACATCTATGCGCCGATGGCGTTGGTGAACGTCTTCGGCGTGCAGTTCACCGTCGGCCCGCCGCTTGACCCCGACGGCGACGGACGCTACGAGGACGTGAGCGGCAACGGGAAAGTCGGCGTCGTGGACGCCGTGTCGCTTCCGATAGTCGCCGCGGCCGAGACGGTCGGACTCGCCGACATCCCGGAAGAGCAACGGGCCGCCCTCGATTTCGACGGCGACGGCAACTTCGACCACGGTGACGTGTTAGCGTACGCCGGACTCACGCCTTCCGGATGACTTCTTTCGCCCAGTCGGGCCACTCCTTGCGTTGTTGGCCGTCGAACTCGCCGTCGCCGGACATGGCCTTGAGGGCGCTCGCATCCTCCGTGCTCCAGACCGCACCGTCCTCGTGGAAGACGCCGTTCAGGATGCCGCGTTTTCGCTGGCTCAGCATGTAGGCCGGTTTGAGCATGAGCGACCAGAAGAAGTTGCCGACGCCCGATTTTTTGATGACGGGTGCGAGCGACGCGTAATCCGGGCCGCGCTGGGCCACGGACACTTCCTTCTGTCCCCACCCGAAGTCGGCGATACGTTGCCACTCGGTCAACCAGACGGGCATGTTGACGCTGCGTTCGAGTTCGTTGGCCTGCTGTAGGACGCCGCTGTAGATGTCCGTCGTGTTCGGGTAGTTGTAGTGAAACTGTATCACGTCGATGCCCCAGTCGTAGTAGTCCGTGGCGTTTGCGAAACTCGTCGCGCCGATGGTCAACGGAACGTCGCCGCGCTGTTGGCGGGTGAACTCGAACATCTCGCGGGCGAACCGCTTCTTCCACGGCCGCCATCCGGGTTCGTTCATCACTTCGATGGCGAGGACCCGTTCGTCGTCGCGGTAGCGGTTCATCACCCACTCGACGAACCGCTTCGGTCCGTCCCACTCGTCGGGATTCCGCATCACCCGCTTCCCCGGCGACCAGACCGACGTTCCCGTCCACGGGTCGGTGTCGTGGAGATTCTGTGGCGTCGGCGGACGGCCCACCCCCTCGAAGACGCCGAGGAGGACTCGGATGCCGCGTGAGTCGGCGGTCGAAAGGAAGTGGTCGAGCGCCCGGCCGAACGACGCCCGGTCCTCCTGCCACGCCTCGTAACTCAACCACGTTCGAATCGCGTTCAGGTTCAATCGGTCGGCGAACCCCATGTCGCGCTCCGTGACGCCGCGGTCGTAGGTGTGCCACATCTGGAAGGAGTTCATCGCCCGGGCCGGGAGGTACATCGCCCCTCGAACGTCCACCGGCGGACCCCAAGCGTCGGCGACGCATCCTGCGAGAGAAACCGCGGACGCGGCACCGGCGGCGAGGAACCCCCGTCTCGTGCACCGATGAGTCATGGAATCGCCGACAACGGCGGGCCACCTGAAAGTAGTGGTGCTACCCACGACGGTCCTGACGGACGATTTGGTGCGGCGATTCGAAACCACTCCCGCGGTCGGTTCCGAGGGAACGGAGCAATCCGCGTCGCACGCCATCGGTGATTTGCCGAACGTTTCGCGTTCGCCATCGCGGTTAGTCGGTGTATAATCGACAAAGGGAGCGACCGTTCCGACGACGAACGGAGATGGTCGGTAGTGGCTCAACGGACCGGAACGGTGAGCCTATCGCGGCTTGTAATCGGTTAATTAGTGAATAGTAAGGATACGAGACGTCAAAAGAGCAACCGAGATGCCTGAACAGCAGACCGAATCACGGGTCGTCGGGTACTATCGACGCGGGAGATACGAACTTCGTACCGAAGATTCCGTCCACGCGTGGATCAGCGCGGAAGTTCCAGTCGACGTGCGCCAGTAATAACGGACGATACCACGTGAACTTTTACTTCCGGCCGAGTACCCGCCGGTATGGGACGCGACTACTCGACGCTGCACGACCCCAACGCAGAGTACACGATGCGCAACCTCTCCGGCGAGACGATGGGTGCGACGGCATCCCGCGGGAGCAAGCGCGACATCGAAATTACCGACGTTCAGACGACGATGGTCGACGGCAACTTCCCGTGGACGCTCGTCCGCGTGTATACCGACGCCGGAATCGTCGGCACCGGTGAGGCCTACTGGGGTGCCGGTGTCCCCGAACTCATCGAGCGAATGAAGCCGTTCGTCGTCGGCGAAAATCCGCTCGACATCGACCGACTGTTCGAACACCTCGTCCAGAAGATGTCCGGCGAAGGCTCCATCGAGGGCGTCACCATCACGGCCATCTCCGGCATCGAAATCGCGCTGCACGACCTCGCGGGCAAGATTCTCGACGTTCCCGCCTACCAACTTCTCGGCGGGAAGTACCGCGACAAGGTGCGCGTGTACTGTGACTGTCACACCGCCGACGAGGCGGACCCGGACGCCTGTGCCGCCGAGGCCGAACGCGTCGTCTCCGAACTCGGCTACGACGCGCTCAAGTTCGACTTGGACGTACCCTCGGGACTCGAAAAGGACCGCGCGAACCGCCACCTTCGAAACGGGGAAATCCGCCACAAGGCGGAAATCGTGGAGAAGGTCACGGAACAAGTAAAGGACCGCGCTGACGTCGCCTTCGACTGTCACTGGTCGTTCTCGGCCGGAAGCGCACAACGTCTCGCCAAGGCCGTGGAGGACTTCGACGTGTGGTGGCTCGAAGACCCCGTTCCGCCGGAGAATCTCGGAGTGCAAGAGGAAGTGACGAAATCCACGACGACGCCCATCGCCGTCGGTGAAAACCGCTACCGCGTCACCGAGGAGCGCCGCCTTATCGAGAACCTCGCCGTGGACATCATCGCGCCCGACCTGCCGAAGGTCGGCGGCATGCGCGAAACCCGCAAAATCGCGGACGTGGCGAACCAGTACTACGTGCCGGTCGCGATGCACAACGTCTCCTCGCCGGTGGCGACGATGGCGAGCGCACAGGTCGGTGCCGCCATTCCGAACTCGCTGGCCGTCGAATACCACTCCTACCAACTCGGCTGGTGGGAGGACCTCGTGGAAGAGGACGTCATCGAGGACGGTCACATCACCGTCCCCGAGAAGCCCGGTCTCGGCCTGACGCTCGACATGGACGCCGTGGAGGCGCACATGGTAGAGGGTGAGGAGTTGTTCGACGAGGCGTGAGCTTCATCGAGCCAGCAAAGCTCTGCTTTGCGTCGTTTGATGAGGCGTAGCCTCGTCAAGCCAGTGAATCTCTGATTCACGCTGTTCGACGAAGAGTAATCTTTGTCGTGCCAACGAATCTTTGATTCGTGCTGTTCGCGAAGCGTGACTTCAACGGACACGAGATGATTGAAGGAGGAAGGCCATATCTGGGGTTACATTCTCCTCGCCGATAAACAATCATCGTCTGATAATTATGTCTGGTAAGGAAGTGTAAATTCGCCATTCTCACCCAGGAATCGTCGATAGAAACGAAATCTAAAATAGTACGACTGTTTTCGGACAGATGTATTCGGTGTCAGTATCAGAAAGTTTTTTAAGCATTATTTCTGCACAAAGTATATTCGGTGGGGATACTTTCAAATGGAACATGCACGCGACAAATCGGCGCGATTTTCTCAAGGCGGCAGCGATCCTCGGCACGACTGCCGCGGTCGGTAGCGAATTCGCACTCCCTGCGATGGGAACCGACGATGTGGGAGGGTCGTGGACGACGTTCCGAGGAAACGCGAGCCGGACCGGTGCCACCGAAGCTAGCGGTCCCGGACCGAACGTGACCACCGAACGGTCGTTCGATATGAACGGCGGCATGTACACGACCGAACCAGTCGTCGCCGATGGAATGGTGTACATGGCCGTGACGACGGCACTGACGCCGTCGTCCAGCGAGGGCTACGTCGCCGCTTACGACCCTGACGCGGACGAAACGGTGTGGGAGCGTGATGACATCTCCCGACCGGGGACCCCCACGGTCGGCGATGGGACCGTCTATTTCGGCACGCGGGGTTCCGAGGACGCCAGCGGGTCGGGATTTTTCGCCCTAGATAGCGGTACCGGCGAGACGAAATGGCACAGGGAGGAATCCAACTGGATGGACAATCCGTTGGTCGCCGACGGGGGATTGTACGCCGACGTATCCGGGGGAATCGCGCGGTTCGACCCCGACACGGGTGACGTCGTCTGGAAAACCGAGGCTGCCAGCGGGGTCACGTGTTTCGGTGACGGGACGCTCTTCTGCGGGAACGGAATCGCACTGAAAGCGAAGGACGGGTCGGTCCGATGGGACGTCTCCGGGGATAGCGACGTCCTGCAAACGGTCGCGGACGGTCGGGTGTTCAGCACGGAGAACCGAAGCGGCGAGTACGCCATCAAAGCGCGGTCGGTAGAGGACGGCCGCGAACTGTGGACCCACACCCTCGCGATGAGCGGGTACTGGTTCGGCAACCGACTGACGGTCGCCAACGGCTGTGTCTTCTACCGCATAAACGACGCGATACAGGCTCTCGAAGTCGAAAACGGCTATGACGCGTGGACGTACGAGGCGGACGCGTCGCTCGCTGGGGCCGTGTCCGTCGGAGGAGATACGCTGTACGTCGGTGGACGGGCGGACCCCGAAACGGAAACGGGGAACGCGGTCGTTCTGGCGCTGAACACGACGACCGGCGAACTGAACTGGCGACACGAGTTCGGGGAATGGGACTCCGAGGAGTACGGTCCGGCGGCCAACTCGCCCGTCGTCGTAAATGGAAAGGTGTACACGGCGACGTACCCGTTGGGTTCGACGACGGACTGGATGTACACGAGGTACGGCGATTTCCACGTTCTCGGAAGCGCCGACGACCCGACGACCACGACGACCGAGGAGACGACAAGTGAGGAGACTGAGACGACGACCGAGGAGACGACAAGTGAGGAGACTGAGACGACGACCGAAGAGACGACCACGACGACCGAAACCACGACCAGCGAGCAAACGACCACCAGCAAGACAACAACGACCAGCGAGGAAACGACGACCACCACAGAACCGACCACGACTGTTGGAGAAACGACTACGTCGGCCTCGACGACGGACCCCGCGACGACTACGACGACGTCAGGAACTACGACGACGATGTCCGAAACGACGACCACGACCACGTCGGGAACTCCGGGGGCGACGGAAACGACGGGGACGGGCGGAAACGGAAATCTCACCAGCACGACGACCGGGACGGCGACCACCTCGGACGGACAACCCGGATTCGGACTCCTCACCGCCCTCGGCGGGTTCGCCGGGGTCGGCGCGTACCTCCGGTCCAAAATAGAGCGCGAGGAGTAACCGCGAATCCGGGTGAACCGACCGATTTCCGCACCGACGCACACCGAGGCGAGTCGAACCGATTCGGGTACAGTTATATTTTTGATAACCGGTCGAGGATGATTCGGTGTGTCTCACGAGTTTCCGCCGGAGACGCCGCGCGAACGACAGACGATTTGCCTCCCGGCGTCGAAACTGGCGTCGCTTCGGGATTGGGCGGTAAACGGCACTGGCCTGACCGCGGCAGCACGGGTTCGGGACGCGGACGGGCGAATCGCCCTCGTCAAAAACGGCTGGTCCGAGGGGTGGATTCTCCCCGGTGGCGGCGTCAAATCCGGTGAACGTTCGAGAGGCGCCGCGGAACGCGAAGTACGCGAAGAGACAGGTCTGAACGCGACTATCGGCACGCCGCTGGTCGTTTTAGAGCAGTCGTACATCTCGGAGAGCGACGGGAAGGAGCGATTTTCCGCCGAGTACGTGGTGTATTCGGCGCGTTCCGACGGCGAAATACCCGACGCGTCGCAGTTGGGGGTAACGAGTGGGGAGATTGCCGCGGCACGCTGGTTCGAAACGCTTCCCGAGAATCTCCACGACGGCAACCTGCTTCGGGCGTACCTCCGATGAGGGGCTGATGCAATGGTCCGAGGGCGTATCCACGCCGAGCGATACCGAATGTTTTCGATCCAGATTAAGCGAAAAATTCAAACCGGACATCGAATAAGGATACATCCGTGAGCTTGTCAGCCGTCGTGAAGAAAGAGGTTCACCAATCCGTACGCTCGTATTCGGTGGCAGGAATCGCGTTCTTCTTTTTCCTCTTCGCCGTCTTTCTGGCTGCCATCCGGTGGATTCCCGTCCCCTATCGAAGCAGTCCGGTGGCGCGGAGTACGCTCGTTCTTCTGAACAGCATGCGACAATCGGGCATCCTCTTCGTTCCGCTCCTCGGGCTCGGCATCGGGTACGACGCGATAGCCGGTGAGCGAGAACGCGGCAGCCTGAAACTCCTGTTGGGCCTTCCGAACACGCGGCGCGAGGCAGTACTCGGCAAGTTCATCGGTCGAACCCTCGTGGTCGGAGGGCTGGTCGTCGCCTGCTACACCGTCGTTTGGATCATCACTTCCCTTTCATACGGTACCTTCGATTTCGCCATCTTCGGGCTCTACACGCTGCTGACGGTGTGTAATGGAGCGGTCTACGTCGCCGTACCGCTCGGCTTTTCGGCGGGGATGAAATCGCGCCAGTGGGCGCTCGGCGGGGCGATAGGACTGTATGCGTTGTTCATGCTGGGATGGGACGCGTTCCTGCTGGGATTGCAGTTGGTACTATACGGAGCACAACCCCCGAGCGGTGGACTTCCGGATTGGTTTCAGCTCATCGGAGTGTTCAACCCGTCGACGGCGTTCATGTTCGCGGGGAGAGCGGTCATCCCCGCGTACCACGACCTCACGATATATCCCCGATCGGACGCACTCTATCTCCAAGACTGGGTCGGATTCGTCGTCCTCCTCGTCTGGGTCGTCGTTCCGCTCGTACTCGGGTACCGGCGCTTCGAGAAGATGGATATAGAATGACGACACTCCGCCGGAACGCCGTCGACGGTTTTCCGGTCCTCATTCCCGTCCGCTCGGCGGTCGTTCGCCGTTCGACACCCGCAACTGCTCGATGACGGTCGTTCTGAACGCCGCCGCGACCGCACCGACCGCGAACAGCCACACCAGTACGATTTGGGCGGGCGTCGCGTTTCCGTCCGTCAGCCCCGTTCCGAGCAGGAAGTGAACGCCGACGGAGAGCAGGAAGACGAGGAAAGCAAAGTGCCAGACGCCATCGACGTACAGGTCGGGATTGTACGAGAGGAGCGCGTAGGAGAGGACCAACGCGACGCCCAACACGCCGAAAACCCCCGAGTTGCCTCTCACGTCGAGGGCATCCGCCAACGGACCGACGAGCGTGGTGAATGCCAGCGTCAGCGCGAACATGACGCTGAGTACCCGAGAGCCACTGACCATGCCGCGGCTTGCCGGAGCGGGAGCATAAATGTAGCTACATCGAACGGTATATTTCGCCACCGACGAAACAGAGGGGAATGAGCGACGACCCACGTTTCCGGGAAACACAGCGCTTCCGACAGGGCTGGCTGTGGGCGTTCTTGCTCGTCACGAACGTTCCGATACTCCTCCTGTTAGGGGTCGTATTCGCCGACGAGTACGGGGGAGTCACCCGCGAAGCGATTCGAAACGGTGCACTGATTCTGCTCGCGCTCGCCTCCCCGTTGGTTCTGATTCATCGGGCCGTCCTCGTGACCGAGGTACGAGACGACGGACTGTATCTGAAGTTCTTCCCGTTCCACCTCCGGTTTCGACGGATTCCGTTCGAGGAGATTGCGGCCGTCGAATCGACCGAGTACAGCGCCATGCGCGACTACGGCGGGTGGGGAATCCGATGGGGCCTCTCGCTCTCCCGAGACGGACTCTCGTGGGACGAGGACGGCACGGCGTACATCGTGGACGGAAGCGAGGGCGTGCGAATCGAGCGCGACGGAACGCGGCCGCTCCTCGTCGGGTCCGAACGCGCCGACGAACTGCGGCGAGCCATCGAGGACGGACGACGGCGGCGATACTGACTCAGCAGATAGGTTTCGGGTCCAGTCCCATCCCGGTCAGCGTGTCGGCGTAGTCGTCGTAGGCGACTTGCACGGTTTCCGTGGCCGCGTCGAAGGCTCGATTCCAATCGTCGTCGTCCTCGCAGCGGTCGGCGAGCAGCGACACGCCATCCTCGACGTTCTCCCGCGTGTCGGCGCGCAAGTCGCGGAAAACGTCCGCACGGCGCTCGTCCGCCTCGTTGATGAAGAAGCTCACGACCTGCAGGAGTGTCCGCTCCCCCACTAACGAGCGCCCGACGAGAGCGCCGCCGCGTTCGACGTCGTCGTCCAATCCACGGAGGAAGTCGTGCATCGGGTCGATCTTGTCGTCGGGTTCGAACTCGTCCAGTTCCGCGACGACCAGGTCGTAGTGGCGGCGTTCTTGCTCGGCCAGTCGCTCGAACGTCTCCCGTGCGCGCTCGCTGTCGGCCCCCGCGGCCCACCCATCGAACGTCTCGGCCGCGGTGTGTTCGCTTCCGGCCGCGGCGGCGAGTACCGCTGGCGGGTCGAGTTCGGCGTCGGTGAGCGAGACGAGGAGTTGCTGTGAGCCGAGACGGTCGAGTTCGGTGGCTTTCGCGTCCGCTACGGCGTCGGCGAAGTCATCGGGGTGCATATCCGCGAAACGACGACCGTCGGCATAACGTTTGGGCGACACCTTTTGCCCCCGTGTCACGTACTACACCCATGGCCGACGCCCTCTCTCCGGCGGAGCTGTACGACCGACTCCAGCGAGGGGAGTCGCTCTCGATACTCGACGTTCGCAACCGCGACGAGTTCGAGGAGTGGCACATCGACGCACCGCGGACGATACAGACGCCCTACGCCCAGTTCATGAGTGCGAAGGTTCGCGGCGAGGTACCCGAACTCGCCGAGGAGGTCGGAATCGACGCCGCGAGTCAAAACGGTCCTATCGTCGCGGTCTGCCCCCAAGGGGACGCGAGCGAAGCCGTCACGGAACTCCTCCGCGAGGAAGGCTACGACGTGCGGAACCTCGAAGACGGGATGGACGGATGGGCGACGGTGTACGTCGCGCGCGAAATCGCCGGGCGTCCCGAAACCGTCCTCCAGTACGAACGCCCGTCCAGCGGCTGTCTGTCGTATCTCATCGTTTCGAGGGGGGAAGCCGCGGTCGTCGACCCATTACGGTCGTTCGCCGACCGGTACGTCGATGATGCGGCGGAGCGAGGTGCTGACCTCCGCTATGCCATCGACACGCACGTCCACGCGGACCACGTGAGCGGAATCCGGGCGGTCGCCGAGCGGAGCGATGCCGAACCCGTACTCCCGGCAGGTGCGACGGAACGCGGCTTGGCGTTCGACGCGCGACTCGTGGAGGACGGCGACGAACTCGCGGTCGGAGACGCCATCTTGACCGCGATACACGCGCCGGGCCACACCAGCGAGATGACCCTGTTCCGACTCGGCGACGTGCTGTTCAGCGCCGATACGCTGTTTTTGGACGGTATCGGCCGCCCCGATTTGGAGGCGGGGAGCGACGGCGCACGCGCCCTCGCCGACTCCCTCTACGACACGCTTCACGACCGCGTGGCGTCGCTTCCCGAGGGAACGCTCGTCGCACCGGGACACGCGGATTCGGGAGCACCACGGGCGGACGACGGGACGATTACCGCACGACTGGACGCGGTACGCGACGCGGTTCCCCTCCTATCGCTCGATAGGGAGTCGTTCGTGACGCGGGTCGCGGACGACCTGCCGCCGCGGCCCGCGAATTACGAGGAAATCGTCGCCGTGAACCTCGGGCGGGAGACCGTCGACGCCGAGGCGGCGTTCGAACTCGAACTGGGGCCGAACAACTGCGCGGTGTCGCCCGAACCGTGACGACCCGCGGTATCCGCCGGTAGAATCAGGCGCGGTCCGTCTCCTCGCTCACCTCGACGTGGCGTTCGTCGAGGTGTTCGTCGTCCGCATCTGCGTCTTCCGCGTCGTCCGGCAGCCCTTCCGCGTCCGACTGTTCGAGTTGTGCTTCGTCCATCTCCTCGTCCACGCGGTCGAGTTCCTCTTCGACCTCTCGCTTTCGCTCCCGTTCCATCTCTCGCTCGCGGTCGCGGTTGTCTTTAGCCATCGTCGGCGCGAACTACATCGAAGTCCCACTTTTGTGTGGCGGCCATCAGAGGGTCGCCGCGTTCCGGTCGGCGACGACGAGGTTGACGACGGCCCCGACCAGTAGGATTACGCCCGCGAAGTACAGCCACGTGAGGAAGACGATTATTACTCCGAGGATGCCCGTGAGTCCGTACTTGCCCGACCCGCCGAGGAAGTACTGGAAACCGGTCTGGAGGACCAACCAACCGAGCGCGGCGAAGAGGGTTCCCGGAAGAGCCTCACGAATCGACATCTTCACCGGCGGAAGGACGTAGTACAGCGGGAGGAAGACGAAGACGAGACCCAACACCAGACCGGAACTGGCGATGGCACCCACGAACGGTATTCCCGTCACCAACGACGACCCGAGGATGGTTCCGACGGCTATCATCAACGCGATGCCGAGTACCACCGCGAGGAGCGTTGCGAGGCCCTTTTTCACCTGTTCGACGATGCCGACGTCGGGGAACTTCTGGTACACCTCCTCGAAGGCGATGACGAGACCGCGGAACAGTTTGAGGGCACTCCAAAGGAGGATGACCACGCTCACTATCGACGCGCCAGCGCTCCCGGACGAGTTCCTCAGCGTCTGATTGAGGATGGTGACGCCCTCATCGGAGAGGAATCGACTGGCAGCGTCGATGAGCATGTTCGAGAACTCCTGTCCGCCGAGAAGCGTCCCGATGCTCAACACGAGGAGGACGAGCGGGAACAGGGAGACGAATGCATAGTAGGCGAAACTGGCCGCGAGAAACGTGATGTTTCTCTCCTGGACGACTGCGACGACCGACCGCACCGGCTCGGGAACGTTCATACGAGGAGATAGGATTCTTACGTAATGGATGATTCGGCTGTACGAATGACGATCGAGGTTTCGAACCGACTCCCGGCAGAGCCGACCGGACCCGAAATCCGTTTGGTACCGCACGCGAGTCTTCCCGTATGGAAATCGACCCGGAGACAGTCGGTTCGCTGTACCGGACGTTGGCGGGTGCCGTCGTCCCGCGACCCATCGCGTGGGTGAGTACCCGGAGTCCCGACGATGTGGACAACCTCGCACCGTACAGTTTCTTCAACGTCGTGAGTTCCAAGCCGCCGGTCGTGATGTTCTCGCCGGTGGACGTGGAAGACGGCTTGAAGGACACGCCGAAAAACGTGCGGGACACCGAGGAGTTCGTCGTCAACGTCGTCACCGAACCGCTCGCCGAAGCGATGAACGAGACGAGCGCGACGCTTCCGCACGGCGAAAGCGAGTTCGACCACGCCGGACTGGAACGCGCGGAATCGACCGTGGTGGACGCGCCGCGCGTCGCCGACACGCCGGTCGCCTTCGAGTGTTCGCTGTACGAGATGGTCGATATCGGCGCGTCCACGATGGTTCTCGGCGAAGTCGAGTGGGTCCACGTTGACGACGACGTGACCACGGACGGAAAGCTCGACGTGAACAAAATCGACGCCGTGGGTCGTCTCGCCGGTAGCCTCTACGCTCGAACGGACGACCGGTTCTCGCTGGAGCGCCCGCCGTGACCGAAGGGGACGCAGTCGAACGAACGCCGGACCCGATAACGACCGACCGACTGGTTTCGGACCTTCGAGACCTCGGACTCGCGGGGGGCGACACCGTCCTCGTCCACTCGTCGCTCTCGGCGCTCGGATGGGTGTCCGGCGGCGCGCCGGCGGCCGTGGACGCGCTCATGGCCGCAGTCACCGCGGAAGGGACGCTCTCCATGCCGACCCACTCCTCACAGCTATCGGACCCGACACACTGGGAGAACCCACCCGTCCCCGACGATTGGGTGGAGCAAATCAAGGAAACGTCGCCGCCGTTCCGACCGGAACTCACGCCGACGCGCGGTATGGGCGCAATCGTGGACTGCTTCCGTGATTACCCCGGCGTCGTCCGGAGCAAACACCCGACGTCGTCGTTCGCGGCGTGGGGTGCGGATGCAGAGTTCGTGGTCGAGGACCACGCGTACGATTCGTCGCTCGGCGAGCGCTCGCCGCTCGCGCGACTCGGGGACCTCGATGCGCAGGTGCTTCGGCTCGGCGTGGACGCGAACACGTCGCTCCATCTGGCGGAGTATCGCGCGGAGTACGACGGCAAATCGTTCGACGTGAACGGCGGCCCGATACTGGCGGACGGCGAACGCCGATGGGTGACGTTCGAGGAACCGGGGAGCGAGGACGACTTCCGGGACATCGAGACCGCGTTCGAGGAGAATCACGAGGTTCGTCGCGGACAGGTCGGCGAGGCGGACGCGACGCTCCTCTCGCAGCGGGAACTGGTCGCGTTCGGGACCGAGTGGATGGAAGAGAACAGATAGCTCAGTCGTCCGCCGCGGCGGTGGATTCGTCCATCGCCTCGGCGTCGGCCTCGATGCTCGGCGGGTACTTGCCGCGGTCGAGTTTCAGGTCGCTCTGTGGCCGGGCCATGCAGGTGAGCGCGTAGTTATCGGCTTCCTCTTCGGTCAGGCCGCGCGCGGCGGGTTGGGTGACGTCCCCCTCGACGATTTCCGCCGAGCAGGCGAGACACATGCCGACGCGACAGGAGTACTCCTGTGCGATGCCCTCCTCGATGCAGGCCTTGAGGATGGTCTGTTTGTCCGAAACCTCGATGGACTCGCCGGTCCCGACGAACTCGACGGTGTAATCGGTCATACCCCGGCGTACGAAACAACTCGGCAAAACTCTTTATGCACGCCGTCGTGCGTTTACCGTCCTTTTCACGAGGACACAATAGGGGATAAAGAGTTTTCTCGCTTCCCTCTCGTAGCGAAACGCATGAGCGAACAGTACGATATGGTCGTCGTCGGTGCGGGAACGTCGGGGTGTTACGCCGCGGCGACCGTGGCCAGCGAGGGATACGATGTGGTGATCGTCGAGCGGAAGACGGAGGAGGAGGCGGGCCACATCGCGTGTGGCGACGCGTTGAAGGGGGCGGACGCCTTCCCCGAGGCGATTCCCAAGGAGAAACTCGAACCCGCGTTCACCAACACGGACGTGGACCACGGGCGGTTCGAGATTCCGCGGGAGGACACGGTTCTCGAAATCCCCGTCCCCGGCGAACTCGCCGTCATCGACCGCTGGGAGTACGGACGACGTATCATTCAGGGCGCGAAGGACGCCGGCGCGGAGTTCCACTACGACACGGTCGTTCAGGACGTGACGCAGGACGACGCCGGGCGCGTGACGGGCGTTCGAGCGAAGCACAAGGGAGACGTGGTGGAGTACGAATCGGACCTCCTCATCGACGCCGCGGGGGCGCTCTCCCTGTTGCAGGACAAGACGGACTTCTCCGATTCGACGTTCGACACGAACGTCACCTACTCGCAGTTCTGTTCGGCCTACCGCGAAATCATCCACGTGGACGAACCGGTCGAGTGGGACGACGCCCTCGTCTTCAAGCCCACCGACCGCGCCGCGGGCTATCTCTGGTACTTCCCGCGCACCAGCACGGAAATCAACGCCGGGTTAGGTTTCCAGATGAACGAAAAGCCGATGGAACTCGTGGACGACCTGAAGCGCGACCTGCGCACCCGCCCCGAGTTCGAGGGGGCGACCGTCGAGGACAAACTCGGCGCGGCGCTGCCGACCCGCCGCCCGTACGATTCGGCCGTCGCACCCGGATTCATCGCCGTCGGCGACGCGGCGGGACACGTCAACCCGACCACCGGGGGCGGCATCGCGGGCGCGGCCTACGCGGGCAAGTACGCCGGCGAGCAGGCCATCGAAGCCTTCGAGACCGGGGACACGAGCGAGCACGCGCTTTGGGAGTACAACCGACGGGTCATGGACCACTTCGGCGCGCGCTACGCTGGCCTCGACATCTACAACATCTTCACGACCGCCGTGGACGTGGACGACCTGATGGGAATGCTCGGCGCACTTCCCGCAGAAAAGCTGTCCGAGGCGCTGTACTCGGGGAGCGCCAACATCGACCTCAAACTCAAACTCCAGACGGCACTCGACGCTCGAGACCACTGGCGACTCGTCTACGACCTCTACAAGACGAAGAAGTTGGCCGACCGAGTCATCGACCACTACGACCACTACCCGACCGACCCCCGCGGACTCCCGGCGTGGCAGGACGTCCGTGACGACCTGATGGACGACGTGTACGCGACCACCGGCGCGGTGCCGAAATACTGACGCCGGTCACTCGCCGAATCGCGTATCCGACCGTCTTCGGCCGAAACCCGTGATTTTCATACGATTCGACCGGGAGGGAGACGAGTGCAAACGAGGGCGGTGTGCTCTAGCATAGCATGGTTCGGGGTATGGAAACCGACGGAAACAGCAATGAACAGAAAAAAGAACGCCGAGTTATTCCAGTTCTCGAATGACGATTTCACCGTAGCTCTGGACGGTTACTTCGTAGTTTAGAATGGTAAATACGACTTTTCCGCCCGTTCGAGGTGAGCCGTCGTGTTTGTCGCTAAAGAGATTGTCGAGAGCATCCGGGTCGATGACGTCGTATAGCGGGACGCCGATGTCTCCGGAGTCACCCCCGGTAACGGTGGTGAGTGCCATGACCACCGCCGTGCTGAGTTGCTCCCCGTCCGCATAACAGGTGTACTGATTCGACTGCGTCGTACTCGCCATAACCGCTCCGTCGTTACTGTCGTTGATGTTCCCGTTCATAGGTGTGTGCCTCTCGAACATTGCGATACTGTTCGAATCTACTCAGAGGGTTGTGATGGGGGATTATAAAAATTACCGTGTTCTATTGAAATTGTTGGATATCCAGAACCCATCTTTGATAGACATGAATCGGGGATGTTGACATCCGCTCTCTGTTGTTGGATTTCCACCAACTATGGACGTTGTTGTGCGATTTCGAGGATGGCTGTCGAGAGGAGGTCCACGCCGATAGGGAGGCTGTCCTCGTCCACGTCGAACGTCGCGGTGTGGTGGCCGCCGGGGTGGTCGGTACCGACGCCGACGTACGCCGCGAGGCCGCCGTTTCCTTGCACCTCCTGCATCAGATAGGTGGCGTCCTCGCTTCCGCCGAGCGTGTCGCGGCGAATCGGATTATCGACGCCGTCCGTGTTCAGGGACACGTCGTGGATGATTTCGACCAAGCCCTCGTCGCTCTCCGCGCTCGGCGCTTCCCCTTCGGAACTGAGTTCGACGGTGCATCCGTGCATCTCCGCCGCGTTTTCGAGGACGCGCTCCGCGCGTTCTTTCATGTAATCCTTGAGTTCCGTCGTCTCGCCGCGAACCTCGCCGTCGATGTACGCGTGTTCCGGAATGATGTTGGTCGCCGTTCCGCCGCCGACCTGTCCCGCGTTGACCCGCGTCGGGCCGTCCTCGTGCCGCGGAATGGCGTAAAGGTTCTGAATGGCGGTGGCCATCGCCTGAATCGCGTTCTCGCCCGCGTTCGGTTGGCCGCCGGCGTGGGCCGGTACGCCGGAGAAGTCCGCGCGGAAGTGGTCCACCGCGAGGAACCCGTCGACGCCCGCGACGACTTCGCCGGTCGGGTGGTCGAGGCCGATGTGAACCGCGAGGAGGTAGTCCACGTCGTCCAAATGTCCGCTCTTGGCCATCGGCTTGCCCCCGGCCACCATCTCCTCTCCGGGTTGGAAGAGGACCTTAAATGTCCCCTCGAAGTCGCTGTCCTTCACGGCTTCGAGCACGCCGATTCCCATCGTGATGTGCGAGTCGTGGCCGCACGCGTGCATCGCGCCCGCGTGCTCGGAGCGGAAGCCTTCCGCGGCGGGAACGTGGTCGTCGTCGGTCGATTCTTCCCGAACCAGACCGTCGATGTCCACCCGAAGGGCGACGGTCGGTCCTTCGCCGCGTTCGAGGACCGCAATCGCGCCCGTATTACCGCCGTCTAGCCGTTCGAGGACGTCCTCGCGTGCCCCGGCGGCGCGCGCCTGTTCGTACCACGTTTCGAGTTCATCGTCGTCCGGGACCGACATGCGCTCGTCTTGGGCGAGAACTTCAGGACCGACGTACAGTTCGTCCACGCCGATGGATTCCAGTTCGTCCACGATTCGAGCGGTAGTGTAGAACTCCCGCCACGCGGGTTCCGGGTGTCGGTGAAGGTCGCGCCTGAGTTCTACGAGTCTGTCACGGCTGGCCTGTTGACTCATGGCAGGGGAGACGGCGGGGTGGGCCTTAAATACTCCAAAAGCGGCCACGTGGGTGACGTGTCGAAATTCGGAACGGGAAACGTGTCACTCTTCGACCGTTCATCCGTTTGCGGTACTCACCACCGTTCGATTTTCCTCCCTGAACCCCCTTCGTCTGTCAATTTTTGCGGACTACTTTTATACCACTCCGGTGGCTTGTCACAGCGTGACAGAGGTATTATGAATGAGTACGCCATCTGACGAGCGCGACGAAGAAGTCGAAGAGGAGTTAGCACAGGCGGAACAGGCGCGACACGAGTCCCGTATCGAGTTCTACGGCGGGAGGGCCATGAGCGCGCTTCCCATCGGGTTGTTCATCGTGTGGGCAGTGTTCCAGAGCGGCTTCCTCGGCGTCGGAAGTACCTCCGGCCTCGTCGTGGGGATGCTTCTCTCGCTCATCGTCGGGATGTTCTTCGCAAAGGGCGACTGGAAAACCTACGCCAACACCATTTTCGAGGGGATGACTCAACGCGTGGCGGCGACGGCCATCGTCGCGTGGCTCTGGGCGGGCATGTTCGCCCAAGTGTTACAGGACGGCGGCTTCGTACAGGGCCTCGTCTGGGCCGCGAACACGTTGCACGTCGGCGCGTCGCTGTTTCCGGCGGCGACGTTCATCCTCGCGGCGCTGTTGGCGACGGGCATCGGAACCGGGTACGGGACGACCATCGCGTTCACCGGCCTGTTCTTCCCGGCCGGTCTCGTCATCGGCGCGAATCCGGTGTTGATGTTCGGCGCGATACTGTCGGGAGCAGTGTTCGGCGACAACCTCGCACCAGTGAGTGACACGACCATCGTGAGCGCGGTGACGCAGGATTCGGACATCGGCGGCGTCGTCGCCTCCCGGTTCAAATACGCCCTCACCGCGGCGCTGTTCGCGCTCGTCGGCTACGTCGTCGCCGGGATGACGATGGACGGGGCGAACATCGCCGCCGACGTCTCGCTGGACAGCAACCCACTCGGTCTCATCCACCTCGTCTCGATGGGCATCGTCATCGTGACGGCCATCTCGGGCCGCCACATCGTCGAGGCGATTTCGTGGGGGCTCGTGTTCGCGGTCATCGTCAACGTCGTCACCGGCCTCGCGCCGATTCAGAAGATGCTGGTCTTTTACGCACCGAACAACGGCCCGCTCGCGAGCACTTTCGGGTTCCTGCCGTTCGTGCAGACCGTCGCCGTGAACGCCGACAACGCGGGCACGGTCGGCGGTAGTCTCTATAGCGGCGCGTCGGGCTTCTTCCCGCTCATCGTGCTGACCCTGCTCATCGTGGCCGGGGCACAGATAATGATTCGGGGCGGCGGCTTCGAGGCGCTCCAGAACTGGCTGTTGAACAGCGTGGCAACCAACGTCCGGCGGGCGGAGACGACGATGGTGCTCGGCACGGCGGGCGTCAACGCGATGATCACCATCAACACCGCCGCGGAAATCGCTATCGCGCCCTACGTCGCCCGCATCGGCAAGCGGTTCAACGTCAACGGCTACCGCCGCGCGAACATCCTCGACGCCAACAGTTCCGCCATGGGCTACATCTTCCCGTGGGGCGGCGGCGTGTTGGTCGGCTACGCGACCATGATTCAACTCGTGGGCAGCGACCAGTTCGGCTGGTTCACCCGGTCGATGGTCGTCAACCCCGCGGAAGTCTGGCCGTTCGTCTTCCACGGGTGGTTCCTGTTCGGCGTGTTCCTGTTCTCGGCACTGACCGGGTTCGGGCTGGAGTACGTTTCCGACCGCCGCGCCGAGGAGGTGGCGCGGGTATGAGCCTCCTCGACAAATATCTGGCCGGCTGGTCGTTCCGGACGAACAAACCCGTGTTCGAAACCGGCGAGGAGATAGACGTGTATCTCACCGGACAGCGTAACGGCACCGCGACTGCCCGCGTCGGCGACACCGTCCTCCGAGTGGAAGGCGCACCGCAGGGCAAAGTGGACGACCGCGTTCGACTCCGAGTCGAGGAGTTCGACGCGAACGGCCACACGGGGCGAGCGACCTTCGTCGAAGCCATCGACGGGGAGTAAAACGGACTCGGTTACGCCGAGGTAACTCCGTAACCGGCCGCTTACGACCAGTTTATCCCGCCGAGACGCCTCCTTTCGAGTACGTACCACGGGGGGTGCGGAACGATGGAATCGAACGACTCGATAGAACTCCCGAACCCGCGGGATTCGCGGCGGGAGTTCCTGAAGAAAGGGCTCTTCGCGGCGAGTGCGGTCGGACTCGGAATCGCGGGAGTGGGAACGGTGGCGGCACAGGGAAAACGGGATGTACTGGTGTATTTCGACGACTACGTGGCGGACGCAGAGTTCCGCGTCGTCTCGATACTCCCGGCGACAATAACGGTGCGGATGCTCACGCTTCCCGGCGGGGGCGAAGCGCCCGAAATCTCGCAACCGGACGACTACAACGGCTATGCGATTCGGTACGACAGGGGAACCGGAAGCGTCGCCGGTGCCTCGTACCTGTTTACCGAGGAGACGCTACAGGAACGGACGAAATACGAGTTTTCGCGGGATGCGATGGTGTTCAGTAGTCGCCTCGGCCTCCTCGAAACGACCGTCAGACGTCCCTGAACGGTCTGGACCAAGCGGTCACTGGAACGCTCGTATTTCGGAATTGTACGGAGAGAGAAAAATCGAGGACGGTCAGGCTTTCCCCATGCCCTGAATCTGTTCGAGTTCGACCTCGACGCGGATTCCCGGCGGGAAGTCCATCTGTGCGACGCGACGCGAGACGTCGTTGTGCCCGACGATTTCCAACCGTCGCGTGTAGACGGTGTAGTCCCAACTTCGGAACTGTCGGCTCTCGTCGCCCGAGAGTGTCTTGTACTGTGGTACGCGATGTCGCTCCGGCGGGTCCGAGTGCGGTCCGCGAAGGTCGGCACCTTTTCGCCCGGCCAACGAACGGATGTCGGATACTACGTTGTCCAGAACGGGCCGGTTCCCGCTCTGGAGGAGTACTTTCGTGATGAAGGTCATGGCTAGCTCTGTAGACTGTACACAATCCTGCTACGTAAAACATCTGCTTCCGTCTCGAGTCTTTGTTACGATCTCTAATGGGGGAAATGATGGTGTTCTCGTCTGGAACCCGATATCGGAGCGCGCTGCTGGCACGAAAACGCCCGTATTGGTTCGACATTCCTTTAATGGCCACCCTCGTACCTGAACGCAATGGCAGTTAACGCTACGAGCGCGGGTGCGATCCTGTTCAGGGATACCCGCGGTCGACGAGAATACCTCCTCCTCAAAAGCCGACCGGGCGATTGGGAGTTCCCGAAAGGCGGCGTGGAGGGCGACGAAGAGCTACAGCAAACGGCAATACGTGAAGTCAAGGAGGAGGCCGGAATCGAGGATTTTCGGCTCCTCGACGGCTTCCGCGACGACTACAGTTACGTCTTCGAGGCGAACGGGACGACGATTCACAAGACCGTCCACCTGTTCATCGCCAAGTCGTACGAGGCCAGTGCGGAACTCTCGACCGAACACCGGGACCTGCAGTGGCGCGACTACGAGCAGGCGATAAACACCATCACGCAGGACGGACCGCGCGACATCCTCCGTGACGCGCACGAGTTCCTCGACGAGTACGAGGACGCCTGAACGGGAACGAAAACGCGGATTTCTCGAAGCACATCCACCAGTCGACCAGCGAGTAGTTCGTCCCCGAATCGACGTAACCACTCTCCCAGAAGACATTTGTTCGCTTATCCGACTGGTCTGATATGAATCGCCGACGGTTTCTGACGACGGTCGGGGTACCCGCCGCGCTCGTTTCGACGGCCGGGTGTCTGATGGGGGACAGTATCCCGGGACCGAACTATCCGGGCGGAACGCTCTGGCTCCACAATACGGCCGAATCTGACCTTTCGCTGACCGTCGCGACGGTCGATCACTCACCGAAAGCGACGCTAGAGGTGGAGCTTTCGGCGGGAAGCGGTGAGACGTACCTCCAGTTCGTCTCTGCCCCGCCGGGAACCGCGGTCACGCTTCGTGCTCGCGTCGAAACGAGCGAGAAGTGGACGACGTTCGAGTTCTTACCGAGTGGGGGCGGTGACGGCAGCGATACGCCGCCACAGTACGCCCGACTGGACGTTCTCGGTGTCGGCGGCGGCCTCGATTGGAGCGCGTGGGAAGGAGTGGAACCACAGTGAGGACGAATGCGGTGCTGGCGCTCGTCGGGTATCTCGAAATAGAAAGAACGGGTCTCTTGCCGCCGAGTCAGTCGGGTCTACTGCCGCCGTGCGAGCAGCGCGACCGCCGCGAGCGCGACGACCGAAATCCCGACGCCGAAGCCGGGTTGTCCGCTGCTATCGGTCGTCGTCGTGGATTCGTTCGACGTGGTCGTCGTCATCTCCGACTCGTCGGACGTTGTCGTGGCGTCCGTCGCCGTGGTCGTCCGTGACCCGTTCGATTCGTCACCTTGCACGTTCAGCCCGCCGTAGCCGATTTTGGAGGTGCTGTCCCCGGTTCCGGCGTAGACGGTTATCCCGTACATGTTCGCGGGGAGTTTCCCGTCGACCGCCGTCTCGTTTTTGACGGTGAGTTCGTTCTTTCAGTTATGCCAACAAATGTTTTTTGATATACCGGAGTCGAACCGCTTACCAGCGTCGGGAGAGAGGGAGGCGTATGGACGAATCGGAGTTCGTCTTCGAACTGCGAACATGCCGATGGGCCGAGCGACGCTGGCCGCCCGACGACGGCGAACGGGCCATTCTCGTCGCCCGACAACTCGGGACGAAGCGCAGGCGGTGGGACACCGTGGTCATCGAAGTGGACGCCGACGCCTTCGCTCGTCGGGCGAACTTCGGACGGACTCGATTGGACGGCGACATGCTCGACGTGGTGCGACACGCGCCCGAGGGGTGGGAGTGGTATCGGGACGCCCTCCCCCAACCCAGCTATCCGTGGCGGTACGTCCGCGAGACGATTCACGAGGCGGACGACCAGGGGATTCTCTCGGTTCGAAAGCGAGGCAACCGCCTCGAAATCAAGCGCCGATACGCGTATCCGGACTGGATTCGACGCATCGTCGCCATCGAGAACAAACCCGACTTGGACGCGGGCGCGGCCCGCGATTTGCGTCCGCAGTTGGAACGGGACGTGGCCCTCTCGTTGGCCGACGAGGTGTGGGTAGCGACGAACCGGACGGGCGAGACGACCGAACCGGCCCTCCTCGAATCCATCCCGGTCGAGGCGGGGATTCTGACGTTCGACGGTCACGAGGCCGAGGTAGCGTGGTACCCGCGAACGCTCGACGTGGACGCGCCGGGAACGCGAATCCTCGAACGACCGAGCGGCAGGAAGTACGACCAGTCCGCCGCCCGGTTCGAGTACGTGCCTCCCGAGGAGAAAGCGCAAAAACGGCTCGAAATCGCGGAACGGGCCTACGAACGGGGGTGGCGCACGTACACCCGAACGATGCGCCCGGACTGTCGGCACTTCGAACTACGGCGCGAGGAAGCGTTGGTTCTGCCCTACTGTGACGCGAAGTCCTGCCATCAAACGGCACGGGAGTGTTCCGGTAACTGTTCCGCGTTCGAACCGGAACCGCCGGCGTGGCGGCAGAAGGGATGGCCCATCGAGGGTGGACCGGGGAACGCCAGTAAACGACTGCTCGAATCGCGTCGAGAACGCTATCGTCCGAGCGGGTCGGAGTCGAACGCCGAGTGATTCAACCGGACTCCTCGACCGTGATGTCGTCGCGTTCGACGGTGAGTTTGAACGTCGGGACGGTTCGGTAGACGACTTCGACGACGCCCTTCCGTTTCAGACTCTGGAGCGCCGAGCGCACGTCGTCGACGTCCGGGTCTATACCGAACTCCTCGCGGACGGCGTGGAGGACGGAGACGACGCTCGCCGAGCGTTCGTCCGGGCCGGGAACGACGTCGAACACCTGTCGCTGGAGCGTCGGCACGCGGACCACGCTCGGAACATCGTCCCCGTCGTCGGCGACCATGCCGGGTTCCACGTCGACGAGGTCGTTCGCCTCCGTCGTCGCGCGGATGTAGCTGTTGTCGTCCCGGTAGTAGTACTCCTTCAGTTCGTTTTCGAGATACTGATGCACTTCGCTCCCGCTCTCTAACCCCCAGCGGTCCTGGAGTTCGCTGTTTTTGGTCGGTTGGAGTTCGACCAGATCTGCCAGTCGGTCGCGGGCCTCCTCGGACAACGTCATTGTCGCGTGATTATGACGGGGGGTTATTTGCCAGTTCCGAAGCGACACCGGCGTTCGTTTCGACGACGCCACCCGGTAATAGGAATCGTTTCGACGACCGACCCACCCGTCCGCAACGATTAACCGAACACCCCGAGACGACATACGCATGCCCGAATCGGACACGGTACGATACGAGTTTGCCGACGACGTCGCGACGCTGACGGTGGACCGACCCAACCGACTCAACGCGCTGAACGTCGAAACGCTCCACGCGCTCCGCGACGCTATCGATGAGGCGGAGTCGGATAGTGCCCGTGCGCTCGTCCTCACGGGGGCAGGCGAGAAGGCGTTCGTCGCCGGGGCCGACATCAGCTACATGAAGGACCTCTCGGTGGCGGAGGCACAGGCGTACGCCGAGTTGGGCCACGACGTCGCCGATTCGCTCGAAGCCTTCCCCGCGCCGGTCATCGCCGCCATCAACGGCTACGCCTTCGGTGGTGGCTGTGAACTCGCGCTGGCGTGTGACCTCCGCGTAGCGAGTTCGAACGCCGTTCTCGGCCAGACCGAAATCGACCTCGGCATCATCCCCGGGTGGGGCGGCACCCAGCGACTCTCTCGGTTGGTCGGCGACGAACTCGCCCGACGGCTCATCTTCTTCGGCGAGCGCATCGACGCACAGGACGCCCACGAGATGGGATTGGTCGGCGAAGTCGTCGCCCCCGACGAACTCGACCCCCACGTGGAGGAGATGGCGACCGACCTCGCGGAACGTCCGGCGTTCGCCCTCCAAGCCGCGAAGGAGGCCCTGAACCAGGTGCAGGAGGGCACCCAGTCGGCGGGGCTTCGCTACGAGCGTCGGCTTTGGAGTTCGATGTTCGGCACCCACGACCAGCGGGAAGGGATGGCCGCGTTCGTGGAGGACAGGGAACCGAACTTCGATTGAGTGGAAGAGGGAGAAACGCAAACGCGACGGGTTCGTTCTTTTTCAATCCTGTGGGGACGCGCGGGCACTGGACCCGGAGGTGACGGTCTCCTCGACTTGCGTGTAGACGAGGATGACACCCATTGCCGCGAGGAAGCCGCCCACTTCGAACGGCACTTGGAACCCGAACTTGACGAGGAACCCGGACGAGAGCGGTCCGATAGCGGTTCCGAGGCCGAACGCCATGGTGAGCAGGGAGAGTTGGGTCCCGGACCGTCCCTTTCGCGCGATGTCACCCGCGAGCGCCAGTGCGGGGGCGAACACGAGCGCACCGGCGATGCCTTGGACGAGTCGGGCGACGAGCATCTGGACCGGCGTCATGACGAACCCCTGTGCAACCGTCGCGGGGATGAGCAGGAGGAGTCCGGCGACGATGAACTGCTTTCGACCGTAGCGGTCCGTGGCACGGCCGATGGGGGCCTGCAGGGCGACCTGTGCGAGGACGAACGCCGCGAACTCGATGCCGAACCACAGTTCGTTCTGGCCGAGTCGATGGTTGATGGTCGTCTCCAGGGTCGAGAGGAGAGCGATGCTGATGGCCATGAACAGCGAGGCGAGCGCGAGCGTGAATATCGGGTCGAGACCGCCGCGCGACCCTCGAATCGCGATGGAGAAGTCGTCCGCTGCCTCCGCGTCGGCGGACTCGGGGTCGCTCACGAGCAGGGTGACGAGCGCGAAACTGACGAGCGCCCCCAGCGAGGCGATGTAGAATGCGGCTTCGAAACCGGACATGTGAATTCCGGCAACGGTGTACGGTCCCTGATGGACCAGCGCACCGGCCGCGATGGGTCCGGCACCGAACCCGAGCAGGCGGAACGTGTTGAACACGCCCATGTTCCCGCCGCGGTTCTCGTCCGACGCGAGGTCGTTGACGAGCGCGATGGTACAGGGGATGGTGAAGGCGACACCGATGCCCTGGACAGCGCGGATGGCGATGAGGGCGGGGTAGCCACTCGCAAAGGAGTACGAGAAGTTCGTCACTGCCAGAATCCCGAGTCCGAGGAGGATGAACACCTTCCGGCGCTCGGACCTGTCGGAGAGGTATCCCGCGAACGGTTGTGTGAAGCTGTTCAGCAGTCCGAACAGCGATAGGACGATACCGGTGATAGCGGTCGCGGTGAACCCGAACGCGTTCCCGGTAATCGCCCCGCTCGTGATGTAGAGCGGAAGAACGATGATGAGAAACGAGTTGCCAGCGGAGTCGGCCATCCGCGCTATCGCCAGCGCTAGCACTCGTCTGTCTACACTGAACATTCGGTTCGAAATACTTGCTACACGTTGAAGACAGTTATGACAGCGGCCGTAGTGACAGCTATTCGTGTGCTTGTGGGCAACGCACCCGGGCGTTTCCGCCCTCGAAACAGCGGCCGCGACAACAACTAAGCACGACCGCACCGTCTGTGATACCATGGCACAGAGGATCAAGTACAATCGTGTCGGGACGGTCCTTCGGGAACTCTCGTATCCGATTCCCCGGGACGACGCGGCCATCGAGTTGGAAGAAACGACGCTCGTCCTCGCCGACGGTGAGCGAAACCTCGGGGAGCTCGTGAGGGAAACCGACCAGGAGGAGTACGAGTCGGCGCGCGACCTCGAAACGGAGATCAACAACGTCCTGCCGCGGGAGGCCGTCGGCGAACCGTATCAGTCCGAAGGGGAAGGATAAGCGAAAAACGCGGAAAGCACGCGACTTAAATGGCCGCGTTTGTTAGTCCGGGACAACAATGGAGTTCTGTGACGAGTGCGGTTCCATGATGAAAGCGAACGACGGTTTCTGGGTCTGTGGCAGCTGTGGTCACGAAACCCCACGAGGCGATTCCTCGGAGTATGTCATCACCGAGGACCAGGAAGCCACCGAGATAATCGAGAGCAGCGGCGGCAGCAACGGTCTCCCGACGACCAGCGCCCAGTGTCCCAACTGTGACAACGACGAGGCCTACTGGTACCTCCAACAGATTCGCTCGGCCGACGAGAGCGAGACGCGCTTTTTCGTCTGCACCGAGTGCGAACACAAGTGGCGCGAAGACGACCACTAAACGAAGATTTTCACGGTCGGTTCTCTTCCACGCTCTCTACGAATAGGGTCTGCTCCGTCTGATTTCAAAAATAACGGCGGAGGGCACGCTTCTAAAGGTCCCCCCACGACACTGCACCGCGAAGGCCACTTCCTCCCCAGCCGATTCCTTCGCATGCTCAGTCATCCACCGTCAGAGCGCTGCTCTGACGTGCCATTCGTTCACTCCGGAAGACGCAAAAGCGTCTTCGGTGCCCTCGTTCACCAAAACCTCGCATGATAATCCACGACTCTTCGGCCGTGATGGCCTCAGGCTCGCTGACGCACGCGCCGACGTGGTCCGTCCAGTTTCGCGTGCCGCTGGTTTTCCGTCGTGACGAACACTGACAAATGCCTTCAAGACCCCACTCGTCTTACTGCCTTCCCCGTCTCGTCGGAACTGACGTCTGCACGTCGCGAACGACGGCACACCTTTTGTCGTCCTCGAAGTCGTCCGTCAATCCTTAAGACGCATCACGACAACAGTTCAGGCAATGTTTGACGCGGACGACTTAGAGGAGATCCGCCGGGGGAAAGCGGAGTGGGAATCGGACACCCTCGACCCGACGCTGGACCGGTTCGGCGAACGAAAGGAGGAGTTCACGACCGACACGGACGGACAGACGGTAGAGCGCCTATACACGCCGAACGACGTCGCCGACACGGATTACGAGGAGGACCTCGGCTATCCGGGCGAGGACCCCTACACCCGCGGCGTCTACCCGACGATGTATCGCGGGCGACTGTGGACGATGCGCCAGTACGCCGGGTTCGGAACGGCCGAGGAGACCAACGAGCGCTACCACTACCTCATCGACAACGGCCAGACGGGGCTGTCGGTGGCGTTCGACCTGCCGACGCAGATGGGTTACACCTCCGACGCTGCGATGTCGGCGGGCGAAGTCGGGAAGTCGGGCGTCGCAATCGACTCGCTCGCGGACATGGAGGCGCTGTTCGACGGGATTCCGCTGGACGAGGTGAGTACGTCCATGACCATCAACGCGCCCGCGTCGGTGCTGTTGGCGATGTACATCGCGGTGGGCGACGAACAGGGTGTCTCCCGCGGGGAGCTTCGTGGAACGATTCAGAACGACCTGCTGAAGGAGTACATCGCGCGGAACACGTACATCTTCCCGCCCGAACCGTCGATGCGCATCATCACGGACATCTTCGAGTTCTGCGCCGAAGAGGTGCCGAAGTTCAATACCATCTCGATTTCCGGCTATCACGTCCGTGAGGCGGGCGCGACGGCGGCACAGGAACTCGCGTTCACGCTCGGCAACGGCATCGAGTACGTCGAGGCGGCGCTCGACGCCGGGTTGGACGTGGACGAGTTCGCGCCACAGCTATCGTTCTTCTTCAACGCGCACAACGACATTTTGGAGGAAGTGTCGAAGTTCCGCGCCGCCCGGCGGATGTGGGCGAAAATCATGGAGGAGCGCTTCGGCGCGGAGAACCCGAAGTCGAAACAGCTCAAGTTCCACACCCAGACGGCGGGGTCGACGCTCGCCGCCCAGCAGATAGAGAACAACGTCGTCCGCGTGGCGTATCAGGCGCTCGCGGCCGTCCTCGGCGGAACACAGAGCCTGCACACTAACGGCAAGGACGAGGCGCTGGCGCTGCCGACGGAGGAGAGCGTGCGGACCGCGCTCCGCACCCAGCAGATTCTCGCACACGAGAGCGGGGCCGCCGACACCATCGACCCGCTGGCGGGCAGTTACTACGTGGAGGCGCTCACGGACGACTTGGAGGAGGAAGCCTTCGGACTCCTCGACACCATCGACGAGAAGGGAGGAATGCGCTCGGCCATCGAGAGCCAGTGGGTCCAGCGCCAGATTCAGGACGTGGCCTACGACCGCCAGCAGGAGATAGAGTCGGGCGAACGAACCATCGTCGGCGTCAACGAGTTCGAGGTGGACGAGGAGGCGGAGATGGACATCCAGGAGGTCACGGCGGAGGACGAACGCCGCCAAATCGACCACCTGAACGAGGTTCGAGAGGAACGGGACGACGGGGAAGTCGAAGAGACGCTGGACGCACTCCGCGACGCGGCGGAGGGCGACGGCAACCTGTTGCCGTACATCGTGGACGCGGTGAAGGCCTACGCCACGGTGGGGGAAATCTGCAACGTGCTTCGGGACGTGTTCGGCGAGTATCGGCCCGGAACGGCGATTTGAACGTCTCGGATGCCGATACGGAATCAATCAACCGTCGAAACGACGCGGCTAAATTCTTCCGCTTTATCGCGGCTAGTCGATTGGGAACCGGAGAAGCGCTCCGATACCGTCCCGTAACTCGTCACCGCCGTCGACGTCGTTCGGGACGACGACGAACTCCCCTCCCTGCGCGGCGGTCTTCCGTTCGTAGCCGCGGAGTTCCTCGGCCGACATGGTTTCCGAGGCGAGCATCGTCGCGACCCCTTCGTATTCGAGCGCCTCCTCGACCGCTTCCCGTCCGGAAACGGCCTCGTCCCCGGTTTCGAGTTCGGCGAAAAACTCGTCCAAGCGTTCGCGGACGTCTTCCAGTTTGGCGTCTTCGAGATGGTCGTGGGCCTTGTCCGCGAGTTGTTCGAGTCCGTCCCGAGACGCATCACCGACGGCGAACGCGTCGGTGACGATGCGGTTCCGGAGCCGATGGTCGAGGTAGTCCCCGTCGAGGAACTCCGATGCGGTGACGCTCGACCCACCGACGAACAGTCCGTCGACGGGGTCGATGTCGGGGCGTCCGGGATTCGCATCCGACCGGCGCTGTTCGTCGGCCTCGTCGCCCAGGAATTCTATCATCGCCCTCTCCGCGACGCGCTCGAAGAACTCACGGTGCGTTTGCTCGCGGTCGCCCAGTTCCCCGCTCGTCGGGTTTTCTTCCTCGTCGTCGCTCTGGAGCGTTTCAGCTCGTTCGACGTCTCCGTCGGTGAATCGTCCGAGTATCGCCTTCCCATGTTCGACGACGAGCAACCCGTATATCGACTCGCCGACCGTGACGCCGAGGGGTTCGGTCTCGAACTCGTTCGAGCGCTCGTATCGCTCTCCGGCGACCGGCGACGGGAGGTCGTCGAACACGTAGTCCACTGTTTCGGCATCGACGACTCCGGCGTACACCACGAGACCGTTCTCGGGCGTCTCCTCGTAGTCGTTGACGATTCGTCGCATCCGTTCGAGCGCCTCGGTGACGCGCTCGCTCGTCTCGTCGGCGTCGATGTACTCGGTCATCGCGTGTTCCTCTTCCACTCGTTCGAGCGCGGAGTCGATCGACTGCTCCGGCGGAACGGCCAGTGTGACGAGGTGCGGTCCGCTGCCAGTTGCGTTCGATACCTCTTCGATTCGGTCCTGAACGTCGTCAGTCGTAGACATGATATTGTGTGCGGAAGGCGTTTCTGCACCGGCCGGCAGGAATCGTACGCGGCCGGAAGCGAACTGTAAATCGTGATTCGAGTCCGTAGTCAGTTGAATCTCCTGCCTGAACTTTCAGCGTCCCGAACGACGGCGACGGTGACACTCCCGAAACGCTCAGACGTACTCCAACAGTGCGTCGATGTCGCCTTCCGTGTTGAAGACGTGAACGGAGGCACGGACCGAGTTCTCGGGATACGGAAGCGACCGGATTCGGATGCCTTCGGCAGCGAGGCGTTCGACGAATCCGTCCGGGTCGTCCACTTCGAAGGTCACGAGGCCGGACTCGTACTCGCCCGGACTCAACAACCGCGCGCCCTCGGCCGCGACGAGGCCGTCTTTCAGTCGGTCCGTGAGCGTTCGAATCCGGCGCTCGATGGTATCGTAGCCGACCTCCTCGATGACGTCGATGGCTTCCCCGAGTCCCGCGTACGTCGCGGGCGAAACGGTTCCGACTTCGAGCCGCTGTGCGCCCGGTTCGTAGGCGTACGCCTCGGCGTTGGGGTCCTCGACGCTTCGGTAGCCGATGTGGACCGGATTCAAGTGGCGTTCCGCGCCGTCTCGGACGTAGCAGAATCCCGCGCCGAACGGACCCAACAGCCACTTGTGACCTGCTCCGGCGACGAAATCCGCGCCCCACTCGGTCACGTCGGTCGCCATTTGGCCCGGACACTGCACCGCGTCCACGAGGACCAGCGCGCCCGCGTCGTGGGCGATATCGGTGATTTCGGAAACGGGGAGCATCGTCCCGTGGGTCCACGTGAGCGCGCTGAGACAGACGAGTTTCGCGTCCGACGCCGCCTCCTTCACCGAATCGAGGTCGAGACGGCCCTCCTCGCTGGCAAGCACGTCCGTTTCCACGCCATGGCCTTCCAACCGCTTCCACGGGAGGATGCCCGAGGAGTGTTCGAGGTCCGTTCGAACCACCCGGTCGCCGGACTCCCAGTCGATGGCGGCGGCGATTCGGTTGATACCGTCCGTCGTGCTCTGGGTCAACGCGAGCGTCTCGTCGGTCGCACCGAGGTGGTCGGCCACCGTCTCCCGCGTTCGGTCGAGCACGTCGAAGGCGAACGGGTACGACCCCTCCTCCGCCGGTGCCTCGTATTCGTGCCGTTCGAGGCAGGTTTCCACCGCCTCGACGACGCGGGTCGGACTGGGGCCGCTGGCACCCGTGTTCATGTACGTCGTTCGTTCGAGCGCGGGCATGTCGGCGCGTAAGGCTCTCGGCTCCATGGGAGATACCCACGTGCGGTGTGCCTAATAATTCCCACCTCGCGGCAACCCGGTGGAATCACCACCGTTATGCCGCGATGCGGCCATCGTTTTTGCATGCACATCGACCACCTCGGCATCGCCACCGACGATGCACTGTCCCTCGCGGAGACGTACGAAGCGCTGTTCGACGCTCCGGTCGTCCACGAGGAGGAGTTCGGCGGAATGTCCGTCGTCTTCCTCGACTTCGGCGGGAGCTACTTCGAACTCCTCGAACCGCTCGAAGCGGGGACGATTTCGGACTACCTCGACCGGAACGGGGCGGGTATCCATCACGTCGCGCTCGAAACCGACGACATCGAGGGCGCACTCGAAACGGCCCGCGACCATGGCGTCGAACTCATCGACGAGGAACCACGCCCCGGAGCGTGGGGCCACGACGTGGCGTTCCTCCACCCGAAATCGACCGGCGGCGTGCTCGTCGAGTACGTCGAGCACTAAAACCAGTCGTCAGCACGCAGTTCGTTCGCCGCCCTGAATCGCTGAGCGGGGCGGCGTCGTCGGGTCGACGGACGACCCACGCGTACGCACTCCCGGTGTATCCGTCACGGACGTATCCCACCAGTTCCTCGAACTTCGACGCCGGTTGCTCACGTGTACGTTCTTCGACTGGAACGTCGCCGTACTCGTCCAGCAGTCGATTCGTCCGACGGCCGACTGCCGTTCGATTGACTTCGGAAGCCATGATTCTCACAAATGATGGCAGAAATATAACTGAATGGGGAAGTGAGTACGTCTAACGGTTCCCCGAACGAAGTCACGTGCGTTCGTAAAACGGACGAGCGAGGCGTGTCAGCGCCGAGCGCGGACGTTCACTTGAAGCGGAACGTTTCCAAGTTCTTCGGCGCGAACGTGCGGATGTTGAAGTCGTGGTAGAGCGACGAGGAGAGGTCTTGGGTCGAACTCTCGTCACCGTGAACACAGAGGACCTTCTCGGGTCGCGGGTTCATCGTCTTGACGAAGTTCATCAGACCGGCGCGGTCGGCGTGGCCGGAGAAGCCGTCGACCGTCTCCACGTCGAGTTTGAGGTTGAGCGTCTTGCTCCGGTTGCCGCGTCCGTTGAGCGGGATTTCGTCCCATCCGCTCTGGATACGGCGTCCGAGGGTCCCTTGTGCCTGGTAGCCGACGAATACCATCCTGCTGTCCGGGTCCGGCCCGATGTGTTCGAGCCACGACATGATGGGGCCGCCCGTGACCATCCCGGACGTCGAGAGGATGATACACTGGTCGCCGTCGGCGACGTCCTGTCGTTCCTCCTCGCCACCGTCGATGTGGTTGAACTGCGGGGCGAGGAACGGGTTCTCGTTCTCGTGGAAGATGCGGTCCCTGAGGTCGTCACGCAGGTATTCGGGGTACGTCGTGTGGATGGCCGTCGCCTCCCAGATCATCCCGTCGAGGTGGACGGGCATCTCCGGGATGTCGCCGTTTCGCATCGCCTCCTCGATGACGAGCATCATCTCCTGTGACCGACCGACCGCGAAGGCGGGAATGACGACCTTGCCGCCCTTCTCGTACGTCTCGTTGATGACCTTCTTGAGCTTCTCCTCGGAGTCCGCCTGGTCGGTCTGATAGTCGTTCCGACCGCCGTAGGTCGATTCGAGGATGAGCGTCTCGACGCGCGGGAAGTCGTTCACCGCGCCGTTGAACAGGCGCGTGTCGTCGTAGTGAATGTCGCCCGAGAACGCCACGTTGTACAGGCCGTCGCCGATGTGGAAGTGGGTGACCGACGACCCGAGAATGTGACCCGCGTTGTGGAACGTGAGTTTCACGTCCGGGGCGATGTCGGTGACGTCGCCGTACTCCAGCGGGATGGTGTGTTTGAGCGCTTCGCGAACCATCTCGCTCTCGTACGGCGGGACGCGGCCTTCCTTCGCTGCCACGTCGAGGTAGTCGAGTTGCAGCAGACCCATCAGGTCACGGGTCGGTTCGGTCGTGTAAATCGGGCCGTCGTAGCCGTACTTGAACAGCAGCGGGATGAGCGCGCTGTGGTCCAAGTGAGCGTGCGTGAGAACCACGGCGTCGATGGTCGCGGCACCCGCGCCGAGCGCTTCCTCGACTTGGAGGTAGGGCACGTCGTCCGACCCCGGCTTGTCGCCGCAGTCGATGAGGATACGGGTTTCGGGCGTCGAGAGGATGAAGCTCGCGCGTCCGACTTCGCGGCAGCAACCGAGCGTCGTGACACGGACCCACTCCTCGTTGCTCATCTCCTCGCGGTGTATCTGTCTGCCGACCCGCTCCAAAATGTCGCGGCGGTCCTCGCGTTCCTGTTTCAGGAAGTTCCTGACGTTGGAGACCGTCGAGGACTCGATGGGCGGCGTTCTGACGACTTCCGGCGTCCAGCCGACTTCTTGGGTTATCTCGCGGAGCGTACTGCCGTGTTTGCCGATGACCATGCCGGGTTTCTCGGCCTGGATGACGACTTCACCGGTATCGGCGTGGAAATCGAGGTCCGTCACGCCCGCTTCGTCGGGAATGACTTCGAGGATGTCCTCGCGCGCCGTGTCGGGGCGGGAGAGAACGTCCGGGTCGGGACGAACCGTGATGCGTTTTCGCAGTTGGCTCGCCAGCTTTCGGATCAGGTCACCGTTGCGCGCGAACTTCTTCGGGTCGCGCGTGTAGACGACGAGTTCTGGTCCTTCGTATTTGACGTCGGATACCGAAATGTCGCTCGGGAGTTCGCTCGTAATCGTTGCTTTGAGGTCTTCGAGTTGTTGCTCTACTTTACTCATGGTGAAAACAGTCCGCTTCGTCCGTTGGGAGAGCGAATGCTGTTGGTCCGGCGTATCTTGGATTGTCGCAGACGGTGGTTTCCAACACCGTGACCACTACGACGTATACAGCACAGCATAGATTGTCTCGCTTGTTCTGCGGGATTGGAACATACGCGTCAACGCGCATACTGTGGTCCTGGTCTCCGAAAGCAAACTGCTCATGGGGGACACAGGAAAACCCGCTTATCCCCCTCTAAACGGTGTGATTATAAAAGCCTTCTCAAAACCCCTAAATCCATTCTACCCGACGTATCCCCCATGCAACTCACACCGGCCACGGTCGCCGACGAACACGAGTGGGTCCGCGAGCGAACCGACGTCGTGACCCTCATCAACGACGTGCGGGCGAACCTCGGCGAGGCGTTCGGTACGGAGGTCGACTCCGTCTCCGTCGATACGTATCGAAGGGAAGTGGACGAGGTGTTCGCCGACGGCGACGTCGCAGTGAACGTCGCCGCGCTCGTCGCCCTGCTTCGCGACCTCGATGTCGAAAACGACTACCCCGGATTCGTCGTGGACGAACTCCTCGGGCGGGAACTCGCCGGAATGATAGCGGGCAACCAACCGTTCCGCCTGCTCGGTGAGGCCACGTTCCACTACGCGGATATCATGCACCACGTGGACGACGAGGCGGCGGGCGTGGACGACTTGGACGCCGCCCTCGCCGCCGGATTCCAGACGCGACTGCCGGGGTGGGACTGGACGGAAGGGGAGAGTCCGTTTTCGGGACCGTGAATCAGGCCTCGGCGTTCACGTCCAGTTTGAAATGACGCCCGCCGCGAATCATGTCGACCCCGAAGAAACCGAGCGAGAACGCGCCGACGGCGTTCACGGCAATCCAGCCGAGTCCCTCGTCGGTGAGAACGCCGCTGAAGAGGAACGACGCCGCGAGGCAGACGTAGCCCAGTCCGGCTAGCCGATACCACTCCACGTCCCACGGCAGTTCGACGCCGGAGAGTATCAGGAGGAGACCACCGAGGATGCCGACTGCGAACTGCGCGAATTGCCCGAGGTGGGACAGCGCGTCGGTTCCGAGGAGGGCGAGAAACGCGCCGTTCACCAGCAGCAGAAACGCTCCGAGCCATTTGAACCACCGCCTCTTCGGTCCGGCAGTGGGCGCACGAACGACCGGCGCTTTCATGAGATAATGTTGGGTAACTGGCGTTAAATAACTTCGTTCAGCCGTCCTCGACCCGCAGGTCGAACCCCCAGTCGAAAGTGCCGGTCGGGTCGCTGAACTTCGACCCCGATGGGTGGACGGCAATCGGCACCTCGAACCGGTACGCTCCCGGTTTCATGTACCCATCGATCTGATAGTCGTCCCAGACGAGGTACTCGATTGCGAGCGATTCACCCGCTTCGTACGAGCGGGGCAGACAGGCGTAGTTTGCAAAGGCCCTCTGTTCGTTCGGACTTTCGCCCCGCATCCAGCGGTTGCCTTTTCGGTCCAGCCACTTCGTGTCCTCCGGTTCGTGAAGCCACAACCCCGGCGTTTCGCTCGCGCCCCTGTCGCGGTTGAAGGGGTTGCACATACCTTCGCCCGCGGAGAACCGCCGCTTCTCCCCTTCGTTCGTCACCGTCACTCGGAGGTGGGCAGCGTTCCCGGCCGTGACGGTCCCGTTCAGCAGTTTCACGCCGATTTTCAGTTCGTATCGTTGCGGAACCTCGTCGACCCGCGCGATGGACATCCGGCGTTGAACCTCGTCCGGTCCGAACGTCTCGGGCGATTCGGAGCCACCGACGTCGAGGGCGCGTCCGAGACACCCGCCGGACAGGGTCGTTCCGCACACCGCGAGGACCCGTCTACGATTCATGTCTTTCGATTGTATCCTTTCGGCATAAGTTTCGTGAAGGGTCAAACACCCGTTTCATCCACGATACGCGCCAGTACGGAACACTGATTGAGGTTCCGTTAGAGCAACGACCATGCAACCCGCGACGCTCTGCTACCTCGTTCGGGGCGACGAAATCCTCCTCATCCGCAAGAAACGCGGCCTCGGCGAGGGGAAACTCGTCGGTCCCGGCGGAAAGGTCGAGGACGGCGAGACGCCCCGCGAGGCCGCGGTTCGTGAGGTCGAGGAGGAAGTTCGCCTTTTCGTGGAGACTCCGACCAAGGTCGGCGAGTTCGAGTTCGTGTTCGGCGAAGAATCGGAGATGTTCGTCCACGTCTTCCGCGCCGAGGAGTTTTCGGGGGAACCGAGGGAGACAGAGGAGGCCGACCCGCGATGGTTCGACGTCGAGGACATGCCCTACGACGAAATGTGGGAGGACGACCGTCTCTGGATGCCACACTTGTTGTCCGGTGAGACGTTTTCCGGGTGGTTCCGGTTCGATTCTGACGGCGACGAGATGCTGGAACAGGAGTTGGAGACGGGCGTGGAGTTTTGAGTGTGAATTCGGGTCTATCGACGAACCTTATCTTATATACAATCCGGTCGTTCGCTACGAGTCGTGGTTGGTTCTGCTGTGGTTGCAAATACAGACGTCGATGAAACCGCCACTGCCACCGCAACCGCCCACACGCCTCCCCAACCGACTCCTTCGCATGCTCAGTCGTCCCTCGCGCTGGCCAATCGGCCCGCAACCGACCGCAGGTTACGGGCCTCCTGACGCACACGCCAGCGTGATTGGTCCATATCTCGCAGTCGAATGTCCAAAGTAGCGTCATCACTTCGAATAGAACTCTCGTAACGAAGCGAACGAACTTCTCGAACGTCCAAAATCACCACTCCTCGCGGTCGCTTCAGGAGATTTAAGAGTGCAACCGGACTGGGTAGGAGTAATGAGCAACGACGACCAGGAACTCGGCATCACCGAGTCCAAATCGTACAGTCCCGGCGACTGGTACGCCGAAGTCGTACTGAAGGCGGGCCTCGCCGACTACGCGCCCATGGGCGGGTTCATCGTGACCCGACCCCGCGGCTACGCCCTCTGGGAGGGTCTGCAGGACCACCTCGACGGCTGGTTCAAGGACACGGGCGCACAGAACGCCTACTTCCCCGCGCTCATCCCCGAGAGCTACCTCGAACGCGAGAGCGACATCGTGGAAGGGTTCGACCCGGAAGTGGCGTGGGTCACTCACGGCGGGCACGAAGAACTCGACGAGCGTCTCGCCTTCCGTCCCACCAGCGAGAGCATCATCACGCCGTTCATGAGCCAGTGGGTGCGGAGCCACCGCGACCTGCCACTTCGACTCAATCAGTGGTGTAGCGTGATTCGGTGGGAAGCCACCGACACCAAGCCGTTCTTCCGCACGAAGGAGTTCCTCTGGCAGGAGGGCCACACGGCCCACGAGACGGAGGAAGAGGCGTGGGACGAGACGATGACCCGCCTCGAACAGTATCAGCGCGTCTTCGAGGAGGTGCTGGCGATTCCGGTCATGCCCGGCCGCAAGCCCGAACACGACAAGTTCCCCGGCGCGGACACCACGACGACGGTCGAAGCCCTGATGCCCGACGGCAAGTCGGTGCAGGGCGCGACCAGCCACTACCTCGGACAGGGCTTCGCGGAGGCGTACGACCTCTATTTCACCGACGAGAACGAGGACGAACGCGTGGCCCACACTACCTCGTGGGGACTGTCGTGGCGCGCGCTCGGGGCACTCATCATGACCCACAGCGACGAGCAGGGCTTCGTCTGTCCGCCCACGCTCGCGCCCGAGCAGGTCGTCATCGTCCCCATCTGGCAGGAGGAGAACCGCGAGGAGGTGCTCTCCTACGCCGAGGGAATCGCGGAGGACCTCGAAGACGCGGGCGTCCGCGTCGAACTGGACGACCGCGACGAGCGCAATCCCGGCTTCAAGTTCAACGAGTGGGAACTGAAGGGCGTTCCCGTCCGCTTCGAAATCGGCCCGCACGAGGTCGAAGACGACGAAATCACGGTCGTTCACCGACCCGACGGCGAGAACGTCGTCGAGGACCGCGCGAACATCGCCGAAACCGTCGAGGACCACTTCGACATCGTGTTCGACAAGATGTACGAGGCGGCCGAGGAGACCCTCGAAGATAACATCCGCGAGGCAGATTCCCGCGCCGACATCCTCGGAACCATCGGTCAACACGGCGGCTACGTGAAGACCGCGTGGTGTGGCGACGAGGACTGTGAGGCCGAAATCAAGGACCAGATTTCGGCGGAAATCGTCATGGTGCCCCTCGACCGCGACGAGGAACCCTGCGGCGACGAGTGTTCCATCTGCGGCGACGAGGCCGAGGAGACGGCGTACTTCGCCAAGTCGTACTGAATTGAACTGAACTGGACTGAAGACGCGGATTCCCCCTTTTCTCGCCGAGGTGCCGACCGTGACATGTGAACCGTGGAGTAGACCATGATATGTGAACCTTGGATTAGATAGTCCCACGCGTGCAACGGGGTACCATGCCGCGGTACGTCACACTCGACGACTCGTACGAAAGCGCTCGCGAGAACTTCTCGTGGGACCTCCCCGAGACGTTCAACGTCGCACACGACCTCATCCGAAAGCACGACGACCCGAAGGGGTCAGTGGCGCTCTTTCAGGCCTACCCCGACGGACGACGGGAGACGTACACGTTCCACGACATCGACGTGCTGTCGAATCGGGTCGCCAACGCCCTCTCGAACCTCGGCGTCGAATTCGGCGACCGGGTCGCCGTCGCCGTCCCACAGAAACCCGCGAACCCCATCACCCACCTCGCGTGCTGGAAACTCGGCGCGATATCGATACCGCTGTCGGTGCTGTTCGGGTCCGAGGCGCTCGGCTATCGACTCGACGACAGCGGCGCGACGGTCGCCGTCGTGGACGAGGCCCTTCGGGAGTCGCTGGATGAAGTTCGGGACGATTGCCCCGACCTCGAACACGTCGTCGAGGTGGACGGGGACGCCGAGGGTGAAGACACGCTCGGATTCGAGGAACTGCTTCGGGACGGCGGGCGCTCGTTCGACCTCGCGGAGACGACGCCCGAGACGCCCGCCATCGTCATGTACACGAGCGGAAGTACGGGTCCGCCGAAAGGCGTGCTCCACGGACATCACGTGTGGGTGGGCCACTGCCCGACGTACTCGATGGTATTCGAGCGAAACGTCATCGGGAAGACGGTGGCGTGGACGCCCGCCGACTGGGCGTGGATCGGCGCGCTCGGCGACCTTCTCTTTTCGTCGTGGCACTACGGCCGCCCGGTCGTCGGCTATCCGATGGGAAAGTTCGATGCCGAGGAGGCGTTCGAAATCGTGGAGGAGTTCGGCGTCACGGACGCGTTCATCCCGCCGACGGCCATCCGAATGATGATGGACGTGTCCGACCCCACAGATACCTACGACCTCGTCCTCGACGCCATCAGCACCGGCGGCGAACCGCTGACGCCCGAGATTCTCGCGTGGGTCGAAGAGGAGTTGGCGGGCGTCGCGGTGAACGAACTGTACGGCCAGACGGAAGCGAACCTGCTCGTCGCCAACTGTCAGGGCTGGTTCGAGGCGAAACCGGGGTGCATGGGGAAACCCGTCCCGGGCCACGACATCGCCATCGTGGACCCTGAGACGGGCGAGGAAGTCCCGCGCGGCGAGGTCGGCCAAATCGCTGTTCGGAACCCCACCGAACCCGCCATATTCGAAGCATACTGGAACGCTCCGCGGAAGACCGAGTCGGTTCGCGTCGGCGACTGGCACCTCACCGGTGACCTCGCGGTGCAGGACGAGGACGACTATATCTGGTTCAAATCGCGCGACGACGACCTCATCATCACGAGCGGTTACCGTGTCGGACCCGGCGAAATCGAGAAAGCCATCCTCGAACACGAATCCGTCGAACAGGTGGGCGTCGTCGGTGTCCCGGACGATACGCGGGGTGAGATAATCGCGGCGTTCGTCCAACCCGTTTCCGGTGTCGAGGGGAGCGACGCGCTCCGCGAGGAGATTCGCACTCTCGTGGGCGACCGACTCGCGAAGTACGAGTATCCGCGTCGAATCGAGTTCGTGGCCCGACTGCCCCAGACGACGACCGGAAAGATTCAGCGCACGGAGTTGCGGGAGAGCGGTGGAAGAGTAACGGAGTAAGAGAGTAGCCCGTCACCCGAAACTACAGGGCGGCGAGCGTCTCTTCGAACCGCCTCCGGTTCGCCGTCGATTGAGCGTCGGTGATGGGAAGGTAGCCGATTTGCCGGACGAGGTTCATCGTCACTTCCTCCAAATAGTATCGACAGAACGCACGACACTCGGGTTTTCGCAGCGACTCCTTCGCGGCGTAGATGAACAACGGCCGCGAGAGCGGCGAGTACGTTCCCGACTTCGCCGATTCGAGCGACGGGCGGACACAGCCAGCACCGTCGTCGACGGCGAACGCCGTCACGGAGTCCTCGTTTTGAGCGTAGTACGCGTACCCGAAGTACCCGATTGCGTACTTGGATTCCGAGACGCCGGTGACGATGCGGTTGTCCTGTTCGGTCCCGACGTAATCGGTTCGGTGGCCCTCGCCGCGGAGGACCTCGTCGCTGAAGTAATCGTACGTCCCCGATTCGGAGGTCGGGCCGTACAACACGATGTCCTCGTCGGGCCAGTCGGAGCGCACGTCGCTCCACGTTTCCGCGCCGTCCGCTCGCCAGATTCGGGCGAGTTCGTCCACGGTGAGACAGTCAGCGTCGTCGAACTCGTCGTTTCTGACGACGGTTATCGCGTCCGTGGCGATCCGAAACTCGACAGGTTCGACGCCGTGTTTGGCCGCCAGCTCCCGCTCTTCGTCCGTGATTTGTCGACTGGCATCGTTGAAATCCGTCCTGCCGACACAGAAGTAGTTCTCGAACCCTCCTCCGGTTCCCGTGGACGTTACGGAGACGTCCACGCCACGGTTCGTGGACGAAAATCGGTTGCCGACCGCGACCGTCAGCGGATAGACCGTACTGCTCCCGGCGATACGGATGTTCCCGGAGAGAGCGTCCGTCGTCGTCGCCGTTCGGGTCCGTCTCGTCCCTTCGTCGCCTCCGTTATCTGCGACGCAACCGGCGAGCGCTCCCGCCCCGCTCAGGCTGGAGAGGAACGAACGTCGAGATGTCGACAGCTCTGATCGTCCCGAATCACGGCTCATACGGGGTAACGAACCGCACTATTCAAAAACACGACTATTTCAGATATATATTTATACTGAGTTGTCTCAGCACACGTCCCGGACTTCGAACCGAGCACCGCCGTCGCTGCCCTCCGTCACGCGGACCGTCCAACCGTGAGCTTCGACGCCCCGTTTCACGATGGGCAGACCGAAGCCGGTTCCCCCTTCGCTCCCGTTCGTCGTATAGCCCAACTCGAAGACGCGTTCCCGGTCGGGAGCGTCGATTCCCCGCCCGTCGTCCTCGACGAAGAATCCACCCTCCAACGCACCGACGCGCACGTTCGCTTCCCCGTTGCCGTGGTCGATGGCGTTCCGAAACAGGTTCTCGAACACGTGTCCCAAGGCGTTCGGGTCGGCGTCGAATCGGATCGAGTCGACGATGAGGAGGGTCGCCGATTCGGTCTCCACGTGGTTCCACGCTCGTTCCGCCGCGATGCGAAGGTCGAGGGTACGACGTTCGCCGACGCCGCCCCGTGCGAGAACGAGCGCGTCCTCGATGATGGCGTCCATCCGGTCGAGCGCGTCCCGAACGCGGGCGATGTTTTCCGAGTCCGCATCCGCCGCGACCATCGCCGCCCGACCCAGCGCGACGGTCAGCGGGTTCCGAAGGTCGTGGGAGAGTATCGTCGTCACGGCTTCGAGTTGGTCGTTCTGTTCCTGCACGTCGTCCATCATTTCGTTGAACGCTACTCCGATGGCCTCCATCGCGTCGCTCTCGCTTCGCTGTTCGACGCGTTCGCCGAGGTCGCCGTTCGCACACCGTTGCATGACCTCGCTGTACTCGTTCGCCTTCCGTTCGAGGTGGTCGGTGAGCAACTCCGACTTCCGTCGCGCTTCCTCGGCGGACCGGCGTGCCGCCTCCGCTTCCCTCCGCGCCCGCTCCGAGGTCTCTATCTCGCGTTTCAGGGATTGACGCATGGTTTCGAAGGCGCGAAACAGGTCCCCCAACTCGTCCGTGCGCTCCGTCTCGACCGTGGTTTCGAGGTCGCCTTTCTCCAATCGTCGCGCCTCCCCAGCTAATTCCCGAATCGACGCGACCGTGTTCCGACCGAACAAGGAGATGGCGGCGGCACACCCGAACGTGACCAGGAGCATCCCGAGAATCTGTTCCGAGATGTCCGTCTGGAGGGCGTAGGCATCCCTGGTCGGAACGCGGGCGGTGACGACCCAGTCCCTCGATTCGACCGGCGCGTACCCGACCGCCGTCGAGGACGACCCACTGCCCACGGTGAGGAACCCCGGGCGTCCCGTCACTCGCCCCTCGTCGATTCGGTCGCGCGTGAGGATTCGCTCCTCGTTTTCGGCCATGACCACCGTCCCGCTTCCGTTGACGACGACGAACTGGGCGGCGTCGATTCGGTGGAGCAGTTGCGAGGAGAGTTTGTTCAGGTTGACGACCACCACCACGGCGTGGTTCGGCTTGTTCGGAACGCCGGTGACGAACAACAGAACGGGTGCCCCGCCGTCGTAGGAACGAAACGGCTTGGAGACGAACACGCCCTCGCTGAACTCCACTTCGACCGAGGTGAGACGGTGTTGCCCGGACCGTTTCAACACGCCGTCCGCCGAGACGACTCGCGTGCTTCCGGTACTCGTTATCACGCTGTTCGATCGCGTGTCGACGTAGTACGCCGCCTCGATCTGGTCGTCGCGGTTGACGATATCCCACAGTTGGATCGTTATCTCGGACTGGTCGTCGCTCTGGAAGGCGGCGGACTCCGAGACGGATTCCATCTGCACCGTCATCCGGTTCATCCACTCGTTCAGGTTGTCGGCCTGTATCTCCGAGTTCGTCGCTAATTGCCGTTGGGTGTCGTGGCGAAGCGTCGACCCCGTGTGAAAGTAGATGTAGCCGCCGAAGCCGGCGACGACGAGGACGACGACGGCGAGCGCGACGACGAGTTTCGCGCCGAAACTCCCACGTAGCCGGTTCGGGACGACCCGGCGAAGCGGCCGAATCATCTATCCGTCGTCGTCTCCAAAGTGAGGTTCATTCTGCGAAACAACTCGGCGTAGCCGTCGGCGTCGCGGACTGATTCGCGGGACTTCGTCGCTCGCTCGCCTGCGGCGGCGACCGCCTCGCGTAAGGCCGCGTACCGGTCGTCGGCCTGCTGTTCCGACTGCGACAGGTTCGCTTCGAGGAGGGCCTTCTTCGACGCGAGTTCGAAGTACGTCCGCATCCGTTCGTCGTACGAACCCCGAGAGAGGAGACGTTCGACGAGGTCGACGACCTCGGCCTCCCCGAACGGTTTGACGATGTACTCGTCGAACCCCATGTCGATGACTTCCACCGTCGGCCTGACCCCCGTCACCATCGCAACCGGCGTTCGATATCCCCGACGGCGAATCGATTCGAGTACTTCGTCGCCGGACAGCCCCGGCATCTGCCGGTCGAGCAGTATCACGTCGACGTCGGCCGACAGCGCGTCCAGTGCCGCCTCACCACAGGTCGTTCGAATCAGCGTGTAACGATCACCGAGCCACGTTCGGTACAACTCGAGAACCGTTTGCTCATCGTCCACGACCAACACCGTCGATCGGGTGCGTTCACTCATCCGGTTAGAGGGGGTCGAATCGCCGTCTCCGCTCCCCCGTTGCTCTCGTTCACGAGCTGTCGCTCTCGCTGACCGGTAGCCGCTGGAAACGTGTCCGAACGCATATCAGTCCGATACTCGACACACCGGTCGTTAATCTGTTTATAATAGCCCTCTATATCCATCTCACGGACCAGTTTCCTCCGGGGTGGCCAATAGAATATATAGCCGTTAGTATTGCTCTGACGGATATCGAGAAGTATTATAAATCGTTTATTGCTCAGGCTGGCCTTCCTTCTTCGAAGGGCCGTTACTCGTTTCGACGAGCGGCCACTACTACAACAATGGTTTCGAGTCCGACGTTCGACGACGGGGTTCCACACGAACGAATCGACGCCGACGACTGGGAGGATATTTACGTCGTCGGCGACGTCCACGGCTGTTTGCCGGAACTCGAATCGCTTCTCGATACGCTCACACCGTCTTCCGACGACCTCGTGGTGTTCGTCGGCGACCTGATTCGGAAAGGCCCCGACAGCCTCGGCGTCGTGGAACTGGTCCGGGAACGCGACAACTTCCGCTCGGTACGGGGCAACAACGAGCAGAAACTCATCGACGGCGACGTCGACCTCGACGGGTTCGGTGAGGAAGAAACCGAGTACGTGCAAAGCCTGCCGGCGGCGATTTCGTGGGACGACGCGCTCGTCGTGCACGGCGGCGTGGACCCGCGAAAGCCGCTTTCCGACCACTCCATCGACGACCTCGAAAACACGCGGTCGCTGGCCCCGGACGGAAGCTACGACCGGCCGTTCTGGTTCGAGGAGTACGACGGGCCGCGCCGGGTGTTCTTCGGCCACACCGTCCTCGAACGACCGGTCGAACGGGAGCACGCAGTCGGACTTGACACGGGTTGTGTCTACGGCGGGACGCTCACGGCCTACGAGTATCGGACCGACGAGTTCGTCACTCGACCGTCCCTCAGGACGGGCAAGAGCAGAAGCGACGACTCCATCGTCTCCCCTCAATCCCACTGACTCCGGTCCTCGTGAACTGCCCTCTGCGACCAGACACGCCACAACACGAGTTACCGGACGACGGCGACCCGCGATGCTTCATCGGGTCCGCCGATTGGATGACGAGGAACCTCGACAAGCGCGTCGAAACCATCGCGCCGGTGACGGACCCCGCTCTTCGGGAGGTGCTATCGACGATTCTCGAGACGATGCTGGCCGACAATCGAAACTGCTGGGAGATGGAATCGGACGGACGCTATCACCAGCGACGTCCCGGCGACGAACCGGCGGTAGCCACACAGGACGTGCTCATGCGGCGTGCGAGTCGCTTGACCGATACGTAGCAACCGAAAAACGATCGGACAGACGGGACGGTACCGAATTCAATTTTTAAATGGTCTCAGTATAAAAAGCCACAAAAAACGGATAGATTTCTGGGGGAGAATATCCCATAATCGAAAGTTTATGTCTATTTTGACAATAATATCTAACGTCACGTATTGCAATCTGTCGGTCGTTCATTCATCCAAATCACGAATCGTTAGCAAAGTTTTAGAAACCAGACTACAATCGGTTAGATATGGCGGAAGTCAATCTAGACGAAAAGGACTTCAAAATCCTACGATGGTTGGACAGGGAAGGGGATATCGACGTCGACGCCGTGAGTGACGAACTCGGTATCAGCACCTCGACGGTGTACTATCGATTGGACAAGTATCGAAATCAGGGAATTCTGACGGGGACGGTGTCGAAAATCGACGCCAACGAACTCGGACTCGAACTGACGGCGATCTCCGAGATTCGAAGCGAGTACGGTCCGGAGTACGAGGACATCGGCGAGGAACTGTGTGAGATCTCCGGCGTCCAGACGGTGTATTTCGTGCTCGGAGACAAGACGTTCACGGTGATCGCACATCTCCGCGACCACGACCATCTGCAGGAGTACATCGACGACATCATCCAAACCGACGGCGTGGAACATTCCTCGACGCGGGTCGTCCTCCGAACCTTCAAGGACGAGTCCCGACTTCTCATCAACTACGACGACGAAGACCTCGAAGAGCTCATCGAAAACGAGTAAGTTCCAGTTTTCGATACCCGCATCGAAGGGCGGAAAGGCGCAATAATCCAGCAATACGCGTCAGATTTTACCACGGATAGAATTATTTTCAACGGAAATAAATATGAATGTCCAATATATAAGGAACACATATTGACAATAGCACTCCCTTTCTCCTTCAGGAGAAACCTCTTATGCTTCTTTGCCATGCGCTCGCACATGACCAGCTTTCTCGTCGACCCAACTGACCAACGGTCGAACTGCGGCGTAGGGGTCATAATGGACCTCGACGCCGACGCGGAGCACGAAATCGTCGCCGACAGTCTGTCACTGCTCGCCAACCTCGAACACCGCGGGACGACCGGCGCGGAGTCCAACACCGGAGACGGTGCGGGTATCCTCGTCCAGCGCCCGGACTCGTTTTTCGCCGCGGAACTCGATACCGACCTGCCGGAGACGTACGCCGTCGGACAGGTGTTCTTCCCGCGCGATGCCAACGTTCGCGCCGAGTTGGAGGAGACGGTCGAGGAAGTACTCGGGGCGGAAGGCATCCCCGTGTTCGACTGGCGCTCGGTCCCGACCGAGAACGACGACCTCGGCGAGACGGCGCTCGAATCGGAACCCGTCGTCGCCCAATGTTTCGTCCGCCCCGAGGAGGGGATGTCCGTCGAGGAGTTCGACAGGACGCTCTACGTCGCCCGCCGGCTACTCGAGCGGGAAATCGAGACGCGCGACGACGCGGACCGGTTCTACGTCTGCTCGCTCGACCGGAAGACGCTCGTCTACAAGGGTTTGCTGAAGGGGGACCAACTCTCGGGCTACTACCCGGACCTCCGCGACGAGCGCTTCGAGTCGTCCGTCGCCATGGTCCACGCGCGATTCTCCACGAACACGCTCGGCGCGTGGCACCTCGCACACCCCTACCGACGCGTCGTCCACAACGGCGAAATCAACACGATTCAGGGGAACGGCAACTGGATGGCCGCCCGCGAAACCGACCTCGAAAGCGAGCGCCTCGGCGACGACATCGACCGCATCACGCCCGTGACGACGCTCGACCAGAGCGACACGGCCGTCGTCGACAACGTCCTCGAACTGCTCATGCAGGACGGTCGCGAGTTGCCCCACGCGCTCCGCATGCTCCTCCCCGAAGCGTGGCGTGACCGAACCGACGGCGACCGGCGCGCGTGGTACGACTTCCACTCCTCTCTGATCGAACCGTGGGACGGCCCGGCGCTCGTCGCCGCGACGGACGGTGACCGCGTCGGTGCGGTCCTCGACCGGAACGGCCTGCGCCCCTGCCGATACGACGTGACGGCGGACAACCGTCTCGTGATGGCCAGCGAAACCGGGGCGCTCGACCTCGAACCGGACGAAGTGGTCGAACGCGGTCGGCTCAAGCCGGGACAACTGTTCCTCGCCGACCCCGAACGGGGCGGCATCGTCTCCGACGAGGAGGCGTTCGCCGACCTGACCGACGAGAAGTATGGCGAATGGGTCGAGGAAGAACAGGTCCGACTCGAAGAGCAACCGGAAGCCGCCTCGGTCCCCGACGACACCGAGGATTCGGGTGACTCGCCCGTCCCGCTCCGCGCCCGGCAGGCCGCGTGGGGCTACACGCACGACGAACTCAGCGAACTCCTCGAACCGATGGCCAGCGCGGGTAAGGACCCCGTCGGCTCGATGGGCGACGACACGCCCCTATCGGTTCTCTCCGACTTCGACCGCCCGCTCTTTTCCTACTTCAAACAGCTGTTCGCACAGGTGTCGAACCCCCCCATCGACTACATCCGCGAGGAGTTAGTGACGAGCCTCGAAACCCGACTCGGACGCCAGCGCAACCTCCTCGGCGAGTCGCCCGCCCACGCGCGACAACTCGTCCTCGATTCGCCCGTGCTGACCGACGAGGAGTTGGCCGGCGTGGTGGACGCCGACTTCCCGACCGAAGTCGTGGACATCACCTTCGACGCCGACACCGACCTCGAAACGGCCGTCGAACGGGTCCGTGGTGACGCCCGAACCGCCGTGGAATCGGGTGCCGAAATCGTCCTCCTCTCGGACAGAGGAATGGCGGAGGACAGGGTTCCGATTCCCTCCCTCCTCGCCACTGGAGCGGTTCACCACCACCTCGTGCGCGAAGGGTTACGGACTAAAACCGGTCTCGTCGTGGAGTCGGGCGAACCGCGAACCGTCCACCACCTCGCCGCGCTCGTCGGCTACGGCGCGGGCGCGGTCAACCCGTATCTCGCCTACCGGACCATCGGGGATTTGGTGGCCGGACCCGACGGCGCGGACGAGGAGGAAGCCATCGGGAAGTACGTCACGGCGCTGGAGAAGGGCCTCCTGAAGACGATGGCGAAGATGGGAATCTCGACGGTCGAGAGCTATCGCGGTGCCCAAATCTTCGAAGCCGTCGGCCTGAACGGCGAGTTCGTCGACGAATACTTCACCGGTACCGAGAACCGCACCGAAGGCATCGGCATCGAGGAAATCGAAGACGACGCACGCGAGCGCCACGACACCGCGTTCGGCGACGACCCGGACATCGACCGGAAGGGCGAGTACGAGTTCCGCTCGAACGGCATCCACCACCAGTGGAACCCGAAGACCGTCGGAGCGCTCCAGCGTGCGGTTCGCGGGAACGACGACGAGGAGTACGCGGCGTTCGCCGAGGAGATAAACGACCAGCAGGAGACGCTCCAGACGCTCCGGGGCTTGCTGGACTTCGACGCCGACGCCCGCGAGTCGGTTCCCCTCGACGACGTCGAACCGGTCGAGGACATCGTCGAACGGTTCTCCACGGCGGCGATGAGCCTCGGGTCGCTCTCGCCGGAGATGCACGAGAACAACGCCATCGCCATGAACCGAATCGGTGCCAAGTCGAACACGGGCGAAGGCGGCGAACCGCCGGAACGGTTCGACACCGAGCGCGAATGCTCGGTGAAGCAGGTGGCGAGCGGACGGTTCGGCGTCACCAGTCGCTACCTCCAGTCGGCCGACGAGGTGCAGATAAAGATGGCTCAGGGATCGAAGCCCGGCGAGGGCGGCCACCTCCCCGGCAAGAAGGTGAACGAGATGATAGCGCACGTCCGGCACGCGACGCCGGGCGTCGGCCTCATCTCGCCGCCGCCACAGCACGACATCTACAGCATCGAGGACCTGAAACAGCTCATCTACGACCTGAAGGCGGGAAGCGACGGGTCGGAGGTCAACGTGAAACTCGTCTCGGAGGCGGGCGTCGGCACCGTTGCGGCGGGCGTCGCCAAGGCCAAGGCCGACGTCGTACACATCTCGGGCCACTCGGGCGGCACGGGTGCGAGTCCGCGCACGTCCATCAAGAACGCCGGTCTGCCGTGGGAACTCGGCCTCGCCGAGGCGAACCAGATGCTCCACCAGACCGGGCTTCGCTCGCGCATCCGCGTCAGCGTCGACGGCGGCCTGAAGACCGGCCGCGACGTCGCCGTCGCGGCCCTGCTCGGCGCGGAGGAGTACTCGTTCGGGACGGCGAGTCTGGTCACGAGCGGCTGTGTGATGGCGCGGAACTGTCACGCCAACACCTGTCCGGTCGGCATCGCCACGCAGAAGGAGGAACTCCGGGCGCGGTTCCCCGGCGAACCGGAACACGTCATCAACTACATGGCGTTCATCGCGGAGGAACTCCGGGAGATTATGGCCGAACTCGGCTTCCGCACCGTCGAGGAGATGGTCGGCCACGTGGAACTGCTCCACCAGCGCGACACCGACCACCCGAAGGCGCGCAGTCTCGACCTTTCGAGCGTCCTCGCCGACCCCGTGGACGGTGGCAGTCGAACCAAGACGCAGGAACAGGACCACGAGTTGGACGACCACCTCGACCACGACCTGCTCGACGCCGCACGCGGCGCGTTAGACGGCGAGGGACCCGTCAAAATCGAACGCGAAATCACGAACCGGAACCGCGCCGTGGGCGCGATGCTCTCCGGTCGTATCTCCGCAATTCACGGCGAGTCGGGGCTCCCCGACGGAACCATCACCTGCAGATTCGATGGGTCCGCCGGACAGAGCTTCGGCGCGTTCTGCCAGTCGGGGGTCGACATGTTCCTGACCGGTGCGGCGAACGACTACGTCGGCAAGGGACTCTCCGGCGGGCGACTCGTCGTCGAAACGCCGGGCGACGCGGGCTACGGTTCGGACGACGTCGTCGTCGGAAACGTCGCCCTGTACGGCGCGACGGAGGGCGAACTGTACGTCAACGGCGTCGCGGGCGAGCGCTTCGGCGTCCGTAACAGCGGCGCGAAAGCCGTCGTCGAAGGCGTCGGCGACCACGGATGCGAGTACATGACCGGCGGCGTCGCTGTCGTACTCGGCGAAACCGGCGAGAACTTCGCCGCGGGGATGACGGGCGGCGTGGCCTACGTGTTGGACGAAGGTCAAAACCTCCGCGACCGTGTCAACGGCGAAACCGTCTCGCTCTCGGCCGATTTGGACGCGCGCGACGAGGCGGTGGTTCGGCGGTTGGTCGAAAACCACGCCGCCGCGACGGGGAGCGAAAAAGCGCTGTCGCTGCTCGACGATTGGGAGTCCGTCTCCTTCGTGAAGGTCATGCCCGACGCATACCGGCAGGCCATCGAGGAAGGACAGGAGGACGTTCGCACGTCGCCCCCCAGTCAAGTTCCGGCGGCCCGCCAGTCGTCCGACTTTCGAGTACCGTCCGACGACTGAACGGAGGAAAGAATCGGTTCGATTTTACAGGTAGGCCGCGTCCCACCGCGCCGCCTTCCGCTTGTTACCGCATTCGTTGCACTCGATGCGCTCCATGCTGTCCATGGCGTTGTCGAGCGTCTCGCAGTTCGAACAGTAGTAGCCGTATCGTTCCTCGCCGGACTCGTCGTTGAACACGGCGAAGAACGGCGCTTTCGACCCGCGACTGGTCTCGGAACGGTTGATGTAGCGCGTCTCGCCGTCGAAATCTCGGGGTTCCAGTATCGGCTCGTCGCTCTCCGAGTAGATGTTCTCCGTGTACGTCTCATCGCCGATTTCGGCCGTCCGCTCGCCCACCTTGGTGAAGTCGTGGTCCCGGTAGAACTGGTTTCCGTCCTCGTTTCCGGCGAGGACGAGTCCGGAGAGGGTTTCGACCTCCTTGTCTTCGAGTTTCTCCTTCGTCTGCCCGAGCAGCGTCGTTCCGACGCCCTCGCCGCGGTAGTCGGGATGGACGTGTAGCCAGAGGATGTTCCCCTCGGGCACGTCGGGGAGCACCTCGCTCTGCGTGAAGCCCACCACGTCTCCCCCGTCGAGCGCGACGAGGTACAGCGTCCCCCGACTCTGGAACTCCGCTTCCAAGTTCTCCTCCGAGTACCACTCCTCGATGGCGTGTTCGATTACGTCTTCGTTGAGGAAGTGAGCGTACGAAGCCGAAAGCGACTCCGCAGCGACGTCTTGAATTCCGGCGATGTCCTCGGTTCGCGCCTCGCGTACTTGCATACTTGGCTTACTCCGGGATGAACAATAAACATTCTACCGGCCGTAGCTTCCCACTTGTCTCCTCGTCCGCTGCCATTCTGTTCGATTTTTTGTATCAATGACCTCTCTTCGTCCGTTTGAACGTTTCTTCTCGGAGCGTTCCCGCCCAACCGTCCAGTTTTTCGCTCCGCAACCGGTCATCGACGGCCAATCGTTCGGAGTCGCGCTTCTCCGCCTTCGGTAGCGTTTTCCGCCCGCCGCGCAATCGACTCGCCATGAACACAGCACTCGTCATCGGTGGGACGCGATTCATCGGTCGCCACCTCGTGACCGACCTGCTCGACAACGGCTACGACGTGACCATCTTCAACCGGGGGAACCACGACAATCCCTTCGACGACGTGCGTCACTTCGAGGGCGACCGGACGAACGACAGCGCGCTCGAAGCGGCGCGCGACGAGGTGGACCCGGACATCGTCATCGACTGCGTGGCCTACAAACCACGCGAGGTCCGCTCGGCCACCGAGATATTCGCCGAAGTGGACGGCTACGTCTACATCTCCAGCGGAAGCGCCTACGCCGTCGAGGAAATCCCCAAGCGCGAGAACGACACCGAACTCTGTGACTGCACGGCGGAACAGGCCACGGACGAGTCGATGGCGTCCTACGGTCCGCGAAAGGCGGAGGGCGACCGAGCGATTTTCGAGGCCGCCGAACGCGGCGTCAACGCCACGAGCGTTCGACCCTGCATCGTGTACGGCCCCTACGACTACACCGAACGACTGGACTTCTGGATAGACCGCGTGAACGAGTACGACCGCCTCGTCGTTCCCGGCGACGGCGACAGCCTCTGGCACCGCGCCTACGCCGAGGACGTGGCGAGCGCGCTCCGAATCGTCGCCGAGAAGGGCGAACCCGGCGAGGCCTACAACGTCGGCGACGAACTGCTGGTCACGCTGGACGAGATGTTGTCGCTCGTCGCGGACGCCCTCGACACGGACGTCGAACTCGTCCACGCTGGCGAGCGCGAACTCTCCACGGTCGACCTCTCGACCGACGATTACATCCTCTATCGAGACTACCCGCACGTCCTCGACACGAACAAACTCGAATCGCTCGGCTGGGAGTCCACGCCGCTCGACGTGGCGATGGAACGAACCGTCGAGGAACACCTCGAAAGCGACCGAGACGGGAGCGAACACGACCCGGGACGGGAGAACGAAGAGCGCGTTCTCGGCGTACTGGACACCATCTGAGGACGGTCGAAGTCGTTCGAAAGACGCTCTGTCTCTCGTGATGACGGTCACGAAAATCCCATCTGCTTCGAAAGTCGGCGAAAAAACGAACCGTACCGCGCGCCACCGACCTACATCATGCCGCCCATTCCGCCCATCTCGGGGGCACCTTCCTCCTCGTCGCTGCCGCCGAGGTCGCCCGCCGAAATCACGTCGTCGATGCGCAACAGGAGTTCGGCCACGTCCGTCGCGCTCTGGATGGCCTGCACCTTGACCCGGAGGGGTTCGGCCACGCCCGCGTCGAGCATGTCCTCTATTTCGCCCGTTTCGGCGTCCAATCCGGCGTTCTCCTCGCCCGCATCGTGACGGCTTCGGAGGTCAGTCATGCCGTCGATGGGGCTGATACCCGCGTTCTCCGCGAGGGTCCGCGGGACCGTCTCCATCGCGTCGGCGAACGCCTCGACGGCGAGTTGCTCCCGACCACCCACGCCGTCGGCGTATTCGCGGAGGGAGAGCGCGAGCGCGGTTTCGGGTGCGCCGCCGCCCGGTAGCACCCGTCCATCGAGCAGGGCGACCCGAACGACCCCGAGGCTGTCGTTGACGGCCCGCTCGACTTCCGCAACGACGTGTTCGGTACCGCCGCGGAGGAGGAGCGCGACGCTTCGCGGATTGTCACACTCCTCGACGAAAATCCGGGTGTCGCCCGCCACGTCCCGTTCCGCCACGAGTCCGGCGTGTCCGAGGTCGTCGGGGTCGATGTCGCCGAGGCTGGAGACGATACGTCCGTCCGTCGCCCGCGCGAGGTGGTTCATGTCGCTCTTTTTCGCGCGGCGAACCGCGAGGACGCCCTCCTGTGCGAGGAAGTGCTGTGCGAGGTCGTCGATTCCCTTCTGACAGAAGACGACGTTCGCGCCGCTGTCCACGACTCTATCGACCATCTCGCGGAGTTGTGCCTCCTCGCGGTCGAGGAAGCCCTGCAGTTGGTCCGGGCCGGTGATGCTGACCGCCGCGTCCGCCTCCGTCTCCTGTACCTCGATGGGCGTGTCCACCAGCGCGATGGTGGCGTCTTCGACCTGCCACGGCATGTCGTCGTTCACGCGTTCCTTGTCCACGACGACGCCTTCGACGAGTTCCGAATCCGAGATGGCGCCGCTAACGACCGTCTCGACGGTGACGTTGGAGAGGTCGATGTCACCCTCGCTCTCGTCCCTGACCGCGCGCACCGCATGGACGACGAGTTCCGAGAGCGCCTGCTTCGCCGCTTCCGCTCCTTTCCCCGTCATCGCCGTCTGTGCGATTTCGGTGAGGAGACCACTCTCCTCGACCGGATGGGCCGCCGATTCGAGTACGTCGGCCGCCTCCTCGCTCGCCAGTCGATAGCCCCGCGCGACCGTGGTCGGATGGACACCCTGTTCGAGCAACCCTTCCGCCCGCCGTAAGAGGTCGCCCGCGATGATGACCGCCGTGGTCGTTCCGTCCCCCGTCTCCTCCTCCTGCGTCTCGGCGACTTCGACCATCATCGTCGCCGCGGGATGCTCGATGTCCATCTCCGTGAGGATAGTTACGCCGTCGTTCGTGACGACGACGTCGCCCATCGAATCGACGAGCATCTTGTCCATTCCGCGCGGGCCGAGCGTGGTGCGGACCGCCTCCGCAACCGCCCGTCCGGCGGTGACGTTCATCCCCCGGGCGTCGCGCCCGCTGGTTCGCTGTGCCTCCTCCCCGAGTATCAGAACCGGTCCGGTCTGCATTCTGTCTGCCATGATACCCCCACACCGGGTACGTCAGCATCGGCAAAAGAACTAGTCCCGGGGGAACGAGCGAGGAAATAGACGAGCGAGGCAGTTTTTCGACGTGGTGTCGAACGCGACGCGACGACGCAACGACGCGACGATACGACGAAACGCACATTGGCACGTCGTGAGAAGGTCGGACCATGATCGGTAAACTCGACCCCGAAGACCTCGCGCTCGTCGTCTCCCGGACTGGGGCGCGCGACGACGCCGTCTCGGTGGGTCCCGGCTACGGCGAGGATGCCGCCGCAATCGAGGTGGGCGACCGAACGCTCGTCGTCAGTTCCGACCCGCTCTCGTTGGCCCGCGAACGCCTCGGCACGTTGGCGGTCAACGTCGCCAGCAACGACGTGGCCTGTTCCGGGGCCGACCCGCGATGGCTGACGAACGTCGTGTTCCTCCCGGACGACGACCGGGAGACGCTCGACATCGTGACCCGACAGATAGACGACGCGGCGACCGACCTCGACATCGCAATCGTCGGCGGCCACTCCGAGTACGCGCCCGACCTCTCACGCCCGATGGTCACGATGACCTGCATGGGACTCGCCGACGAGTTCGTCCCGACCGGCGGGGTCGAACCCGGCGACGAACTCGTCCTGACGAAGGGGGCCGGAATCGAGGGGACGGCCATCCTCGCCACCGACTTCCGCGACGAAGTCGGTCCGGCGGCGGAACAGGGCGAATCGTTCTTCGAGGAGATAAGCGTCGCCGAGGACGCCCGCCTCCTCCGCGAGTACGCCCACGCCATGCACGACCCGACGGAGGGCGGCGTGGTCACCGGCCTGCTGGAGATGGCGGAAGCCTCCGGTGTACGCCTCGAAGTCGCGCGTGACGACGTTCCGGTGCGGGACGTGACCCGTGAACTCTGTGATGCGATGGGCGTGGATCCACTCCGAATATTCGGGTCCGGGGCGCTCCTCGCGGCGATTCCCGAGGACTCGGTCGAAGACGCGCTCGCCGCCGTTCGTGAAGCGGGAATCTCGGCGACCGTAATCGGACGGGCCGTCGAAGGCGAGGGAACGCTCGCGCTGGACGACGAGGAGATTGCCGACCCGCCGCGGGACGACTTGTACCACCTCTGGGAGTAGCGCTGATTACGAAATCGAACGCTCGACGTCGTTCGGCATCGTCTCTCGCTGACGCGTTCGGCCCTCCCGCTGACGTGTTTCGATTTTTTGTCTCCCACTGCTGACGACGCCCCAAACGCTAACCGACTCAGGACCGTTTCCACGTAGGATGACGCTCGAAGACCTCCTCTCCGACTTCCCCCGGCGCGACTGGGAGACCGTCTCCGAACCGAACGAGCGAGTCCGATTTGCGCTCGTCGGCCTCGGTTGGTTCACGACCGAGATGGTCGTCCCGGCGCTTCGGGACAGCGACCGCTGTGAAATCGGGGCGCTCGTCAGCGGTTCCTCCGAAAAGGCCGCTCGCCTCGGGGAAGAAACCGATGCGGACCGCGCGTTGAGCTACGAGGAATTTCACGAGGGAGCGGGAAGCGAGGATTACGATGCGGTGTACGTCGCCACGCCCAACGCGACCCACCTCGAATTCGTGGAAACCGCCGCCGACCTCGGGAAAGCCGTGCTATGTGAAAAACCGATGGAAGTCTCGGTGGCGCGGGCGGAGCGGTTGGTGGCGGCCTGTGACGAGGCCGGGGTTCCGCTGATGGTCGGCTATCGAATGCACACGAACCCCGCCGTGCGTCGGATGCGCGAACTCGTGCGCGAGGGATTCGTCGGCGAACCCGCGCTGGTCGAGGGGTCGATGTGCCAGAACGTCTTCGAGCAGATTTCGCCCGACTCGAACCAGTGGCGACTCGACGCCGACCTCGCGGGCGGGTCGGCACTCATCGACCTCGGCATCTATCCGCTGAACACCGCGCGCTTCGTCCTCGACGCCGACCCGGTGAGCGCACAGGGGACCACTCGCAGTCCACACGAACATTTCGGCGAGGTGGACCAGCACGTTTCGTTCGAAGTCACGTTCGACAACGGCGTCGCGGCGGCCTGCGTCGCCAGCCAGTACGCCCAGAAGGGAAGTTCGTTTTCGGTCACGGGAACCGAAGGGAGACTGACTCTCTCCCCAGCGTTCTTCGGCGAGGCGGGATTGACGGTCGAGCGCGGTGACACGGAGGCGGCGTTCTCCGTCGCGCCCGTGGACGAGGAACGGGAGGAGTTCGACTACTTCGCGGACTGTCTCCTCGCGGGGCGCGACCCGGAACCCGACGGAGAACACGGAGTAGTCGATATGCGGGCCGTGGAAGCGATTTACGAGTCGGCGGAAACCGGCGAGCGCGTGGCGGTCGAACGATGACCGCGTAAATGGTGGTCAGTGAAGGGGCCGAGACGACGGAGTGACGACTCCGGGGGATGTGCGTCGGAAAACCATGGACGGCCGGAAGCGACGAAGCGGACCGGATTCCGGTTCGATGTGAGCATAATACCATGGATGCTCACGGCCGCCCACTCGCATCTGAACTATTTACTCGGTAAAGAATAAATGTTTTGAACACCGGGGTGCAAGGGGCTGTCATGCACGCAGTCGCACTCAAGCGCGGCGCGAGTGCTCCCGAAGTCATCGAAAAACCACGCCCGGAACCGGACGCCGGCGAGGTTTTAGTGCGGACACTCCGAGTAGGCATCGACGGAACCGATTACGAAGTCATCGCCGGGCATCACGGCGGCTTTCCCGCGGACGACGATCACCTCGTCCTCGGGCACGAAGCGGTCGGTGTCGTGGAAGACTCGAACGGCACCGCGTTCAAGGAAGGCGACGTGGTCGTCCCGACCGTTCGTCGCCCGCTTCCCGACGGCCCGACGGAATATTTCGACCGCGGCGAACCCGATATGGCCCCGCCGGACGACGTCGTCGAACGGGGAATCACCGGCGGTCACGGCTTCATGAGCGACTACTTCACCAGTCCAGCGGAGTTCCTGTTACCCATCCCGGACGAACTCGCCAACTGGGGCTTTCTGGTCGAACCCATCAGCATCGCCGAGAAGGCCATCGAGCACGCCTATGCTTCGCGCTCCGCGTTCGACTGGAACCCGAAGAGCGCGCTCGTCCTCGGCAACGGGTCGCTCGGCCTCCTCACGTTGGCGATGCTCGGCGACTCCGTCGAGCGACTCTACTGCCTCGGCCGCCGCGACCGACCGGACCGAACTATCGACATCATGGAGGAGTTGGGTGCGACGTACATCGACTCGCGCGAGACGCCCGTCTCGGCGATTCCCGACGCGTACGAACCGATGGACTTCGTCTTCGAGGCGACGGGGTACGCTCCTCACGCCTTCGAGAGCATCGAAGCGCTCGCCCCGAACGGCGTCGCGGCGCTCCTCGGCGTTCCCGACTCGTGGTCCTTCGAGGTGGATGGCGGGAACCTTCACCGCGAACTCGTGATGCACAACAAGGCGCTCGTCGGGAGCGTCAACTCCGGCTACCACCATTTCGAGGCCGCCACGGAGACGCTCGCTTCGCTTCCGGAGTGGCTATTGGACGACCTCGTGACCGGCATCTACGATTCATCGAACCTCACGGACGCATTTGCGGACGACGAAACGACAATAAAGGCCGCGATGAAATTCTACGAGTATGAAGAACGTTGACGACCTCATCGAGAGCGCGGCCGAGCTGGCAGAGCGCGGTCTCTCGAAGGGCGAAATCGCTGACGAACTGAACGTCTCGCGCGAGACGGCGAGTTGGTTGGTCGAACGGAGCGGCAGCGCGCCGACTCCCGAACCGAAGGGCGGCACGCAGGACATCCACGTCGATTGGAGCGCCATCGGGCGCGACAGCACCCGCCTCTCGCACGTCGGCGCGGCGATGGCCGACATGCTGTCGAAACACGGCGAGGAGGTCGACCTGACCATCGGCATCGAGAAGGCCGGCGCGCCGCTCGCGACGACGGTGGCCCGCGAACTCGAAACCGACCTCGGCACCTACGCGCCGCGGAAACACCAGTGGGAGGAAGGCGACATCGACGAGAACGGTGGTACCTTCTCGCGTAACTTCGCTCAGATTCGGGACCGCGAGTGCTACGTCGTGGACGACACCATCACCAGCGGGACGACGATGACCGAGACCATCGAGGCCATCAAGGACCGCGGCGGCGACCCGGTCGCCTGCATCGTCCTCGCCGACAAGCGCGGCATCGAGGAATTGGACGGCGTTCCCATCTACTCGCTGGTGCAGGTCATCGGCGTCGGAAGCGAAGAGTAGCGCGGCGAACTCGACAGAAAGTACTTATCTTCCGACCGGTACCGTCAGGTATGATTACCGGACGGGTTCTCCTCGGAACCCTCGTCGTCGGGGTGGTAATCGGCCTCGTCATCGGATCTGCCGGGCCATCGCTGTTCGGACTCGCAGGGGCCGGCGCTTCGACGCCCACCGAATCCCTCTCTTTCTCCTCGGGAACTGGCTGTGGACCTGCTCCGCAATCCACCGGTTGGGTCGGCCAACAACCGATTCACGACGTGATGGCCGTCTCGTTCAACTACACCGTCGCACACGAGACGACGGCCGTCGACGTGAACGCGTCGCTCGACCCGAGCGCGAACGGGGATTATTTCCTCCGTATCGAGACCAGTCCCGACCGCGCCGCATCGGCGAAGAAAGGACCCGCGCCGGAGGGTTGCCAACCCCGAACGACCATCGACGCGAGCATGACGGTGCCGCGCGATTACGATACGATTACCGTCGTCGTCGACGGGGAACGGGTGACGACCATCGAGAATACCGACTCGTCCTTCGCTCGTTACCGTCCCGTCCACGGCACGTCGTGACGCGGGCGCAACTTCTTTGCGGCGTGGGTGCCTACGCAAACGTATGACCTTCACACCCGGCGAGGAGTTATCCGCCGAGGAAGTCGAGGAACGGGTTGATTCGGTAATCGCGGACGAGGACGTGGTGCTATTCATGAAGGGGACGCGGCTCATGCCGCAGTGTGGCTTCTCCATGCGCGCGGTCGAACTCCTCGACAAACATCGCGGTGAGAAATTCGAGACGGTGAACGTACTCGATAACCTAGACGCGTACCGCGAAGCGCTGTCGGGTCACAGCGGATGGGAAACCATCCCACAGACGTACGTAGACGGCGAATTCATCGGTGGGAGCGACATCCTCGCGGAGATGGAAGAACGAAATGAACTCGAATCGACACTTCGAGCGGACTGACATCAGTCCGCGGGTTGCACACGCAGCGCAAAGAGTAGACCCTATAAGTGCGGGGCGCGTATACAAATACGTACCGCCGACGGGAGACGGAACCCACGACTACAAATGAGCCAGGTATACCGACTACATTCGACGCTCGAATTGCCGCTTGAAACCGTTTACGACTACTTCGAAAGCGACCCAGACCTACCGGATGGAATCGACAGCGTCGATATCACCCGCCGGAACAACACCCTCATCATCAGCGCAGTCTCGACGGACGAAAGCATCAGCAAGTACACGCCGACTGCACAGCTCAAAGCGAGCGTCTCCGAGACGCGCGTCTTTACCGAGGAGGAAGAGGCACGACGTAACGCGCCTCGATGGGGAACGCCGGAGGAAGAAGAGGAGGAGGAACCGACGGGCGAACTCATCGAGATGGCCGCGTTCAAGGGTGACCGCGAGACGGTGCTCCAAAACACCGCGGTCCAGTATCCGATGTTCCAGGTGCTCTGCACCATCGCGCGAAAAGCCGAAAAGGGGACGCTGACCGCCATCTCGGAAGTCGGTGGCGACCTCGAAGCCACCCGGATCGTCGACGGCGACGACCGACCGGCGTCCATCGAAGTCGTCGAAGGACCCCGCAATGAAAACTCGTCGTCCAGCGGCGTGAACTGGCGCGACAACAAGTTCATCAGCTAATCCGTCGCCATCTCCCCGTTCGGAATCTCTTCATACACGCCCCTGTGGCGTGAAAACGCACGAATCAGCCGTTCGATTTTTATCCGTGTTCCCCCTTCGTGTAGCTACTGCTCGAAAACGAGACGTGTCAGGGCGATTATTTTAAACGGTTCCTCACGACGAGCCGAAAAGCACTTTAGCGACCTAATTATATGTAATTACACGTCATGCCAAACGACTTCCCCAACTATCTCGACGTGGATTACACGGACGGCGAAGGCGAGAACCCCGAGGACTATCCCTCGCTCGAAGACAAAATCGAGAAGGCGATAGACGTCACTCGCAAGGGTCTCGAAGAGTACGAAAACCCGGCGGTCATGTGGACCGGCGGCAAGGACTCGACGCTCACGCTGTACTTCATCAAGGAAGTCGCGGAGCGCTACGACCTCGAAGTCCCCCCGGCAGTGTTCATCGACCACTACCAGCACTTCCAGGAGATCCACGACTTCGTGGACTACTGGGCCGACGAATGGGACCTCGAAGTCATCTACGCCCGCAACGAGGACGTGGGCGGTTACGTCGACGAACACGACCTTGAACCCGGTGACGATATCGAAATCGACGCGCTCTCGGAGCACAACCAGCACCACGTTCGTGACCTCCTCGAATACGAGGACGACACGTTCCCGTTCCTCCTCGACACGTACGTGGGCAACCACCTGCTGAAGACCGTCGCGCTCAACGACGCGCTCGAAGAGTACGACGTGGACGGCGTCATCTCGGGCGTCCGCTGGGACGAGCAGGAAGCCCGCGCCGACGAGACGTTCTTCAGCCCGCGCCACGACCCCGAAATCTATCCGCCGCACGACCGCATTCAACCCATCCTCCACTTCGACGAACCCGCGGTCTGGGACGCGTTCTGGTACTTCGTCGTCCCGGACACGGTGGAGGGCTACCCCGACGACGGCTACGTCCCGCAAGGATTCGACGACCTGCCGAACGACCTCTCGCAGGACGACATCCCCGTCTCGCCCAAGTACTTCGAAGGGTTCCGCTCGCTCGGCAGCGAAATCAGCACCGAGAAGAGCGACCAGGAACCGGCTTGGTTGCAGGACATGGAGAACACCACCGAGCGCGCAGGCCGCGCACAGGACAAAGAGGACCTGATGGAACGCCTGCGTGACCTCGGTTACATGTAGAACGTTTTACAACGGTCGAAGGCCAGTTCGCCCGCGAAATCGCGGGCGAACTGACTGTCTCCCTGTAAAACGTTCATCAAAAGCGCTCCTCCCTTATTTCGACGAACGACTCGCGGCGCGAGTCGTTCGTCTTCATTCAGTCGTCGGCCCGGAAAATCTCCGATTTTCCGGTGTCTCACAATCGCCCCGCAATTGTGATGGCTCGAAAGACCGCAGGTCTTTCGGTGGGTGAGCTAGCGACGGACGGTTGTGTCGCTCGCTGATTTTCAGGGTCGTTTCATTTGTGGATTCAGTCGTCGTACCGATCGTTCGTTTCTGGCGGTCGTGTCGCTGATTTCGGTGGTTTCGCCACCGGTCTATCTCTCGGCTCACGTCCGTTCGCCGTCGCTGGCCGGGATTCGTTTCGACGCCGAGTGCGTCAAACGATACCACTACACAAAAATCGCTTTTGTTTCTCCATTCCCATCGACATATCGAATGACGAACGACCCGCGGAACCGTATCGACCCCGCGAACTACTACGACCGACTCGGTGAAGGGGAGTGGGAGCGCCTCGAAGAGTCGTTCAAGAACGCCCTCGAATTCGAGAACACGACCGACTACCTCGGCCAGTACCTGCCCGAATCGGGGCGCGTCCTCGACGCTGGCGGGGCCGCGGGACGGTACTCGATTTGGTTGGCGGAGAGAGGATACGACGTGACCTTGCTCGACCTTTCGGCGGAACAAGTCGCAATCGCGGAGCGGCGCGTCGCGGAACGCGGCCTCGAATCCCGCGTCACCGTCCAGCGGGGCGACATCCGGGAGTTGCCGCTCTCGGAGAATCGGTTCGACGCCGCGCTCTGTCTCGGCGGCCCGCTCTCGCACGTCATCGACGCCGAGGAGCGGGACGCGGCGGTTCGGGACCTCCGTCGAGTCACCGAACAGGGGTCCCCCGTCTTCGTCTCCGTAATGGGGTTCGTCGCCGTCGTTCAGAACCTCATCAAGAGCGCGCCGGGCTTCGAGGCGGGAGTTCGACAACTGCCCGACGTGGTCGAATCGCGGGACTACTCGCCGGAACTGCTCGAAAAACACGGTATCGACGACCCGTCGTTCGTCGAGTGTCACTTCTTCCGCGCGGACGAACTTCGCCGTCTCCTCGAAAACCACGGAATCGCCGTCGACGTCGTCGCCGGACTCGAAGGCCCGGCCTCGAACTTCGGGGCGAATATCGAGAAAATCGACGGGGAAGCGCAGGGAACCGTCGCCGATATCGTTCGGACGCTTCGGGAGGACCCAACGATTGCCGACCTGTCGAATCACATCCTCGCGGTCGGACGGGTCGAGTGAGTCGGTTCGTTATCGCGTCGCCCGATATTCTCCGTGTTTCACGCCGATAAAGAGCGCTATCAGGCCGAACACCAGCATCGAGGGTGCCACCATCATCAGTACCGTACTCGTCGCCATGGCTCCCATCCCGATGAGGCCCGCGGTACCGATAGCGACGATGACCACCAGTGCTCCGACGGTCGCAGGTAAGTTGAACTCCATGTCGCACAGTTCGCCGACCGGACGAAAAGCCTTACTCCGATTTCGGGCGCATGAGATTCGCCAGCGTAACTAAGAATCCGAGGACCCAACCGACCGGCACGGCGATACCGAACCACATGCCGACGTAGGCGAGTCCTTCGAGTTCGAAGCGCGCCCGCAGTATCTCGTCGATACCCCGGTAGGTGAGGACGTTGTTCAGCAACCACACCGCGAGGTTCGTGCTGTTGGGGAAGATCACGTTCGAGAGCGTCGGCGAGTACAGCGCCGCGACGACCGGCGGCAGGAAGATGGCCGTCATGCCGGACGGGTAGGCGAACAGCACCGTCGTTATTCGGCCGCCGTATCGACTGGTGAGGTACGAGAACACCGCCGCGGCCGTCGCCACACCACCGGCGGCGGCGACGGCGTAGAACCCTTCCGTCGAGAAACGATACCGCGCCAGTGCGGCCAATCCGCCCCAGACGACGGCCGAGAGCAAGACGACGCCGAGGACGCCGAGACTCGCCGCCGTCCGGTCGATTTTGCTCGTGTAGTAGCGCACCGCGAAGCCGAACAGGACGAACGGATAGAGCAGGGCGACGACGAGCGTTCCGACCACGCTCCAGACGCTGTAGGCGACTTTCCCCGTCGTACTCTGTGGTTTCCACTTTCCGAGGACCGAGTGGGCCTGCTGTCTCTGTCGCGGGAAGAACAGTGCCATCCATCCGGTGTGTAACTGTGCGATGTCGTATCGTATTGCGTCGGTGAGTCCTCCCTGACTCGTCCCGCGTGCCATACTGTGGCTCCATTCGGCCAGCCGATATGAAAGTTATCCTTACGGGTCCGAAAACGGATAGTCTCGGGTTGTAAACATGTGGGGTTCACTCGGCACGTCGTCCGGCGTGGCCGGGATAATCACGTTCGAATCGGTCCTCTATCTCTCCGCGATTGAACTCGATGACTACCGGTCGGCCGTGCGGACAGGCGTAGGGGTTTTCACACTCGTCGAGCGCCGCGAGGAGGCTCACCACGTCCCCCTCCCGGAGCGACGTGTTGCCGGTTATCGACGGATAACACGCCAAATCGGAGATGAGTTCGTCCGCGACCGCCTCCGCGGACGTGGTCTCGGTTTCCGAATCGGCCGAGATGAACTCGGAGAGGACGTCTCGCAGGAGGTCCGGCGAAAGCGTCTCCTCGAAGACGGCGGGAACGGTCGTCACCTCGACGCTCCTGTCTCCGACGAGCGCGGCGTGAAAACCCAGGCGCGCCAGCGCCTCTCGATACTCCTCGAACAGCGCCGCTTCGGCTGCCGTCAGTTCGAGTTCGACTGACGACGCGAGGACTTGCGTGGTCGTCTCGCCCGCGAACTGTCGACAGAGCCGTTCGTAGTTCACCCGCTCGTCGGCGGCGTGCTGGTCGATGAGCACCAACCCGTCGTCGGTTTCGGCGACGACGTATGTGTCGTGGAGTTGGCCGAGTATCCGCATGCTCGGCAGTCGCTCGTACGAACGTTCGTCCGACCCTTCCACTCCTCCCTCGTCCGTTTCGGAGAGCGTCGTCGCCGCCGTCGGTGCGCTGAACTTCCGTTCCGGATTGCGGGATGGAGGGTTGTCCGTCGAACGCTCGCCCGTCGAAGATTCCGCCGCGAAGCTCCGCTCGCTCGCTGAGTCACCCGGCGTCGTCTCATTCGCTGCCGAATCGTCGTCGGACACCGACTCCGTCCGGGATTCCGTCGCGGTCCGCTCGGTGGCCGAATCGCTGCCCCCTAACGACGTCCGGCCCGATTGCGTCGCATTCGCGTCCGTGGGGTCAGTACCTTGGGAACCGGACGAGACGTTCCGTGACCCCGGTTGTGGGGTCGTCTCCGAATCGGCCGCCCTCGCGTCCATCGTCTCCTCGTCCGCTCCTTCGTCCTCCCCGAGTTCCGACTGTACGGGTTCAGGGGTCACGTTCGTTTCGTCGGGTGCCGAACGACCGCGCGGAGCGGACGCCCGGACCAAACCGTCGTCGAGGAGTGCGTCGGTAACGGCGTCACGGACCGCCGTCTTCACCCGCGCTTCGTCGCCGAACCTGACTTCCATCTTTCGCGGGTGGACGTTCACGTCCACGGAGTCGCCGGGCACGTCGAGGAAGAGGACCGCGAACGGGTAGCGGTCCGGCGCGAGTTGGTTGCCGTAGGCGTCGAGGATGGCTTCCCGAACCACCGAGGAGCGGACGTACCGTCCGTTGACGTAGGTCGCGACGTACTCGCGGGTGCTTCTGGTCGTCTCGGGGTGACTGACGTAGCCCGAAACGTCCACGGCGTCCCCGCCGTCCAGCGAAATCATCGACGTGGCGACGTCCCGGCCGTACACCGACAGAATCGTGGACTGGAGGTTCCCCTGCCCCGTGGTCGAGAACACTTCGCGCCCGTCGTGTTCCAGCGAGAACGCCACGTCCGCGTTCGCCAGCGCGTACTGCGTGACGACGCGGTTGACGTGGGCAAACTCCGTGGAATCGGTTTTCAGGTACTTTCGACGGGCGGGGGTGTTGAAAAAGAGGTCTTTCACTTCCACCGTCGTTCCCTCAGGACACCCTGCCGGTCCCAGTCCCTCGACGTCGCCGCCGACGAGACGGAGTTCGGTCCCCGTGTCGCCGTCTCTCGGTTTCGTTCGGATTTTGGTCCGCGACACCCCGCCGATGGTGTACAGCGCCTCGCCGCGAAAGCCGAGAGTCGTGACTCCCGATTCGAGGTCGTCGATGTCCCGAATCTTGCTCGTCGTGTGTTCCTCTACGGCGGTTTGGACGTCCTCCCTGCTCATCCCGATGCCGTCGTCCGTGACCGCGATTCGCTCCGTTCCGCCGCCGTCGACCCGCACCGAAACCCGTGAGGCGTCGGCGTCGAGGCTGTTTTCGACCAGTTCCTTAACCACCGAGGACGGCCGTTCGACCACCTCCCCCGCCGCGATTCGCTGAATCGTCGTCTCGGAAAGCGCCCGGATGTTCGTCTCCCCGTCGCTCATTTCTCGAACCGTTTCGTCCCGGCGTAATCAAGGTTCGTGTGTTCGTTCGCCGCGACATTTATCACGAATAATAATAATGGAATCGCAACGTTTACTCGCGTCCGTCGCGTGTACGCTCTTGCTATGGAGTCGTTTACCGAAACGCTGGAACTCGTGACGTTGGGGAATCACGTCCGAATCGAACTCAAGAACGGGCAGGCGTTCGAAGGTCCGGCCAGCCCCATCGACTACATGCCCGACGACCGCTTCCGCCTCGAAATCGAGCCACGACACGAGGGGATACGACGCTGTGAGATCAGTGCCGTCTGCGTCGATGGGTCGTGGACGACGCCGGAGGTTCGCCACTACAGCCTCGGCGACGCGGACTGGACCGTCGCCGGAGAAGCGCTCGGGATGGAAATCACGCGGTGACTGCCGACTTGCTGTCGCCGATAGCCGACCCGTCTGGGCACTATCGGTCGGTGGTCAGCGTTCGACGGGTGCGGTCACGCAGGAGCGAATCCACGCGTTCGAGTTCTTCGGGTCGTACATCATTACGACCCGACCCGCCCCGTCGGAGTATTCGGTACACTGGAGTTCTTCGGTTCGTTCGTCGCTGGTAATCGTCATGGTTGGGTAGGGGGTGAGTGAGTCGCTGCCGAGCGAATCGCTGGGGACGCCGAGCGGAGGTTCATCGGTGGCTCCACGCCGCTTGACACGTCTCGTCGCAGAACGAGTGGAGGACGACCGCTCCGTCCTCTTTCGTTTCCGTAACGATGGGGTACCAAGTGGTGGTGTCGATGGGCGTATCGCAGTGGGAACAGACGGGCGTCACGGACCGAGTGATGGTGTCATCGCAACGACCATCCCGCTCCTCTATGCCGGGGGTATCGTTCATGCCTCTACTTGCGAGAGGAGTGTGGCAGTTACCGTTCGGTTGTCGGAAACCACCACTTCGCAACCGGCCATGGTAAAGCAAACGCTGGATTCGACGTTCCGCGTTACAGATGGGGTCGGTCGGAATAGCCTGTCGAGCGCGTCCGGGTCGATGATGTCGTATAGCGGTGTGATACGGGCGGGATCGGCTTCGGCGACGTCGGCGACGGCACGTATCACGGCCTCGCTGACGCGTCCGTCTTCGACAGCTATAGTGGCAGTAGTTCCTCGTTCACTCATGCGTTCCACGACCGGAAGCAGAACAAGTATCGGTAAAGCGATTCCAGCTAGCTATGCAGTACCATGGCGAGGTCGACACTAGATATCTAGCTACTCGGTCTCGTAGAGCCGGTCGAACAACTTCCGCTGTGCGATTCGGAGATGGTTGATGAACGTCGGTTGAGTGATATCGAGCGACTTCGCGACTTCTCGCCCGGTGGTGCCGCGAGGCGAGTCGAAAAAGCCGCTCAAGTAGGCCGTCTTCAGCACCTGTTGCTGCCGGTCGGTGAGCCCCTCTTCGAAGGCCGCACGGCACGTCTGAACCGTCTGTACCGGCCGTTCGCGGTCGCGCCGTGCGGCGAGTTCGAGCCCCGGATAACGCGTTCGGAGCGTCTCGACGAGTTCCCGGACCTCCGTCGTGGGCGGGACGGTAACGACCGCCCGGATTCGCTCCTCGGTGGCGGTTATCGACTCGGGAACCGCACCCCGTTCTCCGAACACCGACGGAATGAGCGACTCCGTCACCGTGAGTTCGAACAACGCCTCGTCGTCGCGTTCGGTGACGGGGCGACTGCGTTCCACCGTGATGACTTCACTCAGATACGCCTCGACTGCATCGACATCCGCCTCGTGAACGGTGATGAAGAGGTGGTCCCTCTCCTCGTCGGTGACGATGCCTTCGTACGTGACTCGGCAGTCGAGACTCGTGGCGAGTCGTTGGAGCAAGTCGTCGGAACCGGTGACCCGGAAGTCGAGTTCGATACTCCGGTCGGTCAACAGGCCACGCTTCGTTTCGAGGGCGTCGATGGCGTACGCGATGGTCTCCCCGAGTTCGGCGAACACCGCCTGTGAGAGCGCGTCGAACGCGTTCGAGCGCGTCGCATACACCATCAGAACGCCGTAGGAGTAATCCCGGTAGACGAGCGGGATTCCGATAACCGACTGATACCCTCGCGTGAGCGCTTCGAACCGCCACGCCTCGCGTTGGACGCCTCCGGCGACGTTCGTCACGCTCGTGAGGGAGCCGTTTTTCACCGTACGCACCGCCGGTTCCACCGCCGTCGAGTCCGTCTCCAACTCCAAGGAAACGCTGTCCAAATACCCACGTTCCATCCCGGACCACGCTTCCGGGACGACCTTCGATGCCGCCTCGTCGAAGGTGCCGACCCACGCCATGGAGAATCGGTCGGTCGCGGCGAGACGCTCACACACCTCGTCCACGACGTCCGAGCGCGAGTCCGCGAGGACGAGCAGGTGTTCGATGTCGCGGAGCAGTTCCGTCGTCTCGTGGAGGCGTTCGAGGCGTGCAGCCTGTTCTTCGAGTTCGCGCTCCCGTTTGCGGAGCGCGGTCTCTCGGCTCACCCGGTCGAGCGCGGCCTGCGTCGTGGCGGCGAAGAGAGTTGCCAGTTCGATGGCGTCCGCTTCGAACGTCCCCGTTTCGTCGTCGACGGACATGAACACCCCGTGGTTCCCGAGCGGGACGTACAGCCCGCTCCGGAGACGCGTCTCCGGGTTGTACACGTGTTCGGACTCGCGAACGTCGTCGAACACCTGCGTCTCACCCGTGGCGAACACCTGCCACGTGATGCTCTCGCCCGCCTCGAAGGGAACTGGTGGGCCGACGAGCGGTGGGACGTCGTCCGAATGGGCCGTCGGGACCAACGTGTTCGTCTCCTCGTCGAAGAGGAAGACGACGACGCCGGGGAGGTCGAGCACCGACGCACCCGCGTCGGCGGCGATTCGTGCCACTTCTTCGGTCGATGACGCTTCGAGCATCTCCTGTGTCGCGCTGTGTAACGCCGTGAGAGCCTGCTCGTGGCGCATCCGGGCCGTGACGTCCATCGAGACGCCGATGACATCCGTCACTTCGTCATCTTCGTCGCGCATCGGTTGGTACCACGTCTCGAAGTACTGGTCATCCAGTTCGTAGACGGCGTTGACTCGTTGACCCCCGAGTGCCCGCCGTACGTCGCCGATAATATCGGGATACTCCGATAGCATGTCGAATATCGACTCACCGACAGCCACACCCGGGGATGCGTCGAACGCCGACAACCCACGACCCTCGGTAAGCGTGTACCGTCCATCGGAATCGAGTGCGAACAGGATGACCGGAACGTTCTCGACGAGCGATTCGAGGCGCGTCTTGGTTTCTTCGAGTTCGCGCTTGCGCTCCTTCCGTTCGGTGATGTCGGTGTACACGGCGTATGACCGCTCACCGGACTCGCCGGGGTGAACCGGAATCGACCGCAGGAAGAAGTCCCGGACGCCGTCGGCCGTTTCGCGCCTGACTTCGTCCTCGATGTACTCTCCCTTCTTCACCCGGCGATTGATGACTTCCCCTTCCGCGGCGAGTTCCGACGGCAGAACGACGTCGTCTATCGGGCGGCCGACCATCTCGTCTTCGGGGTAGCCGAACGTCCGCTCGAACGCGGCGTTCACCGCTCTGATGGTCGGAACGTCGCCTTCGTACTCGCAGTAGGCCGTCGCGTCACCCGAATCATCGAACAACGCCGCGACCCGGTCGCGTTCGAGTTGGAGACGCCGTTCGCGCTCGGTCCGTTCCGATATGTCGCGCATGACTCCGACCGTTCCCTCGAACGTGCCGTCCTCGGATGGAAGCGACGTGAATCGCACTTCGACGGGAACCGTCTCGCCGTCGGCCCTCCGAATTTCGATTTCGTACGTGCCGACGTCCTTCTCACCGTCGAGAAGGAGCTCACGCTGTCGAAACGCTTCCGAGACGTGTTTCTCGTCAGATATGAGCGACCCGTGTGCGCCGACGAGTTCGTCCCGATCGTACCCCGTCAACTCCTCCATCGCCCCGTTGACGGCGAGGAGATAGAAATCGTCGTCCAGCGCGTAAATACCGTCGTCGACGGTTTCGAATATCGTTTCGTACCGTTCGAGGTCGCGCTCGTGCGCCGTCCGTTCGGTTGGTTCCTCGTCCATCTCGACGGCGACGAAGAGGCGGTCACTTTCGGAAAGTCGAACAAAGTGGCAGTCCCCGGAACGTTCCCGTTCGCCTGCCGTGGCAAAGCCGACGGAGACGGTGGCTTCGCCCTCGTCGAGCGCCGAGGTACACGCGGCGTCGAAGCGTTCGCGGTCGGACTCGGTCACGAGGGCACCGGCCCGCTGTGCGGCGAGGTCGGTATCGGAACGATCGGTCAGGTCGGTCACTCGGTCGGACCACCACGACAGGGGTTCCTCGTGCCGGAACGCGAACGCGAATACCGTGTCGTCCAACGCCGAGAACAGTTTCGCGAGCGACTGAGGATCATCACCTACACTCGATACGAGGGCGTCGAACCCGCCGACGTTCTGCGACGTCCGTTTGTCGGGAAATGACGTCATTGTACCATCCCCCTCGGTAACGAGGGTCCTTGAGGGATAGAATGGGCGGCACGGTCATGAATCCACTGCTCGTCGTGTCGCCCGATTACGACTTCTAACCGAGAATTCTCCATAAAATCCAAATTAGTACCCAAATTCAACGACACATCCTATTCCATCTGCGAACTGGTTCACAACCGAACCGCTATCGAATGGGACGACTATGCCGACCGCTTCGCCACGAACTCTCCCGTGAGCGCTGCGAGTTCGGACCGAAACGCCTGCTCGTCGAACTGGGCGGCGTCGTGAAACAGTCGGTCGCGTTCCTCCCGGACGATGTCCTCGAACACGCGGTCGTACAGGGTATCGACCGTGACTCCCTGATTTCCGCCTTCGACCTCCGCGGCGACCCTCCGAAACCGTCGGTCGGTCGCGAGTTCCTTCGCCGCCTCGTCGGCGGGCGACTGCATCGGTTCCGCGCCCGCCTCAGTTCCCACGTTTTGGTCCGTGAGTTCCGCCCGACCCCCCGTCTTGTTTCGGAGGACGACGCCCGCCGCCGTCCCGTCGTACCAGTTCGAGCGCGGAATCTCGTAGCTGTCGGGGTCGAAATCGACCGCCCGGACCTCCTTCTGGAGGGCGTTCACGGCGTGGAGTCCGAGGCGTTCGTACACCTTCTCGACGGCATCCGGCGGAAGAAACCGCCCTTCGTCTCCGTCCCAGATGTCGTACCCCAAAAACGACGGGACGCGCTCCCACTCGTAATCGATGTCGCATTTGACCGTCGCTTCGCCGAAGAAGACCACAGATTCGACGTCGCCGACCGCGGCGCGCAACGCTTCGCGGTCGAGGTTCTCCCGGAGGTGCCGAATCAGGTGCTGGAGCGAAGCGGGTATCTCCTCGGGGTCGTACACGCGTTCCCGGTCGCCGACGCGAATCACGCCGGACTCCTGTAACTGGAAGCGGACGCCGACCCCGTCTATCTTCTCCTGAATCCAGAGGTGGCCTCGTTCGAACAGGGCGGGCGCGTCGTCGGCGTGCGGCGTCGTTGGATACCGTTTCATGGTTGTTGGAGAGCGGTCGGCACCACTGAGACGTGACGAGTGGTGTCACGGATAGTTGGCTGCTACGAACCGATAGCCGAGCGTGCTACTCGTAGTTTTTCATGTGTGGGTTGGCGCTCGGGTTTCGTTTCCGAGCGCGTTCTTCCTCGATAGCGACATCCGGAACATTGGTCAATTGATTGATAATATCGTCGAACTACGTCGGACGTGTCGAACAAAGCCGGTTCACTCCGTCGATTTCCCGGATATTCGAACACATTCAAACTCCTGTCGTATTCTGCCCTATTTATTTCTATATTACATAGGTATGTACCTTTAAGAAAAAGATAGGTATACACGCTGAATTCATTTAATCGCATGTCAGAGGATAACCTACAACGGTACCTAGCACAGCACCCGCGAATGATCGGCGTTCTGTTCACGATCTGTACGCTCCTCTTACAAGCGGGGAACGTTTTAGCGGCGTCAGCGGACACTACTAACGGACCTTAAGCTACAAATCAGCAGTATTAATTTCATCACTCCAATAGAGATCATTTTCAACCCTAACTGGAAGCAACTCAAGCTTCATCAGGGACATTAACTCGTCCCTTGAAACCTCAAACCGCTTCAATGGCCCAGATATGAGATATCGGATGGGGGCATCTTCGAGTTTAGACGCAGACATCGACCCTAACCCGTAGTTTGCTGTCGGGAAAAGGTAATGTTCAAGCAAGAATTCTTCACCATCACGAGAAACCCGAAACATCGCTGGAGCGCCACTCTCGCTCTGGCACAGCGTTACCCCGCCGTCCCCAACTGTAATGTACTCCACGCCGCCAGCCAACCCCTCCTTTGCGATGCTGAGCGCGCTCCGGAGCGAGAACCCGCAGTTCAGCAGTCTGGCGAGCGAGCGTCCGATTTTCGTCGCCGAGGAGTTGATGACCTCCGCGAGGGTGACGACGCCGCCCCTGCTCCCCTTCTCCACGAGGGTCGCTCCCTGCCGGTAGGAACGGCAGGCGTTCAGGAGGAAGGCATCGACGTTGACCTCGGGGAGCGTGTTCACGTCGAGCCAGCCGTCGGTGCAGTGGAACCCGTCGTCGTCCACGTGGCCGATGTAGTGGATGAAGTCGGCGTCGGACCGGAACAGGGTCGCGAGTTCGTCCGTCGTCGTCTCCTCGTGAATCGACACGTCGAAGGCGACGAAATCCCGGAGTCCGTAGAACCCCCCCACGACGTTCTCCTCGTCCATCGCGACGTCGTTGCAGACGACGTGGACCTTCAGCGCCGAATCGTCCGGCGCGGTGTAATCGACCCGCTGGCGGAGGGATTCTATCGACACCTTGTTCGCCTCGATGGGATAGCCGTTGCCGACCCACGCGTGCTCGATGGTATCCGCCGTCTCGATTTGGAACAGTTCGTCCTCCCCCCAGTCCCACGCGCTATCGGTACTTCTCGTGAAGTCGCCCGCCGCAACCGCCGCCGTTCGCGTAAATTCGTCGAACATCTTCGGCTTGGGTCGTGACGTGTACGTTGCGGGGTTCCGTGGCGTCCGCAACAGCGATAGTTCGTTCGCGAAGTACGGGAGCGCGGGAAGCGTCTCCGCCGTCGGAACCACGTCCGTCGTGAGATGCCAGTCGGGAACGTGCGGTCGGAGCGTCTCGAACGGAATCGAGAGGTAGTCGGGGAGCTGTTCTGCCAACGGTTGGTCGTACAACACGGCAAAATCGAGGTCCACTAACGGTTCGACCCGCTCGCGTTCGTGCAGTTCCACCGGATAGTATCCCTCCGTGCGCGTGAGACAGTCGAGGAAGAACACCTGTCGGAGGGTGCGATTGACCGCGGCTTCGTATCCGTCCGGTCCGGAAAGCGAGTGTTCGAACTCCCCGATTCGCAATCGTGGTGCGTCCCCCGCGACGAGTTCCGCGCCGAGGTAGTACGCCAACGACGCGGCGGGATACACGTACTGTCGCTCGGGTGGCACGACGAGTTCGACGCCCGTTTTCGGGCGCTCGATACCGCTCGGAACGTCGAAGGACTCCCCGAACTCGATGACCGGTGGATGTCCTCGAAGCGTCGGAAACGACCGCTCACAGGAAGTCGTTTTCAGCGCCGACCCGAGCAACGAGAGGGCGGACATCGCGTCCTCGACGTCGTCGGTGACGGTGATGGTCCCCGCCGGTCGGTCGTGAAACGACCGTGCGCCGATTCGGACCCGGCGACGCCCGTCGAAACGGATCATCGCGGACGTTTCGCCGTGGTCGAGTGTTAGCGAACTCTCGACCGCGATGTAGAGTTTCATCGGCGTGCTCTGCACTTCGAGGAGGTAGGCATCGAAGGGGAGGGACAACCCGTCGAACGTCGTCACGTCCGTGACTATGGACCCGTCTTGGGTGCGGACGACGACCGAGAGGTGGTTCGGAACCTCGATTGCAGCCGTTTCGAACCCGACTGCCCCGTCGATGGGGAAGTAAAAACCGGCCGTCTCGGCGGGTTCTATCGACGGGGGTTTCCCGGTGTACAGTTCGAATCGAACGTTCTCGACGGGGTCGAAGAGGGCGAGCCCGGAGCGCCGGTCGAGGGTATCGAACTCCATGTCAATCTCGTATCACGTTCGCGGTGATTACAGCTCTATCCAGGCCGTCGTCTCGTTCAGTTCGGGCACGTGCCAGCGCTGTTCGGGGTGCATCCCCGGCTTTCGGCGGAGTTCGATTCGCGCGTCGAACAGCGGCGTCAAGTCGTTCACGATGGTTTCGTCGTCCCGGACTCGAAGGTGGTAGTGTGCCATTCCGCTCACTCCACGGACCGTCGCGGTGAGGGTTCGAAGGACCCGTTTCGTTGCCCGTCTATCTCGCTGAATGAGTGGAAAGAGCGAGTCGATACCGACCCGGAGTTGAGCGGAGTCGAGTCCGTTTTCGTGTTCCTCGTAAAAGCTGATCGCCGTCTGAACTTCTTCCCCGAGTTGATGGATGTTATCCCTCTCCGGCGGGTCGAGATAGGACACAGCAGACGTCGCGGCGGCCGGAATCGACCGTTCTCCGTTTCGCTGGTCGATGACCCACGTCGTCGTATCCGCGACGGACGCGTCCTCCGGGAATCGGGATTCGGGGCTGTCGATGGTTCGGTCGATGAGCGCTAAGATTCGATACCGTTTTCGTCCGTACCCGAACAGCGCGCGCGCCGCCGCTGCGGAAACCCAGTCGGGGACGTTTCCGGTCACGAGGAGGTTGCTCCCGCGTCGTTTTAACTGCTGCAACCACGTCTGGAAGTTCGAATCCGCATCGTCCCCCCGAAACTGGTGTCCCGAAGTCATACCGTATGAATTGGAATTCTTTCAGATAAATATTCCGGGTTTTCGGACCCTGAAGAGAACCACATGTGCGTGTTCGTTTCACTTTTCCGCCGCTCGGGTGCAGTGTCGTACATACGATGTTCAAACTCGTCTATTCGAACGGTGGTACGATTAGCAACGATACGACGATTTCGGGACTATGTAGAGTTGTTGTTGTTGCGACAGAGTTTCTCTCGCTGAACTATTTCCTCGGACGCCGTTTGATGACGACCACTTCGGCACAAAAATCATATCTATTGACACAATACTTCTCGGTTCCGAATCATTAGACCGTTCATATGTCATTCATACTTTTCGATTAGTCACCTATTAGAACAAGCGAAGAGGGAGGGATACCACCGTCCGGGAATCGTTTCACCGCTTGGTACGAAATCGAACCACGCAGGTCGATTTGACGACGTGTATTTCATACTTAATTCCGTACAACTAACGAAACAATGTACCAAAGTTATGGGCTCATGCGTGAATTCCAGTCCGAGGTCATTCGCAACTACATGAAGAGAACGACCATTACACTCCTGTTGGTCCTCTGCGTGGCCGTCGCCGGTTGCTCGTCGCTCACCGGCAGCGACGACGGAACGGCCAGCACGACATCGTCCATGGAAAATCCCACGGAAACGACGACGGTCGCGACATCGACCGCGGCGACAGCGACAACCGAAGAGAACGCCGACACGACCGAGTCGGCAGAAGAAACCACGACGACGTCGCAAGCGACGACAACACAGTCGACGACAGCGACGACGACGCAAGCGTCCACGACCACGGAATCGTCGTGGTCCGAACCGCAATCCCCCAACACCCCCCTCCAAAACAAGATGGAATCAGAGGACGGGGGTAACTGGATAGAGAGCGTCTCGGTCGTGAACACGAAATCCGCGAACGGCGGATACTCCAACTTCGACCTGAAGGTCGAAGCCAACACGAACATGCACCACGTCGACCCCGCGGAACACGGGACGGTGAACGGCGAACCGTTCTTCCTCGTGTACGTCGACGGGTCGCTCGATAACGGGTCGCGCTTCGCTCGGACCGACGGCACGCTCATCGAGCGGTCCGACGTCTCCCGCGACGAGAACGGCGAGTTCACCATCGACATCCGCCCCGGCGGCCTCGAGGAGGCCGGTGCCGAGGACGGCGAGGTCAAACTGATGGTTCTGCTGATGGACAAGGACCAGGACTGGGACGACATCTACGGCGTCGCCACGGTCACCGTCAACTACTCGTCCGGCGAATAATTCTCGGCAACGGGATTCACCCGCGTTGGCCGGTGTTCGGTTTCGAACCACATAATTTTTATTTAAATAATAGATAAATAAATATAATATTTATCATCGCATGAACGAATTGTGAACAACGGTATCAACCAACATGACATCGACGGAGACGGCGGTCTTCCTCGACGGAGCGTTCTGAAAACGGTCGGAACGGTCGGTCTGTTATCCACCCTTCCGGGAATCGGTTCCGCCAGAAGTGACTCCGAGCAGCGAAACGAGCGAATCGACGTACAGCGGTGGCGGTCCCTCCGCGATTTCGCCACTGGCGAATTTCGGGGCGTTCGCCCTGCTCGCGGAGGCACGGCGCTCACCGTCGCGTACCCTATCGGCCAGTACGAGTACACCGACCCGTTCGGCAACGGCACGAAGGCGTGGGAGTACGCTCGATGGACGTCCCGGATGTCTCCTGTCGGATTCGGCGCGAAGCAACTCGTCGCATCGTGGACGGCGGACACCCCGGAGGGGACGTGGTTGCAGGTAGAGATGCGCGGTGCGACGACGGGCGGCGAGCTGACCGACTGGTACGCCATGGGTCGTTGGGCGGCGACCGACGTGGACATTCATCGGACCTCCGTCTCGTCTCAGGGCGACGACCACGGCTACATAGCCATCGACACGTTCAAAGCCGCCGACGGGGTCGCGCTCGGTGCGTATCAGCTCCGCGTGTCGTTGTATCGCTTGCCCGAGAACGACGCCTCGCCGGTACTGCGCTCGGTCAGCGCCATGGCCTCCCACCTGCCGGAACGGGAACACGTCGATGCTAGCCCGCTCGGCGGCGCGGAGGGAATCACGCTCGACGTTCCCGAGTACTCACAGTCGATTCACGACGGCGAGTACCCGCGGTGGGACGGCGGCGGCGAGGCGTGGTGTAGTCCCACTTCGACGGCGATGGTCGTTTCCTACTGGGGTCGTGGTCCCACGGAGGAACAGATGAGTTGGGTGAACCCGGAGTACGAGGACCCACAAGTGGACTTTGCGGCGCGCGGAACGTTCGATTACAGCTACGACGGTGCCGGAAACTGGCCGTTCAACGTCGCCTACGCCGGACGGTTCGGTCTCGACGGGTTCGTGACCCGACTGCGCTCGCTGAACGAGTTGGAAGGGTACATCAAAGCCGGAGTACCCGTCATCACCTCACAGTCGTTCGAGGAGGAGGAACTGCCGGGGGCCGGATACGGAACGAACGGACACCTCATGGTCGTCGTCGGGTTCACCGAGGACGGCGACGTCGTCGCCAACGACCCGGTAGCCCCGACCGACGAGGAGGTACGACTCGTCTATCCGCGTGCGAACTTCGAGAACGTCTGGCAGCGAACCACGGGAACCGGCGGCATCGCGTACATCATCCATCCGCCGGGACACGACCTCCCCGACGGAGCGCCCGGAGACGGACACGGGCACTGCGGCGAACACCGCTACGGACGCCGACAGCGCCACTCCTGAAAACGCGTCGACCGTCGGTCAGTTCTCGACTCGCTTTTGCCACTCCTGTACCTTCGACATCAACTCGATGGGCGAGATGTCGGCGACTTCGACGCCCGAGAGTTCCGAGAGCACGGCCTCCGCTTCGGGGTCGAGCGCGGAATCGCGCGCGTCGGACTCCTCGCCGTCGTTCGTCCCATCCGCGTCGCTTTCCTCCGTCCTCTCCTCTGCACCGTTCGTCTGGAACTGTCCCGACCCGAGGTCGAACACCGCCTGCACCGACTCGTTCGACCCCGACCCGCGGGCCTCGATGGCCTTCTCCTGCCTGAGTTTGTCGAGGACGTCGCGCGAACGTTCCACGACGGGCATCGGGACGCCCGCCAAGTCGGCGACGTGAATCCCGTAGGAGCGATTGGTCGGGCCGTCTCGAACGGTCCTGAGGAAGGTCACGTCGCCGTCTCGCTCGTCGGCCGCCACGTGGACGTTCTCGACGCGGTCCAAGTGGTTCGCCAGCGTCGTCAGTTCGTGGTAGTGAGTCGCAAAGAGCGTCTTCGCCCTGACCTCGTTGTGCAGATACTCCGTCGCCGCCCACGCGATGGAAATCCCGTCGTACGTCGCGGTTCCGCGACCCACCTCGTCGAGAATGACGAGCGATTCCTCGCTCGCGGAGTGGAGGATGTTGCTCAACTCCTGCATCTCGACCATGAACGTCGAACGCCCCTGTGCCAACTCGTCCAGCGCCCCGACGCGGGTGAAGATGCCGTCGACGACGCCGATGCGGGCCGACCGTGCGGGCACGAAACTGCCGACCTGCGCTAACAACGTTATGAGCGCGACCTGCCGCATGTACGTCGATTTCCCGCTCATGTTCGGCCCGGTGACGATGAGGAACTCGCGGTCGTCGTCCATCCGCACGTCGTTCGGGACGAACTCGGTCGTCCGCTCCACGACGGGATGGCGACCCTGTTCGATGTCGAGTCCCGATTCGGTCAGTTCGGGCCGTACCCAGCCGTTTTCGACGGCGTGGACGGCGAGGCTGGCCAACACGTCCAACTCAGCCAGTGTTCGTCCCACGTCCTGTAGCAGTTCCGTGTGTTCGGCAACGCGGTTTCGGAGTTCCCCGAACAGTTCGTACTCCAGTTCGCCGCGACGCTCTTCGAGTCGGAGGATTTCCCGTTCCCGCTCCCGGAGTTCGTCGGTGACGTACCGCTCGGAGTTCTTCAGCGTCTTGACGGCCTCGTACTCCGCGGGAACCTTGTCGGTGTCCGACTTCCCGACTTGCAGGTAGTAGCCGTCCGTCTTGTTGCGGTCCACCTGCAGGTGCGAGATGCCGGTTCGGGACTTCTCACGCCCCGCTAACGTGTCGAACCACTCCAGATTCTCCTCGTGCTTGTCGATGATTTCGTCCAGTTCAGCGTCGTAGCCGCGTCGCAACAGGCCGCCCTGCGTGACCGTGTTCGGCGGGTCCTCGGCCACCGCTTCGGCTAGCTCCTCGCGCAATCGCTCCGCGCCCTCGCGGTCCGGGTCGGAGACGAGTTCGGACAGCGGCGAATTCGACAACGACGGCGCGTTCGCGATGGCGTCCGCCACGGACGGGAGGACGGCGAGACTGTCCCGAACTCGTAGCAGGTCGTGGGCGTCGGCGCTCCCCGACACCGCCTTGCTCGCCAACCGTTCGAGGTCGTAGGCGTCCGCGAGCGTTTCACGAATCTCCTCGCGGGCGAGCGCCGACTCGGCGAAGGCGGCGACGCTCGACTGGCGTCCCCGGAGGACGTCGCGGGAACGACGGGGGCGCTGGAGCCACTCCTTCAGTAACCGTCGGCCCGCGCTCGCCTTCGTGTGGTCCACCGTCTCGAACAGCGACCCCTTTCGGTCGCCGTGCATCGTCTCGGTGAGTTCGAGGTTTCGCTGAGTCGTCGCGTCGAGTTCGACGTGGTCGTCGGCGTGGTAGGACTGCAGGCGCGTCATGGACCCAAGGACGCCCGCGCCGGTTTCCTCGACGTAGGACAGGACCGCGCCCGCCGCCCGTACTTCCACCCCGTCGCCCGAATCTAATCCGAGGCTGGACAGGGTCTCCTTTCCGAACTGTTCGCGAGTGAGGTGTGCGGCCTTGCCCGGCGCGAAGGCGTTCGCGTCGTGGACCGACAGGGAGGCGTCGGTCCGGTCGCGCACCCGTTCGAGGAACGAATCGTCGTTCCGAATCTCTGGCCCTGGAAGGACCTCGGCCGGGTCGAACCGATACAGTTCCGTCAGGGCCTTCGACTCCGCGTCGGGTCCCGAAACGGCGCTGACGAGGAACCTCCCCGTGGTCACGTCCGCGAACGCCAACCCGTAGCCGTCGTCGACGCGGACGATTCCCGCGAGGTACTGGGCGTCCGCCGAGGAGGTTTCGAGCAGCGTGCCGGGCGTCACGACCCGCGAAATCCGTCGGGCGTGGCCGCCGTCCGTCTCGTACTGGTCGGCCACGGCCACGCGGTAGCCACGTTCGACCAACTGTTTGACGTACGGCGTCAGTTCCGAGAGCGGAACGCCCGCCATCGGATAGCTGCTGCCGTGGCTGGACTTCTTCGAGACGTTCAGGTCGAGGACGTCGCCGACGAACTCCGCGTCGTCCGCGAAGAACTCGTAGAAGTCCCCGACCTGCATCGTCAACACGTCCGCGTCCGTCTCGGCCTTGAGCGAGAGGAACTCCCCGACGATGCCGCCCTCACTCACGACGGACACCCCCGAAGGCGAGAACCGAATTCATGTGCGACAGTGGGTCGGACGGCGACTAAAACGGTACGGATTCGGCGCGAAATCCGTCGGACGCTCGGACGTGTTCCCGCCGGTACGGTTTTGCCGTCCGCCGCCGTTACCTTCTCCTCGCGTGGTTTCCGCTCCGTCCGGTTCGCGTCGACTCGGCGCGACGTTGATGGGTGTCGCCGTCCTCGGCTTCGTCCTCACGCTCGTCGTTAGCGCCGCCGTCACGCCGCCGATTTCGAACGTCTCGTCCCCGACCGTTTCCAACCCGACCGTCGTCGGCGTCCAGTCCACGACGACCGACGGACGGGTCGTCGCCCTCGACGCCGACGGGCACACGCTCTGGCAGTACGGTCACGCCAACGGCTATCACGACGTGTCGTGGCTCCCGAACGGCACGGTCCTCGCGTCGTTCATCGATAACGGCTACCGGAACTGCGGCCCCTACGAGTTCCCGTGTGCCCGAACTGGCGTACGAGTCATCGACCCGAAGCCCTCGCCGCACGTCGTCTACGAGTGGACGTTTCCCGTCCGAACCGGACGGGACAGCGAGATGCACGACGCCGAGTTGCTTCCCTCGGGGGAACTCCTCGTGGCGGACATGGACGAGGAACGGGTGTTCACGCTCGCACCCAACGGGACGGTAACGTGGCAGTGGAACGCGAGCGAACGGTACGACCCGCCGTCGGACCCGACGCGAACGGACTGGTTGCACATCAACGACGTGGACCGAATCGGGCCGGGACGCTACCTCGTCAGCGTCCGGAACGCGAACCAACTCGTCGTCCTCCAGCGCGGGGAGGGCGTCGTCGACGTCGTGAACGATGACGGGAACTGGCGACGGTTGAACAAACAGCACAATCCCCAGTACCTCTCGACGGACGCCATCCTCGTCGCCGACAGCGAGAACGACCGTGTGGTCGAACTCCACCGCGTCGACGGGACGTGGAAAATCGCGTGGCAGGCCCACGGTGCGGGAGGCATCGGCTTCGACTGGCCGCGGGACGCGGACCGTTTACCGAACGGCCACACGCTCGTCACCGACAGCAGGAACAACCGCGTCGTGGAACTGAACGAGTCGGGGGCGATGGTCTGGAGCGCCCGCGTTCCCACCCTTCCCTACGAGGCGGACCGCTACCCCGGCGAATACCCCGCCGGACCGCCCACGGGGGAGACGGGGACCGTCGGGGTCGGAACGACGAAACTGCCCGTCTTCGGCTACCTCCTCGACAGCGCCCGGCACGTGGTCGCGCTCCCGTACTGGGTTGCCGGGTGGCACCTCGCGTTGGGATGTGTGGCCCTCCTCGTCTTTCTTGCAGGCCTCTGGCTGTTCGTCCGAAGTCCCAAAAGCCGGTTGCGTGAGCAACCAGAATAAACACTCGTCGTTCCGCCGTCAATCGTCCCATGGCATTGACCCAAATCGACCACATCGACGCCGAGATGGACAACTGCATCAACGACTGCTTCGAGGCGACCCAAGCCTGCGAATGGTGCGCGGACCAGTGTGCGGAAAAAGGTGAGGGAATGGCACGGTGCATCCGCCTCTGTCGGGACGTGGCCGACCTCGCGTCGATGCACGCGCGGTTCATGTCGCGAAACTCGAACTACGACGCCGAACTCGCCGAAGCCTGTGCCGGTGCCTGCGAGGAGTGTGCCGAGGAGTGTTCCCAGCACGACCACGACCACTGCCAGGTCTGTGCCGACGTGCTGGAGGACTGTGCGAAAAGCTGTCGCCAGATGATGGCGTAGAGGACGCAGGAAGACGGTTCCCTGCCGCCCGCCGATTCAAACGAGTTCGTCCGCGAGTACGGCCAAACTGTCGTCGCGCGGTGCGTCCGGAACGCTCAGCATGAACGCCTCGATACCGACCGCCTCGTAGCGTTCCAACTCCGACCGAATCTCGTCCGGCGTGCCGACCAACGCCGTGTCCACGTAGCCTCCGAGGAAGAACTCCCGCGGTTCGCTCGGTTCATCCGGCAGGTGGCGCTCTGTGAACCGGTCCCGCTTTTCCTCCGCCTCTGCCCGCGAGTCGGCGACGAACGCGAACAGTTCCGCGGATTTCGTGATGTCGTCGTACCGCGCCTCGTCCGCACAGTGGTCCCGGAGCACCGCCAACTTCTCCGCGAAGCCGTCGGGGTCGAGGGTTCCGTAGTTCCACCCGTCGGCCAGTTCGGCCGTGTACCGCAGGGTGAACTGCTCCCCGCCGCCACCGACCCAGATGGGCGGGTGCGGGTCCTGTACCGGTTCCGGACGACAGAACGCGTCGTCCACATCGAAGTGGTCGCCGTGGTGAGTGTACGACTCGTTCGTCCACAGCCCCTGAAGAACCTCGACCGTTTCGCGCAGTCGCTCGATGCGCGCGGCGGGCGGTTCGCGGAACTCGTAGCCGAAGCGCTCGAACTCGTCCCGGTACCACCCCGCGCCGAGTCCGAGGTCGAGGCGACCGTCGCTCACGCGGTCCACTGTCGCGGCCATCTTCGCCAGCAACGACGGGTGACGGTACGCCTGACAGGTGACGAGCGTTCCGAGTCGGATGCCGTTCGTCGCCTCCGCGAGCGCCGAGAGCGTCGTCCAGCACTCGTAGGTGTCCCGTTCGGTTTTCCCGATCCACGACTGGAAGTGGTCTTCGAGCCAGACGGCGTCGAACCCGCACGCTTCCGCATCGAGCGCCACGTCGTGGACGGTATCGTAGTCGTGGCCGTACTGCGGGAGGATGACTCCGACGTCGGCGTTCACGACGACCCTCCCGCTTCCAACGCGGACTGGAGGGCTAACGTCCGTCGCTGGAGTTCCTCCTCGTCCGTCGCGAGCAGTTTGACGATTGCCTCCTTCCCGACTTCGCCGCGGTCGATTATCGCCACGGGCGTTTCGTCAGCCGACTCGAAGGCTCGCTTTGCGCCCCACCCCATCGTACTTCCCTCCTGTTCTTTCACGGACTCGGGTTCCGCGTCGCGGTCGAACTCCGCGACTTCGCCGCTCAGCGTCGAGAGGGCGTCCTCCACGTCGGCGTCGAACCGGCAGTTGACGGCGAATCGAAGGTCGGAATCGAACTCACGGGCCGAGAGCAGGAACCGGGCTACGTGGCTCGATGCGCCGAATCGAACGCCGCGATTCGGGTTCACACCGGACAGGGTGCGGGTGATTCGCCCCTCGACGGCGGCGGTCTCTCCCGCGTTCTCGGCGTACGGCGTCGCCGCGACGACGTTCATGCCGACTTCGGGGACCAGCGCGCTCACGTCCCGTTCGACGAAGGAGCGGACGATTCGCTCGACCGCCTCCGCCGTGTCGTTCCGTGCCGCTCGGTTCCGGAGATCGGCGAGGTGGTGGACCGCTCCCGGTCCCTCGCCGACGTCGGCCGCGTAGCGGACCGCTCGCTCCATGAAGTCGGTGGCTCCCGACACCGCGGTTTCGAGGTCGTCGCCCAACGCGAACCGGGCGGCGACGGCGCTGGCGAGCGTGCATCCCGACCCGTGGGTCGCGTCGGTGTCGATTCGCGGGTGCTCGAAGACCGCCGTACCGTCGTCCGTGACGAGCACGTCCCGAACCGTCTCGCCGGGGACGTGTCCACCTTTCACGAGGGCGGCGTCCGCGCCGAGTTCGAGGAGCGCTTCTCCCGCCGCCGTGGCGCTCTCGTCGTCGGTCGGTTCGATACCCGTCAGAACCTCGGCTTCGTCCGCGTTCGGCGTGACGAGCGTCGCGTGTTCGAACAGGTCGGCGTAGGCCTCCTCGCCGTCAGCATCGAGCAGTCGGTCGCCCGAAGCCGCGACCATCACCGGGTCCACGACGACGGGGACGTCCACGTCGGCGACCTGCGACGCGACGCTTCGAACGACGGGAGCTTCGGCGAGCATGCCGGTTTTGACCGCTCGAACGTCGAAATCCGAGAGGACGGCCTCACATTGGGCTTCGACTTCCGCGACGGGAAGCGTGGCGAACCCTTCGACGCCGCGGGTGTTCTGTGCCGTGACGCTCGTGATCGCACTGGTGCCGAACACGCCGTGGGCCTCCATCGTCTTCAGGTCGGCCTGAATCCCCGCCCCGCCGCCGGAGTCGCTCCCGGCGATGGTCAGCGCGACCGGAATCTCGACCGGTGCGGCGTTTCGGGTCACGTCGATTTCTCCATGAACTCCTCGAAGGCGGCCCAGAAGGGGTCCACCTCGGGATGTGCTATCTCCTCCCCATCGACGGTGACACCGTCCCCGTCGTGCACGTCGCCGATGATTCCCGCGGGGATGTCGGCGTCGTCCAGCGCGGAAACGACGCGTTCCGCGTCCTCGGGTGCCACGGTCAGTAGGAGCGTCCCCTCGCTGATGGAGACCCACGGGTCGATGCCGAAGAACTCGCAGGTTTCTAACACGCCCGGTAGCACAGGCATGTCCTCGCTGCTCACCTCGAGGTGAACCCCGCTCGCGGTCGCCATCTCGACCAGCGCGCCGTGGACGCCGCCCTCCGTGGCGTCGTGCATGGCCGACACGTCGCCCGTCTCCGCCGCGACGCGGGCGTCCTCGACCGGACTCATGTCGTAGAATCGCTCTTTTGCCTGCTCGACGGTTTCCTCGGGGAGGTCCACGAGGTCCTCGAATTGGTTGCTCAACAGGCCGGTCGCTTCCACGGCGGGACCCTTCGTGAGCAGCACCTTGTCACCCGGTCGCGCGCCGTTCGGTCGGACGACCTTTTCGGGGTCGCCGACGGCCATCGCGGTGGCTCCGCCGACCATCGGGTAGTTGCACCCCGCGTATCTGGCCGTGTGACCGGTGACGACGCTGACGCCCAGTTTTCGGGCTTCCCGGTCGAACGTCTGCCAAACGGTCGCGAACTCCTCGTCGGTGATTTCCGGCGGCAGGTTGAAGTCCACCGCTAAATGGGTCGGACGGAGACCGCTGACCGCCACATCGCTCATCAGGATGTGAAACGCGAACCACGCCGCCCGCTCGAAGCCGAGCGAGGGCATGACGAAAATGGGGTCCGTCGCCGTCACAATCGCGTTTCCGCCGACCTCCAGAACATCGTCAGACTCCGTCTGACTGGCCATCGAGTCAAGCTCGATGACCCCGAAGTCCACGCCGTGCTGTGGCTGTAGCGTCACGTCGTCTCGCTCCGCGCCGAGATGCGGGAAGATGTACTCCTCGAAGAACTCGCCGTCCACTTTGCCTAACTCGCTCATCGGTCCGAAATATTATCTTGTGGTATTTATCCGTGGTGTTCACTCCCGTTCGCCCGACAACTCGGCGAACACCTGCCACGAGGGGTCTACGTCGGGATGCTCGATTCGGTCGCCATCGACGTACACACCTTCGCCCTCACGCACCGTCCCCATTTCGGCCGCCGGAATCCCGGCGTCGTCGAACGCGGCCAACACGTCCTCTGCGCCCTCCGACGCGACGGTCAGCACGAGCGTTCCCTCGGTCGTGGACGCCCACGGGTCGATGTCGAAGTACTCGCAGGCCTCCAGCACGCCCGGCAGAATCGGCACGTCGTCGTGGCTCACGTCGAAGCGCACTTCGGCGGAGCGGGCCATCTCGACCAGCGCGCCGTGAATCCCGCACTCCGTGGCGTCGTGCATGGCCGTGACCGGTCCCGCTTCGGCCGCCACCAGCGCGTCCTCGACCGGACTCATGTCGTAGAATCGCTCTTTCGCGTCCGCGATAGTTTCCTCGGGAAGGTCGATTCGGTCCTCGAACAGCGTCACCAGAAACCCCGCCGTCTCCACGCCCGGTCCCTTCGTCACGAGGACCTTGTCGCCAGGTCGTGCCCCGTCCGGTCGGACCAGATTCCCCTTCTCCCCCACCGCGAGCGTCGTCGCGCCGCCGACCCACGGATACTGACAGCCCGAATATCTCGCGGTGTGGCCCGTGACGACGCTGACGCCGAGGTTCTTCGCTTCCCGGTCGAACGTCCGCCACACCGTGGCGAACTCCTCGTCGGTGATTTCCGGCGGCAGGTTGAAGTCCACCGCCAGATGGGTCGGTCGCAGGCCGCTGACCGCCACGTCGCTCATCACGACGTGGAACGCGAACCACGCCGCCCGCTCGAATCCCAGTTCGGGCAGGAGCGAGAGGGGGTCGGTGGCGAGTGCGACGACTTGGTTTTCCAGTTCAATCACGCCGAAATCCACGCCGTGTTTCGGCCCGAGGAGTTCGTCGTCGCGGTCCGCGCCGAGATAGGGATAGATGTGTTCGTCGAAGAAGTCGCGGTCTATCTTCCCGAGGTCGCTCATACCGGTGGTATTTCGGCGGCGCACAAATACCGTGTTGGTTCGGTCGAAAACTGTATTGAAACGTTCTCTTCGTCGCGCTGGTTTCGTCTCGGTAACGAGGACGGAGGGGACTTTCAGGGTTCCCGCCACGCTCGCTACGAAAGAATCCTGACTCTAGTGCGATTTCAATCGCCGGGAAGGTGTCTTCGAAAGCCCCCGCCCGCTCGCGGCCACTCGACAACATATCGGGGACCTCTCCACAACGCCCGGTCCCCGATAACGGTCGCCGAGATGACCACGACAAACGCGACCGGGCGGTCCCTTTCAGTCCATCCACACCCGCTTCCGCACCGCACAGCACCACGACAGCCACACCCTCCCCAACCGATTGCGCTTCTCACTCACATTCGTTCGTTCCGGTGCTCATCCACCGTCAGAGCTTCCCTCTGACGAGCCATTCGCTCGTTCCTTCGTCACTCACGAAGACCTCGCACGCTATCAGCACAGCCCTTCGGACGATGGCTCGCGGCGACGCCGCTCGCTTTCGAGGTTTTCCAAAACCTCGCTGCCCTCAGGGTTGTCCCAGCGCGCGCCATATCTAAAATCGAAATGCGCGACGTGAAACCGGATTACTGCAGCGGAGCCAGTGCTTTCTCCTCCTCCGTTTTCACGTCCGCGAAGACCGAGTGAGCGCCTTCGCGTTCCCGCGCGCTCGGGGCGACCTGAATGAACTGGGCGTTCTCGCGGGCGGCGGCGATGTCGTGGCCGCCGCAGTAGCTGAGTCCAGAGCGGATTCCGGCGAGGAAGGTCTCGGTTTCGTCGGCGAGCAAGCCTTTGTACGCGGTGAGGCCTTCGATTCCCTCGTCGGCGTCGGGGGTGAGGTCCTTGTCGGTGCGGTTCGCGTTCGCGGCGGTGGAGGCCATGCCGCGCGAGCGCTTGAACGTCCGCCCGTCCACGGTCACGGTTTCGCCGGGCGCTTCCTCGGTTCCGGCGAAGAAGCTTCCCATCATGACGGTGTCCGCGCCTGCCATGAGCGCCTTCACGGCGTCGCCGGAGGTGCGGATGCCGCCGTCCGCGACGATGGGGGTTCCCAACTCGTCTGCCCGCTCCGAGCAGTCGTCCACGGCGGTCAGTTGCGGGACGCCCGCCCCGGCCACCTTGCGGGTCGTGCAGTGCGAACCGGGACCCACGCCGACCTTCACGCCGTCCGCGCCCGCGGAGTAGAGGTCGGAGACGGCCTCGGGTGTGACGACGTTTCCGGCGACGAGTTCCGCGTCCGGGAACTCGGATTTGATTTCCGAAACGGCGTCCAAACAGCGCTCCATGTGGCCGTGGGCGACGTCCACCATGATGCAGTCCGCACCCGCGTCGAGCGTGGCCTCCGTCCGGTCGATGAACTCCTCGTTGATGCCGACGGCGGCACCGACCTGTCCACCGGCCGCTTTCACCGCGCGCACCTGTTCGGCCTGCTCCTCGATACCCATGAAGCGGTGAATCGTGCCGAGACCGCCCATCTCGGCGAGGGCGATTGCGGCGTCCGTCTCGGTGACGGTGTCCATCGGCGCGGAGAGAAGCGGCGCGTCGAGTTCGAGGTTCGGCGTCAGATTCGTCGTGAGAGAGACGTTGCTCCGGCTATCGACCGGGGAGCGTTGCGGAACGAGCAGTACATCGCCGTACGAGAGACCTGTCCTGATGTCCATCGGTAACCTTCACTTCCGAGAGGCCGACTCCACTTAACTCCACTGGAAACGGACGGGAGCGATGGGCAGGAGCGTATTTCCGTCGGTGTGACGAACAGGATTCGATGACGACTATCGACACGGAAACGGACGTAACGACGCTCATCAACGTCCTCACGGTGGCTCCCGAGCGGCAGGACGAACTGGTGGACTTCCTCGCCAACGCCACCGAGGAGGCCATGCGCCACCTCCCCGGTTTCATCTCCGCGAACATCCACCGAAGCCGGGACGGAGAGCGGGTCGTCAACTACGCCCAGTGGGAGAGCGAAGCTGACTACGAAGCCATCTTCGAGCGACCCGACGTACGCGAACACATGGACGGGGCACTCGAACTCGCTACGGCGGACTACCACCTCTACGACGTGGCGTTCACGGACGAACGATAGGCCAAACCGGGAACCTGCGCCGCGATTCCGGTGGCTTATTGCCGTGCGGGGACTGGGTCTCACCCATGGACGCGGCGCTGGGGGCACCCGAGAAGATGGCCGAACACAGCGACGAGCTGACGCCGATGATGCGTCAGTACTTCGAGCTGTGTCGCCAGTACGACGATTCGATGGTACTGTTTCAGGTCGGCGACTTCTACGAGACGTTCTGCGAGGCGGCCGAGCGCTGTTCGAGGATTCTCGAAATCACGCTCACACAACGCGAGGACAACACGGGGACGTATCCGATGGCCGGAATCCCCATCGACAACGCCGAATCGTACATCGAGGCGCTGTTGGAGGCAGGGTATCGCGTCGCCGTCGCTGACCAAGTGCAGGACCCGGCGGACGCCTCGGGCGTGGTCGAACGTGCCGTCACCCGCGTCGTCACGCCCGGCACGCTGACCGAGGACGAACTACTTCACGGCGACGACAACAACTTCGTCGCCAGCCTCGCCCGCGACGACGGCTACGGACTCGCCATCCTCGACGTTTCCACTGGCGACTTCTACGCGACGACGGTCGAAACCGAGGGTGAGGTCCGCAACGAAGTGGAGCGCTTTGCGCCCACGGAAGCCATCGTCGCGCCCGCGTTCGACGCCGACGACGCGTCGACGCCCGACGTGTTCGACGCGGACTGTATGGTGACGGAGTACGAGGGTGCCACGTTCGGCATCGACGGCGCGAGCGACCTCGTTTCCGACTACTTCGGCCCGCCGGAACGGCTGTTCGCCACCGACGCCGAAGTCCGGGCCTGTGGCGCGCTCCTCTCCTACGCCGAGTACGTCCGCGGCGGCGAAGGGGCGGTCGACGAGGATGGAAGCGAGTACGTCGCGGACACCCGACTCGACTACCTCAACCACCTCACGCGCTACGACCCGCGCTCGTACATGCTGTTGGATGCGGTCGCGCTCACGAGCCTCGAACTGTTCTCCCCTCGTGCCGTCCATGGACAGGAGGAAGCCACCCTCGTCGGCGTCTTGGACGAAACGGCGTGTGCCCTCGGGAGTCGCAAACTCAAGGATTGGCTTCGCCGACCCCTGCTGGAACGCGACCGCATCGAGGACCGACTCGACGCCGTCGAGGAGTGGACGACCGCGGTGCAGGCACGCGAGGAGGTCCACGACCTGCTTCGGAACGTCTACGACATCGAACGCCTCATCTCGCGCGTCTCGCGTGGCCGGGCCAACGCCCGTGACCTGCGCTCGCTGAAGGCGACGCTCGACGTGGTGCCCGACATCGCGGACGCGATGGAGGGAGTCGAATCACCCAAGCTCCGAACGCTCCACGCCAATCTGGACGAGATGGCCGACGTACGGGACCGAATCGGCCGTGCGATTCCCGAAGAGCCGCCCATCGAAATCACCGAGGGCGGCGTCATCAAGTCGGGCTACGACGACGAACTCGATTCCCTCCGTGAGACGGAGCGCTCGGGCAAGGCGTGGATAGACGACCTCGAAGCGAGCGAACGCGAGCGAACGGGCGTCGGTTCGCTCAAAGTCGGCTACAATCAGGTCCACGGCTACTACATCGAAGTCACCGACCCGAACCTCGACAAGGTGCCCGAGGACTACACGCGACGGCAGACCCTGAAAAATTCCGAGCGGTTCTACACGCCGGAACTCAAGGAGCGCGAGGACGAAATCGTCCGCGCCGAACAGCGCGCCGACGAGTTGGAGTACGACCTCTTCCGCGAGGTTCGCGAGGCTGTCGCCGAGGAGTCCGAACGAGTGCAGTCGCTCGCCGAGACGTTAGCCGAACTCGACACCCTCGTCGCGCTCGCCGAAGTCGCCGCGAATCACGGCTACTCTCGCCCCGAAATCGTTCCCGAGGGAATCGAGATTCGGAACGGTCGTCATCCGGTCGTCGAGCGAACCCAATCCTCGTTCGTCCCGAACGATACCCACCTCGACCACGACACGCTCGCAGTTATCACCGGGCCGAACATGGCCGGAAAATCGACGTACATGCGGCAGGTCGCGCTCATTTCCATCCTCGCACAGGTCGGCAGCTTCGTGCCCGCCGACGAAGCGCGCGTCGAATTAGTGGATCGCGTGTTCACCCGCGTCGGCGCGAGCGACGACATCGCGGGCGGTCGTTCGACGTTCATGGTCGAGATGACCGAACTCGCGGATATCCTCCGCGACGCGACCGACCGGTCGCTGATTTTGCTTGACGAAGTGGGTCGCGGAACGAGTACGACGGACGGTTTCGCCATCGCCCGTTCGGTGACGGAACACATTCACGACGAAATCGGCGCGAAGACGCTCTTCGCGACGCACCACCACGACCTCACCGCCGTCGCCGCCGACCTCCCGAACGCCACGAACCTCCACTTCGGCGCGACGGAGCGGGACGGCGACGTTGTCTTCGAACATCACATCTCGGAGGGCGCGACGATGGCGTCCTACGGCGTCGAAGTCGCGGGGCTCGCGGGCGTGCCGGAGTCGGTCATTCGACGCTCGAAGGAGTTGCTGGCCGAAAGCGACGGGGTAGATGCAACGGATTCCGATTCCCGAGATACCGATTCGACCGACTCCGCCCCCTCTCCGTCCGCGTCGGCCGCTTCGGACGACGTACTGGCCGAACTCCGACGAACCAACGTCGCGGACACGACGCCGCTCGAAGCGTTGCAACTGCTCGATAAGCTGAAAGGGCAGTTGGATTGAACGACTGCCGTTTTACGGTTCCAACGAGACGAACTTCAAGCCGCTTTCGGCGAGCATGTTGCGGGCGCGTTCCGTCACCGACGGCGCGACGAGGACGCCGCGAACCTCGGCCTCGGCATGCAGGTCACGGTGGAGGGCGTCCACGTATCGCCGGAGTTGCCCCACCGCATCGGGGCCGACGCGCCGCCGTTTGAGTTCGACGACCATCGTGATTCCGTCCGCGTCCTTGCCGTAGATGTCGATGGCACCCGCCGCCGTCTGCCGTTCCGTTGCGAGCGGCGTGAACCCGGCTTCCACCAGGTCCGGGTCGTCCAGGATTCGTTGGCGGAGGTCCTCCTCTGTCCCCGCGAGCGACAGTTCCTTCGCGTCGGTAACGTCGAACGCCGACACCTGTACGAGGCGTTCGAACTGGACTTCGAGCGATTCGCTCGGACTCGTCCGTCGACTCCCGACGCGGAGTTGGCCGTCCACGAGTTCAGTGGCGAGGATGCCGCCCGGCGGTTGCCAGTTCACCGGTTTCTGTCCCTCCTCGGTGTGGACGAGTGTGGTTCCGTCGGGTTTGAGGACGACGAGGCGGTCGCCCGGTCCGAGATAGCTCTCCGCGCGTCCGTCGTAATCGACGGTACAGCGGCCGAACATGGTCACGAGGTCCCCTCGTTCCACCGCCGTTTCGACGTGTGCCAGCGCCTCGTCGTGTGTCGGCCTTCGAAGCGTGGCGGGGTCCGTATCGTTCGTCTGCGTCACTTCCGGATGGTAGATGGTAGTCGGATAAAAACCGATTGCCATCAGCGCACGGAAATCACCTCCCGACGGCTTCCCGTCCACTCGCCGACGCGAGCGTCGAGGTAGTCGTGTGCCGCCGCTCCGTCGAGCGCTTCCCGACGGACCATGTCCCGAACCACCACCCTCGTCGCGCGAAACCACCGTCGAACGCGTTCGGAATCGCGCTCGGAGTTGACAGCGAGGAGGACGCCGGCATGCGGGTCGTCGTCGGTGGAGGTGCCGAACCACAGCGGGAGGAACGCGGTGACGACCCAGGCGAGCGAGACGACGTAGAACGCCTCGTACGTCCGATAGTCGAACGTGGCGGCATCTTCGAACGACAGCGCCCGTTCTCGCGGTGTCGGGTCGATGGCCGGGGTCCATGAGGCCGGAGTTCGTTCCTCCCGTTTGGCCGCGAACGGCGTTTCCGCCGTGATTTCGTGGCGCAGCGTGAGGTCGGTCGCACCCCAATGGGCGTAGTGGCGGTCGTAACGGCCGTCCGGTCGCTCGTACGCGACGAGTGCTCGGTGTCCCACGGTGGCCGGGAGTGCTCCCGTCATCGCATAAAAACGTACGCCGACCGGCCCGAATATGAACGGCAATCCGCCCAAAGCTTCAATTCGTTTCTCGGTCGAACTATCAGTATGACGCAGTTTTCCGGAGGTGCGAAACGGTGACTCGCTACCCCTCCCTCGAACGGTACGGACTCATCGGCAATCTGGAGACCTGTGCGCTGGTGAACGACGAGGGTGAAATCGAGTGGCTCCCCATGCCCCACGTCGAGTCATCGAGCGTGTTCGCGAGCGTCTTGGACGCCGAAGACGGCGGTTACTGGCGGATTCAGCCCACCGAACCGTTCGACGCGGAGCAGTCGTATCTGGACGAAACGAACGTGTTGAAGACGACGTTCGAGACGGCTTCCGGTCGAGTACGTGTCATCGATTTCATGCCCGTCCAGGACGACGGGACGGAGCGCGCCGTCTACCGTAAGGTGGCGGCCCTCGAGGGGAGCGTCGAACTCGAACTGACGTTCGAACCACGCCTCGACTACGCCCGCGGAGAGACGGCAGTGGAGTCCGTCGAGAACGGGATTCGAGTTACGGACGGAGACGGCGACGATGGCGGCAGAACGGACGACGGGGAGTTCGTCTTCCTCTCGGGCGGCGTCGGATTCGAGATGGACGAATCGACGGTACGAACCACGTGGTCGGTATCGGCGGACGAATCGACGTGGTTCGTGCTGTCTCACGACGAGACGAGGCAGGCGGAACCCGACGATTGTGAGGGCCGCCTCCAACGAACCACCGAATTCTGGCACGATTGGGTGCATTCCTGTCCCGACGGCTGTACGTTCAGCGGAGTGGCACACGACCTCGCGATTCGGTCGGGGTTGGTACTCAAACTGCTCACCCACCGCGAAACGGGGGCCATCTGTGCCGCACCGACCACCTCGCTCCCGGAGAACCCCGGCGGGGTTCGAAACTGGGACTATCGCTACAACTGGATCCGTGACGCCGCGTTCACGATTCAGGCGCTCGCCAACCTCGGCCACACCGCCGAAGCCGACGCGTATCTGAATTGGTTTCTCGACCTCAGTCACGCGAACCATCCGACCCAACTCCAACCGCTGTACGGACTGCACGGCGACCCCGACCTGACGGAACGGACGCTCGACCACCTCTCGGGCTACCGCGATTCGACCCCGGTTCGCGTCGGCAACGCGGCGAAGGACCAGCGACAACTCGACATCTTCGGCGAACTCCTCTTGGCGATATTCGAAACCGCCGAACCCGACGACTTCTCTCCCCACGACTGGGGCGCGATTCGCGGCATCGTCGAACACGTCTGCGACGTATGGGACGACCCCGACGCGGGAATCTGGGAGGTCCGCGGCGGGCCTCGCCACTTCGTCCACTCGAAGGTGATGTGCTGGGTCGCCATCGACCGCGGCCTGCGAATCGCCGACGAGTGGGAGTTCGACGCCCCGACGGCGGAGTGGGAGGAGACCCGCGACATGATTCGCGGCGAACTCCTCGAACGAGGATACGACGACGAGATCGGGAGCTTCACCCAATCGTACGACTCGAAATCGCTCGACGCCACGGCGTTGTTGATTCCCATCGTCGGCTTCCTTCCGTTCGACGACGACCGGGTGCAGAACACCATCGACGCCGTCCGCGACCGACTCGAAGCGGACGACAACGGCCTCGTTCGGCGCTACAACGGCACGGACGGCTTGCCGGGGGAGGAGGGAACCTTCGTCATCTGCTCGTTCTGGCTCGTCTCCGCGTTGGCGCTCTCCGGACGCGTCGAGGAGGCGCGCGACGTGTTCGAATCGGTCTGCGAGCACGCGAGTCCGCTCGGCCTCCTCGCCGAGGAAATCGACCCGGAGTCGGGGAGATTGTTGGGGAACTACCCGCAGGCGTTCAGTCACGTCGGATTGGTCAACGCGGCGTTATACCTCGGCATGGCCGAACGCGGGGAGAACCCTCATCCGAAGACTATCGGCGCACGACGGCAGTCCGACGGTCCGCCGCAGATGGAGTAGCGCCGAACCGGTCTGACGGCCGCGACAGCCCTCGTCGTGGACGACCGGACGCGACGTAAAGCCGTTCGAACGTGTACGCGATGGTATGGCCGAAACACCACTACCGACCGCACCGATACCGTCGGTGTGGTTCGCTCGTCCGACGCTCTTCCTGTTCGCCTTCCTCGCGCTCACGTCGCAACTGCCCGTCGTCCTCGATATCTACAGTTCTCTCCTCTGGCGGCTTCTGTTCATCCCGTCGTATTTAGTGATGCTCTTCCTCTACGACGCCCCGTGGGGGCTGGAAAACGTGGTCTACGCCCTCGATGGCGTCTTCGGCGGTGGGAAGCTACTGTGGGAAGCCGGACTGTTCGTCACGTACTACCTGTTCGCGGTCGTCGTGACGTGGCTCGTTCGACTGCTGACGGGCGTTCGCCGGACCGAGTAGACCGGTTTCCCGTTCGTGAACGCCTTCAGTCGAGGACTTCCGCCGCGTTGTCCCGTGGCCGGTAGCCCAGCGCACGTTCGCTCCAGAGGAGCGAGAGGAATCGTTCGTCGTTCCGCGAGGTGGCGTGGGCGGTGACGGTCGGTTCCGGTAGGTCCGCCGTCACGGCGGCGTGAATCACGTCGCGGCAGTCTCGCGGGCTGAGCCACATGGCGCGAGCGAAGCGGGCGTGTTCCTCCGGTTCGTCCTGTGTCTCCCGAAGCTTCTCTTCGGGAATGAGCCAGCCGATTCTGAGGTTGACGACTTCGATGCCGTAGCGGTCGGCGTAGTAAGTTCCCAGCGCCTCGCCGGTCACTTTGCTCACGCCGTAGTAGGAGTCCGGGCGCGGCGGGTCGTCGTGGTATATCGGTTCGGCCGTGTCGGGCGTCATCGTCTCCGTTTTGGTCCTGTCCGCCGCGTTGTACATCCCGACGGCGTGGTTCGAGGAGGCGAAGACGACCCGCCGAATTCCGTGTTCGCGCGCCGCCTCGAAGACGTTCCGCGTCCCTTCGATGTTCACGTCCACGGTGCTTCGCCATTCCGCCTCCGGCGACGGGTTCGCGGCGAGATGTACCACCACGTCGTGCCCGGACAAGGCGTCCGAAAGCGCGTCGTAGTCCGTCACGTCACAGAGTACGCTGTCGATGTCGTCGTGTTCGCTGTGGGTGAGCGGCGTCACGTCGAACTCGTCGAGGGCGGTCAACGACTCCCTCCCGACGTTGCCGCCGGCACCCGTCACTGCAATCCGTGTCATGTCGGCGAGGTTGGTTCCTGACGACCCTATAATCCTCGGCCGAGCTGAGTCAATAAATCAACAGGTTCGGGTGGTCCATCGAACGGCCAGTTTCAGTTTCCGCCTTCCGGTAGTAATCCCACCCCAACGGTTTTCCCGGAGTGGGTTGACGACGTTCCAATGCCAGTCCAACCAGATTACGTGAAGAAGGTGGGTGGAATCCTGTTGGAACGATATCCGAACGCGTTCACCGACGATTTCGACCGGAACAAGGAGAGCGTGACCGCCCTGACGAACGTCGATTCGAAGAGCGTCCGCAACAAAATCGCGGGGTACATCACGAGACGGGACGGGGAACCGCCGCGAACGGTCGAGAGGGACCAGTCACGTCCCGTCGAGTGAACTCGGTGCGTGTTTCTCACGACGTACTGGTCGTCTCCGTCCCCGCTCGGACGGGCGACCCCCAGAGGGCGACCAGCGCGAGTCCGACGAGGACGACGACGCCGACGCCAGCGACGGTGACCAGCGGCGAATACGCGTCGGCGACGAACCCACCGATGAGGGTGAGGGGAAGCCGTAGCGCCGCATAGGCCATCGACGCGGCGGAGAGGACGGTCGCCCGTCCGACGGACTCCGAGTGGTCGTTGATGTACTGGTTGACCAACGGCCGGAGGAGCGTGTTCGACCCCGTTCGGGCGACGAACATCGGGAGAGCGAGGAGGGGCGCGAACACCGGCAGGACAAGTGAGACACAGAGTATTACGGGGACGAGCAGGGTCGTCGTTCGGAGCCCGAAGGTCTCCTCTATCGCCCCGGCGTAGTAGCTCGCTCCCGCGGAGACGAGCGTGAATCCGGCGTACAGCGGACCCATGAGTTCGACTGGAAACCCGAGCGGGCCCGTCGCGATGGGCTGGACGTAGCTTTCTACCACCCCAACCGCGGCGAAGAACAGCGCCACGTAAGCCACGAACGACCGAAGCGGGGGGACCGAGAGGTGGCGACGAATGACGTCGATGGCGTCGGTGGGCGAAAGCACGTCGTCGCCGTCGCCGTATCCCCGGTTGCGGGGAAGAGCCAGCAACACGACCACGCCAGCGCCGTTCAGAACGCCGGAGGCGAGAAACGGCAATCGCGGGTCGAGTTCGTACAGCACGCCCCCTGCGAGTACCGTGACGACCGTCACCGCGCGATTGACGGCCATGCCCCGGCCGCGGACGCGGGCGAACTCGTCAGCGTCCAGTTCGACGCGGAGGTGGTCGTAGAGCCACGCGTCGTCGCTCCCGGAGCGGAAGACGAGCGCGAGCGTCCAGAGGACGTACAGCACCGCGAGCGCGAGAAACGACCGTGCGACGACGAAGCCGAGGATGGAGAGCGTCATGCAAACCGAACTGACGACGAGGCTGTCCCGGCGGCCGATTCGGTCCCCGACGTAGCCCGTCGGTATCTCGCCGACGATGGTCAGCGTCGTGTACAGCGTACTCAGCAGCGCGATTTGCGTGTAATCGAGGTTGCGGTAGAGGAGAAACAGGGTGAATATCGGCGAGAAGAACCCGAACGAGACGGTCGCTTGATAGCAGTAGTATTTGTAGATTGCTGAAAGGCGAGCCATCGAATCGGCGTTCGGCCGAAGGAGGGTAAACCGTTTCCTGAAACGCATTCCTGTAGAAAAATTGCTATTAAATCCACAGATTCAGGCGGGTGGAGCGCGTCATACAAACCATGAGACTGTACGCCGCGATGCGAAACGGCCTGTTCGTCGTCGATGAAAGCGGAACCTCCTCCGTTCGGCTGACGGACCACGATTTGGAGTGCGTCGCCGCGGCGGGCGAACGGGTCTTCTGTGGCACGTTCGACGCCGGTCTCTTCCGAAGCGAGGACGGCGGCGACTCGTTCGAATCGGTCGGCGAGGGGGCGATTCCCGAGTCGGTGATGTCGCTCGCCGTCGGCCCCTCGGACCCGGACACCGTGTGGGTCGGCACGGAACCCAGCGCGGTCTATCGAAGCACGGACGGCGGCGAGTCGTGGGAACACCGCGACGGACTGACCGACCTTCCCTCCGAACCGAACTGGTCCTTTCCACCCCGACCCCACACCCATCACGTCCGGTGGATAGAACCCGACCCGTATGACCCGGACCACCTCTACGTCGGCATCGAAGCGGGAGCGCTCGTCCAGACGTACGATGCGGGCGAGACGTGGGAGGACAAGGTGCCGACCGCCCGTATCGACAACCATTCCTTGACGACCCACCCCGATGCACCGGGGCAAGTTTGGTCCGCCGCCGGGGACGGCTACGCCGAATCCGAAAACGGTGGCGAGACGTGGGAGTACCCGCAGGAGGGACTCGACCGTCGCTACTGCTGGAGCGTCGCCCTCGTACCGGACGACCCGGACACCGTCCTCCTCTCCAGCGCGACGGGACCGCGAACCGCCCACAACGCCGATTCCGCGGACTCCATCGTCTCGCGAAAACGGGACGGCGAACCGTGGGAGCGATTGGACGGCCTTCCGACCGGGGAGGGCGTCACCCGAACCGTCTTCCGGTCGGGCGACTCGGGCGGGGAACTGTACGCCGTGAACAACCGCGGCATCTACCGAACCGAGGACGCCGGGACGACGTGGCGAGAAGTGGTCGAGGGGTGGCCGACCGAGTTCGAGCGGACGACGGCACGCGGATTGGCGGTCGTCCACGACCGCTGAGACGGTACTCAGTTCGTCGCCACCCGACGGTCGAGGAAGTCGGCCACGAGTTCCATCGACCGAATCTTCTGTTCGATGTCGGTGCTGCCGTGTCCCTCCTCGCCGAGTTCCTCGTACTCGAAGTCGCCGTTTTCTCCCTCCTCGAAGCCGTCTTCTTCCAGCGCGTCGCGGAAGAGTCTAGCTTGTGAAACCGGCACCCGACGGTCGTTGACGCCGTGGACCATCAGGAGTGGCGAACTGAGGTTTTCCGCGTACTCGATGGGGCTTCGTTCCCGGTAGAGGTCGTGGTTCTCCTCGGGGTCGCCGAGGTACTTCTCCATCAGTCCGGTCTGGAAGTGCGGCATCGTGTTCTCGTACATGTCGTGGAGGTCGGTGACGCCGACCCACGCGATACCCGCAGAATACAGTTCGGGGTACCGGACCATCTGCCAGTAGGCGCTGTAGCCGCCGTAGGACCCGCCGTACACGACGACTTCGTCCTCGTCTATCCAGTCATTGTCGCGGAGCCATCGCGCTCCCTCGGCGACGTCGTCCTGTTCGCCGCCGCCCCAGTCGCCGATGAGGCGCTCTTTGAACTCGCGTCCGCGACCCGCCGACCCACGATAGTTGATTTCGAGAACCGTGTAGCCGCGGTTCAGGAAGAACTGGGTCCGCCGTTTGAAGTTCCGCTGGTCCTGTACCGGCGGGCCGCCGTGGACCTTCACGACCGCTTTGGACGGGCGTTCCCCGGAGTCGTACAGCAGGCCGCCGATTTCCGTCCCGTCGTGCGACTCGAACGTGACGTACTCCGCGTCGGTGAACGTTTCCGGGTCGATATCACCGTAGACCGGTTCGAGGAGCGTTTCGGTTTCGCCCGATTCGAGGTCGTGGACGAGCAGCGCGGGGCGCCGTGTCGGCGTCGTTTCTTCGACCAGCACGCGTCCGTCGCCGAGGAGGGCGGCATCGCCGTAACTGGAGAAGGAGGCGACACCCGTCGGGAGGTCGAGTTCCGTCACGGTTCCGTCGAAGTCGTACACTAACGGAACGACGGCGGCACGGCGCGTCCGAAGCGCGAGGAAGCCGTTTCGGTCGGGGAGGAACGCGACGGCCTCCTCGACGTGTTCGCCGTCGCCGAACCACTCGACCGACTCCGTTTCGAAGTCGTATATACCACAGCGGGTCTTATCCTCCGCGTCGTCCGAGACGAGGAGTTCCGTTCCGTCCGCCGACCAATCCTCGAAGTGGCTCTCGCTGCCGTCGATGCCGAGTTCGAGGTTCCGGGGATTCGACCCGTCGGCGTCGGCGACGTACACGTCCATGTTGGTCATGTCGTCCGACTCGTTGGTCATGTAGACCATCCGGTCGCCGTCGGGACCGTAGGACGCGAAATAGACGCCCAACTCGTACTCGGTGAGTCGCTCGTTCGTCCCCGTCTCACGGTCGTATTCGTAGAGGTTCATCTGCCCGCCGACGCTGCTCACGTAGAGCAATTTCCCGTCGTGAACGTCGGTGAGCAGACACTGTCCGGAGTCCTCGACGACCGGCGCGGCGTTGCCATCGAGGTCCATCTCCCAGATGTCGTTCTGCTCGTCGCCGGCATCGTCGAGATGGAAGTAAACGCGTTCGCCGTCCGGTGCCCACATGAACGGATGCCGCGCGTTTCGCGGAACCTCGCCGTCGCTCACCTGCCGCATCTCGCCCGACGCCACGTCGATAACGTGGAGTTCGTTGCGGCCGGTGTCGTCGTAGTAGACGGCGACCTGTTCGCCGTCGGGTGACGCCGCCGGATGGTTGAACTCCGGGAGGCGTGCGAGGGCTTCGAGGGAAAACTCTCCTGTCATCGAATACGAATGTGAAACGTCGGCATATCAACCTTTCCCGAAGCGCAGTTCTGTATCGACTCTAACAGCTTCGCGCGCGGAATCGAAAAATCGAAATAATGGATTCGCTCGAACGCCGCGAGAAAAATGTCGGCACGCCGGTTCGTAGAGCCGTCACGACACTTCCGTGAGACCCTGTCGGGACCGTGATTACGCGACATCGAGACGCGGTACACGGTCATCGACACGGCGAGTCGTGACTGCGGTTACTCGAGGTCGAAGCGGTCGAGTTTCATCACTTTGCTCCACGCGTCGACGAAGTCGCTCACGAACTTCTCCTCACCGTCGTCGGCACCGTAGACTTCGGAGACGGCTCGGAGTCGGGAGTTCGAACCGAAAACGAGATCGAAGCGGGTCGCCTCCCACTCGACTTCGCCCGTCTCCCGGTCGCGTAGCTCGAAGACCTGTTCGTCGTCCGAGACCGGTTCCCACTCGTAGTCCATGCCGAGCAGGGTCTGGAAGAAGTCGTTGGTCAGCGTCCCCGGTTCGTCGGTGAAGACGCCGAGGTCGCTGTCCTCGTAGTTCGCGCCGAGCGTGCGCATGCCACCGATCAGCACCGTCATCTCGGACGCGGTCAGGTCCAGCAGTTCCGACTCGTCGACCAGAATCTCCTCCAGTTTACGGTCGTGCTCGCCGCCGAGGTAGTTCCGGAACCCGTCGGCTTCCGGTTTGAGCACGTCGAAGGATTCGACGTCGGTCTGTTCCTGCGTGGCGTCCGTTCGTCCCGGTTCGAACGGAATTTCAACGTCGTATCCGGCGTCGGCAGCCGCCTTCTCGACGGCCGCGGAGCCGCCCAGAACTATCAGGTCGGCGAGCGATACTTTCGTCCCGTCGGACTGCGAGCCGTTGAAGTCCTCCTGAATCCCTTCCAAGGTCTCCAGAACGTCCGCCAACTGCTCGGGCTCGTTGACCTCCCAGCTCTTCTGCGGTTCGAGGCGGATGCGCGCGCCGTTCGCGCCACCGCGCTTGTCGCTGCCGCGGAACGTCGACGCCGACGCCCAAGCGGTCTTGACCAGTTCGGAGACGGACAGTTCCGAATCGAGGAGTTCCTGCTTGAGTTCGGCGACTTCATTCTCTCCGATGAGGTCGTAGTCGGCTTCGGGCAGCGGGTCCTGCCATATCATCTCCTCGTCAGGGACCTCCGGACCGAGGAACCGGGACGACGGGCCGAGGTCGCGGTGGATGAGCTTGTACCACGCCTTCGCGAAGGCCTCTTGGTACACGCTCGGGTCGTTCTGGAAGCGTTCGAGGACTTCCCGGTAGTCGGGGTCCCTCTTGAGCGCGATGTCGGTGGTGAGCATCATCGGGTCGACCGACTCGTCGGAGTTGTGGGCGTCCGGGACGGTTCCCTGTGCCTCCTCGTCGACCGGCCGCCACTGCCACGCGCCGCCGGGGCCTTTGTGGGCTTCCCACTCGTAGTCGAGCAGGTTGTTGATGTAGCCCATGTCCCATTGGGTCGGTGCGGTGGTCCACGGTCCTTCGATGCCGCTGGTGATGGTGTCCGGACCCTTACCTTCGCCGTGGTCGCTATCCCAACCGAGACCCTGTTCTTCGAGGGGTGCGGCTTCGGGGTCGGGACCGAGGTGGTCGCCGGAGTCCGCGCCGTGGACCTTCCCGAAGGTGTGACCGCCCGCGATGAGCGCCACCGTCTCCTCGTCGTTCATCGCCATGTTTCCGAACGTCTCGCGGATGTTGTGAGCCGACCCCTCGGTGTCCGGCTCGCCCTGCGGGCCTTCCGGGTTCACGTAGATGAGCCCCATCACGGTGTTACCGAGCGGCTCTCCGAGGTCGCCCTCCTCGTCGAAGCGGTCCAGGGAGGCGCCTTCCCATTCGTCCTCGGGACCCCAGTTGACCGCGTCGTCGCCCTTGAATGAATCCTCGCGGCCGCCGGCGAAGCCGAACGTCTCGAAGCCCATCGATTCCAGCGCGACGTTCCCGGTCAGCACGATGAGGTCGCCCCACGAGAGCGCGCGGCCGTACTTCTGCTTGACCGGCCAGAGCAGTCGGCGTGCCCTGTCGAGGTTCACGTTGTCCGGCCAACTGTTGATAGGGGCGAGGCGCTGGCGTCCGCCGGACGCGCCGCCGCGGCCGTCCCACGTGCGGTACGTCCCTGCGCTGTGCCACGCCATCCGAATGAACAGCGGCCCGTAGTGGCCGTAGTCGGACGGCCACCAGTCCTGGGACGTCGTCATCACGTCTTCGATGTCCGCCTTCACTTCGTCGAGGTCGAGCGACTCGAACGCCTCGGCGTAGTCGAACTCCTCGTCCATCGGGCCGACGTCCCGGGCATTCTCGTCGAGGAGTTCCACCTTCAGGTGCTCCGGCCACCAGTCGTGATTGGTGCCGAGCGTCATCGGGCGACCCCCCGAATCTCCTCGCGGTCGAATTGGGCTATCGTCTCGAAGCGATGGTAGTCCTCTCTCTCGTAATCGGATTCTACCGTGCCGTGTTTGGGTAAGTCCTCGGACATTAACTGGCTCTCCTGTGCGTAGAAGATAAGAGGTATTGTTTATAAATTTGCCGCTTATGTTTTCCATTCCCGTCCTTCAGTTCCAGATGACGGTAGTTCAGTTCTTGTATACCAAACAATTCTTCCAGATTCGTAAAACAGCGTCGAAAAGATCGACGGTGACACGAAAACGATGGGAGGAACGGGACGACTCGGACGGCACGTGTTTCCGTCGAGAGGGTCAGCGTGACGGAACGACGGCCTCGCCGTCCGTTCGGTCGGCGGCGGCGCGTCGGGTGGACGTATCGTCGTTGCCGAGCAGTTCGAACAGCTCGCGGAGGTCGGTGTCGGGACCGTCCTCTCGAAGCAAGCCGATGGCGTGGTCGATGTCGTCGATTCGACGCTGGGCGCGGTCGTACCGCGCTCGAAGTTCGACGTTGGCTTCGGCGATGGCGATTCGTCCCTCGTGAATCGCCTCCCGTGACTCCCGGAGCGTCGAAACCATCTGGCGTATCGAGGTGCGTGACATACGCGAAACCACGTCGAGCACGAAAGTAGTCCTGATGGTAGACACAGTCTCCCTCGATTCGTGCTGGCCGAGAGAGTTTTGCCGGGCGGCGTCGTCCAGAGTTCGATGCCAGAGTACGAACACGACGTTCTCGTCTCGGCGGATTGGGTGGAAGACCACAGGGAGGCGTTCGAGAGCGACGACCCCGACTACCGGTTGGTGGAGGTGAACAGCCCGGAATCGCCCGACAGCGACTTCCCGTCGCGCTACGACGACGGGCACATCCACGGCGCAATCGGGTTGCAGTGGGACGAGGACCTCTCGGACGAAACCGAGCGCGACATCCTGAAGAAAGCGGACTTCGAGGAGGTGGCGGGCGACGCCGGAATCACGGAGGACTCCACCGTCGTCTTCTACGGCGACGGGTGGATTCCGAACTGGTTCGCGCTGTACGCCTACTGGGAGTTCAAATACTACGGCCACGAGGACGCCCGCGTACTGAACGGCGGGAAGGACTACTGGGTCGAAAACGACTACGAACTGACCGAAGAGGTCACCGACCACTCGGCACAGCAGTACCACGCCCGCGGTCCCTTCGAGGGGATTCGGGCGTACAAGGACGACGTGGACAAGGCCATCGAATCCGGCCTGCCGCTCGTTGACGTGCGCTCCCCGGAAGAGTTCACGGGCGAAATCATCGCTCCCGAAGGGTTGCAGGAGACGGCCCAGCGCGGCGGCCACATCCCCGGCGCGAGCAACGTCCCGGTCGCACAGGTCCTCGCCGACGACGGACGGTTCAAGTCGGCGGACGAACTGCGCGAACTGTACGCCGACCACGATGTAGACGGGGAGGAGTCCATCATCGCCTACTGCCGCGTCGGCGAGCGCTCGTCCATCGAGTGGTTCGCGCTTCACGAACTGCTCGGCTTCGACGACGTGCGCAACTACGACGGGTCGTGGACCGAGTGGGGGAACTTGGTCCGGGCTCCCATCGAAACCGGCGAGGAATAACTTCTTTTTCGACCCCCACGAACCACGACCATCACCGACCTTCATCAACTCGTCGCGGACCTGTACGGCCAGTTAGAGGCGACGGCGTCCCTGCCGGTCGCTACCCGCCCGAGCCAGTATCTCGGCGAAGCACAAGCGGTCGTCGGGGACGCCAGAGGCGCACCCGAACCGGTCGTGGAAAAGCGCGTCTCGCAGGCGGACGAACTGCTCTCACACGTCGAGGGGACGGGCAGCGAGGAAGCGGACGAACACGTCGAACGGGCGCGGGAGTTGGTGGACGAAATTCTCTCCGAACAGAAGTGAGCGCCGCCGCATCGTCGACCCTCCGACGTCATTTTGCGTGGTAACAGTTAACATACACCTCGACGAAGCCTACGATGGGGAGGGATGTCCGCATGACCTTGGCAACCGTTCCACGGTACGACGGCGCAAAATCGACCGACAGGAGCGGGACGGCGGTGGTGATCGGAGCGGGTATGGCCGGTCTGGTTACCGCGCGGGTGCTGACCGATTGGTTCGAGGAGGTCAGGGTCATCGACCGGGATTTGTTCCCCAACGAACCGGTTGCACGCCGTGGCGTACCACAGGGACGCCAACCGCACGCGCTCATGGAGGCCGGGCGAGCGACGCTGGAGGACCTGTTTCCGGGATTCAGCGAGGACGTCGTCTCGGCCGGTGGAACGGTCCTCGATTTCTCCACCGACGTGAATTTCTACAGCGAGGGCGACTTTCTCGCCCACGGGCCGAACCGCATGGAGACGATTTCCGCGAGTCGGCCGCTGTTCGAGCAGGTGGCCCGACGACACGTCTCCGAACTCGACCGGGTGCTGGTACGCCCGAACTGCCAGTTTACGGAGTACCTCCACGACGACACGGTGTCGACTGTCGAGGGTATCGCCGTTCGTGACGGTACCGAGCGGACGGAATTACACGCCGATTTGGTGGTCGACGCCACCGGCCGGACGAGCAGAACGCCGAACTGGCTGGTGAGCCACGGATACACGTCGCCGCCGCTCGATACGGTCCGCATCGACGTGACGTACAGCACGACGTTCATCGACCGACCGCCCGACGACCTCCGGACGTATCTCGTGCCGCCGTCCTCGCCCCGCACTCGTGGCGGCATGGCCGCACCCGTGGAAGGTGACCGCTGGGTGGTGAACGTGAACGGCGTCCACGGTGACGTCCCGCCGACGGATTTCGAGGAGTTCTCGGAATTCGCCGGGAGCCTTCCCGTCACCGAACTGAAGCGGTTACTCGACGACCACCCGCCGGTTTCCGAGCGCATCGACCGCTATCCGTTCCCGTCCAATCGGCGATACCGCTACGAAAAGCTCGACCGATTTCCCGAGGGACTACTCGTCGTCGGTGACGCGATAGCCAGCTACAATCCGGTGTACGCGCAGGGTATATCGGTGGCCGCGCTCGAAGCGCTGGTACTCCACCACACCATGTCTGCGGGCGGTCGGGACCGTCTCGCGCTCCGCTTTTTCGACCGCGCCGCGTCGGTCATCGATACCGCGTGGTTACTGGCAGTCGGGAACGATTTCGGGTTCGAACGAACGACCGGTTCCAAACCACGCGGTACCGATTTCATCGGTCGGTATCTCTCCCGGTTGCTTCGCAAGGCGCACACCGACGACGTGCTGTCCGCCGCGTTCCTTCGGGTGATGACGATGGAGCAACCGCCCACGTCGCTGTTCTGTCCGCCCCTCGCGTGGCGCGTCCTCAAACCGACGGGTTGGTCGGTCACGTACGGACGGCATCGAGCGTGACCCCGCCGAACCGTGCGACGGATTCGACAGCAAGGTCTGTCGATTCGGGAGCCTTTAACACACTTCGTTACCCATACTCACAGTCATGAGCAACAGCACAGAGAAAGACGAGTCGTTGCGAAGCAGAGAAGTGACGGAGGGACCGGAACGCGCGCCGCACCGGTCGATGTTCCGTGCCATGGGGTTCGACGACGACGACCTCTCCTCGCCGATGGTCGCGGTGGCGAACCCGGCGGCCGACATCACGCCCTGTAACGTCCATCTGGACGACGTGGCCGGGGCGGCCATCGACGGCGTGAACGAGGCGGGCGGCATGCCCATCGAGTTCGGTACCATCACGATTTCCGACGCCATCTCCATGGGGACGGAGGGGATGAAGGCCAGTCTCATCTCGCGGGAGGTCATCGCCGACAGCGTCGAACTCGTCGCCTTCGGCGAACGCGTGGACGCCCTCGTCACGGTCGCGGGGTGCGACAAGAACCTTCCGGGTATGATGATGGCGGCCATCCGTACTGACCTGCCGACCGTCTTCCTGTACGGCGGGTCGATTCTCCCCGGCGAACACGAAGGGCGGGAAGTAACCGTTCAGAACGTCTTCGAGGGCGTCGGCGCGGTGGCCCACGGCGACATGACCGAGGACGAGTTGGTCGAACTCGAACACGACGCCTGTCCCGGCGCGGGGTCCTGTGGCGGGATGTTCACCGCGAACACGATGGCGACCATGAGCGAAACCCTCGGCCTCGCACCCCTCGGTTCGGCCAGTCCCCCCGCCGAATCGCCGGAACGGTATGAAGTCGCGGAAGGAGCGGGTGAACTCGTACTGGACGCCGTCGAAAACGACCGCAAGCCGTCGGACATCCTGACACGGGAATCGTTCGAGAACGCCATCACGATGCAGGTTGCGATGGGCGGTTCGACCAACGCCGTCCTCCACCTCCTCGCGCTCGCCGCGGAGGCCGGCATCGAACTCGACATTGACGACTTCGACGAGATTTCGAGTCGGACGCCCAAAATCGCCAACCTCCAACCCGGCGGTACGCGGGTCATGAAGGACCTCCACGACGAGGGCGGCATCCCCGTCGTTCTCCAACGATTGCTCGACGGGGGCTACATCCACGGTGACGCCATGACCGTGACGGGTCGCACCATCGAGGAGGAACTGGACCACTTGGGAGTTTCCGGCGAGTCGGACGCCGACTTCCTCCGCCCCGTCGACGACCCGTTCCACGAGGAAGGGGCCATCAAAATCCTGAAGGGGAACCTCTCGCCCGACGGGTCGGTCCTAAAGGTCACGGGGGAGGACACGTTCCACCACAGCGGCCCGGCCCGCGTCTTCGAGAACGAGGAGGACGCGATGAAGTACGTGCAGGAAGGCGACATCGAGTCGGGTGACGTGATAGTCATCAGGAACGAGGGTCCGCGCGGCGGTCCCGGCATGCGCGAGATGCTCGGCGTGACGGCGGCCGTCGTCGGACAGGGCCACGAGGACGACGTGGCGCTCCTCACGGATGGGCGGTTCTCCGGCGCGACCCGCGGCCCGATGGTCGGCCACGTCGCCCCGGAGGCCCGCGACGGCGGCCCCATCGCGGTGGTCGAGGACGGCGACGAAGTCACGGTCGACATCCCGAACCGCGAACTCTCCGTGGGCCTCTCCGAGGAGGAACTCGACGCTCGACTGGACGACTGGGAACCGAACGACCCGCGATACACGTCCGGTGTCCTCGCCAAATACGGCGAGACGTTCGGCTCCGCGGCCAACGGTGCGGTGACGAATCCGGGTGCGAAGCGGGAGTAAGCGCCGATTCGTTTCCGCGAACGAACGAGGCGCTCTGCGCCTCGAAACACGAACGGCGAAGCCGTGAGTCGAGTGAGCGGGCCGAGAATCTCCCGACGGAGTGACTGAAAGGAGCGACGGAAGCGGGGTTTCTCGGCTTTTGGTCCAGATTTTTCGAGGGAGAAGCAGAATCCGGCGCGGTTCACGCTGGATTCTGCTTCCGACCGCGGAAAAAGGTGGAACTGGCGCGGTGACGAATCCGGGGGCGAAGCGGGAGTAAGATGGTTTTCTTTCACTATATTTCCACGCTTACAAACGTTCTGTTTTGCCGACTTTCCCAGCGAGTGAACACGGTATCGGCGTGGATGAGAACGCGACAAACGAGGCTCCAACCGGGAAAATGACGGACAATAGCTACCAGCGACGATCGTCTGTTCTATCTCGGTGAAAACTACATCAATCCAATATAATAGTCATTATTGGAATTTATTTCCATATTTTGAGCCGAACCGAAGTATTTTTGCACTGTTTTTGAGTACTATTGGAGACGTATGGCAAGCATTGTCCAACAGGCATGGCGGCGCTACCGGTCTGTCGCCATCATCTACCGTATCGCGGCGGCGTTCGTCCTCGGGTCCGTCGTCGGACTCGTGGTCGGCGAACCGGCGACGAACCTCCAACCGCTCGGCGACCTCTTCGTCCGGCTGTTGAAGATGGTCATCGTTCCCATCGTCGTCTTCACCCTCATCATGGCGGCGCGGAACCTCTCGCCGAAGAACCTCGGCAAGGTCGGCGGGCAGGTCATTTTCCTGTACCTCCTCACGACGGCCGTCGCCATCGCCATCGGCCTCGGCGTGGCGAACCTCATCGACCCCGGTGTCGGGTTGCACCTCAAGGACGCGCTGGCGAAACCGGCCGTCGAGACGAAACAGGCGTCGGGACTCGCGAGCGTCCTCCTCAACATCGTCCCGGAGAACCCGTTCAGCGCGATGGCGGAGGGGAAAATCCTCGGCGTCATCTTCTTCGCGCTGGCGTTCGGTATCGGCCTGACCGTCGTCCGCGACGAGGCCGAAGAGGGGTCGGACGTCTACAACGGCGTTCAGACGACGTTCGACGTCGTCGAGGCGGGTGCCGAAGTGATGTTCAAAATCGTCTGGGGCATCATGGAGTACGGCGTCATCGGCGTGTTCGCGCTGATGGCGGCGCTGTTCGCGAAGACTGGACCGGAAGCCATCCTCTCCCTGTTCAAACTCTTCGCCACGCTCGCCATCGCCATCGGCCTCCAGATATCGATAGTGTACCTCCTCGTAATCGTCCGCGGACTCGTCGGTCAATCCCCGATGGAGTTCATCCGTGGCGGGAAGGACGCCATGGTGACGGCGTTGAGCATCCGCTCGTCGAGCGGGACGCTCCCTGTCACGATGTCGAACGCGGACGAGAACCTCGGCATCGACCAGGAGGTGTACAGTTTCTCCCTGCCGCTCGGTGCGACCATCAACATGGACGGAACGGCCATGTACCTCGGTATCGCCGCCATCTTCACCGCGAACGTGGTCGGGAAGACGCTCACGATTTCGGAACAGTTGAGCATCCTCGTCACGGCGCTCATCGCCAGCGTCGGAACCGCGGGCGTTCCGGGCGCGAGCATCGTCATGATGACCGTCGTGTTCACGCAGGTCGGCCTGCCGATTCAGGCCATCGCGTTCGTCCTCGGCATCGACCCGCTGCTCGACCGGATGCGGACGATGAACAACATCACCGGCGACCTCGCGGTGACGACGCTCGTCGCCAAGTGGAACGACGCCATCGACTTCGGCACCGGCGTGTGGGCCGACGACAAGAGCATCGACGCGGGTGACACACCCAACACTATCACGGGCGACGACTGACGGAAACAACGACAATCGATGAATTCGGACCCTACAACCGACGCGACGCGAAGCGAGCGAATCGTCGAACGCGCCCGCGAGGTGATTCCGGGCGGCGCACAGACCGGACTCCGGGCGCAGGCCTACGACACGGGTGACGTCGCGTTCGAACGAGCGAAGGGGCCGACGCTGACCACGGTGGACGGCGAGGAGTACACCGATTATCACCTCGGATTCGGCCCCATCATCCTCGGACACGCGTACGACCGGGTGGACGACGCCGCGCGAAGCGCCATCGGCGACGGCGTCCTCTACGGCGCGGGAACGGCCCCCCTCGAAGTCGAGGTGGCCGAGCGACTGACCTCCCTCCTCCCCGGCGTCGAGCAGGTCAACTTCTGCAACAGCGGGAGCGAGGCGACCTATCACGCGATTCGGCTCGCACGAGCACACACGGGCAGCGAGAAAATCCTGAAGTTCGAAGGCTGCTATCACGGCTGGCACGACTACGTGGACGTGAGCGTCTACCCGCCGGAGGACGAACTCGGCGGGGGATACCCCGAATCCGAGGGAATGCTCCCGTCCGCCGTCGAGAACACGCTCGTCGTCCCGTTCAACGACGACGAGGCCGTCGAGGAGGCCTTCCGCGAACACGGCGACGACCTCGCGGCCGTCATCCTCGAACCCGTTCCCCACTCCGTCGGGTGCATCCTGCCCCGACAGGAGTTCCTCGAAACGCTCCGCGAGGTGACGCGGGAGGCGGACGTTCCGCTCGTCTTCGACGAAGTCATCACCGGTTTCCGTCACTCGCCGCACGGCGCGCAGGGCGAGTTCGGCGTCACGCCCGATTTGACCTGCGTGGCGAAAGCCCTCGGAAACGGCTATCCCGTCGCGGCAATCGGCGGGCGAAAGGACCTGCTCGGGCAGGCGGGCGGCGACAACGAATCCGGCGTCGTCATCAGCGGGACGTACTCTGGCAACCTACCCGGACTCGCCGCGGCGCGTGAAACCCTCGACACCATCGTCGAGGAGGACGTGCAGCGCCACGTCACCGACCTCGGTGACGAGTATCGGGACGGACTCCGGGACCTGCTTTCGGACCACGACATCGAGGGTCGGGTCGTCGGCCACCGGAGCATCTTCAGCGTCCAGTTCGGCGTGACGGAGGAACCGGAGAACTACGAGGACATCCTCGGCTTGGACGAGGAGCGATTCCGCGAGTTCGCGGCGGGCATGCGCGAACGCGGCCACTTCTTCACGCCGAACCCGTACAAGCGCCACCACCTCTCGCTCGCACACGGCGAAGAGGAGTTAGCGGACTATCTCGCCGACGCCGACGACGTGTTTGGGAACCTTTGACCGGGTTCAGCACCCTTAACCGCGCCCGTCGACTACCGTTTTTCGAATGGATTCTGCGATACGCATACGTGATCTGGAAAAGGAGTACGGGGAGGTACGGGCGCTCAAAGGGGTCGACCTCGACGTTCCGAAGGGGTCGTTTTTCGGCCTGCTCGGGCCGAACGGGGCGGGGAAGACGACGTTCATCAACATCCTCGTCGGCCTCGTGAAGAAGTCCGGCGGGACCGCGGAGGTGTTCGGCGCGGACGTGCAAGACGACTACCGCGAGGCGCGCGACCGAATCGGACTCGCGCCACAGGAGTTCAACGTGGACCGCTTCTTCCCGATTCGGGAAGTGCTGGAACACAAGGCGGGCTATCACGGGATTCCGCGGCAGGAGGCGGGGGAGCGCGCGGACGAGGTCCTCCGGCGGGTCGGCATCTACGACAAGCGCGACACGCGCTTCGATTGGCTCTCCGGCGGGATGAAGCGACGATTCGTCCTCGCGCGGGCGCTCATCACCGAACCCGACCTGCTCATTCTGGACGAACCGACCGCCGGGGTGGACGTGCAGTTGCGCCACGACCTGTGGGACCTCATCACCGAACTCAACGAGGCGGGGACCACGATTCTGTTAACGACCCACTACATCGAGGAGGCCGAACGCCTCTGTGACGAAGTCGCCATCCTCGATTCGGGTAAAATCGTGGAGGTGGCGAGTCCTGAAGAACTCATGGACCGCGGGCCGGACAAGGTCACGATTTCGCTCCGCAACCCGCCCGAATCCGCGCCGCACCTGTCGGCAGGCCGGGACAGGATTCAGGACGTCGAACTGGACGGCGACGAACTCGTTGTCACGGCACCCGAAGCGGGACTGCTCGCCCCGGAACTCGTCCGCGAACTCGACCGGAAGGGGTTCGAAATCGTCCACTTCGACATCTCGCGCACGTCGCTCGAAGAGGTGTTCGTCGAGATGACGCGGGCGGACGAGAGTACGGGCGGGCGGGGCGAATCGGCGGACGAGACGAAGACGGACGATTCGGAACCGGCCGCGGTTACGGGCGGTGAGAAGGCGTGAGCGGCGAAACCGATTCGTCCGGTCTCACCGGATTCGTCACGCTGACCCGCCGGGAAATCCTTCGATTCCTTCGTCGGCCGCGGAACACGTTCGTCCCGCCGTTCGTGACGAACGTGCTGTACTTCTCCGTGTTCGGCGTCATCCTCGGCAATCGAGTGGGGCAGATGAAATTCGGCGGCCACTCGGTCGATTACATCGTCTTCATCCTGCCCGGACTGGTCGTGTTGGGTGCCATCTCCAACGCCTTCGAGAACTCCTGTTTCTCCATCTTCCACGGGCGTTGGAACCGCTACATCGAGGAGACGCTGACCTCGCCGATGTCGTACTCGCGGATGGTCGCCTCCTACATCGTCTCGGGGGCGACGCGGGGCATCCTCGTCGGGGCGCTCATCGCCGTCCTCGGCGCGTTCTTCACGTCCGTCGGCGTCGCCCGTCCGTTCTACCTCGTCGCCTTCGGGGTCGTCATCACGCTCCTCTTCTCCAGTTTTGGCGTAATTGGCGGCCTCTGGGCGGACGACTGGGACAACCTGACGATGATGAACCAGTTCATCGTCCGTCCGCTCGTCTTCTTCGGCGGCGTGTTCTACACCCTCGACAGCCTCGATTCGAACCTCCTTCGGACCCTCACCATGCTCAACCCGATGGTGTACATGGTCGACGGCGTCCGGTACGGTTTCCTCGGCGCGTCGGAACTCGACCCGAACCTCTCGCTGGCAGTGCTGACGGGACTGACGCTCGTCGTGATGGGAATCGACACGTACCTGTTCCGGAAAGGATACGGGTTGACGGACTGAGACGGGTCGGCGGGGCACCGAGTTTATTAGTAGCATAGGTTACAATAGCGGGCTGTCATGGTCCCCCAAACCGTCTCCAACTGGTTTCCCGACCGTCCGCCGACGTGGATGGAGGTGGTGCCGACCGCTCTCATGTGGATTCCGCTCGCTATCTCCCTCTCCCCGTTCGACTCGATTTCGTGGACGTGGGGCGCGGTGGGTTTCGTGCTGTGCGGGTTCGGAATGGGTCCCGCCGGAACCACGAGTCTCGGAAAACGATTCGGGCAGTGGTTTCGAGACATCGGCGTCGCCGGGCGCACGGTCTCCATCGTGTTCTTCGCCGTCGGCGTTTGGTGGACGATGTTCACGGTCGACATTCCGACTGTGCCGGTGAATAGCTACGTCGCGGGGATGTGTCTCTCCCTCGTCGCCTCCCTTCTCGCGTACCTCGCCGACGCCGGGGAAATCGACGGCTGGAGCGCGACGTAGCGAACTACTCCCGCCGCTCGCGCCACTCGCTCAGCGGCACCGGGTCGCCGTCCGGGTCGGGGTCGTCGGACAGGTCCGCCAGCAGTTCCAGCGAGTTGTCGTCCGGGTCAGAGAAGTAGACCGTCGCGCTCGGCATCCACGGGTGGACGATGGGTTCGTCCGGTTCGACGCCGAAGGCGGCACGGGGTTCGATGCCGCGGTCTTCGAGGAAGGGAAGCATGTCGTCGATTTCGTCCTCCGAGACGCGAAACGCGAAGTGACTCCGCTGCGGGTCCTCTTTCTCCCACACGCCGAGCATCGAGCGCGGGGTGCCGGTGAAGTAGAAGGCGATTTTTCGTTCCTGTTCGTGCCGACCGAGTTCGAGGCCGAGCGTATCGCCGTAGAAGTCCATCGCCCGGTCCAAATCGGCCACGTCCACGTGTGTCTCGTACACGCCGTCGAGGAGGTCCATGCGGTCACTTTCTCGGATATGCGAATGGTCGTTCCGGTCCGGTCGTCGTCGTCCGATAGGCCGTATCCGTTCACCGTTTCGAGCGTACAACGGCGGGTGTGCATCGAGATCTCTCCGCGTATCGGATGGTGAACCCGACTCGCTCGTTCAGTGCAGAAAGCATTTATCGAATGCATTACTCTCCCCGATAATGGTCGATTTCGGAACGATGCTCGTCGGATTCGGTGCGATCACTCTCGGCGCGCTTGGTACTCGATTCGGTTACTACTTCGCCCGAATGAGCGAGCAAGCCGACGCTATCGGAAGTACGACGCCGGTGAGCGAAGTCGAACCCGCTGACTGGAAAGTCGTCACGACGCGACTCGGCTTCGGCGTGCTGGGCGCTGTCGGCGTTCTGATGGTGATTCTCGCCGCCTGGTCCTGAAAGAAGAAGAAGGACGTATCTACAACCGCGACAGCACCGCTTCCGTCACGTCCTCGGTGGTCGCATCGCCCCCGAGGTCCGGCGTTCGCGGGCCGTCCGACAGCACGGATTCGACCGCCTGTCGAACCGCCGTGCCCTCCTCGTCGTAGTCTAAGTGCTCCAACAACATCGCCGCCGAAAGCATGGTCGCGGCGGGGTTGGCCACGCCCTCGCCCGCGATGTCCGGGGCGGTGCCGTGGACGGGTTCGAACAGCGCGTTGTCCGGACCGATGTTCGCGGACGGAAGCAGTCCCAGTCCGCCGACTAATCCGGCCGCGAGGTCCGAGAGCACGTCGCCCGCGAGGTTCGGACAGACGATGACGTCGAACTCCTCGGGAGACAAGCAGAGTTGCGTCGCAAGCGCGTCCATCAGCATTTCGTCGTGCGGGACGGTGTGGACGTCCGCGACGCGGTCCACCGTGTCGCGGAACACACCGTCCGTCTCGCGCATCACGTTCGCCTTGTGGGCGATGGTGAATGACTCCTCGTCGCGTCCCTCGACGTACTCGCACGCGAACTCGGCGAGTCGTTCGGAGGCGGATTCGGTGACGACGCGGGTCAGCGTCGCCACGTCGTCGGTCAGTCGCGATTCGTGGCCCGCGTAGACGCCCTCCGTGTTCTCGCGGAGGAACACGAGGTCCGTCTCGGGACGGAGCGCGTCAGTGCCGGGGTAGGCCCGCGCGGGGCGCACGTTGACGAACGAATCCACCACGCCGCGAAGCGGGAGGATGACCTCCGCCGCCGTCTCGCCCGCCGCGCCGAACAGCGTCGCGTCGGATTCCGCGACGAGCGTGCGTGTTTCCTCAGGAAGCGCCGTTCCCATCTCCTCCTTCACGGCGTCGCCCGCGTCCGCTTCCACGAACTCGAAGTCCGGTTCGACGGCTTCGAGAACGCTACGGGCCGCGGGAACGACTTCCTGCCCGATTCCGTCGCCGGGGATGACTGCGATTTGCTCGCTCATTGGTCCACGTAGGGGAGGCTCTGGGCCGTCTTTTCGATTGCAGCTTCGTTCGACTTCATCAGCGCCGTCGTGTCCCAGACGCCCTCCACGAGCGCCTGTCGCTGGGCGTCGTCCACATTCGCGTCCACGGTGTCGCCGTCGTAGCTGACCGTTTCGTCCGCCACGTCGACTTCGATTTCTGCGTCGGGGTTCTCCTCGACGAAGTCCTGCAACGCTCCGACCGTCTCGGCGTCGGCGGTGACGGTCGGAATCCCGAGCGCGAGGCAGTTGCCCGCGAAGATTTCGGCGAAGCTCTCGCCCACGATGGCGTCGATTCCCCACCGTGCGAGCGCTTGCGGCGCGTGTTCGCGCGAGGAGCCACAGCCGAAGTTGGCGTTGACGACCAGTATCGACGCGCCCTCGTGTTCGTCGTGGTTGAACGGGTGCGGTTGCGGGTCGTCGTTCTCGTCGAACCGTTGGTCGAAGAACGAGAACTGACCCAACCCGTCGAAGGTGACGACCTTCATGAACCGCGCCGGGATTATCTGGTCCGTGTCGATGTCGTTGCCGCGCACGGCGATTCCGGTTCCGGATTCGTGCGTGACCTCTTCGGTCATGCGCTCGCCACCTCCGGCAGTTCGCGCACGTCGGTCACTTCGCCGCGGATGGCGGCGGCCGCGACCATCTCCGGACTCATGAGGACCGTCCGTCCCTCGGGACTGCCCTGCCGTCCCACGAAGTTACGGTTCGAAGAGGACGCGCTGGCCTCGTCGCCGTCGAGTTGGTCGTCGTTCATGCCGAGACACATCGAACAACCGGCACCGCGCCAGTCGAAGCCGGCCTCTCGGAAGATTTCGTCCAATCCTTCTTCCTCCGCGGCGGCTTTCACACGTTGACTGCCGGGAACGACCATCGCCCGCACGTCGTCGTGGACCTCGCGTCCCTTCACGACCGCTGCGGCGCGTCGCAAGTCCGGCAGTCGAGCGTTCGTACACGAACCCACGAACGCCACGTCGATGTCGTAGCCCGCCATCGTCTCGCCGGGTTCGACGCGCATGTGTTCCTGTGACTGTCGCGCCGTCTCCCGCTTGTCTTTCGGCAGGTCGTCGGGGTCCGGAATCGGTTCCGTGATGCCGACGCCCTGACCGGGCGTCGTTCCCCACGTCACCATCGGTTCGAGTTCGTCGCCGTCGATGACGACTTCGTCGTCGTACGTCGCGTCCTCGTCCGAACGGACGGACTCCCAGTAGGATTTCAGTTCCTCGAACTTCTCGGGGTTGTCGCCGGACTGCGTCCGGCTGCCAGAGGGACTCTGTCCCTCGCTGTCTTCGAACGCGTCAGTCTCGCGCAGGTACTCGTACGTCGTCTCGTCGGGGTTGATGTACCCCGCGCGAGCGCCGCCCTCGATGGACATGTTGCAGATGCTCATCCGGCCTTCCATATCCAGGTTCTCGATGGCTTCGCCCGCGTACTCGTACACGTAGCCGACGCCGCCGTCGGTGCCGAGGCGGCGGATGATTTCGAGGACGATGTCCTTCGCGGAGACGCCCTCGCCGAGTTCGCCCGTGACGCGAATCCGGCGCACCTTCTGTTTCTCCATCGCGATGGTTCCGGTGGCGAGCACGTCACGAATCTGGCTCGTCCCGATACCGAACGCCAACGCGCCGAACGCGCCGTGCGTCGCGGTGTGGCTGTCGCCGCAGACGATGGTCATGCCGGGTTGAGTCAACCCCTGTTCCGGCCCGATGACGTGAACGATGCCTTGGTCGCCCGATTTCGGGTGCGAGAAGTCGATGCCCGCCTCGCGGACGTTCTCCTCTAATTCGGACATCATCTCCTCCGCCGCGTCGTCGGCGTACGGGCGCGACTGGTCCGCGGTCGGGACGATGTGGTCCACCGTCGCGTGCGTGCGCTCCGGGTACGCGACCTCAATATCGCGCTCCTCCAGCATTCCGAACGCCTGCGGACTCGTCACCTCGTGGACGAGGTGCAGGCCGACGAACAACTGGGTTTGGCCCGTCGGCAGCTCCGTCACACGGTGTCTGTCCCACACCTTGTCGTAGAGCGTTCCCTCGCTCATCGATACTGTTCCCGATATTCGTGGCCGCGTTCGAATACGCTCGCCGAGTCACCCGCTCCCGCGGGCGGCTCGTGTTCGATGTCGGCCATCGTTTCCGCTTCTTCGTCGCCCGATTCGCTCTCTCCGCCGTCCGTGGCGACCCGGCCGCGGCTGAACACCCGCGTCATCGCCCCTTGGTCGGCGAAGGGGTGGACGTGGCTTATCTCTCCCATCGTTTCCGTTCGTCCGTTTCCGTTTTCCTCAGTCATCGGCTGTCACTCGCTCTTGTTCCTCTTCCTTGGATTCCGATTCCTCGTCTTCCGTTTCCGACCACGAGAACAGTTGGCGGAGACGGTCCCCGACCTCCTCGATTTCGTGGTTCTTCTCGGCTTTCCGCTTTTGGCGGTACGCCGGGCGTCCAGCCTGGTTCTCGACGATCCACTGGCGAGCGAACTCGCCGTTCTGCACCTCTTCGAGCACCTGCTCCATGTTCTCGCGTGCGTGGTCGTCGACGATGGCTTCCCCGCGGGTCAGGCCACCGTATTCGGCGGTGTCGGAGACCGAATCCCACATCCCGCCGAGGCCACCCTCGTACATCAGGTCCACGATGAGTTTCATCTCGTTCAGGCACTCGAAGTACGCCATCTCGGGCGAGTAGCCCGCGTCCACGAGCGTCTCGTAGCCCGCCTTGATGAGTTCCGTGACGCCGCCACAGAGGACGGCCTGCTCGCCGAACAAGTCGGTTTCTGTCTCCTCTTGGAACGAGGTTTCGACCACGCCGGCGCGGGTACAGCCGATGGCTTTCCCGTAGGCGAGCGCCTCCTCTTTCGCCTCACCGCTTGCGTCCTGATAGACCGCGAGCAGGCCCGGCGTTCCCTCGTCGGCCTCATAGTTCCGGCGGACGAGGTGGCCCGGCGACTTCGGCGCTATCATCGTCACGTCCACGTCCTCGGACGGTTCGATCTGGCCGTAGTGGATGTTGAACCCGTGGGCGAACTGCAGGGTGTCGCCGGGTTCGAGTTCCGATTCGATGTCGGCGTACACCGCGGGTTGGACGGTGTCCGGCACGAGTACCGAGACGACCTGCGCCTCGCTCGCGGCCTCCTTCGGTGTCGCGACGCGGAGTCCGTCGTCCTCCGCCGCTTTTCGGGAGGAGGAGCTCTCGCGCAGGCCGACGACCACGTCTACCCCGCTTTCCGCGAGGTTTTGGGCGTGGGCGTGGCCCTGACTGCCGTAGCCGAGTACGGCCACGGTCTTGTCGTTCAGATAGCTATCGTCCGCATCGTCGTCGTAGTAGATCGTCGCGTCTTGTTGGTTCGTCATTGTTGGTAGTCCTCAGTTTTCGGTCGCGTCCGTCGTCTCGCTGTCTTCCGCGCTGTGCGGGTCTTCCGGAGGTTGGGTGGAGTGTCCCGGTTCCTCGCCCGGCGTCGTCGGCGTGTCGCCGCGGGCCAACGCGGTCTGGCCGGTTCGCGCGATTTCGATGATTCCGAACTGGCGGAAGGCGTCCACCGCGTCGTCTATCTTCTGCTGGTCGCCCGTGATTTGCACCGTGATGGTTCGCGGCCCGGCATCTAACGTTTGACCCTCGTACATCTGCGTGATGGCGTGCACCTCGTCGGGCTTGTTGCCGCGCACCTTCAGCAGCACCAACTCGGCGCGGACGGCGGGGTCGTCCACTTCCCCTACCTGAATGACGGGCTTGAGTTTCGCCAGTTGCTTCTCCACTTGGTCGATGCCGGACTCCGTCTCCTCGACCACGAGCGTGATTCGCGCGTGGCCGTCCACCGTCGTCGGGCCGACGGTCAAACTCTCGATGTTGAACCGCCGCCGGGAGAACAACCCGGAGACGCGCGAGAGGACGCCCGGTTCGTGTTCGACCAATGCGGAGACGACGGCGGTGCGCCGTCGCGGTTCCGCCTCCGCTTCCGGGTCGATTCGGATTCCTTGTTCGTTCCGTCGACCCTCGGGATGCGGTCGGTCGTCGGGCGCGGTGCCGGGCATCCCCGCCGACGGGTTCCGCGTCGCTCCGTCGTCCGTGGAGTCTTCTCCGCTCATAGTTGGTCCTCCGAGAGGGCGAACTTCCCGTTTGCGCCGCCGCTCGGCACCATCGGATAGACGTTCGCGTCGGGGTCCACGTGGAAGTCGATGACGGACGGTCCGTCGTAGGCCAGCGCCTCCTCGATGGTGTCGGCCACTTCGTCGTAGCAGTCCACGGCGAACCCTTTCGCGCCGAACGCCTCCGCCAGTTTGTCGAACTCGGGACACCAGTCGTATTCGGCGGCCATCCGCCGACCCTCGAAGAAGGCGTCCTGCCACTGTCGAACCATCCCGATGTACTCGTTGTTCAGGATGACGACGGTGATGTCGAGGTTCTCCCGAACCGCCACGGACAGTTCCTGCATCGTCATCTGGAAGGACCCGTCGCCGTCGATACAGACGACCTGCTGGTCGTCGTCGGCCGCGAACCGAGCGCCGATTGCGGCGGGCAGACCGTAGCCCATCGTTCCCAGACCGTGGCTGGACACCCACGTTCGCGGACTGCGGTACGTCCAGAACTGCGCGGCCCACATCTGGTGCTGGCCGACGCCGGTCGTGACGATGGCGTCGTCCGCCGTCGCCTCGTCCAGCGCCTCGACCACGAACTGCGGTTTCAGCGGTTCGTCGTCCGGCGTGTCGTAGGTCAGCGGGAACTCCTCCTTCCACGTCGAACACTGCTCGCGCCACGTACTCCAATCGTCGTCCGCGTCGGCGGACGAAACTTCCGCGTCGAGTTGTTCGAGGACCGTCCCGGCGTCGCCTATCATCGGGTAGTCCGCGTGGACGTTCTTCGAAATCTCGGCCGGGTCGATGTCGACGTGAACGACCTCGGCTTCGGGCGCGAACGTGTCGACGCCGCCGGTCAGCCGGTCGTCGAACCGACAGCCGACGGCTATCAGCACGTCACAGTGTGTGACGGCCATGTTGGCGTAGCCGGTGCCGTGCATGCCTGCCCACGACAGACAGAGGTCGTGGTCCTCGGGCATCGACCCGATGGCGGGCATGGTCGTCACCACGGGAATCCCGTGTTCGATGGCGAACTTTCGGGCCTCCTCGGAGGCCTCGCCCTTGACGACGCCGCCCCCGAACAGGAACAGCGGTTTTTCGGCACCTTCGATGGCTCGCGCCGCCGCTTCGACGGCGTCCGATTCCGCTTCCGTCTGCGGCGAGTACGTCTCGGGCGTTTCCGTCTTTCCGGGTTCGGGGTCGTCGGTTTCGCCGAGCGTCGCGTCCTTCGGCAGGTCCACGAGCGTCGGGCCGGGACGTCCCGTGTCGGCGAGCGCGAACGCCTCGCCGACCATGTCGCCGACGGTGTTCGCGTCGCCCGCGAAGTAGTTGTGTTTCGTGATGGGAGTGGTGACACCCGTCGTGTCCGTCTCCTGAAACGCGTCGGAGCCGACCATGCCGGACGGAACCTGTCCCGTCAGGGCGACCATCGCGTCGGAATCCATGTTGGCATCGGCGATGCCGGTGACGAGATTTGTCGCCCCCGGCCCTGAGGTCGCGAGACATACGCCCGGGTCGCCCTTAACCACGCCGTAGGCGTCCGCCGCGTGGGACGCGCCCTGTTCGTGGGCCATCGTCACGTGGTGGATGTCCGAGTCGAACAGCGCGTCGTAGACGGGCATGATTGCCCCGCCCTGCACGCCGAACATCGTTTCGACGCCCGCGGCTTCCAGCGTCGAGACGAGCGACTGTGCCCCCGTCTGTGCCTCCTTCGTGGCCGGTTCGGACGTCGCGTCCGGTGCGTTCGAATCCGTGTCGGACGTCACCTCCTCTTCCTGCTCCGTGGCCTTCGTCTCCCGTTCGTCGTCCGTCTCACGGGAAACCGGGTTGACGGTGCCTTCGCTCACGACCCCGTCACCTCGGTTCGATTCGTGTTCATCGGGCGATACTGGTCTTCGTACGGTCGTTTGTCTGTGTCTGATTGCGGTCGTGTGCCTGTCATCGGTATGCGCGTATGCGTCGTGCTGTTGGGAGTACGATTCGTGCCGGTTCGGGGTGAGAAGAGATGAGGGGTAACTAGACCCCTACAATAATGCGTACGCGCTCCACGGCCGCAACGCTCGACAGCTGCGAACCGCGGGTCGAACGTCGTCGTGGCATCTGTGTTACCATCATTCGTGTCCCGATACAAATAGCCCTTGCGTGCCGGGCAATTCTTGCAGGGTCGTGTTGGCCGTGGCTCACGGCGGGTCATGAAACGACGGGAGGCCATGGTTACGCCTGCGCCTCCTCGCTAGAATCGACGCCCAGTTCGCGGGCGAATCGTTGTACGTCGCTCACCGTCACGCGGTTCTTCTTCGCACCGCGGTCTTTGACCCGGCGCGTGATTTGGCGTACCTCGGCGTCGGTCGGGACGAACCCGGACTGCTGGAGGTGTCGCCGTACTGCGTGGGTTCCGGTGTGTTTGCCGAGGACGAACTCGCGGCTCGCCCCGACCATCTCCGGCTTCATGACGCCCGTCTCGAACGTGTCGCTGTTCTCGATGACGCCTGCGGCGTGAATCCCGCTCTCGTGGGCGAACGCGTTCGCCCCCACGACGGGTTTGTTCACCGGGATGTCCACCGCGCTGTACTCCGCTATCATCCCCGCGAGTTCGGTGATGCGTTCCGTGTCGATACCGGTGTCGACGCCGTAGACGCTCTCGACGGCCATGACGACCTCTTCGAAGGCGGCGTTTCCGGCGCGCTCGCCGATGCCGTTGACGCTGACCTGTACTTGGTCCGCGCCCGCCTCCACGCCGGCGATGGCGTTCGCGGTCGCCATGCCGAAGTCGTCGTGCGTGTGAACGTCGATGCGTGCGTCGGTGTGGTCCCGAACGTGGGAGACCAAGTCGGCGAACCGACTCGGCGTCCCGACGCCGCAGGTGTCGGGGATGTTTATCCACTCGGCCCCCGCCTCGCTCACGGCTTCGACGATGTCCGCCATGTAGTCGGGGTCCGTTCGCGTCGCGTCCATCGGCGAGAACATCGGAATCGCTCCCGCCTCGGCGACCCGTTCGACCGCCTTCACGGCACGAGCGGTCACGTCGTCGCGCGTCGTGTGCATCGAATCCTCGATCTGCACGTCGCTTGTCGAGGCGAAGACGTGTACCATCTCCGCGCCGGTGTCCAGCGCGGTTTCTACGTCGCCGTCGACGATGCGTGCCAAAGCACACGTCGTCGAGCGGGTGGACTCCGCGATGTCGCGGACGGCCGCGAACTCGGCGTCGCCGTTGGCCGGGAAGCCCGCCTCGATGACGTGGGTTCCCATCTCGTCCAGCGTCGCGGCGATTTCGCGTTTTTCGTCCGGCGTAAACGAGGTGCGTGGCGTCTGCTCCCCGTCGCGGAGTGTCGTGTCGAAAATTCGAACTGAATCAATCTCGTCGGTGTGGGCTAACGTGCCCTCGAAGAACTCGACCCCCCCTGTTAGGGGTCATGTCGTTGTCTGACATTGTATTCGGTTGAAGAGCCGACCTCCTATATAAGAGTGGCGCTCCGACATATGGTGTCAAAAGAAACCCACTTTTGAAGGGGCTAGTAACAAAAGGAAATCGGAGGACATCGTCGGGGTAGTATGTGTTTAAGGTGGTTAAGGACATCCGAAGACTACCGGGGATGTCCGAAGATTCGATACCGATATCTCGCCGTTTTCCGGGCTAAATTTCGGCGATAGTGCCGGGCGTTTCGTCGCGCGCGGTTTCCCACCGGAGGCACACCCGCTCCTGTCTTCAGTTTCTCGTCGGCCCGTCGAAGCACCTCGCGACTTCGCTGGAGTCGATACCGCGACAGGTCGTCGTAGCACACCGCTTGGTCGCGCGACCACTTCGGGTGTTCCCGCCGAATCAGCGCGGCCAGCGACGACCGTACCAGCTCCCCCGGCAGCATCATCGCTTCTGGCTTTTCCTCACCACAGACCGGACAGCGAACCGTCTCGTATCCCGTTTCGGTCGAATTCCCCTCCATCCCGTCCCGTCTTCGACCGGAAAACGAATAAAACGGACCGTCTTCCGCCGACCGTTACTCCAACGCCACCGCGATTTCGTTTCGGCGCATGAACGGCGGCGTCCACGGGTCGTCGTAGCGCAGGAGGAACGGTTCGCCCGTCGGCGTCAAATCGTGTGCGGAGAGCGTATCGAACAGGTGTTGTCGATTCTCGTCGATTCGGTCCTCCGTCACGTACCACGAAAACGGACGGACGGCGAGGGTTCGCGCTTCGACGTGTTCGACGGTCACGGCCTCGTCGGCCGGTTCCGGCGCACCCTCGGCGGTGTACTCGCCGGGCAGGAAGAACGCCATCTCCATCCCGTTGCCCGACGACTCGGACGCGACGGGTGCCGTCATGGCTATCTTCTCCCGTTCGGTCGAGACGGGTGCCGTCATCTCGATTTCCGTCTTGGAGCGGTTCTCCCCCTGAATGTAGCGGAACAGTCGCCGAAAGGCCTCTTCCTGACTGCCCGCCGTCGTTTTGGCGACTACGGTGTCCGGATACCGTCGAATCTCCACGCCGTCGACGTGTAGGGCGGTCGTGTACGGCACTTGGTCGGTCGTCCGTCGGGTGTAGGCTCCCCACCCCACCCACGCGGCACCGAGTGCGGCGGCAGTCCCCAGAGCGACCGCGGCGGATCTCGTGATGTTCCGTGCCATGGAAACGTATACGCCAGCCACGGGCAAGTAGCTACTCCCCCCGTAGTGGGGTCCGAACGGTGGGTCCGTCGGTGACGGGTTGGCGCCCGGTCGCCACCCTTCCCTGCACAACACGAATGGCGATGGGCGGCGTGAACCGCGTATGAACATCGACCTGTACGATTCGCTGGACGGGCAGGTCGCGCTCGTCACGGGCGCGAATCGCGGCATCGGTGAGGAAATCGCGACGCGACTCTCCGAACTCGGCGCGACGGTGTACGCCGGAGCGCGCGACCCGGACGCCGTGACGGCATCCGACCGGCGGGCGGTTCGACTCGACGTGACGGACGAGGAAACCATTCGTGCTGCTATCGAGACGATTGCGGACGAAGAAGGTCGGCTCGACGTACTCGTCAACAACGCCGCGACGTACGGATCCACGGGAAAACTGGACTCCCTCGACAGCGGAGCGATGGAGACGTCGCTTCGGACGAACCTGCACGGACCGATGCTCGTCACGAAACACGCGCTGCCGTTGCTGACCGAGCGCGATGGTGGACGCGTCGTCAGTCTTTCGAGCGGGTCCGGGCAGTTCGACGGTGGCATCGACACCGGACATCTCCCCTACGGCGTCTCGAAAGCGGGCGTGAACGCGTTCACCGACGCGGTAGCGACGCAGTATCCGAACCTCGTCGTCAATGCCGTCTGCCCCGGCTGGGTACGGACCGATATGGGCGGGTTCGGCGCGCCTCGGAGCGTCGAGAAGGGAGCCGAGACGCCGGTGTGGTTGGCGCGCTTCGAACCCGGAAACCCCAGCGGGAAACTGTGGCGGGACGAACGGGTCATCGGGTGGTGACCCGCGGGCGAATGGCGGGCTTGCTAGACAATCTCTCGGTTGCACAACGATTATTATATTAGCCAAAATACGTGATGATACACCCACGAACCGAATCCGAGTGATCATCATGACCATTACCACCCAACCACGCCCAATGCGCCTCGTTCTCGCCGAGAACGACGTGTCCGCGGTTGGGGTTTCCGCGTGGAAGGGCCGCTATGGCTCTTCCAAAGGGAATCTTCCCTGCGGACGCGACGGGTGGTATGGTGTTGCCGATGGTCACCACGGTCGGTTTACACCCACGCTCGTCGCGTAAGGCGGACGCCACTGCCAGCGGCGGCGGGTGTTTTCTCCGATTTCACCGAATCGAGAGGCTCCCGACTTCGCGTGGGTTCGGGCCACTCCCGGCTCTTTTCGACCACGTTTCCGTCCCGGTATCGACGTTCGTCTGCGTGACCGCGTAGTGTCGGGTGCTGCGATTCGTGGGCGTCCGCGACCGGAACGGGCGGACGCCCACGAGCGTTCACACGCCGCGGTTCGTCCTCGGACGGACCCCCGTGAGAGGCGTCGCTGTCGAACGGTTCGAGCCACCGTTGACCGCACCGATACGCCTCGTCCCATATCATCCCATCCCGTTCCACCGCTCCCGTCGGGTAGTGGTCTACCCCACGCCGCGCACATCGGTTTCGATAGTGTGTGGGTGACGGTCCGCGTTCGAATCGCGCGGGAGCAGTATGCCACAGGCACTCCACGCAGTGACCGTCACTGCCGAAGTCACGGTGTTGGTCCCCCGCGGAACCGACGGCACCCTCACCACGGCGGCGCGGGACGCGCTCGCGGCTATCGACCGCGTTCGAACCGTTCACGACGTCGAACACGCCGGGTTCCGCCCCCGAGCGACGGACATCGAAGTCGATGTCGTCGCGCAGTTGACGGTGGACGAGGCGAGTGGTCGTGAAGCCGTCGCAACGGCTCTTCGGGACGGGTTCGGTGTTCGTGCGGTCAGCGTGACCGCGATAGAAGCAGGTCGATAGTCGCTTATTCCAGTTCGACGACGCCGGACCCGCGGACGATAACCGTGTATCCGGCGTAATCGAATTCGACGCTCATCGCGGTCGAACCGCGTCCGTCGCAAACCGGGTCGAAAAAGTCGTCCAGCGCGTCGGGGTCGATTCGCTCGTACAGCGGTTCGACGTTCGTCAAACTCACGCCGTCCTGTTCCGACACGGCGCGAATGACCGTTTCGCTCACGTGTTCCCCGTCGCGAACGGTGAACGCTCGCGTCGATTTGTGTGTCGGTATCGTCGGTTGTTGAGGTGTCAGTTGATTTCCCGGAGACATCGTTCGACTACTGTTTGTTGCCAACGACGGTGTATAAAAAACCAACTATATGGAACGAGCGTCGCTATAGAGATATCGTCTCGTGCGTCTACCGCGACAAGAACCTATGTAGACAATTCAGAAAACCCACTATTTTGCATAGATATATACCGTATAGAATCGCCAAGTTTAGTATGGAATCTGGATTAACCGACGAAGATTTCAGACAAATCAAACGATTCGCACAGACGCCACGGCACGAGCGAACTCCCGACCTCCTCCGGCAAATCGAGACACGGACAACGGAGACGAAAGCCGAATCGGAAACACAAACACAGGCCGACGACGAACGCGAACTGGACCGCTAACCTCGTGGGAATCGAGACTGCTTTTGACCCAGTTCTACGCGCCCGAGGGAAATTCCGACATCCCGATACTCTTTCGACATCCCGATACTCGTCCCCGAGCGGACTCCTGTCTCGCTCGACTCCCGACTGTGCGTTTTCTCCGATACCGCCACCTACCGATTACGCTATTTCCCCACGCTCAGTCCGTTCCCTCGAACCGAAGCACGTCCACGTCGTCCCCGGTGTCCGTATCGCGCTCCGCGACGACCGCGAGCGTCTCCCGGGCGAGGGCTTCGATGTCGTCCACGCTCGCATCCTCGTCGGCGTCTTCGAGGCGTCCGTATGCGACGGCGGCACCGCTTCCGACCGCGGTGGCGTCGGTCGCCAAGACGAGGCCGTCGCTTCCGATTTCGCGGAGGGCCGCGTTGCCGTCCGAATCGGTTCCCACGACCAACCCGTCGACGCCGATTTCCCCCGCGAGGTCGGCCGCGATTCGTTCGATTCGGTCGATCGACGGCGATTCGTCGCCGTCGAGGCGGTCCCCTCGAAGTTCGGACCCGAACCGTCTGTCGAACTCCTCGATAGCTCCGACGTCGCCGACGAGCGCCGCGCCGGCGTCGTCGTAGTCGAACACCCGTCGAACCGCGTCGGAGCGAACCGTGCCGCCGACGGTCGCCTGCCGGTCGCCCGCGAGGACGGCCCCGTCGTCGCATCGAATCCCCAGTACGGTTGCCATGGGTGAACCACGCGACGGACGGAAAAGAGGGTTGTCGCCGTCCGGCCGGACCTACGCCTTGACGGCCGGGTGGCGGCGGGTCCGATAGACGCTCATCGACGCGATGGAGAGCGCGATGACGAGCGCGACGATGGCGCTGATGACGAACAGCGGATAGTAGCCCGTCACCTCGGCCAACCCGGCGAACAGTATCGGTCCGGCGGCGCGTCCGAGGAACGTCGTGCTGTTACGCAGGCTCAAGGCCCCGCCGCGGAGCCCAGAGGAAACGAGGTCGCTGATGGCGGCGTCGACGGCGGGCATGGAGAGACCGAGGCCAGCGCCCAGCACGAGCATCGTCATCGCGATGAAGACGGGCGAGGGGGCCAACCACGCGCCGAACAGGCCGACCGCGTAGCAGGCGAACCCGGCAGCGATGAGACCGTAGTTCGAGGTGTACTGGGCGAACCAGCCGTTCTTGGCGGAGACGACCACCGAGGAGATTTCGGCGACGGACAACACGAGTCCGATGGCGAACGCCGACATGCCGAAATCGCCCGCGAGGAGGAACGGCAGAATCGTCAGCACCGTGCCAAACAACAGGAGTTCGGTCATGCACGCCGCGCCGTAGCAGACGAGCGCGTCCGGGCCGCTCAGGACGCTCGCGGCGCGTCGGAGGTAGGCGAATCCCTTCGAATCGCGTTCGTGCTCCGGCTCTTCGAGGTGTCGAACCGCGTAGAGCGCGAGCGGCAAGCCGAGGAGGTAGGCGACGTACGGCACGTTCCACGAGACGGTGGCGAGCGCTCCGCCGATGATGGGGAACAGTCCGGCCCCTGCAGAGAGGACGGCGTTGTTCATCCCGAGGACGGTGTTCCGCTGGGTGCCCTCGAACGAATCCCCGATGAGAGTGACGGTGGTGATGAAGATGCCCGCGGCGGCGGTGCCGCCGATGGTCCGGAGAACCAAGACGGCCTCGTAACTCGGTGCGACGACGATGGCACCGCCGGAGAGGCTGAAGGCGACGAGGCCGCCGATGAGGACGGCCCGTCGTCCGATTCTGTCGGCGAGCATGCCGATGAACGGAGACAGGAAGATACCCGTCAGAAAGTACGTGCTGATGAGAAGGCTCGCCTGCGCGTCGGTGATGCCGAACGCGTCGCGGAACGCGGGGAGCGTCGGACTGATGAGCGGCACGCCGAGCGGTGCGAGGAGCGTCGCCGCGAGTACGATTTGCACCGTCGGCAGTTGCCACGGTGACGTCGATTCGTCGTTCTCCGGGCGATTCGTCGAAGCGGATGGCTGTGAAGGTGGCATGGTCCCCTACCCTGTAACACCGAGTCACACTAGGTGGGAGGCGAGCGGAGGAGTTAGCCGCATCCATTCCTCTCCGGCGTCTGTCGTGTCCTCTCCGCGGTCTGTCGTAATCCTCCCTCCCCGTGACGTCCGTCCATCAATCGACGTAGGCCCGGACCAAATTCGCCTCGATTCGCTGGAGGCGTTCGCTGACGGTGCCGGTCGTGAGGTCGAGTTCGTCCGCGAGTTCCCGATGCGTCGTCTCCCTCGGCACTTCGTAGTAGCCCTCGCGGACCGCGAGGTCGAAGAGCGCCTCCTGTCGCTCGGTGAGGAGGGACGACAGGTTTCCCATGTCCGGTTCGTACTCGCCCATCCGTTCGAGGCGGAGGGCGATTCCGTCGGGGACGTCACCCGCTGCCCGTCGAATCGCCTCGCTGGTTCCCAGCACCGTGAGTTGCAGGCCGCGCTCGCCGTCCGTGTCGATGTACCGCATCGGCCAGTCGAGGACGATTTGCTGCTCGCGGAGGATGGTCAGGAGGTCGTCGACCAACCCCGCGGTTCGACAGTGAAGGTAGAGGACGCCGCGGCCCTCGCTACCCGCGATGTCGAACTCGACCGTCTCCGGCGAGTCGGCCAACAACGCACGCGCCACGTCGAGGTCGCCGTGCAGTTCGGCGAACTCGACGTACCGGCCTTCGTACACCGGGCCGACGTACTGAATCGTTTCGACGGTCACGTCGTCGGTCCCCGACAGGAGGTCGTCGACGGGGTGAACGCTCACGTCCGGCCCCCACGTCAGGACGATGGTCGCGTACCGCATATCGCGGTCTTAGCGTCCGGTAGTACTTAAACACACCTAGGATGGTGGGAAACAGACATAGACGGCGGGCCCCCGAACTATCGGGTAAGGATGAGTAGCGACACACCACCCGAAACCGGAGAGACGCCGCCCGGACCGGACGGATTGCCGATAGTCGGAACCCGACTCGAATTCGTCCGCGACCCGTTTGGCTTCATGACCAGAACGGCCCGCGAGTACGGCGATATCGCGTACTGGGAGGAACTCGACGGCCCAATGTACCAACTCAACCACCCCGACTACATCGAGCAGGTCCTCGTCCAGAACAACCAGAACTACATCAAAGGCGAGGGGTTCCAACACATCCTCGGTCCCGTCCTCGGACAGGGTATTCTGAACAGCGAGGGTGCGGTGTGGCGGCGGAACCGACACCTCATCCAACCCGCGTTCCATCCCAAGGAAATCCAGCGGTACTCGACGATGATGACGGATTTCACCGAGGAAGAACTCGCTACGTGGGAGGACGGCGAAACCCGCCTCGTCCACGAGGACATGATGGAGGTGACGCTCAAAATCGTCGCCCGGGCGCTGTTCGGCGTCGACATCGACGACGAGGTGGACACCATCGGGTCGGCGCTGGAGGAGTTCATGGTCGGCACGGAAAACCTCGCCAACTTCATCCTCCCGCCGAGCGTCCCCACGCCGTCGCGGATGCGCATCAAGGACGCGCGGGAGAAACTCGATAGCGTCGTCTACCGGATGATTCGGGAACGACGGAACGACGCCGACGGCGAGGGCGTCATCTCGACGCTCCTCTCGGCCACCGACGAACACGGCAACAACATGAGCGACGAGCAGGTTCGGGACGAAGTCGTCACGCTCCTCCTCGCCGGTCACGAAACGACGGCGCTGTCGCTGACGCTCACGATGTACGCGCTGGCCCAGTACCCCGAGGTGGAGGAAAAACTCGTGGCCGAACTCGACGAGGTGCTCGACGGCGAGACGCCGACGATGGACGACCTGTCCGACCTCACGTACACCGAGCAGGTCGTGAAGGAGTCGATGCGACTCTACCCGCCCGTGCCGGGCATCGTCCGCGAAGCGACCAAACCCGACATCATCGGCGGGTACGAGATTCCGGCGGGCGCGACGGTGCAGATGAACCAGTGGGTCGTCCACCGCGACCCGCGCTGGTACGACGACCCCCGCGCGTTCCGCCCCGAGCGCTGGACCGACGAGTTCGAGAAGTCGCTCCCCAAACTCGCTTACTTCCCGTTCGCCGCGGGGCCGCGGCGCTGTATCGGCGACCGGTTCGCCATGCTGGAGGCGCGTCTCCTCCTCGCCACCATCTACCAGCAGTACCACATCGAACTCATGCCCGAGGCCGAACTCGACCTGATGGCGACCATCACCGCCCGCCCGAAGAAGGAAATCCCGATGACGGTCCACCGGCGCTCGGACTGACGCCGACAGGCCGGAGAACTGATGTACCGAGGAGTACGACCGAAGGAGTGACGATGCACGACGGGACGCCACGGGCCACGTTCGACGCACAACTCGTCGCCGACGACGTCGCCTTCGACGAACGGGACGTGCGTTTGCTCCGCGCCATCGACGAACACGGGTCGCTCAACGCGGCGGCCACGGCGCTCGGGCGCTCGTACGCGCACGCACAGCGTCGAATCGTGACCTTGGAGGAGGGTTTCGGCCCCCTCGTCCGGCGCGAACGCGGCGGTTCGTCCGGCGGCGGCAGTACGCTGACCGACGAGGCGCGGGGTCTCATCCAGCGGTTCCGCCGACTCACGGCGGAATCGTCGGGACTCGCCGAGGTGGACGAGACGGTGCTGGTCGGAACCGTCACCGAGCGCGACGGCGAGTTCGGACTCGTGGAGACCGACGTGGGCGTCGTCCGGGCGCTGGTTCCCCCGGAAACAGACGCCGTGGAGGTCTGCATCCGTTCGGACGTGATAACGCTGTACAGTCCGGACGCGGCCCCCACCGCCGACGCGACGAGCGCCAGAAATCAGTTTTCCGGGACGGTTTTGTCGGTCGAGGAGGGAGAGAAGATAGCCCGAATTACGGTCGACGTCGGCGGTGGAACGCCGTTGCAAGCGCTCGTCACGACAACCAGCGTCGAGCGATTGGGGTTGGAACCCGGCACGTCGGCCGTCGCGTCGTTCAAGGCGACGGCGACGCGGGCGGTTCCCACGAGGTTGGAACCCGAGTCGTGACGTCAGTTTTCGACCATCTCGAAACACAGGTCGGCGAGACGTTTCGAAGACTGCTCCCACGAATACCGCTCCGCGACTGCCCTCCCCTGCGTTGCGAGTCGGGTCCGTAGCTCCGGCGATTCGACCGCCGTCGCTATCGCGTCGGCGAGGGCGTCCGGGGAACTCGGCGGGACGAGCAGCGCGGTTTCGCCGTCGATGGCGTACTCCGTGACGCCGTCCACGGTCGTCGTGATGACGGGCGTGCCACACGCCATCGCCTCCATGTTGACCATGCCGAAACTCTCGTAGTGGGAGGGCGAACACACCACGTCCGCCGCGGTGTAGTATCCGGGAAGGTCGTCGTGCGGGACCGCACCCACGATGGAAACCGACGAGTCCACTCCGTGTCGTTCGATTCGTCGCTCCACGGCGTCGTGGTCCCCTCTCCCGATTATCGACAGGTGGGGGTCGATGTCGCCGGCGTCGCGCGCCGCCGCGAAGGCGTCGATGAGGTCGAACAACCCCTTCGACTCCACGAACCGCCCGACGAACAGTATCGTCGGTTCGTCGCGGTCGAAGGCGGGCGGTGCGTCCGGGTGGAACAGGTCGGTATCGACGCCCGGATAGACGATGCCGTCGGGTTCGTGGCCCAACTCCCCAACGAACTCCGCGCTGGTCTGCACCGAGTTCACTATCGAATAGCTATCCGACAGCATTCCGTGTGCCGTCGTTCCCAATCCGGTTCGCTCGAACCCGTGGAAGATACGGACCACCGGCACGTCGAGGAGGTTCGACAGGACGATGTCGTCCAGGAAGTCGTGGGTCACGAGCACGTCGAGCGTCTCGTTCATGTGCGCTATCGTTCCGTCGCGCATCGCGCCGACCAGCGGACCGAGTTTTTCGGACAGTCCGGGGCACACGCGCGTCGAGAGCGTTTCGAGCATACCTCTCCTCCCCGACGCCAACTGGACGACTTCGGCGTCCGTCGCGCGCATCTTCGGCGTCAGTTCACCGTCCTCGGTGTAGAGATAGGCGGACTGGTGGCCGGACAGCGCGTCGAGCAGTTCTTGGACGTACATCACGACCCCGCCAGCGTCTCTCGTCCCCGCTTTCCGGTAGTACATCCCGATTGTCAGTTCCTCCGCTCGCTCCTCGCTCCGCAGGCGTCCGTCGCCGCGTTCAGGTTCCGTTTGCGGCGCGTCGACTCCGCGTTGGTGCAGTCGATTACCACTGCTCATTTACCCGTTCGACGGCTTAATTCCACTTTGTTATGCGTCGTGGGAACGACCCGCGTTTCGATTTCGTACGTCGCAGAACGCCCCTCTCGAACGCGATGGCTGGCCGTGAATGCGACAATCGGGACGTTCCATCGCGGTATGCAACTCCTACGCGTCGAAAAATATGTCTTCCAGGTTTCGGTTCGTTCTCAACGGAATCCGGTCAACGACCGCAGAAGCTGCCCGAGGTCGAAACAGTAGTGGCGTCCGTTGTAGGTGAAACAGTAGTCGGTCGAATCGGGTGCGGCGGCCGCCGACTCGTTCGCCATCTTCGAGTCGTTCGGCCGCTTCGGTTTCTTCTGCTTCTTGGCTTTCTTCGCCTTGGCCTTCTTCCGCTTCTTTTTCTTCGCTTTTTTCGGTTTCGTCGTTCTCTTCGCTTTCTCAGTCTTCTCGGCTTTCTTCCGCTGTTTTGCCTTCTTCTGCGTCGGCTGTGTTTTCTGTTTCTTCTTCGTTCCCGCGTTTCCGCCCGTCGCGGAACTTCCACTGGACGACGCCGCGCCGGTCGCGGCTTCCTTTGCGGTCGTGGGCGCACCCTTCGGCGCTTCGTGTGACGGGTTGCTACCGACGTTCGTCGTCTCGACGTTGCCGATGAGGCCGCCCTTGACCTGCGAATTCTTCACTTCGAACGTCGTGTGGGCGGCGACGAGCGCGGAAGCGGCGCCGTTCGTGTCCGCTTCCGTGCAGTCGATGTCGCAGTTCTCGAACGTCACCACGTCGCTCGTCGTTCCGTAGCCGTCGTAGACGCCGCGGGAGTTCACGACGCCGCCGTTTATCGGGTGGAGCGGCACGTCGTTCGTGTTGTAGATGACGGTGTTCTTCACCGTCGTGCCGTCCGTCGCGACGCGGAGGTGACTGATGTTGTTGTTCTTCAGGAGACAGCGGTCGAAAGCTAACGTGCCGCCGCCGCCGCCGGACTTCGCCGCGCCGCCGGCGTAAATCGCGTTACCGGTCCAACCGTTCATCGTGACTTCGGTGATGTCGATGTGGCCGGCGAAGGACATCGGAATCCCGATAGCGCCCTTGCGAACCATGTCGCCCGAAACGCCGTCACCGAGGTAGACGTGTTCGATGGTGCCGGTTCCCGACGCCGTGATGAGGTTGGGATAGCCGCCGAGGTTCTTTCCGGGTGCGTGCGGCCCGCTCGTGTCGGCCTCGCCGGTGAACCCGACGTTGCGAATCGTCCAGTCGGAACCGCTGGCGACGATGCGAACGTCCGCGCCCGGCGCGCTGATGTCGATGAGTTTGTTCTCGAACGCCTCGCCGCTCCCGACGGTGAACTGTCTCGCCGTGTTCGCGGGGACGGTGATCGTTTCGTACCCGTCCGCCGCTGCGGCGCTGCTCGCCATACTCGTACCGGCGGCCGCAACCGCGGCCGCGCCGGTCAGTTTCAAATAGGAGCGACGACCGACGGACGTGCTGTCCGCTCGACTATCGTCTGTTGTCGTACTGCAATCGCGTGCCATGCGATTTTCAATGCAAAGACATCTATTAATATTCTTTCGGTGTCGCTCCCTACGTCTCAACGCCCGTGAAGGTCGCAACGAAATCCATATTCGATTGAAAATATCACGAACGTCTCCTATATTGTTCTGTCGATGGGAGACCGGAACACGCGGTTGAGAGCGATTACTCCGCCGTACGGTGCCTATAACAAAGCCCCTCGACCCGGTTGGTTGTCCCACCGTGAACCCGAGAACGCAACGAAGCCGTGAGCACCGCGGTCAGACGCATCCCTCCACCCTTTCGTTCCCGAATGGCGACGAGTGATTCGAACCTCTCGAAGCTGCTGTCGAGTTCGGTACTCATCGTCGTCGGCGTCGTCGTCGCCTCCGTCGGCAGGTTGGTCGAACGCGTCATCATCGCCCACTGGTTCTCGCCCCAGCTGTACGGCGAGGTGATGATTGCGCTCGCCATCATGACTATCGGGACGACCGTCTCGCTCGTCGGGCTCAACGACGGGATTCCGCGCTTCGTCTCGCGCTACGACGACGACCGGGACGTTCGGGGCGTCTGGCTGTTCGGATTGGCCTTCTCCCTCGCCGTCAGCCTCGCCGTCTCCTTCGTCCTGTACCTGAACGTGGACCGCATCGCCGTCGCACTCTTCGAGACGAGCGTCGCACGCGAGTTGCTCCGCCTGTTCGTCCTGACGATTCCCGTCAGCGTCGGCCTGACCGTCGGCGTGAGCGCCCTCCGCGGGTTGGAGAACACGCGCTACAAGCTCTACACGAAGGATTTCCTCCACCCGTGTCTTCGAATCTTTCTGCTCGTCGCGTTAGTCGCGGGCGGGTTCGACCTCGTCTCGGTGGGCTACGCCTACTTGGCGGCCACGCTCGGAACGCTCGTCGTCGTCTACCTCCTCTCGAACCGCCTCGTGCGTCTCGTCGGCCCGACGCGAACTCACACCCGCGAACTGCTCACCTACTCGGCACCGCTCATCGTGACGATGGTCCTCTCCATCCTGCTGACGCGGATGGACACCCTCATGCTCGCCCAGTTTCGCACCTCCAACGAGGTCGGCGTCTACAACGCGGCGTACCCGTTGGCGAACAGCCTCCTGATGGTCATCTCCTCGTTCGGCTACCTCTACCTGCCGCTCACGTCCAGACTCGACGCGGACGGCGAGCGCGAGGAGGTGACGAACATCTATCGCATCACGACGAAGTGGATTTACGTCCTCACCTTCCCCGCGTTTCTCGTGTTCACCGTCTTCCCGGACGACGTACTCGCCCTCTTCTTCGGGTCCAGCTACACCGGCGGCGGCGTCGTCCTCGCCATCCTCTCGGTCGGCTTCTTCACGAGCGCGGCGGCGGGGCGAAACCGGACGACGCTCGCCGCCCTCGGCCACACGAAGGCCATCCTCGGGGTCGACATTCTCACGCTCGCGCTCAACCTCGTCGTGAACCTCCTCCTGATTCCCACGTACGGGATGGTCGGTGCCGCGGTCGCCTCCTCCGGGGCCTACGTCGTCCGCAACCTCGCGCTCAACGTCGTCCTCCTGTCGAAGTGCGGGATCTCGCCGTTCTCCCCGTACACGAAGCGGACGTACGTCGTCCTGCCGCTCGTCCTGTTTCCCATCGGCCTCCTCGCCGGGCGCTGGCTGACGCTTTCCTTCCTCACGCTTCCCGTCTTTTTGGTCGGTACGGGCCTCGTGGGCCTCGCCGCCGTCACCGTCGCCGGTGGCCTTCAGTCCGAGGACGGGGCGTTCATCGAGTTCATCGAGGGAACGCTCGGCGTCGAAGTTCCCGGAATCGAACGGTACGTCCCGATGCAGGGCGAGTGAATCCGGCAGAGCACACCGAACCCGTCCGTCGAATCCTTGCCGTCGCCGACAACCTTTTGACCCCGCTGGCGTTACAACGTCCATGGTCGCACAGACGATGGATCGCGTTCCGCGAGAGTAGTAACCGACTAATTCTGAATATGGGAGTTGAACACGAATGCTAGCCAGTAGCCACGCCCTCGTTCGAACCGGCCTCGACGCCGCCGCACTGAAACCCGCGGAGTGTGACGTCCGTCGGGCCCACTCGATGCCGTTCGAGACGGTGACGATAGATTACGAGGGGCGCGAACACCTCCCCGACACGGAGACGCTCCGCGAACTGGCGGCGGAGAAGAACGTGTTGATGACGATACCCGTCCGCGCGGACGGCTTCGACCCGCTCGGCGACGATTCGCTCTTCGGACGACTTCCCGAGGACGCGGGAACCGTGTTCGTCGCCGGACACTCCGCCTATCTCTCCGAGGAGGAGCGAACCCGAGCGGTCGCACCCCGACTCGGGGCCGCGTTGGAACGGTCGCCCGACGCGTGGGTCGGCACGGAGGGCATAGAGCGCGTCGCCACGGCGACGGGGGCAACGCAGTTCGAACTGCTCTCCCGTTCGACGACCCGCGACGTGCGCGCGCTTCGCGCCGCCGGGTTCGACGGAACGGTCGCGGTATACGCACCGACCGTTCTCACCGGCGAGGAGGACGTGATACTCGACTCCGTCGGCGCGTACGTGTCCCGGCGAAAGCCCGTAGCACGGGCGCTCCCCGACGACGCACCGACGGACGCCAGCGCCGATGGCCGCGCTCGACGCGTGCTTTCGGCCGCGAGTCGTGACTTCGCGCTCGTCGGGACGCACGCCGAAGTCGGCGAACGCATCGACGAACTGAAGGCGGCCGGTGTAGACACCGTGGTCGGCTATCCCGCACAGGGTATCGACTCGTTCATCGGCCGGTAGTCCGCGGTTCGTTGGGTCCGTGGTCCCGTTTTCCCGTTGGCCGCGACACCCAATTTCAAATACCGCGGCCGCAATCACAAGTCATGAGCCGACTTGCAGACGAGACGACGACCACGGCCCGCGAGGCGCTCGCGGACGTGGACGTCGCGCTGCTTCCGACCGGAAGCGTCGAACAGCACGGGCCTGCCCTCCCGCTCGGGACGGATTTCATGGCGGCACAGGCGGTCGCGGAAACGCTCGCGGACCGGGAGGACGTCGTCCTCCTCCCGACGATTCCCGTGGGCGTCAGCGAACACCACCGCCAGTTCGACGGCACCCTCTGGACGGACCCGGCGACGTTCGAGGACTACATCGAGGACATCGTTTCGAGCGTCGCCAGCCACGGCGTGCGGAAGGTCGTCGTCGTGAACGGTCACGGCGGCAACAGCGGCGCGCTCACGCGCGTGGCACGCCGGGTTCGACGCGCGGAAGTCGCTTACGCCGTTCCGTGGAACTGGTGGGGTGGAATCGGTGACGTGCTCGAAGACGAGTTCGGGATGGGCATTACGCACGCGGACGAAATCGAGACGAGCATGCTCCTCGAAGTCGCCGAGGAACTCGTCCGCGAGACGGCGCTCGAAGAAGCCGAGGCGGGCGCGAACGACGCATGGGGCGAGGAGGTTCACGGCGCGAACATCGGCTTCGACACGGCCGACTTTGCAGACAGCGGCGTCGTCGGCACTCCCACCAGAGGGTCGCGGGAGGCCGGAACGCGACTCCTCGACGCGTCGAGCGACGAACTCGCCGCGTTGGTCGAGTGGCTCGCAGAACGGGATATCGACCACCTCTGGCCCGAGGATCACCGATGAACGTCGGCATCGTCGGCGGCGGCGCGGTCGGATTGACGGCCGCCCACGACCTCGCGGTTCGGGGGGCCGACGTGACGCTGTTCGAGAAAGGCACCATCCCGAACGAAGGGGAGAGCACGTCCAGAGCGGCGGGCGTGCTTTACGACGCCTTCGCGGCACCGGAGGACGCCCGCGTCGGCGGACGTGCAATCGAACGGTTCCACGAGTTCTCGGGCACCGCCGGGTTCGAGTTCGTGGAGACGCCTTACGTCTGGTTCGCACGTACGGGCGACGAGAAGCGCGCGGCGGCCATCCGCGAGCAGGTCCCGCGGATGCGTGAACACGGGCGGGACGTCGCGTTCATCCACACGTCGGAACTCGAAGACCGGTATCCGGCGTTGAACGCGGACGACATCGGCGTCGCCGCAATCGCTCGGAACACGGGCCGAACGGACCCCGGAAGCTACGCCCGGATGATGGCGGCCGAAGCCGAGAAGAACGGCGTGGAAATCCGAACCGGGACCGAGGTTCGCGTCCGACTCGACGGAACGACGACCGACGGAGCGCCACGCATCCTCCCCGACGGCGGCCACGCCGAACCGTTCGACGTCATACTCGTCGCGGCGGGTGCCCACACGAAGCGCGTGTTAGCTGACGCTGGAATCCCGGTCGCGCTCAAACCGTACCGCGTGCAGGCGCTCACCTGCGAGTTCGATACCGACACGCCGATGCTGTACGACGCCACGGAAGGCTACTACCTCCGACCACATCCCGACGGACTCCTCGCCGGGGACGGTACCGAAGAAGTCGAGAGCGACCCGACGACGTGGAAGCACGCGGCGGACTCCACTTTCGAAGCGGCGATGGAGGAACGGCTCGCCCACCGTCTCGACTTCGGCCCGGACACTGCCCCGGCCATCGAACGTGCGTGGGCGGGGCTCTGCACCGCGACGCCCGATTACGACCCGCTCCTCGGCGAGATTCGCCTGAACTGTTACGTCGCCGCCGGGTGGCAGGGACACGGTTTCATGCGCTCGCCGGCCCTCGGAGAGGCGATTTCGGAGGACATCCTCGGCGACGGCGGCATCCCGGAGTTCGACCCGAAACGCTTCACCGGAGACGAGGAGTTCGAAATCGTCGAAGGAATGGCGGTGGAGTAAGAGTAACGGTCGGTTCTCAGTTCGACTTCGGCACCGTGACTTCGAGGGTGCCGGAGTCGGTCAGCGTCGCAGTCGCTTTCTTCGCGTCCACCTCGGCGTCTGCCGGAAGTTCGACCTCCCCGTCGAGCGACATTCCGCGGCCGGGGAACACCATATCGAACCCGTCGTGGAAGTCACGGAAGCGGTCGATTCGAACGAGGACGGAATCCCTGACGAACCGGACCTGGACGTCGCTTCCGGTCGCCCCCGAAGCGTCGAAGACGATGAGATAGGCGTCCTCGCTTTCGAGCAGGTCGGCCGGAACGGGGCGCGACTCCTGTACCTTGCTCGCGGCGCGGCCGACCTTCGATGCGACGGCCGTCACGGTCGAGCGCCCGAGGTCGCGGAGCGTCATAGTTCGATAGCTTCGAGGCACTCGGTTTCGCCACAGTACGGGCATTGGAAGTCGTTCACGCCGACGTCGTCGGGCATGTCGTAGGTGTAGTGCATCTCGAACATGTCCATCTCGCAGTCGTCGTCCGTGCATTTGACCTCAAGCGTCGCGGGCATACACGACGATATGTCCCGGACGAAAATAAACGCGCGGACTCCGGCTAGGATTTGCGTTGCGATTGCGACGAACTGGATGTGATTCTGATGATGTGATTGCAACTACTGCGAAGACCATCTCGAAAGCCCCTGTCCGCTCGCGGCCGGGCGTTCGCGGGCTTTCGAGGTCCCTATCGCAGTTACTGCGGTCACAACAGACCGATCCGATCTCGGAGCGAACGAGCAGGCCTTTCTACGTCTTCACAGTCGCTACCGAAATCACAGGTCTCGCAGAACCTGTCCCATCTCGTTCCCCGTCGTCCGTGTGTTCTCCGTAGTAGTCACCGTTTTATCCGTCCAGTCGCAAAAGCGGGTAATGACTGACCCCGCGACCCTCGACGTGACGCTCGTGGACGGCTACGTCGACGAACCGGCCCACTTCGGCGTGCCGCCGTACATCTCGACGTACCCGCGCTACACCGCCGGGGCGCTCGTGGATGCGGGGGTGCCGGAAGAACGGATTACGTACCATACCATCGACGAACTGCGGGAGGACAACTCGAAGTGGGCGGACGTGGCCGACGCCGACCTGTTCGTCTACATCGGTGGGATGACCGTCCCGGGGAAGTACGTCGGTGGTACGCCCGCCGAACCGGACGAGGTGCGGAAGATGGCGTGGACCGCCGACGGGACCAGTTTGATGGGCGGCCCCGTCAAGTTCGGCGTCGGCGACGAGAACGCGGGGGGAACCCAAACCGAACGCGACGACCTCGACTTCGATTTCGTGGCGAAAGGCGACGTGGAAGCCGCCGCCGCGGACCTCGTGGAAAGCGGCTTGGAAGGCTTCAACAACCGAATGCGGAACAACGAGGAAATAGACCGCTGGGCCGAGGCGGGCGCGTTCGTGGTCGAACAGCACCCGAATCACCCGGAGTACCTCATCTGCGAGATGGAGACCTCGCGCGGGTGTCCCTATCGCTGTTCGTTCTGCACGGAACCGCTGTACGGCAACCCGTCGTTCCGCGAACCCGACTCCGTCGTCGCGGAAGTCGCTGGCCTCTCGAACCGGGGTGTCAAGCACTTCCGACTGGGGCGACAGGCCGACATCCTCGCCTACGGCGGGGACGGCGAGAAACCGAACCCCGACGCGCTCCGCGAGTTGTACGGCGGGATTCGGGCGGTCGCGCCGGACCTCGGGACGCTCCACCTCGACAACATGAACCCCATCACGGTCGTCGAGTGGCCGGAACTGTCGCGCGAGGGGATTCGGGTCATCGCCGAACACAACACGCCCGGCGACACTGCCGCGTTCGGGTTGGAGTCCGCGGACCCGGTGGTGCAAGAGGAGAACAACCTCAACGTCACCGCCGAGGAATGCTTCGAGGCGGTGAAAATCGTCAACGAGGAGGCGGGGTGGCGGCCCGGTGAGTCGCCCGAAGACGCTCCGACCCACGGACCGGACGCCGCGAACCGACTGCCGAAACTGCTCCCCGGAATCAACCTCCTCCACGGATTGAAGGGGGAGCGCAAGGAGACGTTCGACCACAACCGCGAGTTCCTCCAGCGAGTCTACGACGAGGGTCTGATGCTCCGCCGGGTGAACATCCGGCAGGTCATGGCTTTCTCGGGAACGGAGATGAACGCCGTCGGGACGGACATCGCCGACAATCACAAGCAACTGTTCAAGCGGTACAAGAGCGAGGTCCGCGAGGAGATAGACAACCCGATGCTCCAGCGCGTCACCCCGCCGGGGACCGTACTGCCGAACGTCCACCTCGAATACCACAAGGACGGGCGAACATTCGGACGGCAGTTGGGAACCTATCCGCTCCTCGTCGGAATTCCGGGCGAGCGCGAACTCGGTCGAACCATCGACGTGGCCGTCGTGGACCACGGCTACCGCTCCGTCACGGGCGTTCCCTACCCGCTCGACGTGAACAGCGCGTCGATGGACGAACTCACCGCGATTCCGGGCCTCGGCAAGCAGCGCGCCGGAAACGTCATCGTCAACCGCCCCTACGAGACGCCGGACGACCTCGCCGAGACGGTGGACGTGGACCTGAGCAAGTTCGCTGGAGCGCCAGTTTCCAGAAACGCGGACTGACCGACGACCACGATTTTCACAGCGACCAAGCGGCGGCGAGCGAAGCGAGCCATGGGCGGGAGAGCGATAGGCCGGTGACACAACCACCAGAAATCAGAATTTTCACAACCGCAAAAATCGGGCGGAGACACGCTCGCTCGTCGCTAGCATCTCACCGGAAAATCGGAGATTTTCCGGGCCGACAAATCCCTCGAAAGAACGTGACGGACTCGCAGGGCGAGTCCGTCACCGTGACTGAGGGGGTGCAGTCGGCTTTTGGTCCAGATTTTTATCGAGGGTCGTTCCGCGACCCTCGCAATAAAAAGGTGGTTCTTCAGAACTCTTCTTCGATGATTTCGCCCACGGCGAAGTTCGACTTGACTTCCGTGATTTCGACCTTCACACGTTCGCCGATTTCCGCGCCGGGGACGATGATGACGTAGCCGCGTTCGACGCGAGCGATGCCGTCGCCCTGCTTGCCGATATCTTCGACTTCGACGTAGCGGATTTCACCGGCTTCGACGGGTGGCTGTGGTTCCGACGAGACGCTTCCGGTGTTCGCGTTGGCACTCGATTGCGTCGTTGCCGCCGATTGTTCGTCGTCCGATTCTTCCTCGGTCTCCCGCGAGATAAGCGCGACACGGTAGGTTTCTCCCGGTTCGACCGAACCCGTATCGATTTCACGTCGTGGCACACTGACGACGTAGTCGTCGCCTTTGAGAGTAACATCAGCGCTGAACAGACACAGGAGTTTGTCAGAGATTTCCAAGGGTCGTAGACCTCCAGATGAAAACAAGTAGTCAACCATTATAGAATTATCGACACCCACCTTTTGCTGCGGTCAGGAGCCGAATCAGGCGCTGTTCGCGCCTGATTCGGCCGTCCTTCCTGGCAAAAGGTGGACCAAAAGCATTCGTCGCTCCCGTTGGTCACTCCTCGGCCCGGAAAATCGGAGATTTTCCGGAGGGGTTGCTTGCCTCGGCGGTTGTGTCACCGGCCGATTTTCGATGGCTGTGTCACCGGCCGATCGCTCGCGGCGGCGCTCACTTCGTTCGCGCCTGTCGCTCGCTGTCGAAAATGGTCATCTCTCCGGCAGCATCAGCCTTCGTACGCCGTTCCGTCGGGGTTCTTTGCGCCCTCCGAGTCGTGGACGACGACTTCGCCTGCGTCGGGATTTGCGGCTTCGTAGTTATCGCGGACGCCGATTGCCTCTTCGAGTTCGCGGACGGCGCGTTCCTTGAGCGCCGCCGCGAGTTCCTCGGCGTGTTCCCTGTCGATGTTGCGGCCGAGGCCCTCGCACTCGTGGGCGCGGACCATCCCCGACTCGTCCACGGGTTCGCCCATCGGTTGACTCGTCCCGCCGAGCGCCACGCTGAAGGGGTACGTCCGGCAGATGAGCGGTCGGTCGGGGTGGACCGAACACGCTCCGATTCCATCCTCGTAAAACCGACAGTCGCCGCAGTCGTCCGTCTGGAGCGCCCACTCGAACGTCTCGCCGCCGTCCTCGTCCAGACCAAATGGCATGGGGCGGGCCACGTCCCGGAAGTCGTACTCCGTCGTCTCCTGCAACGCGCGCACCTCGTCGGGGAAGACGGTGGCGGTGTGCGGGTCGTCGGCCTCGCTCGTACAGCAGGCACCACAGCGCGTACACTCGAACCCGATGTCCTCGATGGCGTCCGCGAGTTCGGTCACGTCGAGCGATTTCGCGCGTTCCAGTTCGGCTTCGAGGGATTCCACGGAGGACGGTTCGTGCGAGGAGGGAAAACGATTGTGGGCTTCAGGTCGGACGGGCGCGTTCGCCGTCCCAGTCCACTTTCCCCTCGACGGCCGACTTCTCTAAATGGGCCGCCACCGTTCGCTCGGCGAACTCCCTGACGGCCGAGATGTCCTTGTCGTAGGCGGCGTCCGTCACCGAAGAAAGCGTTTCCGCACCGCCGCGAACCGCGTCCAGCACGCGTTCTTCGCGGCGCAGTCGGTGGTCGATGAGTCGTCGAATCGTCCGCCTCGGGTTCTCGATGACGGGTCCGTGTCCCGGATAGAGGACGTCGGGGTTCTTCGCGTACAGTCGCCGAAGCGAGGTCAGGTAGGCGCGCAAGTCGCCCTCCCCCGCGGCGACGACGACGCTCCCTTCCGCGACGGCGAGGTCCCCCGTGATGAGTCCGTCGTCCGTGGCGAACGCGACGTGGTCGGGGGCATGTCCCGGTGTCTCGATGACGGTCAGCGGACCGACGGTCGTTCCCTCGCGGAACGTGCGGTCGGGGGTGATGCCCGTCGCTTGCTCGAAACGTTCTTCGCGGCCCTGCCGCGCCCAAACCGTCGCATCGCAGGCGTCGGCATAGTGGGCGACGCCGCCGACGTGGTCCGGGTGGGTGTGGGTGAGGACGACGTGTTCGACGTCGTTCTCCCCGATCGCTCGGTCGAGCTCGGCCGTCTGTCCCGCCGGGTCGACGAGGGCGGTATCGACCACGTAGGCGTTCGTCTCCCCGTGTGGGGCCAGCGTCTCGGTGGGGACGGGAATCGGGTTCACGTCCGGGGCGTGGCCTTCCAATGGGAAAAGTCGTTCGTGAATGGGAAAAGTCGTTCTTGGTCACTGGGGTCGGGAAACCGAAAACGTCGAAAAATCTCGGTGAGAAAACCGGGAGGCGTAAGAAGCTAGTTGTTCAGCAGGTAGACCTGCTTTCGCGCGTCACGGAAACTGTGGCGCGAGACGATGAGGTCCTGCTCTTCGAGACGGGTCAGTGCGTAGCGGACGGTCCGGTCCGGGAGAAGGGATTCCTCGGCGAGTTGGCCTTGCGTCAGTGGTTCTTCGGTTTCCAACACCTTGGCGACGAGCTTGGCGCTGGGGGGTAATTCTCTGAGTCGTTCGCGGAAATCGCGCGCTGGTTCTGCTACAGTCGTGCTCATGTATATCATGCGACCACGGCATGGTGGTAAACGTTGGCTATAGGTGTGTTCATACAATATCGACACCTTATACGTCATAATATCACATTTAGATAGCGTGATAGGTCGGGGAGAACGTTCAGGATACTTCCCGACGTGAACCGCCCATGGAACCGATTCCCGAGGAGTACAGGGACCTGTTCGAGCGGAAAGCGTTCGCCAACTTCGCCACCGTCATGCCCGACGGGACGCCCCAAGTGACGCCGGTATGGGTGGGATACGACGGTACCCACATCCTCATCAACACGGCGAAGGGCCGCCAGAAGGAGCGAAACGTCCAACGAAATCCGAAGGTCGGCCTCTCCATCCTCGACCCCGACGACCCGTATCGGTTCGTCTCGATTCGCGGCGAAGTCGAGGAAGTGACCGAGGAGGGCGCGGTGGACCACATCAACGAACTCACCGAGCGGTACATGGACCGGGAGGAGTACCCGAACCTCGGCGATGAAGGCGGCCCGCGCGTTGTCGTTCGCATCCGTCCCGACCGCGTGGTGACGGGCGGCTAACCGCCGACGCGACTACCGCCTGTGGTCGGTTTTCGGCGGCCCGCTGTGGCGGTTGTACTGACCGAGAACGCAGCCACAGTCGGGGCAGTGGACGACGATGACTCGCTCGTATTCGTGACGAACGAGGTCGTCCGCGGTGAACTCGCCGTCACAGTGATTACAGGTCGGCATTCGAAATCCCGTGTGAAGTACGGGACGAACGTGCAAAGGCGTTCGCCTCGTCCCTATCCACATCCAGTACCGTTTTATCCCTCGGGTGAGGTTGTTCGGACGAAGAAAGTGTGAAGGGACAGGAGTGGTATCAGGCTACGGAGGTGGCCGAGGAATACGAAGAGAAGCGATTCTCCCGTGGCGGTAGGATTATCGACCGCCGCGAGAAGCAAGCCGTCCTCGACGCTATCGGACCGGTCGACGGCAAACGCGTTCTCGAAATAGCGTGTGGTACCGGGCGGTTTACCGTCATGCTTGCGGAGCGCGGTGCGGACATCGTCGGCCTCGACATTTCGGCCGCGATGCTCCAACAGGGTCGCCACAAGGCGCGAAACGCCGGTGTCGCGGACCACTTGGAGTTCATGCGCGGCGACGCCGCGCGTCTCCCGTTCCCCGACGACCACTTCGACACCGTGTTCGCCATGCGCTTTTTCCATCTCGCGAACACGCCGGCCTCGTTCTTGAGCGAGATGTGTCGCGTGTCGAAGAATCAGGTCTTCTTCGACACGTTCGCCGGGCCGAGTACGCGAAGCCTCTACAACTGGTTGTTGCCGATGGGGTCGCGACTGTACTCGTTGGAGGACGTACAGAAACTCCTCGGGGAAACCGGTCTTTCGCTGGTCGATTCGGACCACGACTGGGTTCTTCCCTACGGATTCTATCGGAAAATTCCGGACGCGATCGCATCGCGCATCCGGGATATGGACACCACTATCGGCGATTCGATGTTCGGTGACAAACTCGCGTCGGTCTCCTATTGGAACACGAGCGTCGAGTGATGTGACGAGCGCGTGCCGAATTGCTTTTACGTACTCGGTATCTGAAAAGCGGATATGGACTTGTCCGTGGTGGTCCCAACGCTCAATGGTCGGGAGCCATTGAGCGACGCCCTCGACGCGCTTAGGCGACACGCTCCCGATGCCGAAGTCGTCGTGGTCAACGGTCCCTCCACGGACGGCACCTCCGGCATGGTCTGTGAGCGCTCCGACGTGAGCGCCCTCGTCGAGATCTCCGACCGCAATTTGAACGTCGCGCGAAACGCGGGACTCGCCGAGGCCAGTGGCGAGGTCATCGCGTTCATCGGGCAGGAGGTGTCCGTCGAAGCGTCGTGGTTCGACGGCATCCGCGACGCCATCGCGGACGGCGCGGACGTGGTGACGGGGCCGGTCCACCGAATGGTCCGGGCTGGGATGACGACAGAGACGGTCGAAACGCGAACTATCGCCGGACGTGACGTAACCTACTTCTCGGGCGTGAACGTCGCGTTCACGCGCCACGGCATCGAGGCGGTCGACGGGTTCGACGAGAACTTGGAAACCGGCGGCGCACGCGACTGCGCTCATCGTCTCGCGGGACAGGAGCGACCGATAGCGTGGTCGTCGGACGTGTCCGTCCGTCGCGACGACACCGACGAGAAGGGCGTCGAACGCGATTGGAGCGTCAAATACCGGTCGCTCTCCTATCGCATGGTGAAAAATTACGGCCCGCGACTGACCGTGTTCAGGCGGACCTTCTACGACGCCATCCGCGACGCGCGAACCGCAGGCGGAGAGGTGGCGTCGGGCGACGCGAAACCGTCCCTCTGGGCGGGGTGTGGGAAACAGGTACTCAAGGGAATCGCCGGAGGGACCAAGGACGGCCTCGTCGGCAGACTTCGGGACCGAACCGAGACGCGCAATCCCGCTGGACTCTCCTCGCGCGCCGACCGTGCCGTCGAACGGTACGACTGGCGCGACGTGGAAACCGAAATCGAGTGACCGGCGCTACTCCTCGTGGTCGGGTGCGAGGGCTTCGACGACGCGGGACGGATTGTTGGTGAACACTTTTCGCATGGCATCCTCGGGAACGTCGAGGGTGAGTATTTCCATTACGGCGACGTTCGGATGGGCGTTCGGAGCACCGCTTCCGAACAGCACGCGGTCGGGGTGTTCCATGATTGCCCGTTCCATCTGCTCCCGGTAGCGGACGAAACTGGTGTCGAGATAGCAGTCGTCGTACGAATTCAGCAGGTCGATGGCGTCCGCCATCAGGTCGCGGTTCAGCGGAAATCCGCCGAAATGCGAGAGGACGACGGGAAACGACCGGTTGAGGAGGGTTTCGGCGGCCGTTTGGGGGGAGAACCCTTCGCCCGCGTGAACGAGAACGGGGAGGTTCACCTCTTCCAATCGGGAGAGGACGTCGTCTTCGGGCAGTCCGTCGCACGTCGGGTCGAGTTTGAATCCGTGGAACCGGTCGTCGTAGGCGTACTGCTCGATGTCGTCCGAGGACGTGTGCCACTCCTTCCGACGCGACCCGAAGTTTCTGAGCCGCGCCGTGGCGCCTCCGTTCGGGTCACGCGGGCCGTTGATTCGAGCGAAGGCGAAAAAGGGGCGTTCCACGCTTCGCCGAGCGACGGCGTTGTTCGCCCGGAGATAGCTGTTTCCCTCCTGCGGGCCGGGAAACACGACCGCGCTGACGACGCCCGCTTGATGGAGTTCGCGCTCCAGTTTGTCGGGCGAGATGGCTCGTCCACGCGCCGTCACGGACTCCTCGACGGGGAGCCGTGCGTGAACGTCCACCACTCGAAACCGATGCTCCAGTTCCAACATCTGAAATTTTCTCGATTACAATCGGGCATGTATCTATCGGTCGATGGCCGTACCGTCGTCCCGTCCAGCGAACTGTGTAGAAACGTTTATATAGAACATCAATCATTCGTTATACGTATGTCAGAATCAGGCTTTGGACAGCGACGCATGGGCGGCCGACCAATGTTCATCCTCAGCGAGGGGACGGAACGAACGCAGGGTCGCGACGCGCAGTCCTCCAACATCTCCGCCGGTAAAGCGGTCAGCGAGGCCGTACGAACCACACTCGGACCGCGCGGGATGGACAAGATGCTCGTCTCGGACGACGGCGACGTGGTCATCACGAACGACGGCGTGACCATCCTCGACTCGATGGACATCGAACACCCCGCCGCACAGATGATCGTCGAGGTCTCCCAGACGCAGGAGGACGAAGTCGGCGACGGCACCACCACGGCCGCGGTCCTCTCCGGTGAACTCCTCGCGAAGGCCGAGAACCTCCTCGACCAGGACGTTCACGCGACGACCATCGTGGAAGGCTACGCCCGCGCCCGTGACATCGCCGTCGAAGCCGTCGAGGACCTCGCGCTCGACGTCGACATCGACGACGACCTGCTGAAACAGGTCGCCGCATCCAGCATGACCGGTAAGGGAACCGGCGACGTCACGACCGAACGCCTCGCCGAGGTCGTCGTCAACGCGGTTCGCGGCGTCGAAAGCGACGAGGGAATCGGCCGCGACGAGATTCGCGTCCTCACCCAGACCGGGTCGAGTTCCAGCGCCACGGAACTCATCGAGGGCATCGTCACCGACGCCGAACCCGCACACAAGAACATGCCGAACTCCGTCGAGGACGCGACCATCCTCGCCACCGACGGCTCCTTCGGCGTCCGAGAAACCGAAATCGACGCCGAGTACTCCGTCGACAACGTCGAACAGCTCACCGCCGCGATGGACGCGGAAAACGACCAACTCCGCGAACTGGCCGACGCCATCGCGGACGCCGGTGTCGACGTCGTCTTCTCGCACTCCTCCATCGAGGACCGCACCGCGGCGTACCTCGCCGAACACGGCATCCTCGCCTTCGACGACGTGGACGACGACGTGACGAGCGCCATCGCCAAGTCCACGGGCGGCAAGCGCACGGGTAAGCCGGACGACGTCGACGACGACGAACTCGGCCACGCCGACTCCATCCGCGTCGAGAAGTACGGCGGCGAGGACCTCGTGTTCATCGAGGGTGCCGACGAGGCACAGTCCGTCACCGTCTTCGTCCGCGGCGGAACGGACCACGTCGTCGACGAACTGGAGCGCGCCATCGAGGACGCACTCGACGTCGTCACCTCCGCCGTCGAAACCGAGAGCGTCGTCCCCGGCGCTGGCGCGATAGAAACCAGCATCGCGGGCCGCGTCCGCGACGAGGCCGCGGGTATCGAAGGCCGCCAGCAACTCGCCGTCGAGGCGTTCGCCGACGCCATCGAAGTCCTCCCGCGAACCCTCGCGGAGAACACCGGAATGGACCCGATCGACGCGCTCGTGGACCTCCGCGCCGCGAACGACGACGAGGAGGGTAGCGCAGGCGTCATCTCCTCGGGCGAGACCGGCAAAATCGCTGACCCCGTCGAGGAAGGCGTCATCGACCCCGCCGCCGTCAAACGCGAGGCCGTCGAGAGCGCCACCGAGTCCGCGACGATGATCGTCCGAATCGACGACGTCATCGCCGCCGAGTAAGCGCTTTCGTCTCCCGATTTCCGATTTTTCACTCCTTTCTACCGCGACTCATCCCGACTCGTCCCGAGCGGAAGTAGCAAACCCTAACCCCGACGGGTGTCAATTCCCGGCGATGAGCGACCGCGTTATCTCAAGCCGCCCCGTCTTCCTCGCCACCGCGATAACTATCGTGATCGCCGCTGGCGGCATCGGACTCACCGTCGGCGCAACGGGCCAGAACCGGGGGAAGACGCTTTCGCTGCTCGGGGTTTCGCTGTTCGACATGAGTCCCGTCTCCATGGCCCTGTTCGGAATGGCGCTCACGGCGGCCGTTCTCGTCCTGCTGTTCGCGCTCGTCTCCTACGCGTCGCGCTTCGACAGCGACAACGTGACGTGAACGGACGACCGACGCGAGGGACGGACCAACGACGGACCCGAGCGAGACGACACGGGCGGCTTGACGCGAGACGGAAACCGTTTTTCGGGTCGGCGGACTTCCTTTCGGTATGGCAACCGGAACCCGTTCACGCACGTCGAAAGGGCAGGCCACGGCCGGCGACCTGTTGGCCGTCGCGGCCACGATTCTGCTGGCGAACCTCCCGACCCTCTTCGCGTTTTACGTCATCCTCGACACGTACGGCCCGCTTTCGACAGACCTCTCGTTTCTCAAATACGCCACGACGACGATGAGCGGCGCGCTCGTCTTCGCCGTTCTCTGGACCGGAATCGTCTTCTTCGCCTACGGTCCGTCGCTATCGCGGCGATGGAACGACCGCTAGCGGGGATATGGTCGTCGTGGTGTCAGTTTTAGGAACGTGAAAAATAGAGTCGTATCGTGTCGCGTCCCCTCTCTTCCCGCTCAGGGCGCGATAGTCCCCTCTTCGGCGTCGAGGAGTTCGTGGTAGCGGTTTCGAATCGTGACCTCACTGATGTTCGCCACGTCGCTGACCTCGCTCTGTGTCACCTTCTCGTTGGTCAGGAGGGCCGCGGCGTAGACGGCGGCCGCGGCGAGTCCGACGGGCGATTTCCCGCTGTGAAGGCCCTTTTCGGTCGCCGTGTCGAGCAACGAGCGGGCGCGGCGTTCGGTTTCGTCCGAGAGGTCGAGTTCGGAGGCGAACCGCGGGACGTAGCTCTTCGGGTCGGCGGGTTCGATTTCGAGGCCGAGTTCGCGAGCGATGTAGCGGTAGGTGCGGGCGATTTCGTCCTTCTCGACGCGCGACACGGCCGTCAACTCGTCCAAGCTACGCGGCGTCCGGGCCTGTCGCGCGGCGGCGTACAGCGCGCCGGTCGCGACGCCCTCGATGGAGCGACCCGGCAGGAGGTCCTCGTCCAGCGCGCGGCGGTAGATGACGCTCGCCGTCTCCCGAACGGTGTCCGGGAGGCCGAGCGAACTCGCCATCCGGTCGATTTCGCCGAGCGCCTGCTTGAGGTTGCGTTCCTTGCTGTCGCGGGTGCGGAAGCGCTCGTTCCACTTGCGCAGGCGCTGCATCTTCTCGCGCTGGCGGGAACCGAGCGAGTTACCGTAGGCGTCACGGTCGCGCCAGTCGATGTTGGTCGACAGGCCCTTGTCGTGCATCATGTTCGTCGTCGGCGCACCGACGCGGGATTTCTGCTCCCGTTCGCTCGCGTCGAAGGCGCGCCACTCCGGCCCGCGGTCCACGGCGTCCTCCTCGACGACGAGGCCGCAATCGTCACACACCCGCTCACCGCGTTCCTCGTCGGTGACGAGCGGCCCGCCACACTCGGGGCATCGCTGTTGCTCGTCGGCTCGCGTTTCGGTTCGCTCACCAGTGGTTTCCGTTTCTTCGGTCGGTCGGGTACGTGTATCAGTCATGGCGTACTATCAGGAGAAGACAGAGGGTCGATGGTGTACTACGAGAGTCGGAGAGTCGAAGAATCGATAGACATATCTTATAGCACCCATAGCTACTTAACTCCAGTGGGCAAATCCGGCATTTTCTCGTCCCCAGAAACGGTGTATTCATCGCCGAGAACTCGATAATAATGCAGTATTCGATTTTTACACACTACTCGAAGATTCGCCGTCTTTATCAACGATACGGCAGTGAGTATCGAAACCCTTACCGCTCGTCCGGGGGTTCGTCAACACATGAGCGATACGCCTCCCGGACCGGACGAGGTTCGGTACGTCGCACGGTTGGCCCGCGTCGGGGTGTCCGACGAGGAGGCCGAGCGATTCGCCGAACAGTTCGCCGATATCCTCGGCTACTTCGAGACGTTAGACGAGGTGCCCGAGGTCGAGCGTGAAGCCGACCTCGTGAACGTCATGCGCGAGGACGAGGTCCGGACCAGCCTCGACCAAGCCGACGCGCTGGAAAACGCACCGGAGACCGAAGACGGCTACTTCAAGGGACCGAACGTCTCATGAGCGGCCAGATATTCATCACCGAGGAGACCATCGACGGCGCGGACGACGGTCCGTTGGCCGGAACGACGGTCGCCGTCAAGGACAACATCAGCACCGAGGGCGTCCGAACCACCTGCGGCTCGGCCATGTTAGAGGAGTACGTCCCGCCCTACGACGCCACGGTCGTCACGCGACTGAAGGAGGCCGGGGCGACCATCGTCGGCAAGACCAACATGGACGAGTTCGGAATGGGGACGACGACCGAAACGTCCGCCTTCGGCCCGACGGAAAACCCCGTCGCCGAGGGTCGCGTACCCGGAGGTTCCTCGGGCGGAAGCGCGGCGGCGGTCGCGGCGGGTGAGGCCACGCTCGCGCTCGGCACCGACACGGGAGGGTCGATTCGCTGTCCCGCCGCGTTCTGTGGCGTGGTCGGCATCAAGCCCACCTACGGACTCGTCTCGCGGTACGGTTTGGTCGCCTACGCGAACAGTTTGGAACAGATCGGTCCCATCGCGCCGACCGTCGAGGAGGCCGCGGGACTGCTCGACGTAATCGCCGGACCCGACGACCACGACGCGACGACCCGCGACGAAGGCGCTGACGCGGACTACGCGAGCGCCGCCGACGGCGACGTGGACGGACTCGACATCGGCGTGCCGACCGAACTCGTCGAGGGCGCGGACGACGGCGTCGTCGAGCGATTCTGGGACGCCATGGACGAACTCGAATCGCAGGGCGCGACCGTTCACGAGGTGTCACTTCCGTCGGTCGAACACGCCGTCGAGGCGTACTACGTCATCGCCATGTCCGAGGCGTCCTCGAACCTCGCACGCTACGACGGCGTTCGGTACGGCAATTCGGGCGGCTACGACGGCAACTGGAACGAGGTGTTCTCGGAGACGCGCGAGGAGGCCTTCGGCGACGAGGTAAAACGACGTATCCTCCTCGGAACCTACGCCCTCTCGGCGGGCTACCACGACAAGTACTACAAGAAGGCACAGGACGCCCGTGCGTGGCTCAAGGGGGACTTCGATTCGGCGTTCGAGGACGTGGACGTCCTCGCCAGTCCGACCATGCCCACGCCGCCGTTCGAACTCGGTGAGAGCTTGGACGACCCGCTGCAAATGTATCTCGCGGACGCGAACACCGTCCCGGTCAACCTCGCCAACCTTCCGGCGATCTCCGTCCCGGCGGGCGAAACCGACGGGCTTCCCGTCGGCGTGCAGTTTATCGGACCGAAGTTCGGGGAGAAGCGCGTGATCCGGGTCGGAAGCGCGTTGGAATAACTCCGTTTTTTGGGCCACGGAGCGCGCTGAAAGCGGTCCAGTAGGACGACGATGCAACGGTTATTTCTCCCCTGAAGTTCGATTACACGTATGGCAGGCACCGTCGTCGAAGTCGAGATTCCCGCCGACGAGTTCGCGCTCTGGGAGACGCTCACGGAACACGAAAAACTCGAATTCGAAATCGAACGCGTCGTCGCCCACGAGGATAACCGCGTGATGCCGTTCGTTTGGGCGAACGGCGGCACTAAGGACACCAAAGCGATACTGGAAAACGACAGCAGCGTCGAGAACCTGCAGTTGCTCGCCGATTTGGAGGACGAACAGCTCTACCAGATGGAGTGGACGGACCACATCCAGACGCTGGTTCACATCCTCGTCGACGAGGAGGCGACCGTTCTCTCCGCATCCGGAAACAGCAGTCACTGGCACCTTCGAATCCTGTTTCCCGACCGCGACGCGCTGTCGCAGACGTACGACTACTGCCGGGAAAACGACCTCTCGCTCGATATCCGTAACATCTATCAGTTGGATGAGGGTCGCAAGGGACGATTCGGCCTCACGGACGACCAACAGGACACGCTGACCTTGGCGTTTCAGGAGGGCTACTACGACATTCCCCGCGAGGCCTCTGCGGAAAACCTCGCGGGCGAACTCGACGTGTCACACCAAGCCGTCTCCGAGCGACTGCGGCGTGGCCATCGAAGCCTCGTGAAAAATACGCTGATTATCGGTCGGGAAACGGACGAAGGGAAATAGCGACGCGGGATTACTCTTCGTACGCGAGGTTCATTATCCACTGCGAGAAGGCGTCGCTCTCGGGGTCGATTTCCTCCTCACCGATGAACGGCGAGAGCATGTCGCCGGCCATCAACAGCGAGAAATCGAGGTCCTTCGCGGCGGGTGTGATGAAGTAGGTGTTGTGTCCCTCGTAGACGGTTTCCTGTCGCTTGACGAATCCCATCCGTTCCAACGATTCGACGATTCGACTTCCCTTCCGCGAGGAGACATCGAGTTGCTTCCAGAAGTCACTCTGGTGGATGCCGCCCGTCTCGCGAACGAGTTCGAGTCCGTGATACTCGTCCTCGGTGAGGTCTTCCTCGGACGTTGCCGTGCTCATGTTCACTACAGGGACGGGCGGGCGTTTAAATGTGACTTTCCACGTTCTCGTACGACGTCTCACATGGGGGTCCGTCGGCGAACTCGTAGGAGTCGCTCCCGTCCGCGAACAGCGTCACCATGGACGACGAGCGGGTTCCGTACCCGTCGCCGTGGACGCACGCCCCGATGTCGTGGTTTCGGAGGACGTCCTTCGTTTCCGCCTGCCAGTCGGCGAGCGACGTCGGGTCGTCCGCGTTCGCTCCCGCGAGCGACAGGATTCGCTTCGATTTGGGTGCCCCCTCGTTGAACCCTCTGTTCACGACGACATGGACGCCCGGGTCGAATCGCGTCGTTTCGAGCGTTCCGTCCCACTCCAACAGGGTCGCTTCCGTCGAATCCGCGACCACGAGGTTGAATCCGGCGTACGTCCGTTTGGCGACTTCGCTCGCGACGAACTCGCGGGCCGACGCGGCCGAGACGTGGGAGAGCGCGTCGCGTACCAGCAGGCCGCGGGAGCGCTCACCCTCTAATTCGACCCAGCGGTTCGTCACGCCGACGAACAGGCCGTGATCGTTGTAGCCAATCCACGTGCCGCCCGCTTCCTCGTCCTGCGGGGCGACGACGGTCGGATTCCGGTCCAGCACTCCGGGACTTCGGGACGGTCGCCCGAACGCTTCGTCCCGGTTCGCGGCGGCGACGACGGGCGCGTCCTCGAACACCTGCCACGCCACGATGAGTGTACACACGCCTACAGGTTGGCGTGGATTCGATAAAAGGCTTCGTCGGCGGCCCCGCCGTTTATGGAACGTCTCGTGGTGGGTTCCGTGAGGGTTTCCACCATGACACACAGACGCGACGTGATAAAGACGGGAGCGACGCTGGGGGTCGGAGCGGGCGTTCTCGGAACCGGACTCACCACCGCACAGATGGGCGGCGGTCCGTCGTTCAGCACAGGGCAGATGACGGGCGAGAGCCAGCCGAAACCGGTCACGACGAACGCCAACGGCGTGGCGATGTTCACGCAAGCGGGCGAGAACGTCCGGTTCGTCCTCCTCGTCTCGAAATTGGAGAACGTCACGGAGGCACACATCCACCGAGGTGCGAAGGGAGAAAGCGGCCCGCCGGTCGTCTGGCTCTATCCGAGTACGAGCGCGACAGAAGGACGGCAGTTTTCGGGCCAGTTCGACGGCGTCCTCGCGTCCGGCACGTTCGGTGCGAACGACCTCGTCGGACCGTTGCAGGGGCAATCGCTCTCGGAACTGGCGAGCACCATTCGGACCGGCGAGGCCTACGTCAACGTCCACACGAAGCAGTATCCCGAGGGGGAAATCCGCGGACAGCTCACACCCGTCTCGAACGCACAGGCGCGGTTCAAACAACGCCTCGATGTGAACACCGAAAACGGTCTGAACGTCGGACGGTCGGTGAGCCTCCAGATACAGCAGTCGTAGGGTACTCGACTACCTGAATCGCTCACGAACCGCCTCGCGGTCCACCGTTCCCGAGGCCGTTCGCGGCAGTTCGGCGGCGGTGTCGAGGAGCCGCGGGTGTTTGTATCCGGCGAGTCGACCGGCACAGAACTCCCGCACCGAGTCGAGCGTGACCGTGCTCCCGGGAACCGGCACGACGAGCGCGGCGATTCGCTCGCCCCACTCCTCGTCCTCGACGCCGACGACGGCGACTTCCGCCACGTCGGGGTGGTCACGAAGTACGTCCACGACTTCGCCCGGATGGACGTTCTCGCCGCCCGTGACGATGCGGTCCGAGCGCCGGTTCAGCACCCGGAGGCGGCCGCCCTCGTCCCGGTAGCCCACGTCACCGGTCCGAAGGCCGTGTTCACCGAACGCCTCCTCTGTCGCGTCGGGATTGCCGTAGTAGCCCGCCATCACGGTCGGCCCGGAAACGACGAGTTCGCCCGGTTCCTCGGTCGAGACGGGAGAATCATCCTCGTCAACCACGGCAACGTCCGTGAACAGCAGTGGCCGTCCGACGGTTCCGACGTGCGACGCCGCCTCGCCGGGGGTAGCGGTGGCGATTTGGGAGGCCGTTTCGGTCATGCCGTAGGTGGGACAGACTGGGACGCCGCACTCCGCACACTCCTCGACGAGGTCGTCGCGGGCGGGCGCACCGCCGAGCAGGACGAACCGGAGCGAGTCGGAGAGGTCGCCCGTATCGAGAAGTCGTCGGAGCATCGTCGGCACGAGCGAGATGCCGGTGGGTTCGTACTCGTGGAGGTTGGAGAGCGTCTCCTCGGTGTCGAATCCCCGTTGCAGGACGACGGTCGTTCCGTACAGCGTGGAGCGCAGGAGGGGTGCTAATCCGCCCATGTGGTACGTCGAGAGACAGAGGTGCCAGCGGTCGTCGGGGAGGACGCCGAGGCGGAACGCCGAGGCGGTCGCACTGGCGTACAGGTTGCCCATCGTGAGCGTGACGGCTTTCGGATTCCCGGTTGTTCCTGACGTGAACAGGAACACCTGCGGGTCCTCGCGCGACCAGTCGGCGGGCGTGAATGCCTTCGGGTCGCGGTCGGCGAGCGTCGTTTCGGACGAATCGACGGAGACAACGGGGACCTCCTCCGCGATGTCGTGAGCGACCGATTCCGTCCCGGCTTCACAGACGAGCGCCGAGAGGTCCGTCACGTCCACCTGTCGTCGGAGTTCCGGGGCGGCGAGACGGACGTTCAGCGGAACGAGTACGCATCCGAGCCGCATCGCGGCGTGAACGAGTGCGACCCCGTCCATCCGCGTCTCCATCAGCATCCCGAGGTGGTCGCCCTCTCGAAGCCCCAACGCCGCGAGTTTTCCGGCGGTTTTCTCGACCGTCGAGTCGAGTTCCGAGTACGTCCACTCGGTCCCGTCCGCCGCTTCGATGATGGCGGTCCCCTCCGGCGACACGTCGGCCCGGTGCGTGAGCCAATCGTTCATGGTGTCCCCCACGTGTCCGTCACGCCGTTCCCCGGTTCCTGTGGGACGCTGACTGCACCGTTCACGAGTCGCGTCCGGTCCGGTCCCAAGTCACGGGCCAACAGCGTCCCGGTTGCGACTCCGCAGGCGGGGCGGTCCGGAATCGCGGCCGCCGCGTGAATCGCCGCCGTCCGGGCGACTACGCCGTCGATGGTGGTCGTGACGACGGGCGTGACGCCCGCATCACGGGCGCGCTCGGCGACCTCGACGGCCCTGTCCGGGCCGCCGAGTACCATCGGTTTGCAGATGAGCACGTCGACGGCACCCTCGTCCAAAATCGTCTCGACCGGCGTTTCGACGACCGACTCGTCCGCCGCGACGCCGACGGACCGACCGCGGAGGTCGGCGAGTCCCTCGATGTCGGTCGAGCGAAGCGGCTGTTCGACGTAGGCGATTCGAAGCGAGTCGAGCCTGTGAAACGCCTCCCGTGCCTGTGCACGTGACCATCCCGCGTTCGCGTCGGCACGGAGTTCCAGGTCCGACCCGACCGAATCCCGAACCGCTCGAAGTCGGGCCACGTCGTCCGTGACCGACCGCGCGCCGACTTTCACCTTCACGCACTCGAACCCCGCCTCGACCGCCTCTTTCACCGCTGCCACGGTTTCGTCCCGCGGAGCGTCGCCGACGGTCGCGTTCACCGGGACGGATTCGACGTGTTCCGGACCACCGAGGTGACGGTACAGCGGTCGCTCGGCCCGTTTCGCCCGGAGGTCCGCCAGCGCGAGCGACAACCCGTGTCTGGCCGCCGGAGTGGCGTCGAGTTCGGAGAGCGCCGACTCGGGGTCGTCGACGTGCGCGATGGCCGCCCGGCAAGCGGGAAGCGATTCCGTCCACCCCGGAAGCGGCGTCGCCTCGCCGATGCCGACCTCGTCGCCCCCCTCGACCCGGACGAGGAGTCCCTTCCGATGCTCGATGGCACCGTGAGCCGTCTCCAACGGCGAGGTCAGCGGAAGCGAAAACTCGTGTAACTCGACCTTCATGACATCAGTCCGAGGGCGAAACAGACCGAGTAGGCGGCCAGCAGTTTCCCGGTCTGTTCGAGGGCGGGGTTGAGCGCTTCGCCGGACGTCTTCGTGAGGACCGTCCGTGCGACCATCGCGGCGTAGGGAACCGTCAGGAGCGGGAGGAGGACGGGGAAGTCGAACGACGGGGTGGTCACGAAGTAGATGGGAACGAGGTAGGCGAGCGCGAGCATGCCGACGTACTCGCCGCGACTCGCCCCGTAGCCGATGAGTACCGCGAGGGTCCGCTTCCCTGCTTTCCTGTCGTTTTCCAAGTCGCGGATGTTGTTCACGACGAGGATGTTCGTCGAAATCGCCGCGACTGGGAGGCTCGCGAGGAACGCCTGCATCGTGACGGTCCCCGCCGGAATCCCGAGCGGGAACGGTGCCGAGAGGAGGGCCGCGGCCTGTACGTAGAACGTCCCCATGACGGCGATGACGCCGAAGAAGACGAAGACGAACAGGTCGCCCAATCCGTTGGACCCGAGCGGGAACGGCCCGCCCGCGTAGGCGATGCCGCTGACGACGCTGGCGAGGCCGATGACGAGAATCGGGAGACCGCCGACGTAGACGAGATAGACGCCGACGAGGATGGCGAGCAGGAAGGTTCCGTACATCGCCTGCTTGACTTTGCTCGGGGAGATGAGTCCCGACTGAGTGACGCGGGTAAAACCGGTCCGTTCGTCGGTATCGACGCCCTTCACGGCGTCGTAGTAGTCGTTCGCGAAGTTCGTTCCGATCTGGATGAGCGCCGCGCCGACGAACGCAGCGAGGGCGGGGAACGGGGCGAACTTCCCCCCGTGGAGCGCGAGACCGACGCCAGCGATGACGGGCGCGGCGGCGGCCGGGAGCGTGTGTGGACGGGCCGCCATCAGCCACGCTTTCCGTCGGGAGATTTCGGTGGCCGTATCGTTCATTATCGAGATAGTTCCCGCGAGAGGTGTATAGCATCTACGGTTTCACGAAACGTCGCCGAGGTTTTCTCAAAACGTCTCCGATTCGAACTCGTTTCCGCGACGGTCGTTTAAGTGGTTCTCGTCACAAGGTAGAGCTATGGACGGTATGAGGTCGCTTCTACGGTATTCGTGCTTCGACAGCGACCGCTTAGTTTACCGCTGCACATGAACCTACCTGATGGATAGCGGTGGTTCTATTCCTCGAACAACTCGCCGTTCTTGTGTTTCCACAATCCCCACATCATAACCGAATAGAGAGTAACCAGCGCGAGTGCTGAAACGACGTTGCCGTCATCCAATCGTAGCAAGATATGGAGAACAGCGAAATAAGCAAACAGACCGAGCACTCGGCCACTGGGCGTCGCCATCTCTCCTCACTAAATACAGCCTCGGAACAAAGGTGTTGTGCCGATGCATACGCGCTCTGTACTCAACGGACGACCAACAATCTCTGACTGGGAGTTTCAACGATGCCAACGGCCAGTATACCAACGGTCACGCATTCACACGTCCGTCAGTCGGCGGACGAAACGTAGCTATCCTGCTCGGACGCTTGCCTGTCGGTCGTTCCGGCCATCTCGACGCCGATTGCCGCCGACGCAAACGCGACACCGAGGACGAGGAACCAGAGCGCGATTATGAGACTTTCCGATATCGGGAGGTCCATGTGGACGCCGAACTGCGACCCACCCATAGCCACGACGACGAGCAGAGCACTCCATCGGTTACCCCGTGTCCGCCAGACGTCCCGCTGCCGGAGTATCAGCCATCCAGTGAGCGCGTAGATGCCCCAGATGACCGCCGCCAACTGTACGTCCCAATAACCATCCGCGTACAGGACCGCGACCGGGAGGGAACCGAGGATGACTCCGACGAGCGCGGCCGTTCGATTCTTCATAGTTGTGCTACAATTACGTACGAAAAGTATCTTTGCCTCGTGAAGAACGACCGACATTTCACAGGAACGTGTCAACGTTCTCTCCCGAGGCACACATTTAAACTACATCGACCGAGTAGAGGGACGTGATGCGTCAAACTGACGGCGGTTCGCACGTCGTTCACTGGCAGTCCGACGGGCGGGATGTGGGAGACGACACGCCACCGCAACTCAGCAGGCGGCCGGGGGATGGAACGGTTCGACGGGCCGACTTGCAACGGGACCAGTCGGTTCGCCGCTGGGGGCCGGTTACGCCGAGCGCGACGGTCATCGGGCGGGCGGACTCGCCCGAATCGGATTTGAGCGAGAACATCCGCCGACTGCACGAGGAGCGCCACTCCGCGATGGCGGGCCACAGCAGTCGAATGCACCAACTCGACAAACTCAGGGTCAGCCACGCGCTCTGCAACGACCTGTCGCTGACGCCGTGGCAACGCGACTGCGTCATCGGCATCATGAGCGAGTTGGATTTGACCGTCTTCGGAAGCCAACGGGCCATCCCGAAGGTGGCGTTGGTCGTCATCCGCCACGTGGTCGACCGGGAGCGCGAACACTACCTCGGACTCCACGACGACGAGTGGATTCGCCAGCAACCGCCCGAACGGCTGACGGAACTCTACGAGACGTTCCAGTCGCTCACCGACGAGGAACGGTTCGACGAACTCACGGCGAAACACGGCCTCGACATCACGAGTCTGAATCGGCTTCGACGCGTGCTCAAAGACCAAATCGAGGAGCGAAATCTGGAGTTCGCCGTTCACGGCCGCAATCCCCACCGCGACCCGAACCTGCCGAGTTTGACCGACCGACGGGGAGACGCTGTCAGCGAGAATCAACGCAGTACGTAGTCCGAATTCGACGACGATAGCCGCCGCTGAGGAATGTAAGCGTTCGTGAGAACCCTCGTCCGACCGTCCATAGCTTCACCTTGTGACGAGAACCACTTAAATCGAGCACGGCTTCCCACGGGTTTCGACGAACCAAGTAGTGCGTGAGAAGCCATCGGCTACGAAACAGACTGGTACCCGTAGAATCCGACTGTCTTACCGTCCATAGCTCTACCTTGTCACGAGAACCACTTAAACGAGATAGCGAACTGCCGCGCTCTGGAATCGTGGACTCTCGAAGTATGAGAACGCGACCGCTATCGGGGAAGAAGTACCGGAGAACCGTCCTCGTACCGTCCATATCTCTACCTTATCACGAGAATCACTTAAAGCGAAAAACGACCGTTCCCGGTCACCCCGCGAGCGAACTTTTGTACTGACGGTGCGACGAACGACGCCGCCGCCATCCAGCGCGTCGCACGTGCCTCCTGGCACGCCGCTTACGACGACATCATGGGCATGGAAACGGTCGAGCAGACCGTCGATTCGTGGTTCGCACCGGAAAACGTCGTCGCCGACGTGAACCGCGACGAACGGCCCTTCTTCGTCGCGGAACGCGACGGGACGGTGGTCGGGTTCGTCATCGGAATCCCGGACGAGGAACGCGAGGCGGGATTCCACCTCTATCGAATCTACGTCCACCCAAACCATTGGGGGGTGAGCGTCGGCACGCGATTGCTCGACCGGTTCGAGGTGGAACTGCGGCGGCAGAACGTGACGCGACTGCAACTCTCGGTCATCGGACCGAACGAGAACGCCATCGACTTCTACGAAGCGCGGGGATTCGAGCGAATCGAGGAGAACTGGGACGACGATTTCGACTGCGAGCGTTACGTGTATGCGAAGGAGCTTTGACGGTCTAGCGTCGTCGAATATCGACGTACAGCAGTGTGGTCGTCAGCAGAAATCCAAGGGCGAGAACAGGGAAAACGGGATTGAACGAGGTGCCGCAGTTCGATGCGGTCGTGTCTGCACAGTGGCCCATCGGCCGCATGCCGAAGAGCATCACGAGGACTCCGACGACGACGCCGAGAGCAGCGCCGCGACGCGTCCAATCGTCCATGAAGACGCTCCGTGCGAGTTGTACGAGGGAAATCCCGCCCAGAAAGTAGACCATTATCGGAATCGAAAGCGGTGGGTTCGCGAACGCGAACTCGGTCCAGAACCACATCGCAACGACGACGAGACATACTGAAATGCCCGTTGCCGCGACGCCCGGCACCAGGGTGTTGTTCCCGTTGACTGTCTCAGTCATGCTCGTTTTCGTGTTGCTCTAGTGGAATATAATCCCTCTGTTGGGTGAAACGGTCGATTGACCTTCAGCAGAGCGAGTTTCCCGCCGCCTCGACGCCCCTCTCCACGAACACAGCCAGTCGGTCACTCACCGCGAGCGAACGAAGTGAGCGAGCGGGCCGAGGCCCGACCGACGGGAGGGCCGCTGGTTTTTGGTGCAGATTTTGCCAGGGAGGAAGGCCGAAACCAGCGCCGAACGGCGCTGGTTTCGGTTTCCGACCGCAGCAAAAGGTGCTTAGTAATGCCACGGATAGTCCGAGAAGTCGGGGTCGCGCTTCTCCACGAAGGCGTCCCGTCCTTCCTGTGCTTCGTCGGTCATGTAGGCGAGGCGGGTCGCCTCCCCGGCGAACACCTGCTGGCCCACGAGGCCGTCGTCTTCGAGGTTGAAGGCGTACTTGAGCATGCGAATCGCGGTCGGACTCTTGCCGTTTATTTCCTCGGCCCAGTCGAGGGCGACTTCCTCCAGTTCCTCGTGCGGAACCGATTCGTTGACCATGCCCATCTCCTCGGCTTCCTCGGCGGAGTAGGTCTTGCCGACGAAGAATATCTCGCGGGCCTTCTTCTGCCCGACCTGTCGTGCGAGGTAGGCCGACCCGAACCCGCCGTCGAAACTCGCCACGTCGGGGTCCGTCTGCAGGAATTTGGCGTGTTCCTCGGAGGCGAGGGTCATGTCACAGACGACGTGGAGGCTGTGGCCGCCGCCGACGGCCCACCCCGGAACGACGCAGATGACGGGTTTCGGGATGTGTCGGATGAGTCGCTGGACTTCGAGGATGTGTAGACGGCCCGCCTCGGATGCGTCCTCACTCTCTTCGTCTTCCCCTTGGTATTCATACCCTTCCCCGCCCCGAACGCGCTGATCGCCGCCCGAACAGAACGCCCACCCGCCGTCCTTCGACGACGGGCCGTTACCGGTGAGGAGCACACAGCCGACGTCCGACTGGCGTTTGGCGTGGTCGAGCGCGCGGTAGAGTTCATCGACCGTACCGGGGCGGAAGGCGTTTCGAACTTCCGGGCGGTCGAACGCGATGCGGACCGTTCCTTGGTCCGTCGCGCGGTGGTAGGTGATGTCGCGGAAATCGAAGTCCGGAACTTCCTCCCAGCGCTCGGCGTCGAAGAGTTCTGATACCATACTCCGAACTGATGGTGCGTCGGTCTAATAGATTCCCGTCCGTCCTTCGTTGACGTCCGGATCTCACACCCCCGGCAAAGCGCGGGGGGACTGCGAAGCTACTTGCTCCGCGGAAACGACGGTCGGAAACATGAAGACATCGTCACGGGTGGACACTTTCGAGCGTTCGGGTATCCGCGTGATGTTCGAACTCGCAGAGGAGCAAGGCGGCGACCTCGTTCGACTGGAAGTCGGCGAACCGGACTTCGATACCCCGGAACACGCCATCGACGCGGCGGCGCAGGCCGCACGCGACGGCGAGACGCACTACACCTCCGGGGCCGGGATTCCCGAACTCCGCGAGGCGATTGCCGAACGGATGCGAGACGAGGCCGACGTTCCCGTCACGGCCGAAGAAGTGACCGTCACGAACGGCGCGATGGAGGCACTGTCGTTGGCCCTCTCGGCCATCGCCGACCCCGGTGAGGAAGTCATCATTCCTACGCCAGCGTGGCCGAATTACCGGAATCAGGTAATCCTCGCCGGTGCGGAACCCGTCGAGGTGGCGCTTCCCGCGAACGACGGGTTCGACCTCGACCCGGACCGCATCGTCGAACACCTGAACGAGAACACTGCCGCCGTGATACTGACCACGCCGTCGAACCCCACCGGTCGCATTTACGACGAGGAGGCCGTGAAGAAGGTCGTCGATGCCGCCGCCGAGCACGACACCTACGTCATCGCGGACGAGGTGTACGCTCGGTTGACCTACGACGGCGACCACCGGCGCATCGCGTCGTACACGGAGTACGACGGACTGTTGACCGTCGATTCCTGCTCGAAAACGTACGCGATGACGGGATGGCGAATCGGGTGGCTCGTCGGACCGGAACCCGTCGTCGAAGCCGCCACGAGTCTCGGGGAGAGTACGACCGCCTGCCCGTCGAGCGTCGGTCAGCACGCTGCACTCGCGGCGATAGCCGGCACGCAGGAACCCGTGCGCGAGATGTACGAGGCGTTCCGCGAACGCCGCGATTACCTGACCGAGCGCGTCGCCGACATTCCGCACGTCTCCTGCCCGCGTCCGGAAGGAGCCTTCTACGCTCTCCTCGACGTGACCGAACTGGACGGGTCGAGCTTCGACGTCGCGGAACGGCTATTGTCCGACTACGGCGTCGTCACCGCGCCGGGTGCCGCGTTCAGCGACGCCGGTGAGGGATTTCTCCGATTGAGCTTCGCCAACGGCATGGACCGCCTCGAACTCGGCCTCGATAGAATCGAGCGGATGGTCCGGGACGAACTGGAGTAACGTCCGCCAACAACCGCCAACGACTACCGACGAACGCCGACGTCCGCCACCATCCGACGCCAAATTCCTCCTCAGAACAGGTCGTCGAGTTCGTCGTTGTGGAACATCTCGGCCGGGTCCTGCTTGCGCGTTTCCTGTTTGTTCGCTTCCTTCGCGCGCTCCATGAACTCCTGCATCCGCGGCGAGCGCTCCACGCCGCCGAGGAGAACCAAGGCGGCGAGTCGTTCGCTGTCGAGCGGGAAGTCCCCCCCGCGAACCTGCAGGCTCCCGGTTTCCCCTTCGAGCCACCGACGGGCTTTCTCCACGCCTTTCCGCGGAATCCTGTCCGAGTCCCCCGCGACGACGAGAAGTGCGGAGTCCGCGTCCGTCGCCTTCGGCATGCTGAGGTTGCTCAGGATGGCTTGCCGAGTGTTGCTCGTCACCGTGTTTATGTTCTCGCCGCTCTCCTCGCTGGCACCCGCACTGGCGTATCCGAGCGCCGCGATGCCGCCCGAGCGGAGCGTGTTGATGACCTCGCTCGAATCCACGACGCTCTCTCCGACGCCCTCGACCGCTTCGCCGGACGCGAGGAGGAGGCCGACGCGCTGGGCTATCTGCTGGTTGATGTTCTCGAACGCTTCGCCGACGCTCTGGCCCGTCTCGTGCCACGCGTCGTTGTCGATGAGCAGGGTCGCATCGGACTCGCGGACGACGGTTTTCAACGACCGTCCGGCGTTGGCTTGGTACATCGCCCCTTCGCCTTTGCCGGGAAGAATGCCGAGCGCGTAGACGGGAATCTCGTAGATTCGCTGTAATTCGTGAATAAGGACCGGCGCACCGCCGCTTCCGGTGCCGCCGCCGAGTCCCGCGACGACGAAGAGGGCGTCCGCCTGCGCGGTGATTCGACCGTCGAGGGCGTTCATCACTTCGCTAGCATCGTCCTGCATCACTTCCGCGCCGAGTTCGTTGTCTCCACCGACGCCGTGCCCTTTCACCCGATCCTGTCCGACGAGGACGGTATCGAGGTCCAGCGACTGCAGATCAGCTTTCGCAGAGTTGATAGCTAGTGCGCCTTGGACGGCGTTGAAATCCATACTTGAATCGAATTCGACCAATCTCTGAGTGAGTTTCCCACCCGCTTGCCCCACGCCAATCAGGACGACTTTCATGGGGAATTGAACTGATTCATGACTTATGAATTTTCCGACGGGATTCGATGTAAATTTCTGGAAACAAACCCGACACGCCACGCTCGCTCCTCGGCGAACCTTAAATAGGAAGACGCGACCAACCACGGCGATGTCCGACATCGAAACGCTTTCGGAACGCGTGTCCACGCTCGAACGAACCGTAACCGACGGAGAGATGCCGTCGATACAGGAGGACGCGGAACTCCGCCGAACGACTGCGGATCTCGCCGGGCGAATGGACGACTTCGAAGCCGAGCTGGACGAACTCGACGCCGCAGTACAGGCCCTGCGTGGCTACGTCGGCAACATCCGCGCGGTCAACGACGATGTCGAACGCCGTGCCGATGCCGCGCTCGCGAAAGCCGAGACAGCGGAAGCGAGTCGTTTCGACCGCTCGAATCGGACTTCCCGACCCCTTTCGAGTGGGGGTGACTCCCTCGGAAACCGGAACGCCGACCGACAACGCTCGGAGGCTCCTCCAGAGAAGGGTGCTCCCCCGAGTCCGACGTCCCCGTACGAAATTCCACGGTGTGAGCACGAACGCGACGAATCCGACGACCGTTCGCTCACGACGCGCCTCCGAGAACTGCTGTGAGCGTTCGAACCGTCCTCGCCGTGGTACTCGTCGTCGCGATTTGTAGCGTCTCCTATCCCGCCATCGACGGCGCTCGGCGGGACCGAGCGGCATACCGCGCCGATGCGGAACTGGCCGAGGTCTCACGCTCGATGGTCGACCTCGCCGACGAAACGGCGGTACCATTCGACGATACCGAACCGATAGGCGCACGTAGAATGGTCGCCCTCTCGCTCCCGGCGGAATCCGCGACGACGGGGAAAATCGAGTTCGTCGCAATCGGCGGCGTTCCCGGTTTCCACCGCTCCCCGAAAGACGATTTCGGCGACGTTCTCGCGTATCGGGTCGAAGGCGGAACGACCCACGTTCGCCACCTCCCGTTCGACGTTCGCGTGGCGACGAGAAGCGAGACGGACGAATTGGTCGTTCGACCGGACGACAAACCGCTCGTCGTTCGCGCTCCTACCCGGTGCGATATTGCGCTCTTGTTGGTCGAATACGGGGGTAACCGGACCGTCCTCGCCGTTCCGGCGGCTGAACTTTAAATCGGAAAACGCGACCACGGTGGTTCATGTGGAACCCATTGTCGAGAGGTCGGTCCCGGGAACGCGACTGCCGATGTGATCCGTCGTTCGACGGCGTGACGCTCGTGGTCGATGCGAACGACTGCCCGGGGCGCGGCGAACTCGCCGAACGACCCGCCTGTCGGGCGACGGTCATCGACGCGCTTGCCGAACGCGACGCGGACTGCGTCGTGACCCGTGCGACGGGCGTCGAGCGAACCTACGACGGCGACGGCGCGGCGTTTCTCGTCGCGACCGGCCGGTTCATCGAACGGGTCGCTGCTCACGATGCAACGCTTGCCGAGCGGGCGCGAACCGACCCGCTCCGGGCTGGAATGGATGCCGTCGGGCGAGCGGGACCCGTCGCCCACGTCGCCGCAGAAACCGGCGTCGCCGAAGGAGTCCATCGCTTCGAGGAGTATTCGACGCTCCTCCGTCCGTTCGTCGGACCGACCATCGCCCGGTCGCGGGTCTCTCTCCGCCCCCCAGCGAACGCCCGACTGGCCGACCGGTATTCGCTTTCGACCGGCGCGACGGTTCGCCACTACGAGACGGAACGGGACGCGGAGTTCGATTCCGGCGATTTCGACGATATAGGGGACACGAACGACACCCACGACCCGCACCGAATCTACCACCTCGAACCGGCGGTGTACGACCTCCGTCACGAAGCGTTCGAGACGCTCGGCGCGGCCGCGAGGCTCCTCGCAAACGGTGGCGTCTCGGGAGGGAAACGAGCGCCCGGACGTGCCGTGAGAGCAGTCGTCGGGGCGAACACGGAAACGAGAACGGAGACGGACACGAAGGCGAACGTGGACACGCTCACCGACGTCCTCCGAAAATACACGCAGGGATACGGCGTTCTCTCCGACCTGTTCGCCGACCCGGGCGTTTCCGACGTGTTCGCTACCGCCCCTGTCGCGGACAATCCGCTTCGCGTACGGGTCGACGGCGAGGAGATGGAGACGAACGTCCATCTCACGCCCGACGGGGCGGCGTCGCTCGCGTCGCGCTTCCGGCGAACGAGTGGCAGGTCGTTCTCGCGTGCGAGTCCGACGCTCGACGCCGTGGCCGAAATCGACGGCACGAACGTCCGCGTCGCGGGCGTCACCGACCCCGTCAGCGACGGTATCGGATTCGCCTTCCGCGTCCAATCAGAGGAACGGTGGACACTCCCCGCGCTGGCCGAAAACGGGACGCTTCCGTCGGAGGCGGCGGCCCTCCTCTCGGTGGCCGTCGAACGTTCCGGAACCGGACTCGTTGCCGGGCCGCGTGGGGCGGGAAAGACGACGCTCCTCGGGTCGTTGCTGTGGGAACTCCCGGCGAGAGTCAGGACCGTTATCCTCGAAGACACGCCGGAATTACCGGTCGAATCGTTACAGGACGATGGCCGCGACGTGCAGTTGCTGCGGACGACGGCGAGCGACGACGAACCGGGACTCCGCCCGGCGGAGGCGCTTCGGACGGCCCTCAGGTTGGGAGACGGTGCGCTCGTCGTCGGGGAGGTCCGCGGCGAGGAAGCGAGCGTGCTGTACGAAGCGATGCGCGTCGGTGCGAGCGGAAACGCCGTCCTCGGGACGATACACGGCGACTGCGGCGACGCGGTGTACGAACGAGTCGTCACCGACCTCGGCGTCCCTCCTTCCTCGTTCGCGACGACCCAGTTCGTCGTCACGCTCGAATCGTACGAAACGAATGGGACGCACGGAAAGCGGGTGAAGTGTATCGAGGAGGTCGTCGCGGACGGAAGCGACGGGAGCGCAGGTGGGAGTGGAGCGGGAGAACCCGACGGCTCCGACTCGATACGGTTCGAACCGCTGTACGAACTTGACGATGGGGAACTCGTCCCGACGGGGAGAGTTGCTCGGGGAAACAGTGTCCTCGTCTCCTCGCTCGCCGAATCGACCGAAACCTACGCCGACCTTCGAGCGACGCTCGCCGACCGAACGCGAAACATCGAACGGCGCATCGAGCGACTCACACCCTCGTTCGAGGTCACGACGGAACGACTCGGGAACGGACGAACCGAGCGTGACCCGGCGTGACTTCGAACCGATTCGAGTCACTGTGTTCGTACCTCGCACGACTCTCCCCATGGGACGGTTCGGCGGACGCAGACATCGACCGCGCTATCGGATTTCTGGACGGCGATATCGACAGCACGGTTATCACTCGCGGGGCGAACGGTGCGGCGATTCTCTGGTGTCTCGTGGCGCTCCTTGGCGCGTCCGTGGCACCACGACCGCTCCGCCTCGTAGTCGGGGGCTTTTTGGTCGCTCTCGGCGTCGGCTTCTCCGCGCTGATTCGACGCGTACCCGAACTTCTCGCCGCCGCGAAGCGAACGCAGGCGCTCGGCGACGCGCCCGACCTCGCTGCCCGCGCGGTGCTGTGGATGCGAATCGAACCGACGGCGGAGGGAGCCGCGGCGTTCGCGGCGCGAACCGGCGACGGTCCGCTCGCGGCGAGCCTCGGCGACCACGTTCGACGCGCGGCGGGGTCCCCGATGGCTGGCTTGACGACGTTCGCCGCCGAGTGGGAGCGATGGAACCCGGCACTTCATCGGTCGATGGTACTCATCGCGGCGGCGAGCGAGGCCCCACCGGAAGAGCGAACGCGGACCCTCGACCGGGCGCTCACCGCGATTCTCGACGGGACGCGCGAGCGGATGGCCGAGTTCGTCGGCGAGATTCGCGGCCCGGCGACCGCACTGTACGCCTTCGGCGTTCTACTGCCGCTGGCGTTGGTCGCGGTGCTTCCGGCGGCGCGAACTGCGGGACTGCCCGTGTCGCCCGCCGCGTTGGTCGTCGCCTACGACCTCGTGCTTCCCGCGCTCTTGCTGGGAACGAGCGTCTGGTTGCTCATCCGCCGTCCGGTCGCGTTTCCGCCACCGGACGTTTCGCGTTCGCATCCAGACGTTCCCGAGAACCGAAGGTTCATCGCGATTATCGGCGTCGGTGTAGGCGGTGTCGCACTGGTCGCCACGCCCCTCCTGCTTCCCGAATGGACGCGCTGGGTCGCAGGGGTCGGCTGTCTCGCCGGAACCCTCCTCGTGGGATTCACGCGCCCGACCGTTCTGGTCAGAAATCGTGTTCGGGCGGTCGAATCGAACCTCACGGACGCGCTCTATCTCGTCGGTCGGCGAGTGAGCGAGGGATTGGCAGCCGAGGCGGCTATCGTCGCCGCTGCCGACGAGGTCACTGGAGAAACCGGTGCCGTCTTCGAGCGAGCGACCGGCGTCCAGCGCCGACTCGGGATGGGCGTCAAGGAGTCGTTCTTGGGCGAGTACGGGTCGCTTTCGACGGTGCCAAGTCCGCGCGCTCGGAGCGCCGTCTCCCTCCTCGCGCTTGCCGCAGACGAAGGGCGACCCGCGGGTGGTGCCGTACTGGCGATGGCCGACCACTTGGACGACCTACAGAGCGTCGAACGCGACGCACGGCGCGAACTGTCACAGGTTACGGAGACACTTCGACACACGGCGGCGATATTCGGGCCACTCGTCTCCGGTGCGACAGTCGCGCTGGCGGGCGGAATGGCGGGAGTGGGGAGTTCGTTCGGGAACGCGTTCCCCGTCGATGTACTGGGACTCGTCGTCGGCGCGTACGTCCTCTGCCTTTCCGCAATCGTCACGACGCTCGCGGTTGGACTCGAACACGGACTCGACCGAACGCTCGTGTGCTATCACGTCGGTCAATCGGTACTCTCCGCGACTGCCGTCTATCTCCTCGCCTTTGCGCTCGCGGGAGCGTTGACCTGACCCGAGTATCCCGCCCGACGTAGGTTTAAGTGCGAAAACGGAACGATTCCGGCCCATGTTCGACGCACCCCTCGACGCGTGGTACGTCTGGTTCGGCGTGACGGTGGTCAGTCTCGCCCTCCTCGGCGTCGCCATCGAACTGCCGACCGCACCGCCGCCGAACGCAGCCAGTGTCGCCGATACGGTCGATTCCGTCGCCGGTTGTTCGTATACCGCGACCGCCGAGCATCCGATTTCGGCGCGGAAGATCAAACTCGGACCACGCCGTCTCGGACTCGAAGGGGCGGGTGGAACCGCCCACTCGACGTTCGCGTACGGCCCGATCGTGCCGGTAATCAGAGCTACGACGGGTAAATACGGACGTTCCGGCAAGCGATTGGACCGCGTGTTGTCCGGCTCGCCGCCGTCCGCCGTGTTCGATTCCCCGACCGACTTCCGTGCGGCGATACGGAACTCTCGAGAGCGACGACCCGTATGGAAACGGGCGGAGAGAACGCTTCGCGCTCGCTGTGTTTCGTGGGAGGGAGTCGATGCGACGCTGGTCTCCGGGTAGAGCACAGACGGAGCCTGTTGCAGCCATCGTCGCCGTTTTCGCAGTCTGTATCGGACTGCTCACCTACTCCGGCGTCCTCGGTGATGTGATGCCTCCGTCCGAGCGGACCCTCGGTCCGACGACACTTTCGACGGTCCGCGATGAGATGAGTTCGAACGGCGTTCTCCTTCCCGATAACCTTCCAGTTGGCCGTCGGTCGAATCCCGCGGGCTACCATCTCAACGTCTCCCTTTCGGTAGGGTCGCGGAAGTGGCATGGCGGCCCATCGCCTCCACACAATCCCGACGCTTCGACCGAAACCGCCACGACGAGGGTCAGCGTGCGTATCGCCCCCGGCGACGTCCGGCCGGGACGGCTTCGCGTGGTGGTGTGGAAATGAGAGCCATCAGCACCGTTTTCGACGTGAGTCTGTGTCTCCTCCTCGTCAGCGCCAGCGCCTTCGTCCTCGTCGGTGTGGAGCCACCCGGCTCACCGATACGGATGCGAACCGCCGAATCGACGGTGAGCGTCCTCACGACCAGCACTGCCGAAGTGAACTACACGATTCCAACGGATACGAGACGACTACGTCGAACGACGCACGGGACCCTCGCCGGATTGCTTGGGGAAGCGGCCTTCGCCAACACGACGGTTCGCGGGGCGGAGCTCTCGCGCACGACCGATCCGTTCGAGCGTCGAGTTTCGCGTCGCGTCCGGGAACGACTCGACCATCCGACCAACGTGCAACTCCTCGTCCGATGGATGCCGTACCGCAACGCTCATCTCGGAGGACGCATCGTCGTCGGCGAATCGCCCTCACCTCGTGTGGACGTTCACGCGACGGTCGTCTCGCTTCCGAGCGGACTGCCGACGGTTCGGAAACGAGCAATCGACGCCGCACGACGCGAGGGTTATCACGGAGTCGCGACGGTCGTCGCGGCCGCCATCGTCGCGGGGGTGGTTCCGGAACGAGCGACGAGGCTGGCGCTTTCCGACCCTGAAACGAGTACGACGGTCGGCTCCCGACTTCGACGGATGACTCGCCTCTACGGAGTGGGCGTATCGAACACGCATCTCCTCGCCAGCGAGGGAACGAGAGCGGCACTCATCGATGCCGTAGCGAACGCTGTCGAAGCCGACCTCCGGAAGACGTTCGAGACGCCGACCGATGCGGCACGGTCCGTCTCGGTCGGGGAGACGCGACTCGTCGTCAGGACGTGGGACGCATGAAACTCGCCGACGACACCAGAGGGAGGGTTCCGTTCGCGCTGGTCGGCGTTCTGCTCCTCGTCGGGAGCGTTGCCTTCGCGGGTACGCTCGTTACCCGTCCGACGCCGAACGTGAACGAGAACGTAGAACGGAGCATGCGGGCCGTGACCGCCGGGACGCACACCGCACTCCGGGGGGCGATTCGACAGGCGGGGCGGGATGCCGCCGCCTCCCCCCTCGTTCGCACGGCGAACACGACTGTGGGTCGCATCATCAACGACTCCACACCGTTTCGGGACTATCTCCGTCTTCGAATCTACCTCTCCGCACGACGGAGATTACGCTCCGTCTCCGTGCACATCGATGACGTACGCGGAACCGCATCGCTCCCGATGACGCCGAACGCGACTGCACTCCGCCGCGCGAAACGTCGGGTCCGTGTCGAACCGGTCGGGAAACTCACTGCCGCTGGGCTTCGCGTTCGAATCGAAAACGTCTCCATGCGAGCGACCCGCGGCGGAAGGACCGTCGCCGCCACGACGAGAGATGTGACCCTCGTCGTGGAAACTCCCGTTCTTGCGCTTCACGAACGCGTCCAGCGGTTCGAACGTCGACTCGACACGGGAGCGCTCGATTCGGGACTCGGACGACGACTGACCGCCCGACTCTATGCAGTGACGTGGGCCCGTGGTTACGCGCAGTACGGCGGTGCACCCATCGCGAACGTCCTCGGGAATCGCCACATAGAGCTGATGACGAACGGGGCGATTCTGGAAGAGCAGACGGACGCGTTCGGCGCGAGCGACCCTGCTGGACGACGAGGCGTTCGCCGTTCGACCGCGCGCGTCGGACTGACCGACCTCCTCGTTCCGACGACCCAACGCGGAATGCTGTGGACGGACTTCGTGTTGAACACGGCGAACGCAGACGGTTCGGACGGAACCGTCGACGGCAACCTCGATGCGACTCCAGAAGCGCCCGACTCACAGTACACCCCTGAAACCGGGATGGAAGTCGGTGTCAACGAATCCGCAGACAGGGCGCTCTTGAACTTCCTCGACGGCGGCGACTCCAGCGTATTGGACGACGCTATCGCGTCGGCGTATCGGGTTTCCGCGAAACCGGTTGCGAACGTTCGCACCGTGCGCAACGAACGGGAACCGCGTCCCGACTCGCCGGGTGACGGATGGACGCTTCGGAGCGAACGAACCTCCACGCAGGTTTCGGTCGAAAACGCCACGGCATCGTCCCCCGCGACGCAGCGCGGATGGCACCTCCTCTGGAGCAGTGCCCGACGCGTCGTTCGGACGCACACCGTCGTGCGACGATGGCAACGGGATGGAGAGGGGCGTGACGACGCGACGGCCGACCGAAATCGGCTGGAGAGCGCCGGACGCCCTTACTCCGGTACGTCGGCACGGCCGACCCAACCGGCGAATCGAACCGTCGAAACGACTCAACAGTGGTCCGAGGAGTTCGTCGTCTCGCTCGGCGTCGCGGGCGACCACGTGACGACGGAGTACGCTCCGGACCGTCCCTTGACGAGCGCCCACGAGTCGGGAGAGCGTTCGGGACCGAACCTCGCGGACGTTCGCGGGAAAGCGATCTTCCGATTGGTCACCCATCGGGGTGGCGCGGACACCCTCGCGCGACGCGCGAGCGTCGGGACGATGGATACGCGGGTCGTTTCAGTGCAAGGCCGATACCCGCCGTCGCTCCGTCAGCACGTCTACCGGGACGTGTGGAGGCTTCGGACGCGGGTTCGAAACTGTTCGGTAACGGTTTCGCGAGGTGCCGTCTCCACGGGCGGAACGAATCCCGCGGCGAAACTCGCGGCAACCCTCCGCGAGCAGCGGAACGCGCTCGTCGATGCTCCCGCAGGATATGAGAACGCCGGAGACCGGGCGAAGTACGCGGCACGTGTCGCGTATCTCGATTCAGTCACCGACCGACTCGGAAACAGAGCGGAACGCACCCGTCGAACGCAGAGGGGATTCGAAGAGGAGGTACGCGACGCAACAGGTGTCTCTATCGGCCGAATTCGTCGACTCGTCTCCTCCCGGTCCGAGGTTTCATCGCCGTCCAGTCGCCCCCTCCCGACGAGCGCCCCCGGCGTACCGGTAAACCTCAGTGTCGATGGCTCGCCGTCGTATCTCACGCTCTCGGCGGCCACACACGGCCACGTCTCGGCGGTTCCACGGGGCGAGACGGTCTATCCGCTTTCAGCGCGGAATACCAACCTGTTCACGGTTCCGTCCTCCGATATCTCGGACGGAGTCCTTTCGTTCCTTCCCGACGGTCGAGAGCCGAAGCGGGTGAGTCTTCGAGCCGCTGGCTTCGCACTTCGGGCCGCAAACGAGACGCTCGCTACCGGGGCGAACGAGTCGTTACGTCGCCATCGAGACGAGTTACAGAAGTCGATTTCGGCGTCGATAGACGATATCGAGGTGAATCTTCGGGACGAACTTGCGACCAGTAACGCCATCGACCGGACGGAACGCCGATTGGCAGTTCACCGTGGGCTGGCCGACTGGCGAACGACGGCAGACCGCGCCATCGCCATCTCGAACGGCTCCGCCGCCGAACCAATCGCGCGGGAAATCGAGCGGCAACAACGGGTCCACTGGAATCGAATGCGACGCGACACGATGACGATTCGCGTTCGATTCGCGCTCGAATCGGCACGACGGGACGTCGATGGCGTCCGCCAGTCGAACGTCAAGCCGGTCGTCTCCACGACCCGCCGCGTTCTCGTGGCGGAACTGAAAGGGGCGGTCCAGCAGGGAATCGAGAATCGGGTTCAGCGAAGGCTGAACGAATCCATCGACGAGACGGTGGGCGACCTCCCGGCGGGACTGCCGGTCGTCCCGATTCCGGGCTACTGGTACGCGACTGTCAACGTCTGGCAGGTGGACGTGTCCGGAACCTATGCCCGGTTCACGGTTCGTGCACGTGAAGGGTCGCCCACCTCACCGGGCGCGTCGGTCGCGTACTCCCGCGAATCGGGGACCATTCGTCTGGACGTCGACGGCGATGGCGCGATGGAAACGCTCGGGCGAACGACACCGATTTCGTTCGACACGGGAACGACTGTCGTCGTCGCAGTACCGCCCGGAAAGACGGGCGTCGGCGACGTGGACGGGAACGCCGACGAGCGCTCCCCCGGATGGGCGAACCGGAGTGACAACCCATTTGGCGCACCCGGCCGTCGTGACGACCATGCTCTACGACGAGATAGACGACCCCGGCGAGACGACGCCGACGGCACTCCACGAACAGTACGTGGCGGAACTCTCACAGACCGTCGAATCGGAGGGTATCGACGCAGTAGTCGAGGGGAGCCAACTCGACCGTGAGACCGTCGAGTCGATTGCCGACGGCGATATCGTCGCCGACTTGACGCTCGAAGACGCGGCCGCGATTCTCGCGACCGAGGAGGGAATGCCGGAGAAGGATTCCATCCTCCTCGAAGTGCGCGACCACTTGCTCATGGGGATGACGACGGGGTTGCTGGACGTCGACACACTCGCACGGGACATCGACGGCGACTTCGAAGCGCGTGCCATTCAGCAGAAAATCGAGGGGCGGGCACCGATGACGTTGGAGGAATATGCGCTCGTTCATCACGCCATCGCGAAACGAAACGACCGATAATCGAGAACAGTGACGGATTTTCGAGGGGAGACGGCGGAGTTATCCGCGGCCCGTTCGAAGGCATCGTATGAACGTCGCAGTACTCGGATGCGGCTACGTCGGTTGCGAACTCGCACGGGGGTTGCTCGCGGACGGTCACGACGTCGTCGGCGTGCGACGCTCCGCGGATGGACTTCGTACGGTCGAAGACGTCGGTGCCGACGCGATACGGGCGGACGTGACGGACGATGAGTCGCTTTCCTCGATTCCGGACGTGGACGTACTCGTCTACGCCGTGAGCGCGGACGGCCGCGACTCGGAGGCGGCACGGACTGCCTACGTCGAGGGGCTTCGGACGACCCTCGACCATTTCTCGGCACGCGAGTCGTCACCGGAACGCGTCGTCTACACGTCCAGCACCGGCGTGTACGGCGACCGCGACGGCGCGTGGGTGGACGAATCGACGCCGTTGGAACCACGAACGGAACGGGAAGAGATTCTGGCCGAAGCGGAAGCCATAGTACGGGCGGAACGCGAGTGGGATTGGACGGTGACTCGATTCTCGGGGTTGTACGGTCCAGACCGCTATCGACTGGAGCGATACCTCGAAGGGCCGGTTTCGGACCGTTTCCTAAACATGATTCACCGCGACGACGCGGCCGGTGCGGTTCGATATCTCCTCGAAACCGATACCGGGCGAAACGCCGTCGTCCTCGTCTCGGACGACGAACCGGTTCGAAAGCCGACGCTCGCGGATTGGCTCGCCGACCAGTGTGCCGTGTCCCACCCGCCACGGGAATCGGAGACGAGCGAGCGGGCGCGAGCGAGCAAGCGCTGCTCGAACGAAAAACTCCGCGAACTGGGGTACGAACTCCGATATCCGACGTACAGGGATGGCTATCGGGCGGCCATAGAAGCGTTCCGACACTCCCAAAACGTCTGACACCTGTTACCGTTGGGAAAAGTTCTTGGTTTCCCGTATCGACTTCGAGGGTATGCAGTTTCGCGGCGACCAGTCTGCACAAAGGCTGTTCCGCTCGGCACAGCTCTACAGCACCGACAACCCGATGCTCGTCATCGGGGCCGTCGTCGGTGTGGCCGTGCTGGCTGTGTCCCTCTGGTTGGTCGTCCGCTGGATTCGGCGACCGAAGGGCGCTCGCCTCAAACGCGCGTTGGCCAAGCGGGACGAAATCGTCGTCCTGATGCATCCGAACCCCGACCCCGACGCGATGGCCTGTGGAATCGCTATCGCGTATCTCGCCGAAACGGTCGGGACGGAGGCGACGCTTCAATATGCGGGACAAATTCGACATCAGGAAAATCGCGCATTTCGGACCATTCTCGACCTCGAACTCGACCGCGTCGAACACGTCACCGACCTCGCTGCTTCTACCATCGTTCTCGTGGACCACAACACGCCGCGCGGGTTCGACGGGTCGGAGCGAATCGAACCGTACGCGGTCATCGACCATCATCCCGGAAACGGAACCGGGAAGGTCTTTACGGACAAGCGAACGAACTACGGCGCGTGTTCGACCATCGTCGCGGAGTACTTCGACGACCTCGGAGCGACGCCGGTCGCCCCGGAGGCGGTCCCTCCGGAGGACGAGTTCGTCCTCCCGTCCGACATCGCTACCGGCCTCCTGTACGGCATCCAGTCCGACACGAAACATCTCACGAACGGGTGTTGTGCGGCGGAGTTCTCCGCCAGCGCGTATCTGTATCAGGGCGTGGACGAACACTGCCTCGACCGTATCGCGAACCCGCAAGTGAGCGCGGAAGTCCTCGAAATCAAATCGCGCGCAATCACGGAACGGGAGGTGCGCGGGTCGTTCGCCGTTTGTAACGTCGGGGCGCTCTCGAACGCGGACGCCATTCCGCAGGCTGCTGACGAACTGATGCACCTCGAAGGCGTTACCGCAGTCGTGGTCTACGGTCGCCGCGAAGACACGCTTCACATTTCTGGCCGCTCGCGGGACGACCGGGTTCACATGGGAAAGGCGTTGCAGATGGCCGTCACCGACATTCCGGGTGCAAACGCCGGGGGCCACGCTCGAATGGGCGGTGGACAGGTCCCAGTCGAATCCGCCGTCGTCGCGGGGGGAATGGAAGCGGGACTCTGGTTGGAGCGGGAGTTCACCGACGGTATTTTCGATGCACTGAACGGAAACGTCTGAATGACGGCGAAACAGCGAAGCGACGACGAGCGCATTCGGCCTATTCGACGACGACTTTCCCGGTCATGCCCGCTGCCTCGTGCGGAATGCAGTAGTAATCGAACGTCCCCGCCACTTCGAACGTGTGGACGAACGACTGCTCGGACTGTACCGCTCCCTTACCTGCATCCCACCCGGACGTGGCCTTTTTCTCCGAATCGAACCCGCCGGAGGCCCAGTACGCCGCACCTTCGGGAAGGGACTTCTCACGTGCCGTGACGGTGTGTGCCTCGCCGCCGACGTGTTTCCACGCGACGGTGTCGCCTTTCTCGATAGTCAGTTTCTCCGGGTCGAACGAGACGGCTTTGATGTCGATGACGTGGTCCGCATCGCTCGGGACGCCTTGCTTGACGTTCGGACCGCCCGTTAGCTTCGGCTCCGACCCCTCGTCGTCGGAGCCGTTTTTGGTTCCCCCGACGGGTGCCTTATCGAGTTCGCCGACGACGGTGAATTCGGCCCGAAGCGCGGCGGTGGCGAAGGCGTCGTTCGCGGAGTCGATTCCCTCTCCCGATTCGAGCGTGTCGGCATACGCGGTTAGCTTCGTCTCAAACGTCTCGTAGGCGTCGCGGTTCTCGGATTCGAGCATCTCGTGAACGTCGGATTTCTCGAACTGGGAGAACGAGTCCCGTACGACCGTGGCCGCCGCGCCCCCGAAGTCGCCGCCCGTGTTTTTCACGACGGCGTAGACGGATTTGACCGCCTCGTGGCCGAACGTCAACGCCTTCGCGTACGTATCCTCGGCGTCCGTGACGTTCCCCAGCGCCGTCTCGAACGATTCGTAGCGCTCGGCGTCCCCGTGTTCCAGCGCCTCGTGGTAGCCACCTGCGCCGCGTTCGAAGTGTGCGAACGTCGCTTCCACGATGGCGTTCGCCCGTTTCGTGTCGCCGAGTGTCGCCACGACTGCGGCGTCGAAAATCCGTCCGGACATGAAGCTCGCCTCCGCGCCGGCCACGACGCTCGCGCTCGCGGCTTTCGTCTCGAAGTCGAGAAGCGCCTTCATCGACCCCTCGAAGTGCGTGGTCGCGCCGGAGCCGTCTCCTTTCAACGCGGGAATCAGACCCTCTTCGAGGTGTTCGTGCTCGAACCGATCGTAGAGCGATTCGCTCGTCCCCTCCAGCGTTTCGTGCATGTCGAGTTCGTTCTTCTCGAATCGCGCGAACAGCGACTGTGCGATGGTCGCCGCGGCCTTCGATTCCCCGCGCTCGTATCGTTCGAGCGCGTCGGCGAACCGGGCGCGGAAGAACCCCGCTTGGAGAATCGCGGGTTGGACGCCCGTCCCGAGGGTTTCGATACCGGCCCGGAGGTTGGTATCGACCTTCGTAATCGCCGTTTCGACCGCTTTCCCGTTCCCGGATTCAGCGGCGCTGGCGAGCGCTTCGAGGCCGGACTCGAATCCCTCGTAGGCCTTTCCGTCACCGTCTTCGAGGGCTTCGTGTGCGTTCGACGCTTCGAAGTCGGCGAAGATGTCCTCCGCGACCGTTTTCGCTCGCTTCGTTTCACCCCGCGCGACCAAGCGTTTGCAGTCGGCGGCCCGGACGCGGTAGCTGTTCAGGGTGGCGGCGTGTGCGAACGAGGAGGATGGACCGCCGAGCGAGGAGAGGGCCTTCGCGTCGAAGCCCTGCGCTTGCATAAGCGCGATGTGGCCCGCGCCCGCGACGTTCTCTGTACCGAGGGCGTAGGACCCGGCCACGGCGGCCGTTACCGTCTCGTTCGACCGCTTTGCGACGACATCCCCCTTCCCGTTCTTCGCGGCCCGAACCGTCGCTTTTGCGGCCTGTTCGAACGTTTCGTAGGTCTTCTCGTTCGCCGATTTGAACTCGTCGTGGAGGTCGTCGCCCTCGAACGCGGAGAGCGCCCGCTTTGCGATGGTATGCGCTCCAGAGAGGTTACCGGCGGCGGCGACCAGTGCGGCGTTCTCGAATCGCGTGCCGAGGAGTTGCAGGTCGAGGGCACGGACGTTCCGTTCCCCGACGAGTTGCACCTGTGCCTCGCGCAGGTGTTCGTTGCCGAGGCCGAGTTCGACTTTCGTCTCCTCCGTGTTCTCCTCTTGGAGGCGGGTCTTCAACTGGCCGACAGCCTCCTCGAACTCCTCGTAGTGTGTCTCGCTCGTTCCTTCGAGCTTTTCGTGTGCCCCCCATTCACCGGTCGCCTGCTCGAACCGGACGAAGGTGTCTTCGGCGACGGTCGCACCGGCATCGAACTCGCCCGCGATCCCGAGCGCGAAGGCGTCGTGCAGTCGGGCGCGCAAAACGTTCCACTCGGCCGCGACGGCAGCCTCCGCGGTCACGTCCTTCACGCTCGATTCGGCGTCGGGGGCATTACACCCGGCGAGGAGTCCGCTTACGAGTGTCGCACCACCGGCCTTCAAGAGAGTCCGCCTGTCCATTTGCATATATTGATTTAGGCCAACCTAAACACCTAAAACGTTCCGATTTTTAGGCGAGCCGAAATGCTATGGAGACGTACCTAACGAGGTCCTATCAGCGAGCGCGAGAGTTGGCATAAAGACGACCTTTTTATCCTCTCGCCGTCTGGAACCGAATATCGAATGAGTACGCTGGTGGTGTGTGTCGATAGGAACGACGACATCGGGCGTAAAACCGGCTTACAGATGCCCGTCGCCGGGTGGGAGGCCGTACAGGCGCTCGTCACCGATGTCGGCTTGGCGGACCCCGAGGATTCGAGTGTCAACTGTCTCCTCGAAGCGCTACGCGTCGCCCGCGACTTGCGAGACGGCGACGAAACGTCGATAGTCGCCGTCATCTCCGGGACTGGCGATACGCGGGTCGGCGCGGACCGCGCCGTGGCGGCCCAGATGGACGAACTCATGGAGACCTACGACCCCGACTCGGCCATCATCGTCATCGACAGCGCGGAGGACGAGCGACTCGTCCCCATCCTCGAAAGTCGCGTCCGCGTGGACGCCGTGGACCGCGTCGTCGTCCGACAGGCCCGCGACATCGAATCCACCTACTACCTGCTCAAGCAGTTCCTCGCCGACGAGGAACTGCGCCAGACGGTCCTCGTTCCGACCGGAGTGGCGCTCATCGCGTTTCCGGTCCTCCTCTTGCAGTTGGGACTCGCCATGGCGACGTCGACCATCACCGCCGTCATCGGCCTGTTCGTCCTGTACAAGGGACTCGCCATCGGCGATTACTTCCGCAACCTGCCCGCCGAGGCCCGCGACGCCCTCTACTCCGGTCGGGTGTCCATCGTCACCTACGTCGTCGCCGTCGGCCTGTCGCTCATCGGCGTGTTCGCCGGGGCGCTCCGGGCCGCACCGGTCGATTCGACCGGCAACGTCCTCATGACCGCGATGGCGTTCGCCTTCGAGAGCGTTCCGTGGATAGCCGTCGCCGCCCTCACCGCCAGCATGGGCCGCCTGCTGGACGAGGCCATCCGCAACGACCGGGTTCGAAACTCGTATCTCAACCTTCCGTTCGGCGTCCTCGCGGTCGGACTCGTCGTGCGGGGCTTTTCGGCCTACTTCCTCCAGCGAGCGGGCGAAATCCCGCCCGTCGTGATTCCCAAGATTACGGTCGGTCAGACGACGGTCCAACAACTCACGTTCGACCCCGGAATGCGACTGGCGGTGTACGTCGTCCTCGGCGTCCTCGTCAGTCTCGTCGGCGTTCGCGTGGCGTCCTACGTGAGCGGCACGGCCATCAGCGAAGAACTGGCCGAGTAACCGAGGCGCATTTATCCCCCGACTCGCAAACTGCCCCATGAATCAGCAGGCGTGGGTCAGCCTCTTTTCCGGCGGTAAGGACTCCTCGTGGGCGCTCTACCGCGCGCTCGAGGAGGGATTGAACGTCGAACGACTCCTCACCGTCCATCCGGCGGGCGACTCGTACATGTATCACGTTCCGGCCACCGAACTCACGGCACTCGCCGCGGAAAGCATCGGGATTCCGCTCGTGAACGTCGAGGGCGACTTCGACGCCGAATCCGTCGAGGACGCTGGCGAACAGGGCGACATGGAGACGGAAATCATGGAGGCCGCCCTCCGTGACCTCGATATCGACCTCGCTGGCGTCACGGCGGGTGCGGTCGAAAGCGAGTTCCAAACGCACCGGATTCAGGCCCTCTGTGACGACCTCGGCATCGACCTGTTCGCGCCGCTCTGGCAGGAGGACCCCCGCGAACTCGCCGACGCCATGCTCGACGCCGGATTCGAAATCAGAATCGTCCAGGTCGCGGCTTACGGACTGGACGAATCGTGGATCGGACGGACGCTGGACGCCGACGCGCTTTCCGAACTCGAAGCCCTCAACGACGAGTACGGGGTTCACATCTTGGGCGAAGGCGGCGAATTCGAAACCTTGGTCACGGACGCACCGCACATGGACCGTCCCATCGAGTTGGAGCACGACACCGAATGGGACGGAAGTCGTGGACGGGTGCGGATTACGGACGCTTGGCTCGGCGAAGAATAGGGTTTGCGGTCGCGGTGCAGTTACGGTGTTCTCTTCCCGTTGTGGTAAGCAACCCTCCCGCGAGCGAACGAGGTGAGCGAGCGGCTCTTTTTTGGTCCAGATTTTTTCGAGGAGGGTTCCCGCAGCGCCGAAGGCGCGAGGACACCCGACGAAGAAAAAAGGTGGGAACGAAAGGTGGGTCTACTCGTCCGGTTCGCTCGTTATCTGCGTGTGTGCGCCGATGAGTGCGCCCGCCAAGTTCATGTTCTCGATGTGCGTTCCCTCGTCGATGATGGAATCTCGCACGTCGCCGCCCCGAACCGTCGCCTCGGGGAAGATGATGGCGCTTTCGAGATTTGCGTCGGTGACTTCCGCACCGTCCATCACGTGGACGTTTTCACCGACCGTGGTGTTCTCCAGCGTGGCGCTGTCGGCGATACGGGAGTCTCCGCCGAGGTACCACGCGACGGCTTCGAGGTAGCTCTCGGGCGTGCCGATGTCGAACCACGCCTCCTCGAAGACGTAGGCGTACACTGGTTTTCGGGACTGCAACCACTGGAGGAACCACCCCGGTTCGTCGGGATTGTTGCCGTCCTCGAGATACCGTTCCAGCAGCGGCAGCGTCTCCTGCGTGAACGCATAGCAGGCGATAGATACCAACGTCGAGTTGGGGTCTTCCGGCTTTTCCTGAAACTCTACGACTCGGTCGCCGTCGAGTTCGACGAGACCGTAGGCTTTCGCGAGTTCCCTGCTTCCCACGTCGTACGCGGCGAGACAGGACGACCCCTTCTCCTCGAAGAAGTCGACGAAATCGCCGACGTCGAAGCTGATGAGGTTGTCGCCGGCGATGACGACGAGGTCATCGTCGACCTCCTCTCGCTCGACGAGTTGCGCGAGCGCGCCGACCACACCGAACTTCTCGCCCTCCTCGGAGGTGTCTTCGACGCTCAGTTGCGGTTTTTCGAACTCGCTTTCCGCGAGGTGGTCACGGAAATCGTCCGCGAATCGTTCGTTCGTGCTCACATAGACGGTATCGACGCGCTCGTCGGCTTCCAAGTCGGCGAAGATACGGTCGATGACCGTGGTTTCACCGATGGGGAGAAACATCTTCGGGCGCTGTTTCGTGATCGGCCACAGGCGCGTCGCGTATCCGCCCGCGAGGACGACGGCTTTCATAGCAACATCGTCACCGCGCCCCCCTAAGTCCTTTTTCATTGCGCGACCCTTCTGCGGGAAATACTGTCGAGTAATCGGTCAGGAGTCGTCAGTTCCCGTCTCGTCGAACAACGCGGCGATCAGTTCGTGCTGTGCCTTCCGAAGGTGGTAGTGTAGGGTCGCCGAGGCGATGTCGAGCGCGCCGGCAACGTCCTCGGCGGTACTTCCACGCGGCCAATCGTAGTACCCCGCGAAATAGGCGGTCCGAAGCGCCGTCTCCTGTCGGTCGGTGAGGCGGTCGGTCAGCGACTGACGGAACTCCTGTGCGGTTTGGATCGGTCGGTCGATGGTGCGTTTCCCGACCAGTTCCGCGGACGGATACCGCGACTGAAACGTATCGACGACCGTCCGAACGTCCGTCTCGCGCGGAATTTCGGCGACGATGGACACCGTCCCTCGATTCGCCGTCGCGGACTGGACGGCCGCACCCGCTTCGACTAATCGCTTGGGCGTCGATTCTGTCATGCGAACTTCGATGACGGCACCGGTCTCCTCCGTTTCGATGAATCGACACTCCGTCACGTCATCCGACTCGGACAGCATCGCTTCGAGACGGTCGGTGGGAGCGTCCTCGACGCGAACGTAATGGAGAAGTTGACCTCCCGCGGCCGGAACCAAGCCGAGGAGGTGACACGTGCAGTCGAATTCGCGGGACGCGGCCATAACCGCGTCGCGTGACCCGCTCACGTGAAATTCCAGTTCGACGGTGCTGTCGGACAGCAGTATCTTCTTGTTCCGCGCGGCGTTGATGGCGAATCCGATGGTGTCCCCGAGGGTTTCGAGGGCGGCCTGTGCCCGCTTGCCGAGGACGCCCGGGCGGGTCGAAACGAGCGACAGCGACCCGTACATCGTGTTGCCGTACGAGAGCGGGATGGAGATACCCGACTCGATGTCGCGGGCGGTCGCTTCGGCCCGTATCTCTTGGGGGAGCATCGACGTTTCTCGAACGTCCTGAATGACCTGTAGTTCGTCGGTCCGCATTGCTCTGCTCGCGAGGTCGTCGCCGATGTCCTCGCCGAATTCGATGAGCGTATCGAGATAGCCGTCGATACCGCCGGCCCGGATTCGCGGCGTCACGCCGCCGCGACTGACCTCGCTCTCGTCGGTCCACGCGAGTTCGTACAGTCCCGATTCGACCAACCGCTCGCACACCAACTGCTCGATGTCGTCGCGGGTCGCGGCGTGAACGAGTTCGTGGATGACCTCCTGAATCACCCAGTGAATCCGGTTCAGTGTCTCTAATTCCTCGTGCTGTCGAGTCAGCGTCCGCTCGCGCTCTCGTCGGTCAGTGATGTCGCGGGCGACCCACACGACGACGTCCTTTCCGTCTATCTCCTGACCGAGCGGCGTCGAACGCGCTTCGAACCACCGCCGCCCGCTCTCGACGGTCATCGGATACTCCATCGTTTCGACTCGGCCGCTCTCCAGCGTCCGGTGGATGTGGGCCAGAAACGTGTCCGCGATATCCGCCGAAAACACGTCGTGAATTCGCCGTCCGACGAGGTCAGGCGGTGCGGTGAAGGCGAGGTTTTCGGAGTTGGGACCGACGAGGAGTTCCCGGTATCGGCCGTCTTCGTCGAGGAGGAACGCGACGTCCGGAAACGCGCTCATCAGCGTATCGATTCGGCTCTCGCCGCGCCCGCGGAGGTGTGTTCGAATCGCGCTCACGATTCGTTTCCGGAGGTCGGCGGCATCCTCGATGGTCGTTTCGGGGACGTAATCGCTCACGCCGAGGTCGATGGCGTCGCTGGCGATTCGCTCGTTTCCCTCCCCCGTGAACACGACGAACGGGAGGTTCGGATGGTCCTCGCGCACGGAATCGAGGAGTTCTAACCCCGTCGCATCCGGCAGTTCGTAGTTACTGACGATGCAATCTATCGCTTCGTTTGAAAGACGGGAGAGGCACTCGCTCATGGACGGTTCGACGTGTACGGTCAGGTCCTCGTGACTGTCGAGCACCCGTGCGATATCCGTTTCGTGTTCGACAAAGAGAACTGTATGATTCCTCGTCATTTCAGTCCCTGTCGATTCGCCGGTGGTCGATCGCTCCCCCATGTCAAATTATCTCATGAACCCCGACCGGAAAACAGTTTATGTTGTCCGAAATTTCGCGCTACAAATTTGAACCCCGACGACGAACGATGAGTATGCGCGACGACGAGACGACGCGCGAGCGGATTGCGACGTTCCTCCGAAGCGAACCGGCGTCCCCGAGCGTGCTCGCGACGGAGTTCGAAATCACGGCCGGTGCGGCGGTGCGACACGTCCGACACGTCGCCCGTTCGGTCGAATCGAACGGCGAGCAGTTGTTAGTCGCCCCGCCCGAGTGCCGGGATTGTGGCTTCCACCGATTCGACAACCCGGCGAACAGACCGTCACGATGCCCGGAGTGCAAGAGCGAGGCAGTGGACGAACCGACGTTCGTGATTCGGGAGGGCGAATAGCGGAACTGTACTGATTCCCCTGTCCCGTCAGAACCCGAGCGAGCGGTTCGAGGACAGGTCGTACTCGATGGACGACCCCTGCTGGACGAACTCGTAGTCCGAGTCGGTGAGGAACACCGCGCCGTCTTCGACGGTCACGTCCACTTCGTCGAGAACCGCGTCTTCACACGGGCCGTAGGTACAGACGCCGGAATCGGCCTCGAACAGCGCGCCGTGCTTGCCACAGACGAGTTCGCCGTCGCGCATGCTCGCACCGTCGCCCTTGTCGAGGCGCACGTCGGTCCAGTGCTGGCAGTAGTTCTTCCACGCTCGTACCTCGCCGTCGTCCTCCACCAGAACGGCCTCCTCTTCGTCGAAACCGTTCCGAATCGTGAACAGGAACGTCGTGTCGTCGGGTATCTCCTCGACGGCGGCGATTCGTCGGTTCTCGTCCATTGCGTTCACGTAGCCAGCGGAGGCGTTTGAGCTTTTTCAAACCGGGCGTCAGTCCCGATTTCCGGCGTAGTGGCGCGTTTCCACCAGCGCGTCGAACGCGTCGGCGAGTTCCGCGGTCACGTTCCCGCCGCCGATTTCGGTCGCACCGATTCGGGCGAGCGGGCGAACCTCCCACGTCGTGTTCGTCAGGAACGCCTCGTCGGCGCACAGCACGTCGTCCGGTTCGTACCGGCCCGTCTCGGTCGGAATCCCTTCCGCCTCGGCGAGCGAGAGGACGACGTTGCGCGTGATTCCGGGGAGGACGGGTCCCGAGAGCGAGGGCGTGTGAAGCGTGCCGTCGCGGACGAAAAACAGGTTGCTCGTCGCGCCCTCGGCGACGGCCCCCGACGAATCGAGCAGGATAGCCTCGTCGGCGTCGGTTTCGAGACGGGCGAGGATGCCGTTTAGGTAGTTGTGCGTCTTCGCGTGTGCGGGAAGCGCGGCGTCGGGGATGCGTCGCGTCTCCACCACGTCGGCGGTTGCGGTGCCGTTCCAGACGGATTCACCACCGACCCCTCCGCGCGGCAGTTCGGAGACGATGACGACGACGGTGGGATTCGTCGCCGGACCGGGCGTGAGCTTTCCGGGTTGGACGCCCCGAGAAATCGAGAGTTTGACGTACGCCTCCCGGAGGTCGTTTGCGTCGAGCGTCTCGCGAATTCGCCGCCGGAGTTCGCCGTCGGGGACGCCGTGGTCGAGTGAAAGCGCGTCACAGGTGGCGCGCAGACGGTCCGCGTGGCCGTCCCACTCGAAGGGGGTCCCACCGTAGGCGCGAATCGTTTCGAACGCCGCGTCGCCGTACATGAATCCCCGGTCGCGGACGCTCACTGTCGCCTCGGATTCGGAGACGAGGTCGCCGTTCACGTGATAGTACATCGGTCCTCCATCCCGTAGCACAGGTTACAGAAGTTTCGAACGAGATGTTTGCCCTCGCCGGTCAGGATGCTTTCGGGATGGAACTGCACGCCGACGTGCGGTAGGGTCGCGTGGCGAACCCCCATCAGCGTCCGGCGCTCGTCCGCGGTTCGGGCCGTCTCGACCAGTACGTCCGGGAGGTCCACCCGTTCGACCGCTAACGAGTGATAGCGGCCAACCTCGAACTCGTCCGGGAGTCCGGCGAACACGCCCTCGCCGTCGTGTGTCACCGTCGATGGTTTCCCGTGGATGACGTCCGGAGCGTGAACGACCGGCGCACCGTGGGTCGCACAGAGCGCCTGATGGCCGAGACAGACCCCGAGCGCGGGATACGTCGTCTCCGCGAACACGTCCATCGAGACGCCCGCATGGTCGGGCGTCCCCGGTCCCGGCGAGACGACGATGCCGTCCGGGTCGAGGTCGCGGATTCCCACCACGTCGATGGCATCGTTCCGCCGGACGACCACGTCGTCAGCGAACTCTCCGAGGTACTGGACGAGGTTGTAGGCGAACGAGTCGTAGTTGTCGATGACGAGAATCATTGGTACGCCTTCACTATGCCGTCGCTTGGGCGTACCGCCGCTAAAAGCTGTTCGGTTCCCCGAACGGCCGAGCGTCGGCGAGGTCGAACAGGTGAACGATGTCCTCCCGCCCGTAGTGGTCCAGCAGTTCGTGCAACGACCGGAACGTCAGCGTCTCGGTCGCACCGGCGGCCGCCAGCGCGATGTACCGCTCGCCGAACACCGGGACGTCCTTGTTGATAACCTTCTCGAAGCCCCGAAACTTCTCGGGACGGAGCGCGTCGAGGTCGATGCCGTGGTCGTACGTCTCCCAGTCGGTGTCCCCCGGCCGTATCCCGACGTTCCGGCAGGCGGCTTCGAGTCGCGTGTAGTCGCCGAACGCGTCCCACGCCGGTCTCCGTAAATCGACGTGCGTGAGGTCGGTTTCGAGGCGAGTCCGAAGTCGGTCGGCGAGACCGTCCCGCGCTAAACCGTCCGCTGCCGCCCTCGTTCGGCCGACGAGTTGCGGGACGTCGAACGTCTCGCCGCCGTAGGTGACGTACTCGTCCCCGCGGCGTTCCGCGAGCCAGTCGAGCATCCGTGCCACCAAGTCGAGTTCGTCGTTCGCGGTGTCGTCCCGCCGGAACAACATCTCCGTCTCCCTGTCCCCGTCCGGCGATTCGTAGCCGAGCGCGACCGCGAGGAGTTCGAAATACGCCGGGTCGTCGAAATCCGGCGGTGTCTCGTAGTGTTCGAGATTCGGACTCACCGTCTCGATGTCGAGTGCGAACCGTCCTGCCATCTATCTTTCACGGCGTCGATGGACGGTGGTAAAACTACTGTAATCGGTTTCGAACGCGTTACTCGGTTCCTTCCACGAGTCGTTCGAGTTGCTCCGGCGGCACCGCGCCGCGGGCGGCGTAGCCGTCGTACGTGAACGTCGGAACGCCCGTCACGCCGCGCTGTTGTGCCTCGGCGAACCAGTCCCCAATCTCTCCGTGCAAGGTGTCGTCCTCGATTGCGCCCCGTATCTCCTCGGGGTCGAGTCCGCTCTCCGCCGCGAGCTCGGCGAGAACGTCTTCGTTCCCGATGTCCCGTCCGTCCTGCCACAGCGCCTCGAAGATCGCTTCGTCGAAGTCGAGCCATCGGTCGGGATGCTCGGATTCGACGTAGTAGGAGGCGACTTGTGCGGGAAGCGAATCCACGTCGGTCGCTATCTCTTGGGCCATCTCGACGCCGTACTTCTCCTGCAACCGTCGGACGTTCTCCCGCGCCTGTTCGTAGTACGTGTCGTCCTTCCCGTCGTCCGCACCATGGTCGATGGACCCGTCCGCGTTGCGCTTCCCGCTTCGGAGGTCGAACGGGTGCCAGTCGAGCGTGAGCGGTTCCTCGCGCGACTCCCGGTACCGCTTCAGCGACTGCCGCCCGAGGTAGCAGAACGGACAGACGTAATCGGAGTACACGACGAGTCGGTCGGTCGCTTCGGGATGGCTCATGCCCGTTGCTTGTGTGCTGAGACGGTAAAACCGGATGTCTCCGGAAGCCGTTGCCCCTTGTCCGCTCGAACCGAACGCCTCAGGTACGTCCAGCACCAACGCCACGACAGATGGCTCCCGCGCTGTACCCGCTCCACGCCGTCGCTTCCGGGGGGAGTTTCGCGCTCCACGTCGTGTTGGCAGTGGCGGCGCTCGGGTCCGCGGCGGTCTTTCTGCTGGCGCTCGCGGCGTTTCGCCAGCGGCGGACGCTTCCCTATCTGCTGGTCGCGCTCGCGTTCGCGGCGCTCGCGGGCCGCGAGTTCGTCGGCGGGATGACGGCGGCGAACTACCTCTCCGCGAACACACACCACCTGTACGAACACGGCCTCGACATCGTGGTAATCGCCCTCCTCGTGGGTGCGGTGTACTACGCACGAAGCGTCGAAACGCGATAACGAACCATGACGACCGAACGACGATGACGGAAACACGAACACGAATCGCGCGATGTGTGGACTCCCGTCCGGGAATTCACTTCAACGACCTCGTCCGGGAGTCGGACATCGCTCCGGGACAGATACAGTATCACATGCGGGAGTTGCTGGCCGAGGAGCGACTCGTGAGCGAGCAACTCTACGGGAAGACCCACTACTACGCCCCCGAGTACGACGCCTGGGAGCGGGCGGCGCTCGCCTTGCTCCGCCGGGAAACCGCCCGCGACGTGCTCGTCACGCTGTTGGAACGCGACACCGCGCGTCCCGCGAGGCTGGCCGACGACCTCGGCATCGCCCGGAGCACGCTCGAATGGCACGTCTCGCACCTCGAAGAGCAGGACCTCGTGGAGAAGCGCCACGACGTCCGAAACCGGGTGACGCTCGCCCCGACCCGACCCGAGGAGACGGCCCATTTGCTGGCAGCAGTCACGCCGTCGTTCCCCGAGCGGATGGTGGACCGCTTCACCAGACTCGTGGACAGTTTGCTGGCTGAGTAGGTTTTTTCGCGTCCCGAACCGTATCGAGGACGACATGCGAAGTCGGAGACGAATTGCTGTCATCGGCGGTGCGGTCGGCGGTCTCGCCGCCGCCACCGTTTTTCACCGACTCGGCGACGACGTGACGCTCTACGAGCGGCAGCGATACGACGAAAAGCGGGTCAACTGCGGCGAGGCGATGACGGCGGCCTCGGAAATTCCGCTGGAGAAGACTGCGGAGAACGGCTTTCTGAACCGCGTGCCGTCGTTTCAGGTGGCGGTTCGCGGCGACGAGGGGGTCATCGGCAGCGGTCGGTTTCCCGCGGCGGACGCTTACATCACCGACCGAAACGTCGTCGAGCGGCGGTGGGCGAAATGGCTCGCCGAACGGGACGTCGATATCCGCGAGGAGTACGGGGTGAGCAAGGCGGAGTTCCGCCGCCTCGCGGGCGAGTACGACCTGTTGGTGGACGCCACGGGCCAGCCATCGCTCACGAGCAAGGTCCGCGGGACGACGGACGAGTACGCCGGGCGGATGGTCGCCCTCAACGCGGACGTGACGGGGGATTTTTCCGCGCTCTACCCCCACTCGCGCATCGTTTTCGAGAACTATCTCGGCTACGAGTGGCTGTTCCCGAAGGACGAAACGCGGGCCAACGTCGGCGTCGGATGGCACGAGGGCGACGTTCCCGACGACTACTTCGCCGCCTTCCGCGCCGCGTGCGAGCGGAACGACTGGCCGAAACCGGAGCGAAGCGAGACGAACGTCGCCATCATTCCGCGCGGGCCGAGTTTGGACCCGGAACGGGTCTACCGCCCGGAGAACAACGTCGTCCGCGTCGGCGACGCCGCTGGCATCGCGAACCGGTTCACGGGAAAAGGCATCTCACAGGCGATTCACTCCGCGTTCCTGCTCGGCGACTGCGTCTCGGCGGGGGAACTGGACGCCTATCCCGATAGACTCCATCGCGGCATGCGGGCCGAATACCTCCTCTCGTCGCTCGCCACGACCGTTTTGGACGAAGGCCGAACCGACCTGTTAGCGGACCTACTCGCCGCCGCCTCCGGTATCGACATCGAGGACATCGACCGACACCCCGCCCGAGTGCTGTACCGCCTCCTCACCCATCCGCCCCTCGCCGCCCGTCTGCTGACGATTCCCGCCGTTCGAACGTCGGTGTGGCGGGCGCTCCACGACGACTGGGAGTACGACCGCCGAAAGTGAGCCACCGAGTTCCGTTCACTCGTTCCTGATGCCGAACAGCGCGAGGTTGCCGACCAGCAGGCCGACGCTGGTGACGAAGAACAGCGCGCCGACCGGCGACGCGAGGTCCACGAACAGCCAGTAGAGCGGGGCCGCGGCCGACGGGCCGACCGACACGACGGCGAGTTCCGAGATGACGGGGCCACAGCAACAGCAGGCGTTTGGTGCCGCGACGGCCGCCGTTCCCGAAGCCGCGCCGGTGGACCCGGTCTTCGCGTCGCCGAGCCACTGGTGGGCGATTATTCCCCCGTTCAATCCGACGAGGACGCCGACGAGTCCGATCTGAATCAGCAGTCCGGTCGAGAACACTCCCGCAATCGGAATCGACGGGAAACCGAACTCCACGGCGGTCCAGTAGACGAGCGGGTTGGCGACCTGTGCCGTCGTCACGAACGACCCCTTCGGAATGCCGATGCCGTGTTCGGGGACGAACGTCACCATGCCCATCGAGAAGACGAAGAACAGCGACGCGAGGACGCCCGTTCCGACGCCGAACCACCGGGCCTTGCCGTTACTGAACACCCGCGATAGGGGTTCACGCGCGTCCCGCCAGAGGATGTACCCGACGCCAAGGGGTAGTCCGAGGACGAGGACGTACCCCACGGGGTTCGTGGCCGCGCCGACGGACGCCATCACCGTCGGGTAGGCGACCCACGCGCCGAGGGCCATCCCCAGTGCGGCGTAGCGCGGACGCTCGGGGAACCGCAGACGGCCGCCGACGAGGCTTCCGACGGCTATCATCGTCCCGAGCGCCAGCGTCAGCGGTTGGTACCACTGTCTGGCTATCGGTTCCTGTGACGCTCGGAGCGTCTGCACCGGCGACAACTGTACCAACCCGACCGCACCCGCGGCGGCGACGAACAGGCCGAGGTAGACGCCGTAGAGGGTTTGGGTTCGGCGATGTTCCCACACGGTGCGTCCGAGGAGGACGCTCCCGCCGACGATGGCGATACCGACGGCCATGACGACCAGCGCGAGCCATTGCGGATACGGTTGTGGATGGCTCCCGCCGTGCGCGGAAACCACCGGGAGCGCCCCGAGCGCCGCCACCGTGACGAGCGCTCGACCGCTCCACCGCCCCACGTTCGAGTCCATATTTCCCCATCTCTGTTGCATCGGCATGTACTCACGGATTTCCGTCGAGGGTCGTTTCACCGCGCCGTCCCTCGGAAATCACCCCGCAATCGTCACGCCGATGAGAACTCCGCGAGTTCCGGGTTCGACTCCGACTCTGCCATCGCGCGATAGAGCGCCGCGCCGTCCACCTCGTCCTGCCAGTTGGCCCGCCAGCGTTCCACGTCCCCCGATTCCATGCCTCTCGTATCGACGATGTCCGCGAAAAAAGTCACTCAGCCGAGGATGTACTGCAGGGCGGGGTAGCGCTCGACCAACGCCTTGCCGCCGACCTCGTAGCGCGCGATGAGCGTGTCCAAGCCGAGGATGTAGCCCGCTCCGAACGCCGCGACGGCGAGGAAGACGAGCATGTACGCGAAGTCGCCGTTGATGACGCCGTGTTCGACGGTCCAGTTGCCGAAGTAGAACATGGCCATCATGAACGCGCCGAAGAACGCCGCGAGGCGGACGAACGCGCCGACGAGGAGCGCGAGGCCGATGAACAGTTCTCCCCACGGGACGGCGACGTTCACGACGTCCACGAACCACGGCGTGGTGCCCATCCAGTGGAACACGCCGACCATCGGGCTCGCCGCGGGAACCGCGTTCGTCAGGTAGCCCGCCGCATCGAACGGTTCGGTCGCCGCTATCTTCGCCCATCCGGCGGCGAGGAACGCGTAGCCCATCATGAGACGGAGCGCCAACACGAACCACGCGCTCAGGCTGTGTGCCTGTCCGCGAACGGTTAGTCCACCGATTTTGCTTTCGAACGTGTTTGCTCCAGTGTTGAGTTGGTTAGTTGCCATTGTATTCACCTACGATTGTAGAGACGACGGGAGATGAGATAAACCTATATTGCGCTTCTCATTGCATAAGAACCGTGTTTGCGGGTGTTTAGCACCGTCTGAAAATCCGGTCAGTCAACCTGCACTGCACACGACGATTCGGTGTACTCCACGTCCTCGATGGAGTCGATGGGGTCCGTGCCGCAGACGGGACAGTCGGGATTCTTGCGATACTGGACCTCCTCGAAGCGCATGTCCATCGCGTCGTAAAACAGCATTCGACCCTCCAACACCTCGCCGATTCCCGTGACCGATTTGACCGTCTCGGTGGCCTGAATACAGCCGACGGTTCCGGGGAGGACGCCGAGGACGCCCGTCGTCGCACAGTCCGCGACCATGCCCTCCGGCGGCGCTTCGGGGAACAGACAGCGGTAACACGGTCCGTCGGTCGTAAACGTCGTGACCTGTCCCTCGAACTTGTAAATCGCGCCGTGTGAGAACGGCGTATCGGTGAGGGTACACACGTCGTTGACGAGGTACCGAGTTCGGAAGTTGTCGCTCGCGTCCACGACGAAATCGTAGTCCGCGATAAGCGACTCGGCGTTGTCGGGTTCGACGCGCACCTCGTGCGTCCCGACGGTGATATCCGGGTTGAGGTTCCGAACGAAGTCGGCGGCGCTATCGACTTTCGGACGCGAAACGTCGTCGTCGCCGTGAATCACCTGTCGCTGGAGGTTGCTCCGCTCCACGGCGTCGTCGTCGGCGATACCGATTGTACCGACGCCCGCCGCCGCGAGGTATTCGATGGCCGGTGCGCCGAGGCCGCCGGCACCGACCACGAGGACGCGGGCGTCGAGGAGCGCCTGTTGGCCCTCCGCGCCCACCTCGTCCATGATGATGTGCCGGGAGTAGCGGTCGAGTTGCGTCGCGTCGAGCGAAAGGCCGCTCATGGTTTCAAGTAGGCACATCCGGCTATAAATCCGTGGTTCCACCGGAACCCGGAACCGTCACTCGAACCTTTTTGGTCCTCGGGTGCGCTCCGGGTCGTATGAATCCCCGGGGTTCGAGGAGTGACCGACCGCGAACGCGCTCGTTCGTCGAAGGGGCCGCCCTGACATTCGCGCTCGGAATTCCCGGCGTCCTGTTCGTCGGTGCGTCGTCTCTCGACGAACTGCACGGCCTTCCACAGGTCGCCGACGTGCCGACCCATCTCCTCTTTCTGCTCGCCGTCGCACAACCGCTCCTCCTCCTCGCGCTCGCCTGTCTCGTCGGTACCGCCCTCATTCCGCGCGTGCGACTCCATTCGCACGTCCTCTACCGACTCGTCGGAACGACACAACCGGTGGTGCTGTTCGCCGAGGAGCTACCCGCATCGGTCGGTGTCGGCGTCGTCCTCGCTCTCGCCGTCCTCGTCTTCGACGGCGCGTTCGCGGCGTTCGTTCCCGGACTATCGTCCCTCGTCGCGGTCGGTGTGAACGACGTCACCGTCTATTCGATGATGGTGGATATCCCGACCAAATTCCTCTACGGCGGTATCACGGAGGAGTTGCTCGTCCGGTACGGCTTCATGACGCTCGTCGTGTGGCTCCTCTGGAAGTTCACCGGCGGGGACCGTCCCTCCGCCAGCGTCATGTGGGCCGCAATCGCCGTCTCCGCGTTGGCGTTCGGTGCTGGACATCTCCCCGTGCTCGCGACGGCCACCCAGTTAACGCCCGCGCTGGTCTTGCAGGTCGTTCTCCTCAACGCGCTCGTCGGCGTCGGGTTGGGATGGCTCTACTGGCAGAACAGCATCGAATCGGCGATGGCAGGCCACGTCACCTTCCACGTCGTCGTGCTCGTGTTATTTGCTATCCTCCTGTAAGCGGCAAAGGCGGCTTCCGCCACAGGTCCCTTATCCGTGTGCCCAGTATCGTTCAGTATGGCGACGAATCGAAAATTCCTGCTGTCGAAGCGCCCGAGCGGAACGCCCGACCGAGACACCTTCGAACTGGTCGAAGAGGACGTCCCGGAACCGGGGCCGGGCGAGGCCCTTGTCCGCACGTTGTACCTCTCCGTGGACCCGTACATGCGCGGTCGGATGGACGCCGGGGAGTCCTACGCCGAACCGTGGGAGGTCGGCGACCCGCTCGAAGGGGGCGTCGTCGGCGAAGTCGTCGAATCCAACGGCGCCGACTTCGAGACGGGCGATATCGTGACCGGGAACCTCGAATGGGCCGACTACGTCACCGCACCCGGTCCCGCGCTCCAAGGGGTCGACCCCGACCTCGCACCCATCTCCACCTCGCTGGGCGTCCTCGGCATGCCGGGGCTGACGGGCTTCTTCGGGACCCGCGAAGTCCTCCAACCGCGGGCGGGCGATACGGTCGTTATCACCGGTGCGGCCGGTGCGGTCGGTTCCGTCGTCGGTCAGGTTTCGAAGCTCACGGGTGCCAAAGTCGTCGGATTCGCCGGGTCCGACGAGAAGGTGTCCTTCCTCGAAGACGAACTCGGCTTCGACGTCGGAATCAACTACAAGGACGTGGACGACTACGGCGCGGCGCTCGACGACGCCGCACCCGAGGGCGTGGACCGCTACTTCGACAACGTCGGCGGCGAAATCACGGACGCCGTCTTCTCCAAACTCAACGTCGACGCTCGCGTCGCCGTCTGCGGTCAAATCGCGCTCTACAACGCCGAATCCGTGCCGACCGGCCCGCGCAAACTCGGCAAACTCATCGAGACACGTGCGACCGTGGAAGGCCTCCTCGTCGGCGACTTCGCGCCGCGCTTCGAGCAGGGCGCGAAACAGCTCGGCAAGTGGATTTCAGAGGATAAAATCGAGTACCGCGAAACCGTCACCGAGGGACTTGAGAACGCCCCCGACGCCTTCCTCGGCCTGTTCGAGGGCGAGAACATCGGCAAGCAGTTGGTGAAGGTCGGCGAACCCGAGGAGTAGTCGCCGAACTGACGGCACGTCACAGCGGGACGTTCGACATCGTTTCTCGTGTCGTGTTCTCCCGTGGCCGCGACGAACTGTGCTGTTCTGCTCGGTAGACCGTCTTCGGCACTCCCACCGTCCGTCGGGAGATGCATCCGTAATCGAATTTTCGCCAACAGTCCTCATTTGATATTGCAGTATAGGATTTACGTCGGTTCATTGCCGTTCACGCGTTCCCCCTCTGAAACGTCTTTATCCGGTCAATATGAGCGATAGAAGTCTCATCCGATCAACCGCTCCCGAATCGGGTCGGCGAACAGAAGGAGAAACCACGAGTACATCGCCCACTGAGCGCTGACGAGCGCTATCAAAACCGACCCGGCGAAGACGGTTGCGGGGGTGAGAATGTCGTAGGTGACTTCGCGCACGTCATCGCGGTCGACCGCCCCGTCGAGTAAGTCGCTCGACCACGCGTACCGCCAGAGAACGGCGAGGACGACGCTCGTCAGCGTGAGGGTTCCGGCGTAGATCATCACGGGAACACCCCCCGGAAAGTCGCCGATCAGCGAGGTGGAAAACGGGATGAACGCGACGAACATGAGATAGATGACGTTCAGCCAGAGGAGTTTTCGGTCGTAGCGTTCGACGTCCCCGAAGATATCGTTGTGGACGATCCAGTAGTTGCCGATGACGAGAAAACTGATGACGTAACTCAGGACGTCGGGCCACTCGTCGACGATTTGGCTCACCGCTACCGCCGCCATTCCCGTCGATTTGGGTACTTCGATGTTGAGTATCAACAGCGTGATGGCGATGGCGAAAACGCCGTCGCTGAAGCCCATGAGCCGACTCATCCCTTCGGTTTGCTTTCGAACTTCCTCCTCCGATTCCCCCATCGCGTACGAGAAACGGTCGCAGAGGTGATAATAGTTGAGATGGTTCTCACCGCTTCGACTCGTGAGTTTTCCTCCCTTTCTCGCCCAGTAGACCGGGCCAGCGGCCGCTATCCGAGAGTTGCGCTCTGAAAAATTCGAACTCCGAACCGCGAACCGGAGGTGTTACTTGCCGCGGCCCTTGCCGCTGCTGTTGCTCGGTCGGGTGTGTTCCGTACCTTTGCCGCGCTGTTGGAGACCGCGGTTTCGCTGTCCGGCACTCGTGAGGCCACGGTGGGCGCGGCCACGGTGCGAGTCGTCACAGATCCAGTTGAGGTCCGTGTCGTTCTGGATGGCGGGGTGTTCGGGGTCCACCAGAATCACTTCGTGCCACTTCTGGCTGCCGTCCTCGCCGACCCAGTAGGAGTTGAGGACGCGAAGGTTCGGGTACTTCTTGCTGACGCGCTCTTCGGCGATGCGCTGGATGTTCTTGCGCCGTCCGAGGCGGTTGACACCCTGCCGCTTGGAGCGCCGTCCGGCCTTGTGTCGTTGTTTGCGCGCGCCACCTTTGCGGACGCTCGCGCGTGCCACGACGACGCCCTGCTTGGCCTTGTAGCCGAGCGAGCGGGCGCGGTCGAGTCGGGTCGGGTGGTCGATTCGCTCGATGGCACCCTGTTTGCGCCAGTCCTGTTTTCGTTGCCACTGGAGTTCGGCGAGTTTGCCGTCGTCCGGGTCTTTCCACGCGTCGCGAATGTGGGAGTAGAAACTTTTTGCCATTGTCTATCACCACGGGCGTTGAGTGGTTCAGCGTGTTCGGCGGTGTCCCGCCTCCTCGCGATTCGGTCGAATCGCGTACGCCACATTCCGTCCTGCGATTGCAGGTGCCCACTGGTGCCCGTTTCCCAGCGAGTTATCGATCCTTCCCGGTTGTCGGGTTTAAGGCCTTCGTATTGGCTCGTCGGAACCAGAGACGTTTTATCAAATTACGTGGCATACTATGTAAGATGAAAGACTGTCGGCCGTTATTCCGGGACGAGGAGGACGTGTACGTGTTCCGGGAGTTCCTCGAAAGACTCCGACAGCATGGGAGCAATCTCCTCGTCACCGGTGAAGTGCCACAACGCGTCACGAACCGAGCGTCGCGAACCCTCTTCGGTGACGATATTCACGACCGAAAACGCGTCCTCGCACTCACCGACGCGGGAATCAGCACCGCGGACGAACATTTCCCGGCCGACGTTTCACCCGATGACTCCTCCGTTTGGCTCATCGACCGCGGGAACAGCCGCCGTGCCCTTCCGCAGGCAGCCGCCAGTATCGACGAAACTCTCCCGCCGTTGGATGGGAAGAACGGCCTTCACGAACTTCGCGAGGAGATAGTGACCGCCATCGGGTATTACGACGACGCGACCGATGGCGTCTCCCCGGCGGAGCTTCGGGTCTGTGTCGATTCGCTGAACTACCTCGTCGACGAGCAGAACCTTCTCGCGCTCAAGCGCTTTCTCCGTTCCATCTGTGCTATCACCAAAGGCGTGCGTGGAATGGCCCACTATCACCTCACCATGCCGGACGATGACACCACTGTCGCGGAGTTGTCCCCCCTCTTCGACGCGCGCATCGAACTCCGGCAACGAAACGGCGACCATCCCGACCACCGGTGGCACGTTCCGTCCCTCGGTATGACGACCGCGTGGGTGGATCTATAAATGTACGGAGTCTGAAACACACGAAATCGTGAACCCACAGTTGATAAAATTTCCTTTCGGCCCCAAATAACATACAGTACTTGCTAATTCAGCCCATGACGGGAAGTAACTAGCCGAGTAATCACCGTACATGTATCTCGCACACAGATACGGCGTCGTCGAGGTGAGTCGCTAATGGCGATTCTCGGACTCGCAATCGCGTTCGCCGTCCTCGCCATCATCGCTGGCGTACTCGGCGCGGGTGGCGTCGCTGGCATGTCGATGGACATCGCCAAGTGGTTGATAATCGTGTTCCTGGTGTTGGCGGTGGTGTCCTACGTCATTTAGGGCCCGTCGTCCACGTGGTTGCTGACCGATTCGAACTCGTTTTCTGCGATTGCGCGCGCGACTTCCGGTACGTCCACGTCCCTGACGAGTCGGGGGTATTTCCGCTCGAAGTAGCCCACGATGTTGCGAACATCGCGTTCGAGGAACTCCGCTGCGTTCTGGTGGTCGGTCGGAATCGATTGCGGCCAGTCGAAGATGGTGATTCCGTCGCTGTTGACGAACACGTTGTACTCGCTCATGTCCGCATGGACGTATCCGCCTTCGTACGCGTCGCTTACCTCGCGGAGCACGAGGTCGAGGACGGGAACGACCTGTTCGTCCTCGAACTTCGAGCGCGCGAGTTCCACGCCGTCTATCTTCTCCATCACGATGGCGTGGCGATTGTGGTCGATGGGACGCGGGACGCTCACGTCAGGGTACAGCGCTTCGAGGATATCGTACTCCCGTTCGGCGGCTTTCCGAGCGGTGTAGAGCCACGAGACGTGCTCGCGGTCGGACGTGTAATCGCGCTCTTTCATCACCTCGCGGAAGTTGGTGTACCCCTCGCGGTGGTACTTCAACGCCAACGGGCGAAACGACTGCACTTCGTACACGTCGCTTTCCTTGCCGACGCCGAGCGGTGAGCCGACGCCCTGAATCGTATCTCGTTCGGAAAACGCCCGGAGTGCGAGCGCGTCGTACCCTTCGAACGTGAGCGTGTAGCCCTCGTACTGGATGGTCTTACGTTGGAGGAGTTCGCGGTCGAGACAGCGGTCGATTCGATACGCCACTTCCTCGGCGGTCAACCGCGAGAAGTTTGGAATCTTCTCCTTCTGTACCCACTCGCTAAAGCGCATCCCCTGTTCGACGCCCGAGAGGAGATAGAAGTCCTCTTGTTCCAACTCGGCCATCTCGGGTGCGACGTTCCGAACCATCGCGTTCGCCTACTCGTCCGGTGCGTAAGGGGCTTGCGCCACGAGTCGGGGAGCGATTCAGCGGGCCGCAGGTTCGGGCGGCTTGACGCCGCGCTTCTGCCGCGAACCCTTCAACCACCCACCGAGCGCTCCCGCGATACCGCTCGGAACGGCGAACAGGAGGGCGACGACGATGCCGGCGAGGAGCACCCCTGTTCCCGCGAACACGCTTCCCACGGGTCCCGCGAGACTCCCGACGAGCGCGCCGCCGACCGCGAGCAATATCGCCCCGACGATGCCGCCGAACGCGCCTGCGAGCAATCCGTTCCACGTTCCGTTTCCGATCCCTTCCCCCGCCATGTAGCCAGCGACGAATCCCCCGATTATACCCCCACCGATGGTACCGACGACTGGCAGGACGATTCCTCCGAACGTGCCGATGACGACCATGACGATGAATCCGATCATCACCGCTCTCCAATTCGTTGCCATAGGTCAAGGTACGCTAGCCGACGATATAGCGAAGTCGCCCCTCTTGACTGTGACAGGTGCGTGTAAACGGTAACGACCCGACGGTAGTACCGTAACCATCTGCGCACGGAAACAGAGATTTGTGTCGTCGAGTCGACTTCGACCCCATGTCGAACGACTCGACCGACGTGGCCGACGGGCGGGGCGGAATTTCCGGCGACCGAACGACGCGTCTCGCGTGGACCCGAACGATTCTCTCGTACATCAGAACGGGGTTCGCGTCGTTCATCTTCGGTATCGCCCTCATTCGCCTGTTCGCGGGAAAACTGGTCGACTACACAGGGGTCTTCTTCCTGTTCGTGGGTGCGTTGTTCGTCCTCGGCGGTCTCTATCTGTTCGTCGCTTCCAGGTGACGTCGCGTCCGTTCCATAGAGGTCCGTTCCGGTCGACTATTCGTTTATGCTGTTCCCCGGCGTAGGGCAAAACGGAGGGGGAAAAATGAGTCACGACGTTCGACCTGAAGAGCATTCGCGGGAACGAATACCGAACGTGGCGGCGGAAAACTGGCGACTCTTTCTGAGTGTCGGGGTACTACTGGTTATCCTGAGTATCGTCGCCGTCGTCGGTGTAGAACAGGTACTCGTCGGACTGGGGAGCGTCCTCATCGTGCTCCCGTTCGCGGCGGCCATCGCCGTCTCGTTGCTGTTCGGCGTGTTGTTACTGATCGGTGGGACGGTTCTCACGGCGACGGGGTTCGGCGCGAGGGAGTGGAAGGGGAGGCGGTTAGAGATGCTCCTCGCGGCCGTCTATACGGTCTTCGGCCTCGCGCTCCTCCTCAATCCGCTGGTCGAAGCGACGTCGTTTACGGCCCTGCTGCTCGTCTTCTTCCTCCTCGGCGGCCTGCTCGAACTCGGGATGGGTCTTCGAACCCGTCCAGAGTCGGGATGGCCGTGGCTCGTCCTCAGTGGCGTCGTCGCGTTGGTGGCCGGCGCTATCGTCCTGTTCGTCTCGCCGGTCGGCGCGCTCCGTACCATCGGCCTCGTCTTCGGCGTGAACCTGTTCGCGAGCGGCGTCTCCCTCGTCGCCACCGCGATGGGGCGGAGAAAGGTGGCGCGCGAACGTGACGCGGTCGTCGCGCCGCCGACCGACGCCCCGCATCGCTAGGAGCGACTTTTCCCACGCTACTCGGCGTTCTCTGACCGCTGGTTTCCGGGCAGGAATCCGGAGAGTAACAACTGAATGAGGACGAGCATGACGACGATAACGAACGCGACCTGAACCGCCTCGACGGCCGAATCTTCGACTATTTTGACGAGGAGTCCTCGCACCGCTTTCGGGAGTCCCCTGGCGGCGGCGCTACTTCCCGGCGAGTTGAACGTTTGGGCGACGTCTTCGAGCGCGACGATGAGTCGGGTTCGCCTGCTCGTCGAAACGCAGGTATCCGTGGATTTCAGACTTCGATGCCATTCGTACCGGAAGGTAACTCGACCGAAAAACCTACAAACTGACTGAACGATTATTCAGTCGATGGATTCCCCCGACAGACCGAACGCGGCCCTCCGCCCTCCCACGGAACTGCGCGACAGAGAGCGACAACTCGCACCGTTCGACTGGTACGCGGAGATGCGCCAGAATGCACCGATACGGTACGACGAGCGTCGGAACATCTGGGACGTCTTCCGGTACGAGGACGTCGACCGGGTTCTCTCCGATCACGACGCCTTCACGTCGGGCGTGCGGAACGCAACGGAGGTGTCGTTCGACGAGGACGACCAGGCGTTCAACCGGACGATGATCAACACGGAACCACCGGAACACGACAGGCTTCGTGGCTTCGTCGACGAACGGTTTCGGCCGGGAACGATACGTGAATTCCGACCGCGAATCGAGGAGTTGGCGGACGAGTTTCTGGACGCTATCGAGGACGAAGACCGAATCGAAATCGTCGGCGATTTCGCGTATCCGTTTCCCGTGACCGTCATCGCGGAACTGCTCGGTATCCCCGCCGACCGCCGTGACCAGTTCAAGGCGTGGTCCGACGCGCTCGTCGCCAGCCCACGCGACGAGACGGAAGCGGCGATCGAGAAGAACCAAGAACGCCGGCAACGAGCGTCCCGTGAGATGAGCGATTACTTCGCCGACCTGCTCGACGAGCGCGCCGACGGCGACGGCGACGACCTCGTCACGCTCGCCGCGACCAGCGACGACCTCGAACGAAGCGAGAAGATCGGGTTCTGCATGCTCCTTCTCACCGCGGGCAACATCACCACGACGAACCTCATCACGAACGCCGTCTGGTGTTTCGACGACCACGGCGTGACCGACGCCGTTCGGACGGGCGATATCGACCGGAAACGGGCCATCGAGGAGGTGCTTCGATATCGTTCCCCCGTGCAGTCGCTTCGCCGCGTTGCCGCCCGCGACGTCGAACTCGGCGGAAAAACCATCGAATCCGGTGATCTGATCTCGGCGTGGGTCGGGTCCGCGAACCGCGACCCCGACGTGTTCGACGCGCCCGACGAGTTCCGATCCGAACGAAGTCCGAACCGACACATCGCGTTCGGGAAGGGTATCCACTACTGCCTCGGTGCCCCGCTCGCGCGCGTCGAGGCGGACGTGGCGCTCGAAGCCCTGTTCGAACGGTTCGACGTCGTCGAACCCACCGAAGCGACCAAGAAACCGGTTCCCAGCCAGATTCTGTACGGACTCGAATCGCTCCCCTGTCGCACCGAATGAGTCGAAACGGTCCCCGTTGACTTCGACCCTCCGCGGTTCAAAAAATCGGCTCCCGTGCCGCTACAGCTTCTCCAGCGAGTCGATCTCCTCCCGACTCCAGTCGTAGAACGTCGTATCGATGCGCCGGAGCGTCTCGACACACTCGTTGTACCGGTCGCGGGCCTCGGACGCGTGTTTGTCGCCGGGGTTGTCGCGTATCCACTTCCGTAGCTCCGTCAAGGAGCGCGGCGAGTAGGTGTCGATTTCTCCCTGTTCGTTCAGCAGTTCGAGCTTTTCGTCCTCGTCCCGTAGCGAGCGGAAGAGCGCCCACACCGCGGTTCCCCAGAGGACGGCGATCGCACCGAGCATGACTACCCACGTGATCATCGAGAGCGCCATCTCAGTTACCCCCTTCGGTCGCAGTTTCGGGTGATTCACTCGTTCCACCCCGTCCGCGAAGTGCGCCCATGATGATGACGGAACCGACGAGCAGGACGGCCATCAACACGACGCCGCCGACCGTCTGGGCCAGCGATTTGCTCACGTATGTCACGACGTATATGGCCATTATCAACACCATCACTATCGGGATGAGATACTTGATGATACCGACCCACCATCTGCCGACGTGGATGTCCGAATTGCGGTTGAGCGCGATGACGCGCATGGGTTCGGCTTCAAGTTTCCACCCGACAGTCAGGATAATGAGCAGGGTCGCGAGCGGCAGGCCCCAGTTCCCGAACATGAAGTCCATCGTGTTGAGGAAGTCCCCGGAATAGGCGCTCGGTAGGCTGAGCAGCCAAATGATACCGACGACGGCGAGCACGGTGCTCTTCCGGCTCAATCTCGTCTCCTCGGAAATCGTCGTCACCGCGACTTCCGTGATGGCGAGTCCGGACGAGAACGTCGCGAACAGGAAACCGACGAAGAATAGGATAGCCCACACCTGCCCGCCCGCCATGCCTCCGAACACTTTGGGGAGCGCGACGAACGCCAGTTGGGAACCGGCGCTCGGTTCGAGGTCGAACGCGAACACCGCCGGGAAGGTGGCGAAGATGGCGAGCAGACCGATGCTCGTGTTACCGATGGCGGTGAACACCCCGCCGCCGAGGGGTACGTCGTCGTTCTTGCTGAGGTAGCTCCCGAAGGTGAGTGCGATACCCCAACCGAGTCCGGTGGAGAACAGCGCCTGTCCGAGCGCGGCGATCCACGTGGACGATTTACTGAGGTACTCCCATTTCGGGGTGAACGCGAACGCGAGTCCATCCATCGAACCGGGGAGCGTGAGTCCTTTGATTCCGATCGCGATGAGCGCGAGGACGAGGAACGGAATCATCCATTTGACGACGCGTTCGATGCCGTCCTTGATGCCGAACAGCAGGACGCCCGCCGTCGCCGCCATCGCGATAGTGTCCATCCCGACGGTGAGCAACGGCGACCCGGAGAACGCGTCCCAGAACGCCCCCGACGCGAAGCCCCCTTGCGAGAAGGTCAGGAGGAGCGAGTGGGCCGCGTAGTACAGCGTCCACCCGATGATGGGCGCATAGTACGACATGAGCGCGATGTTCACGAGGACGACGACTAACCCGAGACCTTCCGCCCGGCCCTCGCCGAAGGCGGATTTGAACGCCCCGATGACGCCGCGATTCGTGTACGACCCGAACACCGTCTCGGCCATCAGGCCGGGAACGGCGATGAGGAACAGGAGGATGATGTACGCCACGAGGAACGCACCACCTCCGTTTTCCCCCGTCGTGAACGGCATTCGCCATATGTTTCCCGCGCCGACCATCGCGCCGAGCATCGCCATGAGGAAGCCGAAGCGACTCCCCCACTGCTCCCGTACAGTTCGTGCGCTAGCATCTGACATGGTTACGGCGTTGCTAACGTCCGGCAACGTCTTATAAGGCTACGGTTCCCTCACCTTTTTATAACAAATTAAAACTATTACACTATCAGTTCTATACATGTATCCAATACTACCTTTGTCGTATGGAAGTGCCTCGCGGCACGTCCCGTCGTGTCGTTTCACTCGGGTCAATTCGGGCCACAAATTGTATATCGCTATACAAAATGGTCGCGCGGTGGATACCGACCATCGATAGGAGGTCCCCCGTTCCGACGGATGCTGACACCCCTTCGTCTCATCGTTCGCTTCCCTCGTTCACGGCCGCGGCCATCTGTGTCGAAAATGATGGCTCTCGGTTCGACGCGCCGACGATTGACCGCCGACTCCCCACCTGACTTGCCGCTTTTCCTACACCGAGGGTCCCTCATCGCGACTCGGGGGTGACCACCCGTGTTCCTTGACGATGTTGGGTGCACACTCCTCACAGAACGTGAATTCGCGGTCCTGTTCCGTCCCCCCTGGGCCGTAGCGGAACACCGAGTGCGGTTTGACGGTGAGGAAATCGCCGCATTCGTCACAGATATAGCCTTCTGGCATGCGAAGTGATACCACGCTATCTCATATATGCGTTTTCGGCGGTTCGTCCGCGGAATGATGGCTGACAAACGGTGTCACACTCGCGACACTGTGAAGGTACTCGATACTGAACGTTCGTCCGTGCCCTCCGCCGCTCCGCTCTACATCTCCGACTTCGCCGACGAGCGCTGTCGCTTCGACAGCTACTGGTCCCGTCTCGAGGAGTTGGACGTGCCGGTTCCGAAGACGAGGCTCGTCCCGCTCGAAACCGATGAGGAGGGAATCCACTGGGACACAGACGCGATTCTCGACTTCATGGAGCGAAACGAGTACGACCGGGCGTTCGTCCGGACGCAGGTCAAGGCGGCGACGGTTCGGCTCCGCGACGGGTCGCTCATCTACCGCCCCGAGGCGGACGTGATAGACCGGGTGGTCGAATCGTTGCTCACGCAGAACGGCGAACAGGGCTGGCCTCACGGCGGCGGACTCGTCGTGCGCGAGTGGCTCGACTTCGATTTCTGTCGGCACCCGAACCACAACTGCCACCCGTCGGTTCGATTCTTCGTGGACGACGGCGACGTTCTCGGCCACACGCCGCCGACCGCGGAGCGAGCGAGGAACGTCTGTGACGACACCTACGACTATCTCGACCCCGTGATTCGGAGCGTGGACCTCTCCACGCCGCGCCGGTACGCCGACCGGATTGCGGGCGAGTTCTCCGAGTCGTGGAGTGTCGATTTGATCATGGACACGACGGGGACGTGGTACTGCCCGGAACTCAACTTCAACGGCGTCTACTGGAACCGAGAAGAGAAACGGTGGTGGAACATGTGCGGTCAAGGCGACTTCGAGCCGTGGAGTCCCGTCGAGATTCACTCGGCCGCGCTATATGGGACGAAACCGGAAACCGCAGACGACGGTCCCGGCTGGTGGTGACGGCTACTTTCCGGTGATGATGGCGGCGAGTTTCTTCCGGTCGAACAGCTGTTCGTCCTTCGGAATCTCCGGGTACGGCTTGCCCTTCTCGTAGCCCGGCCACGCGCCGAACTGGTCGGGATACAGCTGTTTTGCCGTCATTTCCAACTGGAAGAGGTTCATTATCGGCCCCTGATACCGCATCCCAGCGGCGTAGAAGCGGTCGTTCTCGATTGCCGAAAGCTTCCCTCCGGCGGGGTGATTCCGTATCTTCTTTTCCATCTCGTCCACATAGTAGCCCGGCGAGACGCCCCACAGGTGGAGAATGACGTCCGGATCGACTTCGAGCATCGTCTCGTAATCGACGGTGCCCCACAGGTTTCCCCAATCCTTGTCCGCGAAGGCGTCCTTGGCACCTAACGGGCGCGTGTCCGCTAACCAGTAGCCGGGTTTGTTGAGGTGGTACGTGTAGAACTTGCCGTCGCTGAAGGTGACGCGGACGGCGGTCGGACGCTCCGACTTCGGCGGAAGCTTCTTCTCGATGGTCGAAATCACGTTCGAGTGGATTTTCGTGAGCGCGTCGTAGCGCTCCTGCTCTTGGAACACCGACGCTACCTTGCCGAACATGTCCCAGAGACCGTAGTACTGATATCCGTCACGGTACTCCTTCGGCGGTTGCCCGTTCGTTCCGCTGTAGAAGTTGCCGAACCACGGCGCGAGGGTGTTTCCGACCTTGTCGATGTCCGACTTCGACCAGTTCTTCTGCGTGGAGAGGTACGCCGGGTCGAGGAAGTGAACGTCGCTGTCGAGTTGGTAGAGCAGTTCCTTGCTGATGCCGTTCCCGAAGGGGTCGGGCAGGCCCTTCCACTCGAAGGAGACGCCGTCGAGTCGGTCGTAGTAGGTGTTCATCGTCTTGCCCGACATCTCGGGGACGTAGACGGAGTTCACGGCGTCGCCGTGGCCGAGCGCGACCGCCATGTCCGCGTACTGGGGAAAGAGCACGAACGCGCTTTCCGGGACGCTATCGAACTCGACGTCGCCCATCGGTGCCATCGACACCGAGTACGGGCCGCCGTCCGTCGTCGTTTTCCCGGACTCCGTGGACGTTCCTTCGTCGGTCGTACCTTCGTCCAACGTTTTCTCGGAGTTCGCGTTCGAACCATCGCCACTACAACCGGCGAGGAGACTGCCAGCGACGAGCGCACCGCCGCCCCGGAGATAGTCACGTCGGGACGGAGTGGGTGGTGTTCCAGACATACGAGTTTAGGTATGCCTAAACAGAGGTTAGTAGTTTTTGATTCGCGGAAAACGAGATGTCGAGATTGTGGGAAGAACTGCGAGGCGTCGCGGTAACTGTCTTCCATCAGTCCCCGCGTCCCACCAGTCCGTTGTCAGGTGCGGCCAAACTACTTGTGCTCCCGTCCAGAAAGGGGTGCTATGGAGTCGAAACGGGAACTACTGGAACTGCTCCTGTCGAACGCCCGCGAGAGCACCCCCGACCTCGCACGACAGACCGGCCTGTCGGAGTCGGAAGTGGAATCGCTGGTCGCTGAACTCGAATCCGAGGGCGTCGTCCGCGGCTATCAGGCGGTCGTGGACTGGCACAACATCGACGACCAACACGTGCAAGCGGAGGTCGAACTCAACGTCGAACTCGACCGGGAAACCGGCTACGAGGAGATAGCGCGTCGAATCGCGAAATTCCCGGCGGTCGTCTCGCTGCGACTGATAAGCGGCGACTACGACTTCGCCGTCGACGTGGAAGGCGAGTCGATGCACGACGTGTCCAACTTCGTCTCCGAGCAGATCGCGCCCATCCCGGAGGTGACACAGACGGTGACGCACTTCGTGATGGAGACGTACAAGGAACGCGGCATCGAGTTCGAGGACCGCGACGACGACGACCGTCTCTCGGTTTCGCCATGAAACCCGCCGACCGCGTTCAACAGGTCCCTCCTTCGGGGATTCGTCGCTTCTTCGAACTCGCGGAGGAGCGCGACGACGTCATCTCGCTCGGCGTGGGCGAACCCGACTTCTCCGCGCCGTGGGCCGCCCGAACGGCCGCAATCGACGCGCTGGAACGGGGACGAACGTCCTACACCGCGAACCGCGGCCGCCGCGACCTTCGGATGGCCATCGCGGACCACGTGGAACGCTACGACCTCGATTACGACCCGGACGACGAGATTTTAGTGACGGCGGGTGCGAGCGAAGCCATCGACGTGGCGATGCGGGCGCTCGTGAACCCCGGCGACACCGTGGCGGTTCACCAGCCGTCGTACATCTCCTACGTCCCCGGCGTCGTCTTCGCGGGCGGCGAACCGTTGGCGGTTCCGACGCGGGCGGAGGAGGGCTTCGCGCTCACCTACGACGCGCTGGAATCGGCGGGTGCGGCCGACGCCGATGCGCTGATGCTGTGTTATCCCAACAACCCGACCGGCGCGACGATGAGCAGGGACCAACTCGCGGAGGTCGCGGAGTTCGTTCGGGAACACGACCTGTTCGTCCTCTCCGACGAGATTTACGCCGCGCTGACCTACGGGGGCGACCACACGTCGATTTCGACGTTCCCCGGCATGCGCGAGCGAACCATCGTGTTCAACGGCTTCTCGAAGGCCTACGCGATGACGGGGCTTCGACTAGGCTACGCGCTCGGTCCGACCGACGCCATCGCCGCGATGAACCGGATTCATCAGTATTCGATGCTCTCCGCTCCCGTGACCGCCCAGTACGCCGCGTTGGAAGCGCTCCGGAGTTGCGAGGGAAGCGTCGTCGAGATGCACGACGAGTACAACCGCCGTCGGCGGTTCGTCCTCTCGCGGTTCGACGAGATGGGCCTCGACTGCTTCGAGGCCAGCGGCGCGTTCTACGCCTTCCCCGCGTGCGGCGGCGACGACGAGGTGTTCGCGGAGGAACTCCTCGAAGAACAGGGCGTCGCCGTCGTGCCCGGAAGCGCCTTCGGCGAGGGCGGTGCGGGCCACTTCCGCGCCTCTTACGCGACCGGGATGGCCGAACTGCGCGAGGCGACGAACCGAATCGAAACGTTCGTCCGCGGGCGGTAACGCGCGGACGGCGGAACACCTCTTACCGTTCACCGGGTTCGCTTTCGGGTTCCGGCGGCGCGGTAACACAGACCACCTGCGACGCCTCGTCGCCGAGAACCTTCCATCCGTGCGGCACGTCGGCCGGCGTGACGATGGTGTCGCCCGGTCCGGTTTCGCGCGCTTCGCCGTCCACGCTCCACTCCATCCGCCCCGAGCGGATGAAGATGATGTGCTCTTCCCCGTGGGTGTGTTCCTCCCGCTCCGTTCCGGGGTCGTGGTGGACGACGTGGACGTCACACCCCTCGAATCCCATCCGCTCGCCCGGGCTCTCCGGCGTGACGAACGCACTGTACTTCGGCGTCGATGAATCGCTCATACGTGTTTCCCCCGCCGATACGAGGCCGCCAATCATGTTAACCGTTGCCAATGTTCTGGGGTGAAAGCGTCTGATGAATTCGTACTCTGGTTATCGACTTCCCCGCCGTGCGGTATGTCATGAAAACCGTGATTCACGTTTCGAGTGCTGACCCGAACGAGCAACGTGAAGCCATCGCGAACACCCTGAACCTCGTCGCCGACGAGAGCGTCTCCGAATCCGGTGACCACGTGATCGTTCTCGCGAACGGTGCCGGCGTCCGCATGTTCGTCGAGGCGACCACCGCACTGGAGGAGTTCGTGAACGAACTGCGGAATTACGACATCGCCCTCCGCGCGTGTCGGAACGCGCTCCACGGAATGGGTGCGACGGACGACGACTTGTTGCCGGGCGTCGAGGGCGTCCCCTCCGGGTCCGGCGAACTCGCCAGACTGCAGGACGAGGAATACGGGTACATCAAAGCCCCGTAACCGACCACTTTCACTCCACGTACGGCACACCGTTATCTCGATACCGTCCCTTTTCCCGCGCGTTCATGATGACTGAAATCGGTCGCACGACGCTGTTGGTGGACGACTACGACGACGCCATCGAGTTCTACACCGAAACGCTCGACTTCGAGGTACTCCACGACGCCGAACTGGAGGAGGGCTATCGGACGGTTCACGTCGGCCGCTCAGACCAGTCGCCGGTCGGTATCTGGCTGATGGAACCCGTCGGTGACGATGAACGGGAGTTGGTCGGCGGACAGACCGGTGACCAACCGGCGTTCGTCTTCTACACCGGCGACTGTCGGGAAACCTACGAAACGCTCTCCGACCGGGGCGTCACGTTTCTCGGGGAACCGACGTCGGACGAGAGCGGCGTTTACGTCCACTTCGAGGACCTGTACGGAACCAAAATCGTCCTCGTCGAACTGCTCGAGTAAGTCACTCCGGCGCGACGAGTTCGACCTTGATTCGCTCCGGGTCCTCGAAATAGACGGCGTAGTGGTCGTCGCCACCCGCGAACGGGTGGTCGTCTTCGTACAGAATCGGAACGTCCCGCGAACGCAACTTCGCCGTCAGTTCGTCCACGTGCGCACGCGATTCGGCGTGAAACGCGAGGTGATTTAGCCCTGGACGACATCGGTGGTACGGTTCGTCCCGGAACGCCTCGTCCGCTTGCACGAGAACGATGTACGTTTCCCCTCGTTCCCACGACCGTCCGCCGTCCCAGTCCTGATACACCGAGTAGCCGAGTTCGTCAAGTAACCATCCCCAGAAGGGGGCCGACGTCTCGAAGTCGCTCGCGTACAGTTCGACGTGGTGAAGGTGTCCGGTCGGGGAGGTAGTTCGCGAGGAAGCGTCGGTCATCACTGCCGACGTCGTGTCCGTGCCAACAAATCACTGCCGACCGGCGAACGAATCCTCGACCGGAGCGCCGAACCGCGCTTTACGTCGATTCTTGTGACTGCACGAACACGACTTCGACGGTCGTTTGCTGTCCCGTTCGTCGGGTGATGTCGCGGTCGATCCTCTGTGCGATGTCGTCCGGCGGTCTGCCCGGCGGGTCGGTGACGATTCGGACGTGTGCGGGGTTCCCCTGATAGAAATCCAGCGGTGGGTACGTCACGGAGGAGTCCACGAGTTGGTAGTCCGAATACGGCGCGTTCTCCCCGACGAACAGCGAGTGAACTTCGCCGTTCGCCTGCTCCTGATAGACCGTCGTTCGGTTCGTTCCGTAGGTGACGAGTCCCAGCCCGAGCGAGAGGACCGCAATGGCGACGAGGATGACCGCGATTCGCACGAGCGTTCTGGAGCGGGCTTCCCCGACGGACCGTACCCGTTCGGGGCGATAGCCGGACACCCACAGCAACGCCAGCGCGGTCAGGTTTATCGAGAGGAGGTTCACGAGGACGTTCACCGTCCCGCCCAACGCGACGCCGAAATCGAGCCACGCGATTCCGAGACCGACGGTAGCGGCCGGGGGGACCAACGCGACTGCTATCATCACGCCGACGATGACCGACCCGGCACCGCGCATGAGGCTGATGACGCCCGCCGCACCCGCACCGAGTGCCAACAGCAACGACAGGAAGTTCGGCGTGAATCGCTCCGTTATCGCCGGAATCGTCCGGATGTCGAGTCCGGGCGGGATGAGGACGGTTCCCTGAACGAGGAAGCCGAAGAGGGCCGCACTCGCGATGGCGACCAGCAGGCCGGTAATCTGGTACCAGACGCCCCGCGATACCAAATCGGGTTCGTCCACGACCGTCCCGACGCTCGCGGCCATCGCCGGACCCATCAGGGGTGCGATGACCATCGCGCCGATGATGACGGCCGACGAGTCGAGCAACAACCCCGTCGCCGCGATGATGGTGCTGATGACCGTCATGGAGAAGAACGTCGAGCGGTCGGGAGCCATCTCGGCCGCCCTGTCGCGCAGTTCCTCGCGGGCGATGTTCACCCCGGCATACCGCCGCTTGAGTTCGCCGATTCGCCTCGAAACGACCGTTTCCGGCTGTAAGACGATCGTAAAGGCGTCCTCCTCGACGCCCACGTCGCGAAGTTTTTCGAGGATGGGTTCGACCGCGCTCGGCGGCACGGGAAACGTGACCAGCGCCGAGTACGCCTTTCTTCCGGTTTCATCGAACACGGCGTAGTCTACCCCCTCCTCGTCCAGTGCATCGAGAACGTCCGTCCGTTTGCCGCGAGGGACGAGTATCTGCACGAGACGCATATGACCTGTTACGACGGGAGAATATTTAGCTGGTTGTGTAGTTCCGACGTTCCGATTACTCCTTCACGACGACCGTTTTCGCCATCGCGTCGTCGATTCGCTTCGGCGGTCCGTCATGACCATCGTGACGAAGCCGAGTCCGTAGCCCACCACGAAGTCGAGCGGTCGGAGGAGGTTCCGTATCGCCAACGCCCGCGTCGATGGCGGCGACCCGTCCCCGGAAACGACGGTGATGCCGACCGACTTCTTCCCCGGCGTCCGTCCCATGAGCGATTCGAGGCAGAAGTGAAACAGCGACGGGACGCCGGCGAACGCGAGGAGAAACGGGGGAGCCTCCGGCATTACTTCCGCCAACAACAGAGGACGCAACGCTCTCTATTCGGCATCATGCTGTTAAACCGACCGTTTCGGACCAGTGCACCGATTTTGTGTCCGGGTCGGGACGGGTAAACCAACATCGCGAACGGTCGGGCGGTACACCGATGGCCGTCATCGCTAACCCGTTCGCGGTTGCTCCGCTCGTATGGCGACCGAAACTCGTTCGTGGTTCGACAACACAGACGGACTGGCGTCGCTCGACTACGTCGGCATCGTTCTCGCCGCGATTACCGGACTCATTCACCTCTACGAAGGGGTGGAAGACCTCGGCGAGGGTATCTTCGGAATCCTGTTCGTTTTGGCGGGATTGGGCTTCTTCGGGGCCATCGTCCTCCTCTGGATGGGATTCAATCGACGGATTCTGTATCCGGTCGGTATCGCGTACACCGGCATCCAGTTCGCCGCGTACTTCGGCCTGCGCTGGCCGAACGTGTACGAACCACTCGGCCTCGTGGACAAACTCGTTCAACTCCTGCTCATCGTGGTCCTCTTCCTGTTGTGGCAGACGGTGGAGTGACTCCCGGCCGCCATTCCTATTGAAACGCGAACCGGACGTGGGACGTATGACCGACCTCTCGATTCGAACGTCGGCGTTCACGCACGGCGAGACGATTCCCGAGAAGTTCACCAAGGACGGCGCGGACGTCTCACCGGAACTGACCGTCGGTGGCGCACCCGACGACGCGGCGTCGCTCGCCCTCATCGTCGACGACCCCGACGCACCGAACACGACGTTCACCCACTGGACGATGTGGAACCTGCCGCCGGACACCGTCGAAATCCCGGAGGACGTGCCCACGACGGAGACGGTCACGACCCTCGGCGACGCGTCGCAGGGACGGAACGACTTCGGCGACATCGGATACGGCGGCCCACGCCCACCGGAGGGACACGGCCCTCACGAGTACCGGTTTCGACTGCTCGCCGTCGATGACGTGTTGGACCTGCCTCCGGGTGTCCCGCGACGGGGATTGGACGACGCGCTCGCGGGACACGTGATGGTCGAGGACCGTTTCACGGGGATTTTCGAGCGGTCGTAGCGGTTCCGTCCGCTACAACCGTCGCCGGATACGCCGTTTCGTCGGGGTCTTTTCGCCGGTCCGTCGTCCGTAACCGATTTCGTCCAGCCATGCGAACATGTTGGCATGACGCTGGCGGATAGGGACTGGCGACTCGTTCGAGAGGAATCGTGGGACGGCCCGATGAACATGGCACTTGACGAAATCGCGGCCGAAACCGTCGCCGACGGCGGACCACGGACTCTCCGTGTGTACCGATGGGACCCGAGTACGCTGTCGCTCGGATACCGCCAAGAACCCGAGACGGTGAATTGGGCGTTCTGCGAGGAGGAGGGCATCACCGTCACGCGGCGGCCGACGGGCGGCGGCGGCATCTATCACGACAACTACGGCGACATCTCCTACACCATCATCGCCCCCGCCGACGAACTGCCGGGCGACCTCATGGAGACCTACGAACTCCTCTGTGAGCCGATTTTCGACGCGTTCGAGCGGATGGGCGTCGATGCCGGGTTCACCGAGGAGAAACTTCCCGTCATCCACGAACCGGCGTGTTACCTCCGGGAACTGCACCCCGCACACGACGTGGTGGCGAACGGGCGGAAGATCAGCGGGAACGCACAGTACCGCCGGAAGGACGCGGTCATTCAACACGGCTCGCTGAAGTTCGCTCTCGACGCGAAGCGTCACCTCTCGACGTTTTCGAAGCCCGAAACGTCGGCGGCGGAGTTCCACGAACGCGTGACGACCATCAACGAGGAGGTCAGCATCGACCGGGACGACGCGGTTACGGCCGTCGAGGAGGCTCTCCGCGACTGGGGTGATGCGGCGTCGGGGTCGTGGACGGACGACGAACTGTCCCGCGCACGCGACCACGCGAAGGCGAAGTTCGGAAGCGACGCGTGGACGAAGCGGCGCGAGGACCCGACCGCGTAATTTCCTCCTACGCCGTAAACTGTCCCGTCTTCGCCGCGCTGACGAACTTCTCTCGGACTGCTGACTTAACGAGTCGGGTCGAAGAAGTGGCGAAACCTGCCGGATATGTCGGCGGCGCTTCGAAGTACATTTCTCCTCCGAACCGTAGGCTGTGACTATGAGAGTCGGCGCACACGTTTCCATCTCCAGTTCGAAGGTCACGAGCGACGAAGCGAAACCACCACACGGCAACATCGCGAACGCGGTCTGTCGGCAGGTCACGTTCGGTGGCAACTGCGGACAGATTTTCACCACCTCGCCGCAGGTGTGGCAGGACCCGGACCTCAGCGACGAGGAGACCACCCTCTTCGTGGACGAAACCGAGGAGAAACTCGACGGCCCGTGGGTCATCCACTCCTCGTACCTCGTCAACCTTTGCACTCCGAAGGACGACCTCCGGGCGAAATCCATCGCCAGCATGCAGACCGAGGTGGACGCCGCGGACGAACTCGGCGTCGAATACGTCAACGTCCATCTCGGCGCGCACACCGGCGCGGGCGTCGAAGGCGGCCTCGACAACGCCGCCAGCGCGCTGGACGAACTCGACATCCCGGAGGGCGTCACCGTCCTCATCGAAAGCGACGCTGGAAGCGGGACGAAACTCGGCGGGGACTTCGAACACCTCGCCACGGTACTTGAGGAGTCCGAGCAGGACCTCGACGTCTGTGTCGACACGGCCCACGCGTTCGCCGCAGGTTACGACCTCTCCACGCAGGAGGGCGTCGAGGAGACCATCGAGGAGTTCGACGACGTCGTCGGCCTCGAACACCTCAAGTGTATCCACCTGAACGACTCGAAACACGAGTGCGGCACGAACAAGGACGAACACGCCCTCATCGGTGAGGGGTACATCGGCGAGGAGGGCATGTCCGCGATAATCAACCACCCCGACCTCGAAGACGTGCCGCTCGTCCTCGAAACGCCGACGGAAGACGGCAAGGGCTTCTCGTGGAACATCGCCCGCGTGAAGGAGTTGCGGGAGAACGACGAGTAAAATTTCGAATTTTCCCCACGATTTGCGCTCGGTTCCTCGGCCGGGAGGTTGCGCCAGCGCGCTCTACGCGAGTCGGGAGCGATGCGAACGGCGAGCGAATCGCCGCGCTGGCGGGGAGGTGTGGGGACACCGGCGGTGCGGGGGCGGATGCGGTATGGACGTTGTCAGCGACCGCTCGTACCATCGCAGAAGAACGAAAAGCGAACGCCGAAAAACCGTCTCGTCCACATCCCGCTACGTGGACAGGTTTTTTGTCGAATAAGCGACGACATGTATGTCATGCGTTCCCAATCCCCCTCCCTCCGGTTCGTCGGTCTCCTCGCGTGCCTCGTCGGCGTCGTCGGCTACGTCGCTTTCGGGTGGCGGTTCGACTCCTCCGGCAATTCGGTCGTGACCGCGCTCGCGGTGGCGTGCGTCGTCGTCGCCGTCGCGGCGACGATTTGGCGGAACGTCGGCAGTTCGTAGGACTGCCGAGGAACCGTCTACCACGACCACACGAGAAAAGCGAAGCGACTACGCGAGGTAGCTCAACAGCCACAGCGCGCCCATTCCGGCGACGAGGGTCGCCAGAATGTTCTCCGTGCGCCACGCGACGGCGACGGCGAACGCGCCCGCGAACAACTGGAGGTTGTCGAGCGAGAGCGCCAGCGTACCGTCGGTGTAGACGAACTGGGGGACGACCAGCGCGGCGAGGACCGCCGCGGGAACGAACCGGAGGGCGCGTTCGACTCCCTCGGGAACCTCGTCTAATCGCCCGAACAGGGCGATGAACGACACGCGAATCGCGTAGGTGCCGACGCCCGCGGCGAGGATGACGAGCCAGAGCGTTCCCGCGTCGAAGTCGGTGGTCGGTGCGGGCGACATTCAGGCCACCTCCTCCGTGGCGTAGCCGGCGGCGATGCCGACGACTGCCGCCACGACGAGGCCGAGGTCGAACGGCAAGCCGTTGGCCGCGACCGCGGTCGTGCCGCCGACGGCCGCCGCGACCAGCGTCGCGCGGTCCGTGACCGCCGGAACCAGCACGGCGAGGAAGACTAACGGGATGGTGAATTCGAGGTGCCAACCTTCGGGAACGCTCGCGCCGAGGAGGATGCCGACGACGGTGGCGGCCTGCCACACGACCCACAGCGACAGTCCAACGCCGAGGAAATACCACCGTCTGCTGGTGGCTTCGTCGTTTCTGAACTTCAGCAGGGAGATGGCGTAGGCCTGGTCGGTGAGGAGGTACGAAAGCGTCGCTTTCCACCGCGCCGATTCGCGTTCGAAGTACGGCGCGATGGAGGCGCTGTACATCATCATCCTGAGGTTCACGACGAGGACGGTCAGGACGACGACCGCAATCGGGGCATTTCGGCCGATGAGTTCGGTCGCCGCGAGTTGCGACGCCCCGGCGAAGATGAGGACCGACATCGCGACGGCGTGTATCGCAGGAATTCCGACGTCGACGGCGGCGACGCCGGTGACCATCCCAAACGGAATGATGCCGAGCGTGATAGGCAGCGCGACGCGAACGCCCGCGAGAAAGTCAACACGTGATGACACTGTCTACTCGTAGGCGTTGGGGGTGGTATCAACGTTGGTATCCCGGTGAATACGTTTCGTACTCCGACCAGTTTCCCGACGAACCACCTCGCTTTTCACGCCGCCCGCGAAAATTCGACCCACGATGCGCGAGTTCTCCGCCGATTACCTCCGACGAACGCGGGACGGGATGTGGGACTCACGCGAATCCCTCTCGGACCTCGAACTCGATTCCCGGCAGCGAGTGCTGGACGTCGGGTGTGGCACTGGCGAACTCGCTCGCGTCCTCGCGGAGGAGACGCCGGGCGACGTCGTCGGGACGGACGCCGACCCGCGCCTCCTCTCCGTGGCGGAAGAGTTCGTCCCCTGCGTCGCCGGTGACGCCCATCGCCTACCGTTTCCGGACGATAGTTTCGACCTCGTGGTCTGTCAGGCACTGCTCATCAACCTCCCTGACCCGATTCGGGCGGTTCGGGAGTTCGCCCGCGTTTCCTCGGACCTCGTGGCCGCAATCGAACCCGACAACGCCTCGGTGTCGGTCGAATCGACGGTTCCGGCGGAGCGAACCCTCTCCCGACGGGCACGCGAGGCGTACGTCGCGGGGACGAATACGGACATCACGCTCGGCGGGGAGGGAACGCGCGAGGTTTTCCGTACCGCCGGACTCGACGAAATCTCCACCCAACCCCACCACCACGCGAAGACGGTCGAACCCCCGTACGAGGCACCCGACGTCGAGGCCGCGAAACGGAAGGCGACAGCAGGTGCGTTGGCCGACAAACGGGACACGCTCGTCGGACCGTTATCGCCCGATGAGTACGAAGACCTGCGCACCGAGTGGCGCGAGATGGGCCACGCCGTCGTCAATCAGATGCAGGAAAACGACTATCGGCGTGCCGAAGTGGTTCCGTTCTACGTCACCGTCGGTCGAATCTAAACTGCAATCGTTTTCAGGGTAACGCGTCTCGTAACCGCCATGGACCCACGAATCAGGGAACACGCCCAAGTCATCGTCGACCACTCTGTGAGCATCGAGACGGGCGACACCGTCGAGATTCAGGCGCCTGTCGTCGCCGAGGACCTCGCCGTCGCGCTGTACGAGAAACTCGGAGAACGGGGCGCGAAACCATCCCTTTCGATGCGAAGCCCGCGGGCGAATCGGGCGTTCTTGCGAAACTGTGACGTGGACGACATCGACCTCCTCGACCACACGATGGCGGCCTTGGAGGAGACGGACGCGGTGATCATCATCAAAGGCTCCGAGAACACGGCGGAGACGAGCGACGTTCCGGGCGAGAAGACCGCCGCACGAGCGCGCGCCAACGCCCCCATCCAGCGAGAACGGATGGGCAAGCGCTGGGTCGGGACGCAGTTCCCCGCGCCGGGCGATGCCCAACTGGCGGAGATGAGTACGGAGGCCTACGAGGCGTTCGTCTATCACGCGGTGAACAAGGACTGGGACGAGCAACGGGAACACCAGCAACGGATGGTCGAACTCCTCGACCCCGCCGACGAAGTCCGTATCGTCTCGGGCGACACGACGGACCTCACGATGTCCGTCGAAGGCATGAAGACTGTCAACGATTACGGCGAGAAGAACCTCCCCGGCGGGGAAGTGTTCACCGCGCCGGTCCCCGATTCCGTCGAGGGAGAGGTGCTGTTCGACAAACCGCTCGTTCGACAGGGGAGCATCGTCGAGAACGTCTGGCTGAAATTCGAGAACGGCGAGGTCGTCGATTTCAGCGCCGAGAAGAACGAGGAGGTCCTCGCCGGCGTGCTCGATACCGACGATGGCGCACGACGACTCGGCGAACTCGGTATCGGCATGAACCGCGACATCGATCGGTTCACCTACAACATGCTCTTCGACGAGAAGATGGGCGACACCGTCCACCTCGCTGTCGGGCAGGCCATCGGCGAGACGGTCCCTGACGGACAACCCCTCAACGAGAGCGCCACCCACGTCGATATGATCGTGGACATGAGCGAGGACTCGTTCATCGAAGTCGACGGGGAAGTCGTCCAGCGAAATGGAACTTTCCGATTCGAAGATGGGTTCGAGGGATAATTCCGCGAGGGAGCACCGTGACCGAGCGGGAAGTTTTTAGTGCAGGTTTTTACGAGGAGTGGTCAACGACGCTGACCCGACGACGTAAAAAAGTGCAACGTGGACCTTCCGGTTCGAAGACGGGTTTGAAGAGTAGTTTCGAAAAGCGGGGGGAGCTTTTCGGAGGGGTTCTGCGAACGTTTAAATACAAAGCCGAGACCAAGCCCGGCGTGACCTAAAACCCTCGCGCGAGCGGTCGAGGCGGGTGTGTGGCGCACCCTCGCGCGAGCCAAACCGTGCCACTGTTCGCCACTACCCAGTCGCTACACGACGTCGCCGCGAACCGTCGTTCCCTCTTGTCGTCGTCGGTACGATTCGACGGCTTGTGCTGCTTCTTCAGTCTCCTCTTCGTCCATTCCGAGCATCTCCAGCGCGGCCGGGAGCGTCGGGAAGGCGAACTCCCCTTCGCGTAGTTTGCGGAACGCTTCCTCGCTTCGCTGGCCGTCGACCCACAGGCACACTCCTCGCGGGTCGAGGATTTGCTCGTAAGCCTCGCGTGCCATCGCCCCGCGCAAGCGTTGGGTGACGTTGTCCTCGAAACTCGAATTACAGACTTCGAGGTGAACGGGTTCGTCGTCCGGAAGCAAATGGGCCGCGAGACACTTCTCTGGTGCGGTGTAGCCGTTCTCGCTCGCTCGAATCAGGTCGGGGTGTTCGTCGGCCCACTCCGCACGAACCGTCTTCCCGATACCCTTCACGCCGTGGGAATCGACGAACTCCGCCTCGCGGTCCGCGTCGTCACCGCGGAGGAGGATGTCCTTCGTCACGTACACGTCGAGTCGGTCGATGGGGTCGAGTCCGAGAGCGACATCCCCGTACACCCATATCTCCCGGACGGGGACCGGCATGGTATCGTTTTCGACCGTTTCGACGATTTCCTCGACACGCTCGATTGCCGCGCTTCGCTCCATCGGTGTTCGGTTCGGGGGTGACGTGGATAAGTGCGATGGAACGGGGCAAGCGAGAATCGTTCGGTGTTCCGTTCACCATTCTAGCGCACCACTGTCTTGTATTGTTACCCCAACATCCAACAATATTTTCACCGTCGATGCCCAACCGCCGTGTATGGTCGAAGCCATCACTCCGGAGGAATTGGCGGACAAACAGGACGCCGACGAGGAGTACGCCCTGTTCGACACGCGACCGGAATCGAGCTTCGAATCGTGGCACATCCACGGCGCGACGAACGTCCCGTTCGGCCCGGACGAATCGCTTTCGGAGGACGACGCGGAGACCGTCGAATCGATGCTCGACGGAGCGGACGAGGTTTTCACTATTTGCGCGAAAGGAATCTCCTCCGCGCACTTCGTGGACGAACTCGAAGCACACGGATTCCAGAACGTGAAGGTCGTCGAAGGCGGGATGGAAGCGTGGAGCCAAGTGTACGAACACGTCCCCATCGAGACGAGCGGCGATGTGGAAATCGTGCAAATACAGCGGCGTGCGAAGGGGTGTCTCGGCTATCTCGTCGGAAGTGACGGCGAAGCGGCGGCTATCGACGTGAGCCGCCACATCGATGAATTCCGTGACGTAGCCGCTGCACGCGGCTACGAAATCACGCACGTGTTCGATACGCATATCCACGCCGACCACATCTCCGGTGGCCGACGGCTTGCCGACGAACTCGGCGTTCCGTATCACCTCGGTGAGCGTGCCCGGAACCGGGGTGTCGAATACGAATACGACGCACTCGCTCGAAACGAGGTGGTTCGAGTCGGAGAGGTGGACATCAAGGCCGTTTACACGCCGGGCCACACCTCCGAAATCACGAGCTATCTCGTGGACGATGAAGCCGTCCTCACGGGTGACACTCTGTTCGTGGACTCCATCGGACGCACCGAACTGGAGTTCGGCGACGAAGGGGCCGGGAAAGGTGCGGAGATGCAGTACGATTCGCTGCACAAGGTGCTGATGAGCGATCCGGATAGCATCGTCGTCTTGCCCGGTCACGTCACCGTCACCGAGGACGGGCAGTTCGCGCACGGTCACCCCGGCCAGCCGATTCGGTCGACGATTGGGGACGTGCGATGCGGACTCGACGTACTCCAGTTGTCCGAAGCGGAGTTCGTTTCCCGTCTTACGGACAACGTTCCCGAGAAACCGCCGAACTACGAGACGGTCATCGCAATCAACCGCGGTATGGACGAACCCGACGACGAGGAGGAGGCGACCGAACTCGAACTCGGTCCGAACCGCTGTTCTGCACCCTAATCGCGTGTCTCACAGCTTGAACGCGTAGGTTCCGTCGCCCGTCGCGTACACGCGGTCGCTCGCTTTCTCTCCTCACGTGTTCCTTAGACCGACAAGTAGTGTCGGTTCACTCGTCCTCGGAGTCGCCCGCCTCGCTGTCCACCCCCACGTCGAAGTCGGCTTCCGACGAGTCGTCGTAGCGTCCCGACTTCCGGTCGTAGACGGAAAACAGGTAGACGCTCGTCAGCGAGAAAATCCCGACGCCACCCCAAAACAGGGCGGGTGGCCCGCCGTGGCCCGTGTTCGGAACGTACGGAAACGAGACGGAGTTCTTCTTCATGATGGCGCTCGACGGCGGGACTATTCCGCTCTCCGGTTCGTCGGAACTCGGAATCGACCCGATTTCGGCGGGGCCGCCCGGTTTACCGCAGACGATTCGGGCGACCATCCCGAGCGACTTGTGTGGGATACAGTAGTAGTCGTATGTCCCCTTCGTCGTGAACGTGTGCGTGTACGACTGGCCGGGTTGCAACACGTCGCTGTTCCATCCCTTCGCTCCCTTCGGAATCAGGGTGTTGTTGGCTTGCGGGTTCCCCTTGCTGTACGACGTCGCCGAGTGTGCGCCCGATTTGCTCACCCACTTCACCGTATCTCCGGGATTCACGTGCAGCCCTATCGGGTCGAAGTAGTAGCCCTCGCTGTCCTGATACATCCCCACGACGTGCGTCGAACCGCCCCCGTTCTGACCGCGGACGATTGCACCGCTTCCCGTCGCGGTTGCAGTCGCCGCTACCCCCGTCAAGAACGCTCTCCTATGCATCGAAGTTCCCCCAGTCTCGCTGGATACGTTGCCGTTCGACGCCCGGGATTGTGTGCCTTCCGGCATCAGTTCGTTCGTCACCTCCCGTCGAGGAGCGTTTCGAGTTCGACTTCGTCCACGCGATATTTGAACCGCGGACGACCATCGACGAGGACGTAGGGGACTCGCTCGCCGTACTCCTCCCGCAGTTCCGTGTTTGCGTCCACGTCGACGACGTCGAGGGAAATCGCCTTCCGACTCGAATCCGCGACGCGGCGGATGGTATCGATGGCTTCCTCGCAGAGGTGACATCCTTCGCGTGTGTAGACGGTGACAGTGTGGTCGTCGTCCGTGAGGTTGCTGTCCATCGAATTCCTTGAAAAGTCGACCCGTAGGGGTTTACCCGTTGTGCCCCGTCCGACCGCAACCGTGTTGTCGGTTCCGACCGTCCGTTCGTCCGAATGCAACGCCGTGAGGACCAAACGGAGGCGAGCGAGGCTTCGTTTCTCGACCGGTTCGTCCACCCCCGACTGGCGGCAGTCGCCATCGTCGGCGCGGGAGTCTGGGGCGTGTCGTTTCTCGTCGCGGGGACGGGTGTTGCACTGCAATCGAGCGGGAAGTTCGTACTCGGCGCACAGCTGTTTTTCCTGTCGAGTCTCCTCGGCGTCGTCGGGATTCTCGTCCTCGGGTGCTGTGCGCTGTGGTTAGTCAGTGTTCGAATTCGACAGGTCGTGTTTTCGGCTGATGGGTGAGTGTCGACGCCCGTGTAGAAACCTACGTTTCGACGTTCTCGACTTCGACGAAGACGGTCATGATGCCGACGAGGAGTCCCACCACGCCGACCGGGACGGAAAACGACCCGAAGGGGTGCTGTAACGCGGCGGCGACGGCGAGGATGCCCAGCAGTTTCGACCCCCAATCGACCAGAAAGTAGGTCCGTGGCGGGAGGGTGACGGCCATTCTCAGTCACCCGGTTGCGGTTGCCCGCTCGACCCCTTCCGTTCCAACCGCCGTCGGAGCATGACGTAGACGATAACTGCATCCGCGAGCGGAACGCCGACGGTGAGAATCAGGAGCGGCGTCGCAATCGCGCCGGTGGACGTGTTGAACGCCTGGGCGACGTACGTGTTCATCCCGACCAGCGAGAGCATGATGATGAGGACGATGGTCGCGACGCCGACCGCCGTCGGGAGCGGCCTGTCGAGCGGGTTTTCGGCGAAGTTTATCGGTTCCTCGCTCCTGTCGAAGAACACCCACAGGTACATCGCCGCGATGAGCAGCGACGGGCCGACGACGCCGCCCGCGAACCGTCCGAGCGACCCGAGACTGCTCGGAACGAGCTTCAACGCGCCGTACACCCACATGAAAAACCAGTCGGGGCTGACGTTCGGCGGGGTCGAGAACGGGTCCTGCGGGCCGATAGTCGCGATGACTTGGACCGGGAACAGCGCCGCCATGAACGAGATAATCGCTGCAGTGAACAGGAAGACGACTAACGACATGGCGGCCTGATTCGGGACCATCGGGACACCGACGATGACGCTGTCGTCGTCCGGAGCGACCTGCTCGGAATCCCGTGCCCCCTCCTGTTCGGTGTGCTTCTGACGGAGGAGAATCGCGAGGTGAAGCCCGATGAGCGTGGCGATGAGCGCGGGAAGCAGAAAGACGTGATAGAAGAACATTCGCGGCAGGACGTAGGGTGCGTTCGTCGGGAAGTTCCCGCCGAAGATGAGGTTGGTCAGGCGCTCGCCGAAGTACGGGATGGTGGCGGTTATCTCGAAGCCGATTTCGGTCGCCGTCTTGCTGAAGTTGTCGAGCGGGAGCGCGTAGCCTAAAAAGCCCTCGACGAGCGCTAACAGGAGCAGGGTACTGCCGATGAGCCAGTTGGGTTCCCGTGGGTTTCGGTAGACGCCGCTGAAGAAGATGCGGAACATGTGCAGCGCGATGGCCGCGATGAAGAAGTAGGCGGCCCAGTGGTGCATCATCCTGAAATACATCCCGAGACGGATGTCGTAGCTGATGCGCAGGACGCTCGCGAACGCACCGGGGAGGTTCTGGCCCGCGTACTGGGACACCTGTCCGGTGTACTTCCAGTTACTCGTCGCCACCGGCGCGTACAGCAGACCGAGATACGTGCCCGTCATCGCGAGGATGACGAACGAGAACAGCGCGACTTCGCCGAGGAGGAACGACCCGTATCGGTCCTCGGGGAACGCCTTGCCGAGGATGCCACCCTGCAGGTCGAGTCGTTCGTCCAGCCACGCGAACACCCGGCTGTTCGAGTATCCGTCCCGCGGCGATTCCGTCGTCTCCTGTGGCTTCGTTTCGTCCGACATGGTCACTGTGGTCCGATGGGTGCTTCGAACGGTCCGGTGGCGACTAGCAGGTCCCCTTTCGTGCTCACGCCGATGGGTAGCTGTGGCAGCGGCCGCGGTGCGGGGCCGCCGATAACCTCTGCACCCTTGAGCGGGTCGTATAGGCTGTTGTGACACGGGCAGTGAAGGTCGTCGCCCTCGCGCTGCGAGACGAGACAACCCTCGTGCGTACAGACCATGGAGTAGGCTGCATAGCCGTTCACCGTCCAGTCGAGGTCGGTCGGCTTCTGATACTGTCCCTCGGAGAACCGAAGGAGCAGGGTCGGCGCGTCCGACGTTTCGAGTGGCGTCCCCTTTTTCTTCTCCGGAAGTACGACTCGTTCTTTCCCCTTTCCGGAAGGCAGTGCATCGTCCACGCTGAGCCTATTTCCGGCCTCGTTTACGAGGTGAGTCCCCTTCACGTACACCGTCTTGTACGAGGTTCCGCGGCCCGACCCGATTCCGGCGTCGGAGAGGGCCGAAATCGCGCTCACCGCGATGCTTCCAACCGCCGCGGTACCGCTGATTCCGGCGAGCCACTTCGCCACGGCCCGCCGCGACAACTCGGGGGGTTCGTAGTCGTACCCCTCGCCGTCGGCGCGCTCGACGAGTCGGCCCTGTCGTTCGTCCGGCCGCTCGTTTCCGTTCGATTCGTCGCTCTGTCCTTCGTCCTGTCGGTGCGAATCGTCTCCGGTCATCGTTCGGTCTCCTCCTCGGAAATCTTTCCGTGGTGTCCCCGCTCCTCTACCACTAACACGTTCGGCATGAACCACGTCGCGTAGATGGCGACCAGCACGCCGAGCGAGAGGAACAACATGCCGCCGTAGATGCCGAGATACTGTGTCCGTGCGTAGCCGAGCGCCTCCATGCCGAACAGCAGGGCGAAGACGACGACGGACCACGACATCAGCGCCATTCCTATCATCCCCGGATTGCTGTACTGGGCGGGCCAGTAGTCGGCGACCCAGCGGTCCTCGGCCGTGAGGTAGGCCGGGAGTCGAGCAGTTATCCCGCCATCAGTGGCGACGGCCGACTCGCTCGACCGGCCGATGGTGCGAACGAACTGGTGGGTGTAGAAGATCATCCCGACGAGAACGAACAGCGCGACCCACGTGATGACCCCCGCGACGAACTCGTTTACCTCCACTGGCGTCGGGAGGAAGGTTTCGTTCGGCGCGATGACGCCTTTGCTGTTGCTCAGTACGACCGCGGCTTCCGACCCACCGGAGGTGAGGGCGAAAAACCACATCGGAAACAGTGCGACGGCTATCAGGAGCAGGATGACGATGGTTTCTCGTTCGAATCTCATGGTACCCCCGTCAGGAGACGGCTATGTATCCGACATCCCCCCCACATGACCCGTGTCGGTAGTCACTGTCCGTCTCCGTGGCGTTGGCTAGCCGTTTCCATTCGAACTCACTTGCCTGTTTTGCCCTCGGACTCCGATTCCTCGATTTGCTATCGCATCATCCGATTTATACCGGAGCGAAACCGTGAAACGGCCTGCGACGCAACCGACACGTAATGGACTGCGATAAGTGCGGCCGGGAAGCCGTGATGCACGCGGCCTATTCGGGCCTGCATCTCTGTGACGACCACTTCTGTCGGTCGGTCGAGAAACGACTTCGACGCCGAATCCGTGACGACGACCTGTTGCCCGCGTCGGCGACGCCGGACGACCCACAGGTCTGGCTTATCGGCCTGTCGGGCGGCAAGGACAGCGTCGTCCTCACGAAGATCCTCCACGACACGTTCGACGAGGATCCGCGAATCGAACTCGTCGCGCTGACGATTCACGAGGGTATCGAGGGCTATCGCGACAAGAGTCTGGACGCCTGTCTCGAACTCACCGACGACCTCGACATCCGACACGAGGTCGTCAGCTACGAGGAGGAGTTCGACCTGCGAATGGACGACGTGGTGGAGAAGGACCCCGAGAACATGGCTGCGTGTGCGTACTGCGGCGTCTTCCGACGAGACCTGCTCTCGAAGTACGCCGAGGAGTACGGCGCGGACAAACTCCTCACCGGACACAATCTGGACGACGAGGCCGAAACGGCGCTGATGAACTTCCTCGAAGGCGACGTCGCCCAAGTGGCGAAACACTTCGACGCGAGCTTAGCCGGCTTCGACGAGCGAAGCGAGCAAGAGGCGTTCGTCCCCAGAGCGAAACCTCTCCGCGACGTACCCGAAAAGGAGGTCGCGCTGTACGCCCACCTCGAAGACCTTCCCGCACACATCACGGAGTGTCCCCACTCCAGCGAGGCCTACCGGGGCGAGATTCAGCAGTTGATGCTGTCGTTGGAGGAAAACCACCCCGGAACGCGCCACTCCATCATGGCCGGGTACGAGGAACTCGCCAAGCTCGCGGCGGGAGAGTTCGGAGCGGGCGAGGGCAAACGCGAACTCAACGAGTGTGAACGCTGCGGCGCGGCCACGACGCGGGACGTGTGCCGGAAATGCTCGCTCGTGGACGCGATTCACGCGATGTGATATTCGGTTCACGGCGCGGTGTTACCTCGATTTACATCGACCCGAAAAGTGGCGAGCAACTGTGGACGAAGGACACCGGCGATCGGCGGTACACCGCTCCCGTACTCGGTCGGGACACGCTCTTCGTCGGCGGTAACAAACTGTTCGCGTTCGACCCGACGCCGGCGTCGAATCCGTTCTCGGGAGACGGTCCCGCACTCGGGTTCGAGGAGTCCTTCCACGGTCGAGTCGGTCCCGTCTTGGACGACGGCGTAGAGAACGCCGTCGCACAGACCGGCAAGCCGACGTACCAGTTGGTCGCGCTCGAATGAAAACGAGGATAGTGAGACGAAAAGAACGAAAGACGAAAACGGTAGATTACCGGATGACGTCGAGGCCGTTGTTCTTTTCCAGTTCGTTCCGGCCGCCATCGCTCTGAGCACCGAACGTTCCGTTGCTCTGTTCGACCCTGTCGCTCGCGTCGTAGGACTGTGCGTCCACGTCGCGCATCTTCTCGCGGGAGCGGTCGGCCTGTTTCTGCGTCGTCGGGCCGAGCACCTGTGCGCTCTTCACGCCGGTCATGATGGCCATGACGCGCACTTTGTTCTTGTAGTTCTCCTGAATCCGTGCGCCCCAGATGACGTTGGCGTTCGCTTCGAGACGCTCGGTGATGTTAGCCGCGATTCCTTCCGCCTCTTTGAGCGTCAGGTCGGGACCGCCCGTGATGTGGACGAGACCGCCCGACGCGCCGCGATAGTCCACGTCGAGGAGCGGGTGGTTCATCGCGTCGCGAACCACTTCGTCGCTCTTGTTCTTGTCCTGTGTCTCGCCGACGAGCATCACCGCGACGCCACCCTGATTCATGATGGTGGACATGTCGGCGTAGTCGAGGTTGATGAGCGACGGCTGAGTGATCGTCTCCGAGATTCCCTTGACCGTCTCGGCGATGATCTGGTCCATGACCGAGAACGCCTTGCCGATGGGCAGGTTCGGGACGTAATCGAGCAGGCGGTTGTTGTCGAGGACGATGATGGAGTCGGCCTCGTTGCGAAGATTTTCGAGACCTTCCTCGGCCTTCACCGTGCGGGCACGTTCGACGTTGAACGGCGTGGAGACCATCCCGACGACGATTGCACCCTGATCTTTGGCGATTTTGGCGACGACCGGTGCCGCACCGGTACCGGTTCCGCCACCCATGCCAGCCGTCACGAACACGAGGTCAGCGTCGCCGAGTACCTCTTTGATCGTTCCCTGTGCCATCTCGGTGGCGCGCTCGCCCATCGAGGGGTCGCCGCCCGCACCCAGACCGGACGTGAGGGATTTGCCGACGAGGATTTTCGTGTCGGCTTCGATCATCTTCAAGTGCTGTTTGTCGGTGTTGATGGCGACGGTGTCGGCACCATCGACGCCGATGTTGTACAGTCGATTGATGGTGTTGTTCCCGGCACCACCACAACCGACGATGACGATCCGCGGGTCGCCGAACTCGTCGTCCGCGGTCGCCGCTTCCATTTCGCGCTGTTCGCTTTCCGCGTTCTCCAACGCTTCTTGAACGATATCCTGCATCGGTTATACCTTCGCCCACGTGCGTTTGTTCGTGGTTTCGGTACCGGTTTCGTCATGCTCGTTGAGCATGTCTCGCACCGCGGCCCGAATCGCTTCGCTCCGGTTCGGGAATTCGCCGGTTTCGACCATCTGTTCGACTTCTTCGATTTGTTGCTTTGGGATTCGTAGTGTCACGCGCTCCATAGTAGGTTCCCCTTATTTGGTAAGACGACACGCAGTTGTTGTTTCGTCCGTCTTACGCCGATATGGCGGCCAAGACACCCGGCTTCGGCCGTTTACTGATGGCGTAAGACAATCGTCTTACGTAGAAGTATCCACATAGTCACAGCATATATAATTAACGGCGGGCGTAAAACAATCGTTTTACGACGAGTCTAAAACGTCTGCCGATGGCGTTCGTCGGCCACAGCCGGGGCAGAACGCCCAGTCTGACCGAAGTTCGTCGCCGCAGTCACAGAACACCCGGTGGGTCGCTTTCTCGCCGCAGTTGGGACAGTAAACGTGTCCCGAGTCGACGTGCTCGCCGCACTGATGGCAGGTGTTTTTCGTCTCCTCCGTGTCGGCGGCCGTCCGACGCGTCCGCTCTTCGGGCTGAACCGCATCTTCGGTTCGGACTGACGATTCTTCCCGCGTACGCGTCGTTCCCGACCCGTCGAGGGTCACGTTTACGTTGATGTCTCGTCCGGTATCGCGCATTCGTGTCTCCTCCGTGGAGAGTCGCTGCTCGACGAGTTCGTCGACGCGGTCGGCCACGACGGCATCGAGGCTCCGCTCGTCCTCCGATTGCTGGGGAGATTCTTCGGGCGCGTCCAGATAGGCGCGAAGCGCTTTGCGCATCACCTCGCTCTTGGAGGCGTCGAGCGATTCGATTCCGTCCACGAGGTCGTCGTCCGCCCGAAATGTTATTTTACTCATGTTTGTCGTCCGAATCCGTCCGTTTCCCGATACACCGGTTCTAACATACTTGAACCTTTCCGTGTGGAGGGCACGTCAGGGAGAATAATAATTCTTAAGTCCGTGACCGGGATAGGTGAAAGTGCGTGCCCGCCCTTAGCTCAGATTGGTAGAGCAGTCGACTGTAGATCGACTTGTCCCCCGTTCAAATCGGGGAGGGCGGATTTGTTTTGCAAATCCAATCGAACCGAGTTGAGCCTGTGAGTCGCAGACCCGGAACGGCCGAAGGCCGTATGCTCGGAACGTCTCACAACGTTCAAATCGGGGAGCGGACTGCTTTTCGTGACGTAGTCGACTCGCAGTGATTACCTCGGGTAATCTGATTTCGCACACATGTGACTCTCGTGAGTCATATCATCGCGGACTATTATCGCTGTAATACGGTTGGTACCCACGGCACAGATTAACCGGATCGGATGTCTATAAACCCGATTTTCGACGTTTACTCCTTTCTCTTCCCGACCCACTTCCCGGCCCACCGTCGAATCGTGGAACGTGCGGGGGAGTGTTTCTTGACCATTACCGTGCGTCCTCCGAACCGTTCGCCGACGCGTTCCGGGATGTCGCCGAACACGACCCGACGGAGAATTCCCTCGCGGGCCGCGCCAACAACTATCGTGTCGATTCCTTCCTCGTCGGCGTACGTGAGTATCGACCGAGCGACGTCTCCGTCGGACACTATTACCGTCGAAACGTCGAAGCCCTCCCCGACGAGTTCGCGCTGGCGTTCGGTCATCACGTCCTCCGACCCGTTCCCGTCGGGTTCCAAGACGTGCAGCAGCGTCACGTCCGCGTCCCATGCGTCCGCAAATGCTGCTGCGATATCGGTCGCGAACGCCGAATGTGGCCCCTTCGCTACGGGAACCAGTATCTCCTCGGGTTCGTCGTCCGAGGCCACCTTTGCCACCACCACGTCGCACGGCGGGTTTTCGACGACGTAATCCAGAGTGGACCCGAGGACGTTCTCCCGCGTCCGTTTCCGCCTCCCGCGCCACCCGAGTAAGACGAGGTCCGCGTCCCGTTGGCGTGCGACGTTCGTAATACTCCGTCCGACGCTACGCCCGAGCGTCACGGTTCGGTGGACGGGAACGTCGTCGGGCGCGTACTGCATCGCGTCGGCCAACATCTCGCGCTGGTCGCCGATGAACCGCTGTCCGTCTTCGAGCGGCGTCTGGACGGGAACGGTCACGATGCTCGTCAGCACGACCTCCCCGTCGTTTCGCCGCGCGATGGCACACCCCAATTCGACGAGGGGTTTTGCGCTTTCGGGGTTCGCTATCGGAACCAGTACCCGGTTCGGGCGCTCCGTGGGGTAGCGCTCCTCCGAAACGACGCGGATTTCACGGGCGATTTCCGTCTCTCGAATCCGACCGCGAGAGTAGAGGAAGAAGACGCCGAATCCGGCGAGAATCCACCCTCCCGCGATGTACCACGCGAGGGGACTGTAGTTGAAGAAGTAGACGGCGAGAAAGAGTTTTGTGAGGATGCCGACGATGGGAACGACGGGGAAGTACGGCGAGACGTAGCCGTAATCGAGTTCGTCGCCGTATTCGCGTCGGAGCCGTATCATCGAGTAGTTCACCTGCAAGAAGAGGAGCAGGAACATCAGGTCAGTCGCCGCCGCGACCTGTGCGAGCGGCAGCGTGACGGCCATGACCGTGATGAGAGCGCCGGAGAGGAGGACGGAGACGTGCGGCGTATGGTGGTCGGGATGGATTCGGCTGAACATATCGGGAAACACGTGGTCGTTTCCCATCGCGTAGCCGACGCGGGAACTCGAAAACGTCGTCGCGTTGAGCGCCGCGAGCGCGGAGAGGATTCCGGTGAGGAGGACGACGAGCGTCCCGTAGGGAAGCAACTGTCCGGCGGCCTGTGCGAGTCCGAACTCGCCGAGGTGACCGAGCACCTGCCACAGCGCGGGATTCGGTGGGAGAGTCTGCACCGTACTCCCGCCGATGCTATTCGTCTGTCGCGCCGTTTCGATGAGTTCCGGCGTAATCCGTACCGCGCCGAGCAGCACTGCCCCGACGAGGATGTAGATGGTTACGACCACCAGCATCGAGTAGAAGACCGCTTTCGGGATGTTTTCGCGTGGGTTGACGACCTCACGTCCCGACTGGACGATGATTTCGTAGCCCTCGAAGGCGATGAACGTCAGCCCCATTGCCAGAAAGACGCCGCCAACGCCGTTCGGGAAGAACGGTTCGTAGTTCACGGTCGGGTTGGGTTGTCCGACAAGCGCCGCGATTCCCGAGGCGATGAAGACGAACAGCACGGCCAACTGGAGTACCGTGACGACGTTCTCCGCCCGACTGGTCTCCTTGGCACCGCGATAGTTGACGTACGTGAAGACGGCGGCCGCGAAGGCCGCGAACAGTTTCTGCAGGTCGAGCGGCGAGAGACCGAACGTCGCAACGCCGAAGTATTCCGTGATGATGAGCGTCAGGAACGACCCGAAGCTGAGGATGTACAACGACCCCGCGACGGCGTGGGCGAACCAACTCATCCACCCCGAGATGAACGCCTGTGAGCGCCCCAACGCGGTTCGAACCCAGAGATAACCCCCGCCGGGTTCCGGGAAGGCGCTTCCGAGTTCGGCGTACACCATTCCGGTGAAGATGGTGATGAAGCCGTTGAGCGCGAACGCCAGTACGAGCGCCGGACCGGACTCCCCCGCGGCCAACCCCGTCAGCACGAAGATGCTCCCGCCGACCATCGCGCCGATGCCGATGACGACGATATCGAACAGCGAGAGTTCGCGGGCGAAGTCCGCCCCCTCGACTTCCTCCGTCTCGCCGAACGGCGAACTGCCGTCGCTCATTCCGTGTCTCCTCCTCGCTTTCCTTCGTCGGTAGCGTCGGGGTCCTCCTCTGACCGCCGTTCCGCGAACGGCCCCTTCCTGTACTCGCCCGCGGCGACGGACTCGGTAACGTAGCGGCCGTGAACGACGACCAATACGAGCGCCAGCCACGCGACAACCGTGAGCGCGAGTCCCGCCAGTACCGTGGTCTGGAGTCGGAGAAACACCGTCGTCGTGTCGGTCGCTCCAGCGATTGTCGGCACCGTCTGTCTCGGTATCGCCGACCCGGCTTGGACCGCGAGGTCGGACGGAATCATTCGACACATCCACACCATCCGACCAGTAAAGCATACCCCCCGAAACGCGATTAGGCGGGCGGTACCGGGATGGAAACGAGGCGTTTCGACTCTTCGTTCGAATTTGGGACGGCTTTCCGGCAGGTCAACGCTTTTACTCCGTACTTGTGAACCACATAGCATGTCGACACGGCTTCCCGATTCCGAGTTCGAAACGCGTCTCGACGCCGTCCGCGAGGATATTCGCGACCGCGGCGCGGACGCCGGCGTCTGGTTCGGCGCGACGAGCATCGAATATCTCACCGGTTTCGACCACATCCAGACCGAGCGACCCGTCGTCCTCGCCGTCACGGACGACCGAATCGAAATCACCGTGCCGCGCCTCGAAGTCGAGCGCGTGCAGTCGAATCCCCGAATCGACGCGGTTCACCACTACTTCGACTACCCCGGCGGTAAGCCGATTGCGGTGGCCGTCGAGATGCTCTCGGAACTCGGCGTCGATTCCGTCGTGGCGGACGCCGACGGCGCACCCGGCGTGATGGGCTACACCGGGCCCGCGCTCTCGGAGTTCGTCGACGTCGAAACGCAGGACTGGGTGACCCGGATGCGATGGGCGAAGTCCGACGCCGAAATCGACCTCATCCGCGAATCCGCGCGGTGGGGCAACCTCGCCCACCGATACCTCGCCGACTACACCGAACCCGGTGTCCATCCGGCCACTGCCAGCCAACGGGCGTCGACGGACGCTTCCCGCGCCATGCTCGACACGCTCGGGGACCAGTACGTACCACGTACACGCGGGAGCGGCCCGGCCTTCGCGGGCTACATCACCGGCCCGCAGACCGCGCTTCCCCACGGCCATACCGCAAACCGTCGAATCGAAGAGGGCGACGTCCTCATCACGGGTGCCGCCGCGAACGTCGACGGCTATCACTCCGAACTGGAGCGGACGATGTTCGTCGGCGACCCGACGGACGAACAGGAACACTACTTCGAGTTGATGCTCGAATCCCAGACCATCGCCATCGACGCGCTCGGTCCGGGGGTCTCGCTGTCATACGTCGACGAACTCGTGTCCGACTATTACGAGGAACAGGGTGTTTCCGACCTCGCGCGCCACCACGTCGGCCACAACATCGGCATGGGCGGCCACGAACCGCCGTACATCGACCACGGCTGGTCGGACCACGTCGAGGAGGGCGACGCCGAGATGGAACCCGGCCACGTCTACACCATCGAACCCGGTCTCTACACCGACACGTACGGCTATCGCCACTCGGACACCGTCGCCATCACCGAAAACGGCACCGAGACGCTGACTTACTTCCCCCGCGACTTGGAGTCCAACATCATCCGCGGATAAAATATAATTTTTGATACGTCTTTGGATTCGGTCTCGGAACGACCACTAGAAAGCAGCCCTCAAAAGCCCCCGCGAGCGACTTATACGGTTCGCCGAAAATGAACCGAAAAGTACCTGTTTGTCGTCAGAACGGAAAGTCTCCAGAAACTTTATTCCAGCCACTGTCGTTCGCCTTCCCAATGACTTCTCGCCTCAGGTTTCGAAGTGAGTCGGGCGAGGACTCCGCCGTCCGTGACGTGACGTTCGTGGAGTGGCTTTCCGGTCTGAAGACCAGCGGTAGCAACCTCCTCGTAACGGGCGAGGTTCCAGAAATGACCAGTGCCGAGTTCAGTCGGACGCTTTTCGGACAGGGAGAGAGGACACGCGTCCTCGGACTCGTGGACCCGTCGACACCCGCGGCGGAATCGTATCTCCCGGACTCCACCAAAAATCCACAGACACGAGTGGTCGACCGACGACCTGAGGACCGCGGACTGACGTCGAGTCAGTCGAGTATCGAACAACTGACCATCGACCGCCAGACGTTTCGCTCGGAGGTAGTCTCCGCTATCAGTTCACACGAGGAGCTAAACGACGGGTTTGCGCCCGCCGAACTGCGTCTCGGACTCGATTCGATAGAGATGTTGGAGATAAACGACGACCTCGTTTCGGTGGGACAGTTCCTGCGCGGACTCACCGCCATCGTTCGCGGCGTCCGTGGAATGGCACATTATCACCTTCGCGTCCCGGACGACGACCCGATGGTCGCGGAACTATCGCCGTTGTTCGATGCCCGTATCGAACTGAGAAAGCGGCCGGGACGGGCCGAACAACGCTGGCACGTGCCGAACATCGATGAGACGACACACTGGGTAGAATTATCATAAGCGACGAGATTACAGATACCATGGAGTTTCGGCGACACGCGGAGCGTGACGGACTCGACGTTTACGACGCCATAGAGAACGTCAGGTTCGCGTTGTTCACCGGCGAGGCCGTTCATCCGACGCCGGTCGGTACGTCGCAGTTCTATTTTCCGGTCGATGCCGCCGTCGAAATCGAGACGCCGACGCTCGAAATCCCGAAAGCCGTGCCCGTAACGGTTCGTCGACGGAACGGGAGGATGTTGGTCGAAACCTCGGACGAACGCGACCGGACCCTCGATTCGGACGCCTATCTCGTCGAACTCAGCACGACGCCGATGAAGCTCTACTTTCTCGTCGACGGCCGTCTGACCCTCGAACACCGGGACGACACCGTTCGATTTTCGTTCGACGGGGAGACGACTGTTCACGTCGGAGCGCGGTCCTTTCACGACCGACCGGCGGGGACGATAACCGTCACGGACGACGTGCGGGACGCCATGCGTGCCGTCTCACGGTTCGGGTCGGCGCTGAAGACGCTCTCCCCGGAGCGGTCGTTTCCCACGCTCCGCGGCCATCCGCCACTGGTCGAACGCGGCGACGAGTTCGCCGCCCCGAACGGTCTCGACCCACCCGAAACCGACGTGGAAATACTGGTTCCACCCGACCGAGAGTACGTGTATCCGGTCGTTTCGCTCGCGTACTATCTCGGGGCATCGGTCGTTCCGGGGAACGACCCGCGTCTCGTTGCCGGGTCGGTAGAGCGGTCGCTCACGGGTTCCGGTGGCTACGTCGAAACGGTCAATCGAACCCTCAGACAGGTGTTCTTCCTCGACTGCCTCGTCAGAACGGAGGGGTACTACAAAGTCGAACTCCACGAACGCGAGACGGTGGAACCCCTCGTCGAACTCGACTTCGCGGACCTCTACGAGACGCCGCTCGCAGAGCGCCTCGCGGCGTACCTCTCGGTTCCGTTTCGGACGCTCGAACCGCACATCCCGAACTGGCGATTGGGCGTCGACCTCACGCCGACGGTCGAAAACGTCGAGTACGCCCCGTTTCTCGCGAAGGACCTCGCACTCGTTCGCATTCCCGATACGCCGACGCCGAAGGCGGTCAAACCGATGTCGGACGCACAGACCGAGTTCTTTCGCTCGCCGTCGTCGGAGGTGTTGGCCCGCGGTGTGAGCGGATGGGATGACCTGGACGAACAGGACATGTTTCAGGTGGACCCGATGTCGAACGTCATCGAGCAGGCGTGGGCGGGACCGGGATATCCGCTCACGGTCAACAAACTGGACGTGAGCGCGCTTCGTCAGCGTATCGACCGTCGTCCGTCCGGCGACACCATCGACATCCACGTGGTCTGCAACGACGAACGAATGGAGGAGGAAAACGCCGTTCGGAAACTGTACGGACTGCGTGACCTCCTCGACTTCGACGTAACGGCACACTACGATCTGTCGCGTGAGGAACTCGCCGACCTGTTAGCGAGACCGGCGGATTTCGTCCACTACATCGGCCACGTCGACGATTCGGGTATCCTGTGTGCGGACGGGTCGCTCGACGCGAAGTCGATTTCGGAGGTCGATGTCTCCGCGTTCCTCCTGAACGCGTGTCAATCCTACGAACAAGGGCGCGAACTCATCGCCAAAGGAAGTCGTGGGGGCGTCGTGACGCTCTCGCCGGTCGGAAATCCGATGGCGGCGGAACTCGGACGGACGTTGGCACGGCTTCTGAACTGTGGTTTCCCGCTTCGGGCCGCGCTGTCCATCGCACAGCGACATTCGATGCACGGCTATCAGTACACTATTTTGGGCGATGGCGGGTTGTCGCTGGTCCAAAGCGAGCGAGGTATTCCCCGGCATATCAGCATCGAACGAATCGACGGCGACCGGTTCGACGTCGAAGTGAACGCGTATCCGACGGACCTGTTCGGTTTCGGTTCGCACGTTAACCTCAACCACGTATGGTCACCGCTGCGATATCTCGCCTCTGCACCCCTGACGAGGCTGGTGCTGTCTACCGAACAGTTGCGTGCGGTCTGCTCGACGCGGCAACTACCGATAGAAATCGATGGGGAACTACACTGGAGCGACGAATCGAACCTGTTCACGTCGGACTAGTTACGGTCCACCGTTCGCCCCGCCACCGGGAGTACCGCGAAGAACTTCATCCGCGCGGGAGCGGTGAACACCTGCGCGAGCGGCGAAGTAGTGCTATTCGGCTTGGAGGGGATGGTATGCACGCACATGTTTGTCTCATGTCGATATCGGAATGAGGTTGAAAACCAGTACAATTAAAACCTGCGTTGACAAACAGAAAATTTTTTAGATAACATGTGTTGTAATTTCGACTGGATGCGTGAGACACGAACGAATCGCCGACTGCCTGGACACGCATCCGACCACTGTCGGCCCGTCGGACCACTTCACCACGCCTGCCCGGTTTCACTCTCGTCTGGTCTCCTCTGACGGTTTCGGACGTCGGTTTTCCCCGAATCGACGTGGCCCCTCGTTTTTACCAGCAGCACAACGGCGTTCCTCCTTTCTCCGGCGACGAAGTGCATGTATTTTTAACTGATGACGACCGGAGTCTAGGACGATGGTCGAGGCGTTTGCGGTCGCGAGCGGGAAAGGTGGCACCGGCAAGACCACGAGCACGCTCTCCCTTGGAATGGCGCTGGCCGAGGAGTACGACGTGACCGTCGTCGATGCCGATACTGGCATGGCGAACCTTCTCTTTCACACGGGACTGACCGACGTGGAGACGACGCTCCACGACTTGCTCATCGGCGACCGTGAGGCGTCGGTCGAGGAGGCCGTCTACGAACGATTCGGGATGCGCGTCGTTCCCTGCGGAACCAGCCTCGCGGCGTTCGAACGCGCCGATCCCGACAGATTACAGGACGTCGTCGCGACGCTGGCGGCGGATACGGACATCCTTCTGCTCGATTCACCTGCTACCCTCGGCAGCAAGAGCGCAGTTCTTCCCATCGTCCTCGCCGACAGAATCGTCGTCGTCCTCCAACCGACGATTCCGTCGCTCAGCGACGGCCTGAAAGTCCAGGAGTATGCTCGTTCCTACGGGACGGGAACCGCGGGCGTGCTGTTCAACAAAGTCCGCGACGACGAGGACGTCCGCCCGATAGCGGACAGGTGCGAGCGCTACTTCGACGGGCCGACGCTCGCTGCGGTTCCCGACGACGACGCGGCGCGGGCGGCGCGGCGAGCGGGGGAACCGCTCCTCGCACACGCGCCCGAAAGCGCGGCAGCGCGCGCCTACCACGACGCCGCGGCGGCCCTCGACGTTCGGACCGGCGGGTCGGAACGCGTTGCAGAACGCTTTCGGAGCGCCGTCATTCCAGACACACCATGACCACACCCCACGGCGAACTCGTTCGCTCCCGCGTCGTCAGCGACCCCGCGACGGCGCTGGCGACCGCATTAGAGCGTGGTCTCACCGGCCGAGCAGTGTTCAGACCGCAGGATTCGCTCCTCCTCGACGGGGACGGATACGGCGTGTTGACCCTCGAAGACGGCGTTCCCGTGGCGGCCCACCACACCGGAACCGGTCGCGGCGGTCCCGAAGCGGTGGCGGACCTCGCCACCCCCGGACCGTACAGCGTCGAACTGTATCGGTACTCCCCGGACGAACACGAAACGGCTCACGAACAGGACGAGCGAGCGATTCCGCCCGGAATGCCGGCCGAACGACTAGCCGGCGACCCGCAGTTGGCCGCGAAAACGCGGGACCGCGTGCCGGACCGACCGACTACCGAACCGGACACGTCCCCGACCAGCGCCGTGGAAGCGTTCCTCGAAGACGAGGAGAAGATTGCGGCCATTCGGGAGCGGGCGAGAGCGGAGGCCGAACGGCGGGCCGAGGAGTGGGGGTTGGACGACCAACTGAACCAATAATCGCGTCGAGTCGGTCGTCGTGGACGGTCCACGACCCACTCGAACGAACCGTTACTCCTGTTCGATGTCCGATTTCAGTGTCGAAAGGATGGTTTCGGTCGTCTCGGCGACGACTTCTTCGAGGAACTCGGGGTCTGACTGCGTGGGGTCGCCGCGTCCACCCTGTTCGGTGATGTCGTCGAAGTAGGTGTACTTGCGCGCCTCGAACCGCGCCTTTCGGACCTGCGGTTCCTTCTTCTCGGTCTTCACGAGGTCGGGATAGAACAGTTCGATGACGCTCGTCTCGTGGTCTCCCGCGTGGCCCCACTCCTCGCCGAACCGCTCTCGCAACCGGTCGCGTGCGAAATCCGTCCAGTGGACGAGCGACGTTTTGACGCCGTGGTCGCGCTGAATCCGGTCCGCGGCGAGCGTGAGCGGCGCGTTGTTCCCTCCGTGGCAGTTGACGACGGCGAGTCGCTCGGCACCGTGTTCCGCGATGGATTCGCCGATTTCCACGATGACGCGTTGGTAGGTGTCGCTCGACAGCGTGACGGTTCCGGCGTAGTTCATGTGATGTTCGGAGTAGCCGTAGGGGAGGGTCGGCAGTCGAACCATCGACAGGTCGTGGTCCGGTGCCGCCTCGACGAGTTCCCGCGAGAGGGATTCGGCACGGAGCGTATCCACCGTCACCGGGAGGTGGAGGGAGTGTTGTTCGACGCTGCCGGTCGGAAGGACGACGAAATCGGCGTCGGGAATCTCCTCCTCGGCGTCCTCCCACGTCATACCCCCGAGGTCGTACGGTTCGTAGTCGAGTCGGACCGTCATCGGTCCGCCTCCGGGGCCGGTTCCGCGTCCGCCGTTTCACCGTCGAACGGCCACGTTCCGGAGTTTCGCATTCCCGTCTCGAACCCCTGTTCGACCGTCGCATCGCGGACTTCCGCGACGGATTTGTGCGGGATTTCCCGGTCCGCCTCCGCGAGTTTGCACACGCCGGCGGTGAACACGACGGCGAGGTCACGGAGGTCACGGACGTCGAGTTTGTCCAACGTGTCGCCGTGCGTGTGGCCCCATCCGCGCCCGCTTTCGCCCGCGATGGACCGCCCCTGCATGCCCGCGACGCCCTTCTGGACGAACGGCCAGTGGTCGCTGTGCGGGCGGATTCCGTCGTGTATCTCGACCGGCACGTCGAGTTCGCTTCGGACTTCCGCGAACGCTTCGCCCATCGGGTCGAACCCGTGCGTATACACGTCGGCGGTGCGTGAGTAGCCCGCTCCGTCCATGTTGAAGATGCACTTGACGGCGTCCATGTCGTGTGTTTCCGCCCAGTGGTACGCGCCGAACAGGCCGACCTCCTCGGCACCGAAGACGAGACAGCGAACCCGGATTTCGAGGGCGTCTTCCACCTCGACCAGTAGCCGACCTATTTCGGCGACGAGTACCGTGCCGACGCCGTTGTCGTTCGCGCCTTCACCGACGTCGTGAGCGTCGACGTGCGCGGTGACGAGTACCTCTTCGTCCGTGTCGGGGCCGACGACGGCTTCGATGTTGCGGGAGTTCGTCGGTTCGTTTCGGCAGTCGACGGTGAGTCGGGCCGTCGTCTCGCCGCTACCGCAGTACCTGACGAGACGGTCGCCGACCTCCTTCGAGACGCCGACGGCGGGAATATCGCCGGGACCGTCCTTCTTCCCGATGCTTCCGGTCGGCGGGAGATTTCCGTCCAAGTGATTGCGGAAGAGGAACCCGACCGCGCCGCCGCGGGCCGCCGCCCCGTACTTCTCCGCGCGGTGAATCCAGCGCCCGTAGTCGTCCGGGGTCATGCTCGACGCCATGACGAGTTTCCCCTCGATGTCCGCTTCTTCGAAATCTTGGAGGCGGCCGTAGCCGACGTCGACCAGTTCGGCCTCCACGTCGCCGCTCGGAGTTCCGGGAAGGGCCACGGTCTCGTGCTGAGCGTCGAACTCGTGCGTGCGGTCGTGTTCCACGGTCAGTCCGCTCGAATCGCGCCACCAACCGGGGATGCCGAACTCCGTGACGGTCGCATCACGGAGGCCGTTCGCTTCGAACGCTTCCTTCACCAGTTCGGCACCTTCGGCTTCCCCGTCCTGTCCGGCCATCCGATTGTCGAGGTCGACGAGGTCACAGAGGAGGTCCCAGTGTCGTGAACTCGTGTACGCATCGCCGACGATTGTCGTGGGTAGTGTTGTCATTTTACGTGGTAGGGTTCACGATTGGTGTCCCGTTTGATGTACGTTTGGTTCGGAGAAATCCGTGCGCCTGTCGGACCGATTTTAGGGCCCCTGCGAACACCTCCCATGGACGAAATCACGGACTGTGTTGACGCCGTGGAATGGGTGCGCGGGCGGCTTCGACCCGTATGCCGAGACTGCCGAGACGGAACGCGACGATTCCGTCGCGGCGTAGACATCAGATATCTGACCGGTATCTTCCACTCTTCCAACGTACCCGGTCGCGTAAACCGTTCGTCGTTTTACTGATATCCATTGCTCATATCGTAATACATAGTAATTTGCAATAGCTACTAATTGCTACCGTGTTCACACTCCTGAATCCATCTATAATAGATAAAATATCATTTGATTTGGAACACCTCCTTGACTATTTACTTGTCGTTTAGATTTTAATTAACGGAAGGTCAGATATCGAAATCTCATGGAAGGACCAACTCGTGGCGAACTTCTGGAACTGTTCTCTTGCACCGACGGCCCTCGTACTCCGTTGACGACGAGCGAGATAGCATCAAAACTGGACTGTGACGACGAAACCGCTCTGGCGCAACTACGAGCGCTGGCGGATGGTGGGCGGTTGCAAACGAGAGTTATCGGTGACGAGTACCGACTCTGGTGGACGACGAGCGCGGGGTCGAACGCGACGGCCGAAAGCGGATTCAGCAGCGAGAAACCGCGCATCGATATGGAGTTTCGCTCCGCGGAACTCACAGAACCCTTTCACGGTATTCCGGACGACCCCGTCACGGCCGAACTCGATTCCGTAGTCCCCCTTCCCGATGGGAGTCACATTCAGTACTGGTCTATAACGGGGACAAGCGCGGAAGAGTTGCTGGAGACGGTGATGAACTCTCCGACTATCTTCAACACCCAGTTGATGAGTACGGTCGATGGCACGCACAGAATCGAGGCCTACAGCACCTCCCAGTCGCTCTTCTCGAAGTTTGGCGAGTTAGAGGGGAACGCGAAATCCGCCACTTACGACGGACGAGAACTTCGAATCGTCGCCGAGTTTCCACCCGCTGTCGATGCGCTCGAAATCGAGGAGGCCGTTCGGAATATCTGTCCGGACTTGAAACTCGTCTCGACACGCCAGGTCATCACTGCCAGTACCGACCATCATGTCATCGAGGAACACCTGACGGCACGTCAGTTGACCGCCCTGCAGATGGCCTACTTCGGCGGCTACTTCGAGCAACCACGCACGTGTTCCGGCGTGGAACTGGCGGACGGAATGGGGATTTCGAAGCAGGCGTTTCACGAACACCTCCGTAAGGCCTACAAGACGGTGTTCGAACAGCTCTTCACGAATGTCGACGAGACAGAACTGCTTGACTGGTAAGGCTTCATCTTCTTTGATGGCGAACGTAACGGTACTCGTGGCTCATTTGAGCCAGTGAGTCGTGGACATGATAGACGAAGCCATCTGCTCGGAACTTACAGTGGATACGGTGTGTGACGTGTTGTCGAACGAGTATCGTCGGACCGTTTTGTACCATCTCGAAGCGTCTTCGAACGGTGAATCTACGATCGATTCCCTCGCCGAGCGGGTTGTCGCGGTGGACACGGAATACGAGAATCGGGACCGTGCAGTGACACGGTTGTACCATACGACGCTTCCGATGCTGGAAGACGTCGGACTCGTCGAGTACGACGTTCGAAGTGATTCCGTCCGGTATCGGAGTGACCCGTTGTTCGAACTGTTTCTCTCCCTCTCGGCGGAGATAGAGGACCCGACGGTATCAGGTCAGTGACGGATCGACGGCGTTTCCGCTGATTTTCTTCCACTTCGGCCTCGCGGGCCGTGGCGTGGGGGCCATGGCTATCGCCTCATCCAAGTTGTACCGTCCGGGCGTACCGCGGTCTCGTGACGACTGCGGGCCTATCGCGGCCGACGGATTTCGTCCCGATTCGGAAACTCGCATCGCAGTGCGGACAACAGCACGTCGGCCGTTTCGTTCGCGTCCCGCATCGAGAGGGTCTCGACCGGGGAGTGCGTGTACCGACACGGAACCGCGATGGCACCCGCGTGGCGGCCACCGCGGACCTGTTGGAGTTCGGTCGCGTCGGTCGACCCGGTCAACATCACGTCGTGTTGCAGGTCCACGTCCACCGCGTCCGCCGCATCGCCGAGCCACGTCCGCGTTTGACGGTCCACGATGACGCCGCCGAAGAAGTATTCGGAGGTCCCGTCTCCGAACTCGACCACCGGACCGCCGTCCACCGTCGCGCTCACGCCGTCGTCCCGTCCGGCGGGGTAGTCGTCCACGGGGAAGATTTCGAGCGCGATACCGACGTCCGGGTCCAACGAATAGCCCGCCGTCCGCGCACCGCGGAGGCCGACTTCCTCCTGGACCGTTGCGACGTAGTGGACCGTCGCGTCCACGTCCTCCTCGCGGGCGAGTGCGAGAAGGATGGCTAACGCGATGCGGTCGTCCAATGCCCGTCCGGTGATACGGTCGTTTCCGAGTCGGGAGACACCGTAGTCCCATATCGCGTAATCGCCCGGTTCGACGTTCATATCGGCCGCCTCTTCGGGTGACGTCGCACCGATATCGATACGGAGGGATTCCGGCAGGGCATCCTTTTCGTCGTCGCTCATGAAGTGACGACAGCGCGGGCCGATGACGCCGAGAACGCCGTCCGGGCCGACGCGAACGCGCTGTCCCGACAGGTTCCCCTTGTAGTGCCCGCCGAGCATGTGGAAGGTGAGAAAGCCGTCGTCGTCCACGTCCTCGACGAGGAATCCGAGTTCGTCGGTGTGGGCAGCGAGCATGATTTCGAAGTCGCTGCCCTCGCTCGTGGCGACGACGTTCCCCATCGCGTCGAACGAAACGCCGTCCACGTGCGGTTCTATCAGGTCGGCGAATCGGTCCGCGACGGCGTATTCGTTCCCGGGCGCACCCGGCGCTTCCACCAGCGTTTCGAGGTCCTCGAACGAAACGTGCATGCGAAAACGGGGTGTGAACGGGGGATAACCGTTCGGGTCGCTGCAAACCGGTCGATTCGACCGCGCGGACTTCCCAATCCTTCCCAAACGGTGTCATTCCCCGGGGCGCACTGATATATATTGGAAATTAGCATATATTCCCAGATATAATTGGATAATTATTCGTATCACCCACATATTTTTGAAAACGGACCAAAAATCAATAAACCCCCGCTACGACCCTCGACTGGGAAGTAATGACTGCAACACGACGAACGTTTCTGACGGCGGCCGGCTGTGCGGGATTGCTCGGACTCGGCGTAACGGCGACGAGTGGCGAAAGCGAAACGACCGTATCGCGCGATTCGTTCACGATTCGGAGCGGAACCGACCAGGAGACGATGGTGTTCGTCACCTCCGCCGAGGAGTCCGGGCCGACCGTGATGGTCGTCGGTGGAATGCACGGTAACGAAAACGGCGGCTACGAGGCCGCCGGAGACGTCGCCGAGTGGGACATCGAGCGCGGAACGCTGGTGACGATTCCGAAGGCCAACGCGGCGGCCGTCGAGGAGGACTCACGCATCGCCTCGGGCGGCGTCGATCTGAATCGCCAGTTCCCAACCGGCGAGGAACCCGAGACGGAACTCGCGCGCGCCATCTGGGACGTCGTGGAGCGGTACGAACCGGCGGCGGTCATCGACCTCCACGAATCGGTCGGCATCTACGACGGGGACATGGTCGGCGGCGTCGGACAGACCATCTTCTCCTCGTGGGACGAGACGGCCACCGACGACGCCAAAGCGGCCGTTTCCTACGTCAACGAGAACTACGTCTCCCGGGACGGCTACGAGTTCGGGGTCGACCCGTTTTCTTCCACCTCGAACGAACCGTCGGGACTTCTCACGCACAAGGTGGCACGCGACACCGACGCCGTCGCATTCCTCGTGGAGGCCACGTCCAAAGAGACGGACCTCGAAAAGCGGGTTCAGTGGCACACGAAAATCGTCCAGCAACTCGTCGAAGAAGAGGTGCTCACCTCGCCCGACAACGGTGGAAGCGGCGGAGACGACGGAAATGATGGCGAGGACGGAAACGACGGCGGAAACGATAACGGCGACGACGGAGGCGAGGAGAAAAACGAGCCACCGGTCGCACGCATTCAAACGAGCCCGGAGAACACGACCGACGGTTCGCTCGAACGGGGCGACACGGTTACTCTAGACGCATCCGCCTCGAAGGACGGCGACGGTGACATCGCGGAATACATGTGGGACATCGACGGAGACGGCTCGTTCGAAAAGAGCGGCGAATCGGTCGAACTGTCGCTCTCCGACTGTGGCAAGTACCGAGTCATGCTCCAAGTTACCGACGACAAAGGGGAAACGGCCACGGACGAAGTCGTCCTGTCCACGGCCTGATAACCGGCCACGCCGGAATAATTAATATTATTCTATATATTGTATTAACTATTTTAGAATTTAGTATAATATTGGCCAATAGTAAGATATATCCCGAGTTGCAACCGGCGGGTATGAAACGCCGCACGTTTGTCGCCGGTGTTGGAACGACGACCACGCTCTTCCTCGCCGGTTGCAACTCCAACGGAGACGATACCGGTTCGACGACTACTGGAACGGACTCCAGTTCGACGTCGACCAGTGCTGGTGAGACGACGAGTCAATCATCGACGGGCGAGACGGCGGAAACAACCACGTCCGAAACGTCGGGCGAGACGACCACCGAATCCTCCGAAACCACGACGGAATCATCCGGAACGACGACTGCGGGGACGAGAACGGTCACATACGGCGAGTACGCGACCATCTCCGACGGACTCGAAGTCGCCGTCACGTCGGCCGACACGTCCGACTCCTACGAACACGGCGGAACGACATCGAAACCGGATGACGGTAAGACGTACGTTCTCCTCACGTTCGAGGCGAAGAACTCCGGGGAGTCGTCCCAGTCGCTCCCGGAGGATTCGACGGCGACGATACGGGCGAACGACGACGAGTACGCGATGGCCGACGCGGCAACGAAGAAGTGGGACGAGTACGTCTCGTCGTCGGTGAACTCCGGCGACACGTCATCGGTCACCGTTCCCTTCGAAGTGCCGAAGGATTCAACCACATCGCTCGGCGTGATGGTCGCGCTATCGTACACCGAATCCGGGTCGAAACGGCTCGTTCAGTGGAGCATGGAGTGACCGTCGCTATTCGATAGCGACTGTCGGGCGAAACGATTCCGTTCCCGGTCGTTCTCGTTCCAGTTCTCACCTCGACGGAATCGGAAGAAGGGGAACGAACCGCAAAGAAATCGAAGTTATTTGCCGCCCGCGTCGAAACCGAGTGTCATCAACGTTTCCTTCGAGACGCCGCTGTCTACGAGTCGTCGTCGCAAATCCCGCCGGTCCGTATCGGAGAGGTCGAGAGATGTCCCGGTGTCGATACCGTCGTCCCCACGACGGCCCTGCCGAGTCATCTCGTACGCATCGCGGATGAGTTCGGCTTCTAGCTTCGGGACTGATTGGGGAATCTCTGGTGAATTTTTGATTCCAGACATCGTTTCCCGCCACTCACAGGAGGGTGTTAAAGTTATTTTATGGTAACAGATTTGTCTTTTCCCTGTTGTAGAGCCCTCTTTCCTAATATATTCGGACCAGTAAGCGTAGGTTAGCAACGGATGTCTAATTAGGTGGCGACCGGAAAACAACGAACTGTAATCGACGCGGAAATTACGCGACCGCGCCGCCGGTCGTCTGACGAGGAGGAATTTCCGCCACCTCCTTTCGACCGCGTCCACGTCGGGACCGTCGTTCCGGGAACGGTCACGACGTGGGAGTGACGGAGAATCGTGCTTCGAATGAACGCTACCGTCACTCCCACGTCGTCGCCGAGTCACGCACATGGAACACGTCCGGACGCATGAGATACCGAACGACGAAGTACCCGCACATGAGGAGGAGGCTTCCGACGGACCAGACGATTTCCGTCGAACCCAAGCCGACCATCGAAACGCTCAGTGCGACCAGTGCAACGGCGGCGAGGGCGTAACCGCCGGGCGCACGAAACGGCGGCGTCACGTCGGTGCGGTAGTATCGCAGTCCGACGAACGAGACGATGTTGAGGGCGTACGGCAGGCCGGTTCCGACCACCGACGCGATGACGAGGAGTTCGTAGAAGTAATTCGGGAACGTGGTCAGCGCCGCCGCGACCAGACTGACCGCGACCAATCCCACCCACGGAACCTGAAACCGCGAGTGGACGGCCGCGAACGTCGACGGGAGGGTTCCGTTTCGTCCGAGGGCGAAGACGACGCGACTCGCGCTCATCGTTCCGACGAGCATCGTAGTGAAGATGGCGACGATGGCCGCGAGCGGGAGGAGGTACTGTCGGAGTATCGGGAAGCCGAGTTTCGCCGCCGCCACGCCGAGAGGCACCGTCGTGACGGGGTTTTCGGCGACGAACGCGGACGGCGCGACGACGCCGTGCAGTGCGACGACGACGCCGGTGTAGACGACCGTCGTGACGAGAAGCGAGAGCAAAATCGCTCGCGGAACCGTTTTTGCTGGCTGTTTCACCTCTTCGACGACGGATGGAATCGCGGTCCACGCGCCGTACCCCGTGAGCGCTAATTGCACCGCGGCGAAGAACTTCGTGGGTCCGCTCGTGAAAAAGGGGTCGTAGTTGGTCGGTTCGAAGCGAGTGACGGCCCCCGCGACGAACACGAGCAGTATCGTGAGCAACACCGCGGAGAGGACGAGGTTCGTGCGACTCGTGTTCGTCACGCCGACGAGGTTGACGAGGAAACTCAGCGCGATGGCCACGAGAGCGATGGGGACGACGTACCCTTGTGCGCGCGGGTACGCGATACCGAGATACTGGGCGATTGCGAGCGCCGAAATCGTGATGCTGAACACCATGCCGATGCAGTAACAAATCCCTTCGAGGTAACTGGCGAACAGTCGGACGGTCCGGTTCCGGCCGAACGTCTCGGCCGGGAAGACGGCGGGGCCGCCCGCCTTCGGAAACGCGAGCGCGAGTTCCGTGTAGCAGAGCGCGATGAGCATCATCAACAGTCCGGCCACGACCCACGCGAGCGTCGAAGCGGGACCCGCCAACCGACCTGTGGAACCGGGAAAGACGAAGATGGCCGACCCGACCATACCGCCGACGCTCAACAGAACGCAGTCGAGAAGCCCGAGTTTTCGCGTCAATCCATCGCCCGTCGTCCCGTCGCGTCCGGTCATGCCTCGAACATCCTTTCGACCGGGAGTATGGACACCTCACATATAGCGGTTCTCAAATTCGTTTAGCATTCCAAAATTGAGACGGGAGTGCCGTGTGGACGATGTTCGGGTGTTTCAATCAGCGTTTTTCGAGTCTATTTAATAGACTAGAGCGAAAATTTATGTGGTTTTCTCACGTCGAATCGGTGGTTTACTATGGATACGACAGCGAAACGGCGCGGCTTTCTGAAAGGAATCACAGCGATGACCGTCGGCCTCACCGCGACGGTGCCCGGAACCGCGTCCGAAATGGAGACGTTCCTCGTCACGACGGGGAGCGCAAACGCCGTTCGAAAGCTAGAACAGGCGGGTTACACCGTGCAAAACGAAATCCCGGACGCGAACCTCCTGTTCGTCCGCGGTCCCGCCGACGGTGAATCCGACCTTCGCGGTATCCCCGGAATTCACGAGGCCGTGTCGGACATGGCCTACGAATTGGGAACGTCGACTGTTTCCGCGTCCGACGTCACCACGGACGCCGAGATCGCCGAGTTACAGTGGGACAAACAGGTCACCGACGCGTTCGAGGCCCACGCCACCGCAACCGGTGAGGGAACGCGCATCGCCATCGTCGATACGGGCGTCGATGCCACGCACCCCGACCTCGCGGAAAACGTGAACACCGACCTCGGTCGGTCCGTCATCGACGGGGAGTTCGGCACGGACTCGGGACCCGTCGCGGCCCACGGGACGCACGTCGCAGGTATCACCGCCGCAACCGGAGACCAAGGGGTGGTCGGGATGGCCCCCGACGCAGAACTCGTTCCGCTTCGCGTGTTCCCCGAGGAGGGGCCGCTCCTCGAACGCATCAGCGACTGTCTGCTGGCTATCGACTACGCCGCCGAAATCGGGGCGGACGCGGTGAACATGAGTCTCGGGTGGGACCCCCGCCCACCTCGGGAAAACCAGACGTCTCGCGGCGTTAGACGGGTCATCTGCGAACGCGTCGTTCGGAGCGCTTTGCGACGTGGGACGACGGTGGTCGTGTCGGCGGGAAACGAGGAGACGGACCTGCAACACGGCGGCTACCGGGACATGTGGACGAGCCTCGAAAGTACGCTCGGGGTCAGCGCCACCGGTCCGAACGACGAACTGTCGTTCTACTCGAACTACGGCGTGGACGACGTAAACGTCGCCGCACCCGGCGGCGGTTACGAGACGTTGGAAAAGAGCCTCGCGGACGACACTCCGTGGCCGTATCCAAGCAATCTCGTCCTCTCGACCGTCCCGGACGACGAGTATGCTTACTTCGCGGGCACGTCGATGGCGTCGCCGCAGGTCGCCGGGTTGGTCGGTCTCGTTCGCGAACTCGACCCCACGGCGAACCCACAACAGGTGGCGAGGGTCATCGAACGTACGGCCGAGAAGAGCAACGGGAAGAGCGACCCTGAACTCGGTGCAGGCCGAATCAACGCGCTGAACACGGTCGGAGCGCTTACGAAATAAACGGCTCTCGATTTTCGCCACCTACCGCCACTCGGCCAGCACGGCCGCTTCCCTGCTGTCCGCCGCGATCCACGCGTCGTCCTGCGTAATATCCGCGATGATGGCCCGGTTCGGACACCGTTCGTCGGGCGTCTCGTCTATCGCGAAGACGATGGTCGGTGCGTCCGTTTCCTCAGACCGTCCGCCGAGTGTTGTGTGTGTCATGTGTGATTTCGTCCGCCGATTCTTCACTCGTCGTTCGGCGGTCGGTATAAAAAGGCGTTCTGACCACTCCGTCGAATCACCGCGGTTCGAAGTCGTCCGGGTCGAACCGATACTCGCCGTCGGGGGATGTCGGTGTCGGGCGTCGAGTCGCTAATTCAGGCACGAACAGCCACAGCAGGACGAAAATACCGATGAAGCCCGGAAGGACGGTGAAAAAGGGAACCGTCTCCCCGAGCCATCGGACCCCTTCCCAGAAGCCCACGAGTGTGTGTAATGTTCCCATACGTCGCTCGGATGATACCTGGAACTACGATAGCATAACCGTACCGATTTTTGATTCAAAACGAGCTATGCGGGTACGCATACGGAGTAGGCCCTCCCTTCAGGACCCCGTCGTATCCGGACATCACCGCGTTTGGACGTTGTTCATCCGAACCGCGGTCTTCCTTCCACACCCGGTACATGTACTCACGCGATACGGTTCGCGCGAGAACGCGGCGTTGTCGCTTCTCTCGTTCTCGGTGCGAATCTCGATCTCCACCTCGTGAACCGTCTTTCGGCCGCAGTCGTCACACGGTTCGAGGAACTCCGTCACGAATCCGTTACGGGATCGTGCCGATGTCACGGCGACACCACCCTCCGTCGCCCCGGGACGAAACGTTGACGAGCGTCGTGCATGGTGGTCCAATACCGCTCATACACCGGCGATTCGTGCGGTTCCGCGTTCACTACGACGTCCGTCTCGTGCTGTGGTACGCCGTAGAGCCTCCCTTCCGGGTCGTTTCCCTGCATCGAGTGTTGTGGCGGACCGTATTTCGTCTCCTCGATGGCCGGTTCGCTGCTCGCTTCGGCACCGTGCCGGGTTGTGGTTTTCATCTGTCTTCCCCCTCCTATCCTGACCGCTGTGGTCGTGGTTCGTTCACCGGTGACCTATCACATACGGGTCGGAGTAGGGAAAAGGACCTTCTGACCACCTTCTCGAAACGCACATTGGTACTCTCCACGAAAATATCTCTATATTTACAAAATAGATATTATGTTTCGAGTGATAATTAAATAGATGGCCACTGTTGTGATTGTTCATGGCTTCACCGGGAACAGTCCGACTACTGACCGCCCTCCGGGAGGGGTCACTCGACGAGGTCCGACCGATACTCGACATCGAGACGGGAACCGTGACGTACCCCGACGCGACCGACTACCTCGATGACAGCGACGGCCGCTCATTCGAACTGTTGGAGACGCTGGCCGAACGAGACCTCCTCTACCGAGAGTTTCAGGAAAAACAGTACATCTGCCCCCGCTGTGAATCCAAGGGGATGCAGTACACTACGGCCTGCCCGTTCTGTGACTCCCCGCAGACGATTCGAACGGAGACGTTTCGACACCCCGACTGTGGGTACGAGGGACTACGAGAGCAGTTCGTCGGCGACGACGCGGTCGTCTGTCCGAACTGTGACACCGAACTGGAGTCGCTGAAACACCTCGAATCGAACGCCGCACACGTCTGCGAGGAGTGTGACGACGTGTTCGAAACGCCCGCACATCGGTTGCGATGCCGGGACTGCCACCACGTTTCGGACCCGCTCCAAACCATCGAACGGATACTGTACCGCTACTTCCTGAGCGAGCGCGGTGCCGCGTGGGTCGACGAACAACTCACCGCCCGCCAATCCCTCGCCGAGGCGTTCGAGGAGCGAAAACTCCACACCGAAATCGACACCGTCGTCACCGACGGAGCGGGCGAAGAGGTTCCCGTCCACCTGTTCGCGCGCGACGACTTGCTGAACAATCGAGTCGTTGCCGCCATTCACGAGCACCCCGACGAGGGCGATATCGCCGGCTTGACTGCTCTCGCGGCGGACGTCGGCGCGCGTGCGGCGCTCGTCACGACGTCCGGGCAGATAGCCGGAGAAGACGCGGGACGCCTCCTCTCGGACAACGACCTGACCGTGCTTCGGTTGACGAAAAACGACGAACTCGAACGCGGGTACGAGGTCGTAGACGACGAACGCGGCAGCAACTCCTTCGTCGGGCGACTCGCGGATATCTTCAAACCGCAAAACGGGTAATCGGTGGACCCCTGACGGTCTTTTCGACGAGTCGTCGTCCCCCTTCAGTCACTGTTCTCGCGCCGTAACATCCGTCTTCGGTCCTCGTTTCGGTGCCCGCGGATTCACGCGACCTACATCGCTTCGATGACGCAATCGTGGTCCGTTTCGTCGATATGTGACTCCGCTCGTGATTCCGCCCCGATGCGTGATGGATGGAAAGCGATCTGTCCGCAGGATTCACACTGTATTCTGTACATGCTTGCGATTAACCCGTCGAGTTCTTCACTATTAATAATTACTATTGTGGCAGCGTCTGCGATGCCATCCGTTCGTCCATAAATCGCGTTGATACGTCTCGGGCCGTACGGGCGAGGCGAAAATAGAGTCTTCCGCGGAGCCGTTTCCGCTCCGGCGGTCGCGTGTTCCGAAGACGTTCGGTCGCCCGTCGAAGACCTCCGGGAACTCACCCGACGTTCGTCGCGCGTTCGACGACGTCCTCGCCGTATAACTCCGCGAGCGCTTCGCGTTGGTCCGGGCGGTTCTCGTACACGTCTTGGAACAGGGAGACGGGCGTCATCGCGGCCTGATAGGTCGCCTCGTCCCACATCCTGTCCTTCTCGATGTCGATTTCGGTCCCGTCGATGACTATCGTCGCCGACTGTGTCATGGAGATAGCGCCCGTTCCGGCCTCCTTGGCCGCCTCGAACTCCTCCATCGAATCGACGATGTCGTTCATGCCCGGGACGTATTCGGTCACGTCCAACAGCGCCTCGCGCAACTCGTCCTCGTCGAGTTCGCGCTCGTCGCCGCCGACCCGGAGGGTGTAGCCGCCGTCCGTTTCGTCCAGACCGATTCGGTCGCCGTCGTAAAACTGCGCTCCGTCCTGTTCGTCGAGTTCCGTCCTGTCGCCGTCGGCCTCGATGAGCCAGCGACCGCTCTCCGGCGGGAGCGGTGCCGTGTTCGCCTCGACGACCTGGCCGGGAGTCAGCGACCAGATGCCGAGCATCCCTTTGGCCTGATTGTCGGTCATTCGCTCGTGATAGCCCTCCACGTCCCGAATATCGTCGTACGGTCCGTCGACGGCGATGAGACCGGCGGCGCTCGCACCGCGGGACGTGTTGTGACGCAACTCCGCCCACGGCGGCAGTCCACCGGTGGGCGTCATCGCGCGCATGTCCTTGGTGTAGTCCACCTCGCCGTCCACGAGCATGAACAGGCGTTCGAGGTTGTTGTCGGGCTTGCCCATCTCCTCGCGGAGTTCGCCCATCGCCAGTTCCGCCGCCGCGCTCTCGACGATGACGGACATCGCGATACTTCCCTCGTCGAGGCCGTACTCGTTTTCGACGATGGTGATGAACTCGTCGGCCTTCTTCCAGTCGTCGATGCCGCCCACTTCGGGAATCACGAAGCCGTCGATGTGTTCGATGGCCCCTTTTTCGGGGTCCGCGATTCGGAGCAGGTGCTGAAGGCACCGATACCGGGTCCCGGGGCTGTCCCGATGCCACACGATGCGGGGGTGGATTTCGCCGGGGAAGTCGGCTCCGTGTTCGGACACCACGTCGACGATGTTGTCGGCACCCTCCTCGCGCATCGACGGGGCCGTCGCGTCCTCGTTGTCGGGAACCCACACGTCCGGTGCTTGCATGCCGCGGAGCTGGGCCGCGCTCCGAATCATCTTGGCGGAGTCCTCTTCCCCCTCAAGCGCCGTCGGCGAGGTGAAGAACGTTCGCACGAACTCGCGGTCGTGACGTCGTTGTGTGCTCATATCAGTCGTCTCCTTGCTCGGAGGCGACCTTCTCTTCGTGTTCCTCCGAGTTAGAAGTAATGGGGCTATCCTCGTCCTCGGAGAAGCCTTCGGACTCCTCGATACGCTCGCGGGCCTCGGAGTCGAACCGCGTCTCGATGTCCTGATACCGGCTCACGAACGAGAGTTCGTGGTGTGATTCGGTGGGGTGGTCGAGGTATCTGCCTTCGAGGTCGAACTGCGCCCGTTCGTCGTCCTCGGCGAGTCGCTCGAAGTCCTCGTAGACGCTGTGTGCGCCGGAGTGAAGCGCGAACAGCGTGATGAAGATGTACTTGTAGCCGAGGTTCCCCAACTCCTCGAAGGTGAGCGGGTCGTCCTCCTCCGACCACGCGAACGACGAGGAGTAGTTGAACGCGAGTTTCAGGTCGGGGTGTGTCTCGTGGATGCTTTCGGCGTACTCCACCGCGTCCTCCCGACTCGGGTCGGGCATCTCGGGCCAGACGATATCGACGCCAGCATCGGCGTAGATTCGGCCCCGCTCGAGGTGTTCCTCCCAGTCGCCGTTCGCCGACCCGTAGGCGTCGGTTCGCGCGATGATGACCGTATCTTCCGATTGCTTCGCGTCCACCGCGGCCTCGAAGCGCGCACGCGCCTTCTCGCGCGGGACGATTTGCTTGCCCGCGATGTGGCCACAGCGCTTCGGCGTGGTCTGGTCCTCGATGTGGATGGCGGCGACGCCGGCCTTCTCGTACTCGCGGACGGCCCGGCGGACGTTGTGGATTCCGCCGTACCCCGTGTCACAGTCGGCGATGACGGGGAGGTTGCAGGCTTCCACGATTCGTTTGGCGTTCTCGACCATCTCGGTCATCGTCACCATCTCCAAGTCGGGGAAGCCGAACTGGCCGAGGACGGTCGAATAGCCGCTCATGTACGCGGCGTCCAGTCCGGCCATCTCCGCCAACCGGGCGTCGAGGGCGTGGTAGAGTCCGGGTGCGAAGACGTAGTTCTGCGAGTTCAGCATCTCGCGGAGTTCCTTTCCAGCGCGGTTCTCGATGTCTCTCGTCGTCGTATCGGAATTCGGTATCATCTGTCGTCCTGTAGGGTAGCTTCGATTCGGTCGAGTTGCGTTCGGAGCGTTTCGAGTTCCCGCGTGAGTTCGGCGTCGAACGTCGTTTGCGGGCGGTCGGAGGGCGTTCGTGTGGTCGTCGGTCGGTCGCGGGTTCGCCGTTCGTCCGTCGCCGGTCGGTCGATGGTCGGCCGGTCCGTCGTCGGTCGGTCGCGTCCCGTCGTGCCGATGAACGGAACGAGCGGGGCCTCCTCTTCCGTGCGGTCGTATCGAGTTCGGTCGGTCATATGGGTCGTATCCTTCGTTGTATCGTGGTCGGTCGGGTCGTCGTGCGAGCGATTCCGGAGTGTGCCGAGGAGCGTGCTGCGTGTACTGACATGTGTTTCACCGCATCGGGAGGTCCGCAGTCTCAAACATAAACATTATGATTTATAATGATAATATTCTTTAATGCTGTTTTACGCTCCAAGGGCATATGAATGAACCATGCTAACAGGCGGCATTCGAGCGTCCGTTTCGGCTTCCCGAGCGCTTATCCCCGCTCGTCCCCGAGTTTTGGTATGAAACGAGGGAGGGAACATGCGGAATAGGGTTCCCGGCCGATGGCGACTCCTCAGAATTCTGTTGCTGTTGACGTTCCTTTCGGCCGGACGAGGCGTTTTCGGCGGGAGCAAACTCCAAGACGTGCCCTACGTGCCCGGCACGGACAACACGCTGGTTCTCGTCGCGCTGGTCGGCGGTATCGTCGTCATCGGCGGCGTCCTCGCCTACCGGGCGGGAATGCTACCGGGAGCGTCGTCACCGTCGTCCGAGACGAAGGCGCAGCCGCCGGAAGGCGGGTACAACTGTCGGTACTGCGGACGGAACTTGGAGCGCTATCGCAACCGCTGTCCGTACTGCGAGACGCGCGACCCGGTCGGCAACGAGGACTGGTGAGTCTTATCGCTGACGTGACGAGGTAATGAGCGAAGTGAAACGACCGTTCGGGGACGGTTCGAGGCCGTGGCGATTATGCGTCTGCCGCTCGATACTACGTTCGCATGAATCGAAGGCGGTTTCTCGCCCGAGCGGGCGGAATAGGGGCAGTGATAGGGGGAATCGGTGCAAGCGGCGTCGGTACCGCACAGGAAAACGACCCGTACCGGGAACCGGTCATCACGTCACCGGACATCCAGCAGTGGACCCTCGAGGAGAAACGAACCGACAAGACGGAAATGGAAGAGGGTGGTGCGTCGTTGGGCGACACCTACACGAGTACCCTCATCTACAAGGACTCACGATTGGCATCGACGCTCGACAGATACGTACAGGGGAACTTCGACGGTATCGTCGGCGCGTTCATGGCGACCCGTGTCACGTTCGACTCGCCGCTGTCGATTCTCGCACAACCGTCGTTAGTGACGGGTATCGTCAAGGACCGATTCGAAGCGAACCTTCGACGACTCGGATTTTCCGACATCCGGGAACGAACGCCGTCCGAGCGCGAAACGACGGACGAGCAGGCCGTCGCCGAGTACGAAGCGTACTACGACGCGAGCGAGTACATCACCCGCCCGAACTCGCCCGTCTACGAACTCCCTTCGGTCACGTCGGACGGACGCGTGAAGACGATAATCTATCTCGAAGTGCTGAACCCCGGCGGGACGCTGTTGTTCACGGCGGGAATCAGACCGACGGACGAGATGCTTCGGGTCGTTTTCGACCGCAGCGGCGACGCCTACCGGAAGGAACTCCTCCAACTGATGCACAGCGTGAAGTGAACTGCCCCACAGTGACCGGCACGTCAGTGTGGTCCGAAACCGTGTCCGGCGGAAAGCCTCAACACGGTGGGGTGCGTTGCCCGAACAATGGCCGATTCGACTCGCTCCGAGCGTCGGTTCCTGCCTTTCTTTCGGCGCTACACGAAGACGTGGATTCACGCGGTTGCGACGGCGGGACTGACCGCGTTCGGGACGCTGACGTTCGTCAACCAAGCGTTCGCCATCGTCGCGGTCGGAATCTACGTCCTCCCGCCGGTCGTCCTCTACCTCCGGGGGGCGAATCCGGGACCGAGTCCGAACTCGAACGTTGCCCCGGAAGCCGAACCCTTCTCCGCCGACGCCTCCGACGAATCGGGAGACGACCGACCCGCCATCCGGACGACCGAAAGCGAGGGGGAACACGGAACCGATGACGAACGGGAGAACGTCGGCGAAAACGAAGACGCCGACGGTGACACCGAATCCGAGGAGGACGGTGGCGACGACTCCCTCGCTCCGACGTGGACGTCCGTGGAGACGCCGACGGAAGGGACGCTGTTCGATACCCTCGTCGCCGGAGACGCGGCGTACGCCGTCGGCGAAAACGGAATTTTCCTCCGGAGCGAAGGGGAGCCGGACGAGTGGGACGTCGCGCTCGAAGACGGGCCGAACACGAGCGGGGCCGACCTTCGCGGCGTCGATGCGACGGCGGACGGGGATGCCGTGTGGGTCGCCGGGGACGGCGGTGCACTCGGACGATTCGATGCGACCGAAAACCGACACACCGACCGCTCCGCTCCGGCGGAGATCACCGATAACTGGACCGCCCTCGCGGTAGCCGGGGTGGCGAACGACGAGACGGTGCTCCTCGCCAACGGGTCCGGACAGGTACTCCGCGGGAGGTACCGAGACGGCGAGATCGCGTGGGAGACGCCGTTCAAGCCCGGAAGCGGGTCGAGCATCTCCGCCGCGACGATGGTCGATGCGCCCGTCGGCTACCTCTGTGACACGAACGACGGCGTGTTCGAGACGGACGACGGCGGCGAGACGTTTCGCCGAGTGGGCATCGACGACGTGGACGGTACCCTGACCGACGTGGCCGCCGTCGGCGACACCTGCTACGTGACGACGGATGACGGGATTTGCTACCGCGGCGGGGACGGTCCGTGGACGCCGACGAGACTCGACGAAGGTGTGGGGGTTCGGGCCGTCTCTGCGGACGAGGGGTCGGTGGCCGCCTGCGGCGAGACGGGTGCCGTCTACGAGCGCACGGACGGGGAATGGGACCGAACTCTCACGCCCGCTTCCGGGCCACTTGGCGGTATCGCGGTCGGAGCGTCCCGTTGGGTCGCAGTCGGCGAGGAAGGTACCGTCGTTCAACGGACCCCGGAGCGGAGTGACGGGTAGAAGAACGACGAAGCGGCCGACGAGCGAACCGGTCGTCAGTCGGAACGGAACAGGAGGAGCGTCACGACCCCCGCGACGAACGCTAATCCAGCCCCGAGGAGGAACGTCGGCGACCAACCGATTTCGGCGACGAGGAGGCTCGTCCCTAATCCGCCGTAAATCCCGCCCCAGAGTTTCGCTGTGAGCATCACCGCGTAGTTTTCCGAGGAGTACTCCTCCCCGTAGTACTCGCCGACGAGTCCGGGGAGGATGGAAAACGAGGGACTTCTGAAGAACATCGAGACGCCGGCGAGCGCGACGAACGCCCACTGTGCGTTCAGTCCTCCGACGACGACGAATGCGATGAGGGCGACGGCACAACAGACCAGTGACCCGCCGAGGCTTCGAACGCGGCCCAGTCGGTCGGACGCGGTGCCGATGACGATGACGCCGGACGCCTGTCCGAGCGCGACCAGCGACGCCGCGAAGGTAGCCGCCGTCACCGAAAATCCGAGTTCCGTCGCGTACACCGCAACCTTCTCGATGAGCATGAGGCCGACGCCGTTGACGACGGCGAAGACGACGTACAGGAGCCAAAACCGACGCGTTCGGACCATCGTTCGCCACGTCACGTCGGAACCGTTCTCCGACGAATCGGTCGCCGAATCGCCCGTCGAACGGTCCGACGAATCGTCGGAGCTATCGCCCGTCGAACTCCCTTCTTCCGGGTCGCGAACGACGAACGCGGCGACGAGTGCCGTCGTCCCGGCCGCGATGCCCAATACGAACAGGGTCGTCGAAAAGTCGGCGTCGACGCTCCGTTTGATGAACGGGATGAGCAGAAAACTCGTCACGCTGAACGACATACTCACCGCCCCGGTCGCCATTCCGCGCCGCGAGACGAACCATCGCGACGGCGTATTTATCGCGACATCGTACACGATTCCCATCCCGCCGCCGCCGAGCGCGAACCAGAGGAAGAGCGAGGGGAGCGTCGGGTCGAAGGCAGCACCGACGAAGCCACAGAACAGCATGGGAGCGGCGACGAGAAACGGGACGTGCGGCCCGTACCGGTCACGAACCCAACCCGCGGGGAACGCCGTGAGCGTCTCGGAGACGATCATCACGGAGAATATCGTGCCCAGCACCGTCCCGGACGCGCTCGACTGCGTGCCGAGTGCCCCCCGAATCGCCGACCACGAGAACTGATAGATTCCGGCGGTTCCGACCGTCAGGACCGCGGCGACGACGTACACCCACCGGGAGGAACGCAATTGGCGACCGGACATGTGAATCGTGGCAAACCGATACGTCACCGCCCTAAGTATAACCAGTGGTCGACGTGGCGGGAGGTTGTTCGGTCGCGCGGTTTCGTGCCGTACCGTGGTCGTGTCACCTTTCGGTCCTGTCCTCGCCCCCTCGTCGAATTATAACGCTAAGTGGTATGGGTGCTAACGAACCACATGAACCTCGAACTCGCGTTCCGAGTGTTCGTCGCGAGTGTGGTCATCGTCGGCCCCACGCTCCTGTTTCTGGGACTGTGGCGAGGGTTGATGGCGCTCCGAAACGACGACCTGATGAATCGAACCATGAACGGGGAGTTCGGCCCCGTTCCCGACTCGCCGATAACGGCCGCGATGTTCGGTTTCGGCGGCGCGGGCGGGTCCCGACCGACTAATTCGGCACACCGCGGACAGGTCCGTTGTCGGAACTGTGGCGCCGTGAATCCCGACTACTCGGACTACTGCGGGAACTGTCTGGACGGACTCGACTGAGGTCCGGGGCCAAACGATTCCTGCAAAACGGATACGTTCTGCCGTCCGCGGCGAAATATCGGCCGAACGATTACGTGCCATCGGGGCGTCTACGCGCGTAATGACCGCCCGACCCTCCCTCGGTTTTCACACGTTGACGGACGAAATCGACCACGACTGTCCGGTCTCCGGGAGCGTCCCGAAGTGGCTCTCGGGGACGTTGATACGGAACGGCCCCAGCGCGTTCGAGATGGGTGACTCGGCGGTGGACCACTGGTTCGACGGGTTGGCGATGCTCCACGCGTTCACCTTCGGCGACGGCGACGTCACCTACCGGAATCGATTCCTGCGTACCGACGCGTACGAGTCCGCCCGCGCCGGGTCGTTCGAGAGCGGGTTCGCGACGGGGAACACGACGCTCCGCGAGCGGTTGCGGGCGTTCCTCTTCGAGAGACCCTACGACAACGCGAACATCGTCGCGGAGCGAATCGGCGACGACTACATCGCGCTGACGGAACTACCGCGGTGGGTCGCCTTCGACCCGGAGACGTTGGAAACGTTGGACCACGTCCAGTACGACGGCCCGGAACCGACCGGAAACCTCGCCTGTGCCCACCTGAAACGCGACCCCGAAACGGGCGAACTGGTGAACTTCGAGACCTCGTTCGGGCGACGCTGCCGCTATCACGTTTACTCCATGTCGTCGCCGACCGACCGCGAACGCATCTGTTCGATTCCCGTGGACGAACCGGCGTACATGCACAGTTTCGCGCTGACGCCGAACTACGTCGTCCTCACCGAATTTCCGCTCGTGGTGAACCCGCTCGACTTCCTCAAACCCGGTGCACAGGGTCCGTTCATCGAGAACTTCGAGTGGAAACCCCAGCGCGGGACGCGATTTATCGTCATCGACCGCGAGCGAGGGGAGGTTATCGCCGAACCGCGGGCGGTGGCCTTCTTCGGCTTCCACCACGCGAACGCCTACGAGGAGGGCGACACCCTCGTCATCGATCTCGAAACCATCCCCGACGCGACGGCCATCGAGACGCTGTACCTCGACAACCTCAGAAAGGGGGACTTCGACGTACTGAGCGGTCGGTTGGAGCGATTTCGCGTCACCCTGGGAGCGGACGGACGGGCGACCGTCGACCGCAAGCGAATCCACGACGGGACGGCGCTGCCGACGGTTTCGCCCGCCCGTTGGTGTCGGGAACATCGCTACGTCTACGCCCAGTCGCCCGACCAACCCATGACGACGTGGCCGCAGGCGGTCGCGAAAATCGACACCGAAACCGGCAGGGCCGTCGAGTTCGCGGACGACCCCGAGGACCACTTTTTCAGCGAACCGATTTTCGTGCCGAACCCCGACGGTGAGCGCGAGGACGACGGGGTCGTCCTGACCGTCGCCCTCGACCCCGAGGCGGAGCGCTCGTCCGTTGTCGTCATCGACGGCGAATCGTTCGCGGAACTCGCGCGGGCGACGATTCCGCACCCCATTCCGTTCGACTTCCACGGGCGTTTCTTCCCCGAACTGACGGGGTGAATATCGTCGCTGAGGGGGAGTCGTCCGTTCCGTCGTCCGGTCGTCAGTCACGTCCCTTTCGTCGCTCGCGTCAATCACCGCCTTCCTGCCGGTCGCGGTAGTCCCGACGGTCCCTCCTGTCGCGCCCACCCCGGCGCTCCCTTCGGTCCGTAACGACGCGGAACCCGCCGGTTTCGTCGCGCCCGGCGACTTCCCGCTGGGGGAACGGTATCTTGATTCCTTCCCGGTCGTAGGCGCGCTTCACCGCCGTAATTATGGCGGTCATCGCACGCCAGCGACGGCGACTGCTGGGCCGGTCTATCCAGAAGCGGAGTTCGAGGAGGACCGCGGAGTCCCCGAACCCGGTCAGCACGGCGTCCGGTTGGGGAACGTTCAGCACCTCGTCCGACCCCGACATCGTCCGTTTCGCCACGTCGATGGCACGCTCTGGGTCGGTGGCGTAGTCGATACCGACTTCCACCTCCAACCTGAGTCGCCCCTTCCGTCCGTAGTTGACGAGCGTGTTCGAACTCACGAGGTCGTTCGGGAGGACCACGTACTTCCCGGAGAACGTCTCGATTCGCGTCGAGAACAGCGTGATATCGGTGACGATGCCGTCCGTGTCCTCACCGTTTTCGAGCGGCACCTCTATCCAGTCGCCGATTTCGAACGGCCGCGAGAACATGAGCGTGAACCCCGCGATGAGCGCGCTCAACGTCTCGTTCGCCGCCAAGCCGATGATGATGCCGAGGAATCCCGCCCCGATGAGGAAGGCGCGAACGTCCACCCGCCAGACGCTCAACAGCAACAACGCGGCGAGGAGGTACACCGCGACTTCCGTGAGTCGGGAGAGGACTTCCCCCTGATGGCCGGTGAGTTGCCCGGTTTCGCTGGTGAAGCGGTCGACTGCACGGACGAGCATCCCCGACCCGATGTAGGCCGCCACGACGAGACCGAGCGTGATGGCGATTCGAAATCCGGTGAGTTGGCCGAAGGCGTCCACATTCGGCGCGTTCGGCGCGGCGCTTGCCCACAGCGACAGGGCACGCTGTCCGATGAAGAGCGCGATGGCGCCGCTCACGACGAGGAGGATGACGTCGACGACGCGCGGGGGAATCCGTCGCTTCAGTCGCGGGGCGCTTTTCCACAGCACCCAAACGACGAAGACGAGAACGACGAGGAGAAACGTCGATTGTAGGACTCGCGCTTCCGGGATGGGAAGCAGTTTGAAGAGTCGAAACGGGTCGTTTGACGGGCCTATCATAGCGACTCACCCGTGCCGTGGTCGGTCCCGTATCTGACGAACACATACCATGGGGTTCGGAGTCAATCGCGCTCCCCTTCAGTATATCGGGCGGAAAAATGACCGTTTCGCAGCGACGACCGTCATTCCGCGTTCGAACTCCCGGACGCCTGCACCGTCCAGTCCTCCGATTCGCGCAGGTAATCGGGAATCTCGTCGTCGTCCAGTTGGTCGTGAATGCGAATCGTGTCCTCGGCGACCGCACCGCGTCCGAGGTCGACGAACAACCGTTGGAGTCCGTTTCGCCACTCCGCGTCCACCAACTGTCGCCAACACGCCTCGAACGCGTCCTGTTCGGATTGGCTCGGGCCGCCGTTCTCGCGGGCGATTTCGAGACAGCATTCCGGGCAGTTACAGACGGTCACGGGGTTCGTGAGCGCGTGGACGTGCCCGTCGAAGGTGACGACCGGCGCTTGTCGTTCCATCTTCCCGTGACGGTCGCAGGTCGCCTCTTCCGGGTCGGTTCCGATGTACATCGGGCGTCGGTTCTGGGACATAGGTTGGAGGAGAAGAAGTATCGACTGACATGGGTATCAAGCTATTGGCGGCCACCTCACCCATCACAGAAAGCTCATATGGGGGCGTGACAACCGTGGCAACTGACATGCCCCTCCAGCGCTCCAGTCGGAGGCGGTTCCTCGCCACCCTCGGCGTCGGAGCGGTCGGCGCGCTCGCCGGGTGCGCCGCCAGTTCGTCGCCCGGACCCGCCTCGCTCGACTGGACACCGGACGAATGGCCCGTCGCCCACGGGTCGCAGACGAACGTCGGTCGCTCCCGCTCGAAGACCGCACCGAGAACTGACCCGACGATAGAGGAGTGGCAACTGTGGGACATAGTAGACGGGAAGGTAAACGAGGGGGTTATTCGATATAGAACGACGAGCAGTCCGGTCGTCGCGAACGGGACGCTGTTCGTCGCCACGGGACTTCCAGGCAGACACAGCATTTACGAGTACGGTATCGTCCTCGCCCTCGACGCAGCGACGGGAAAAATTCAGTGGTCCAACATCCTTCCGAAAGGAGGGTCGGGAACGCCGGCGGTCGCTGACGGGCTCGTCATTGTCGGTTCGAACGACCGCGCGCTGACTGCCTTCGACGCCGCGTCCGGTTCGGTTCGGTTCGGTGGCGGACCACGACGAGCGCACCGGTCGGAACGCCAGCCGTTGCTGGCGACCAGGTCTATGTCGGCGACGGACACGGGTCGGTTCACGCTTTCGGCCGGACGGACGGGAAACTGCACTGGCGGTTCGGACAGCGCACGCTCACGTCGATTAGGCCGTTCCACCCCGACAAAACGTGGCGAATACGCTCCAAACCGGCCGTCACCGAGGACACCGTGTACGTCACCACGGGAATCGGCGAGAGAGACGGGCCGTCGACCGACGCCGGGAACCTCATCGCGCTGTCCCGCTCGGACGGCGAGGAGCGATGGCGGTACGAGTACCGACCGAGATACAGAAATTACGACATGCCGCGGGCACCGGTCGTCGCCGACGGGACGGTGTTCGTCGGCGACGCCACCCTCCACGCCGTGAATGTGGCGGACGGGACGCGGCGATGGCGGTTCAACTCGGGGTACGAAGTCGTCAGCGCGCCCGCCGTCCACGACGGAACGGTCTACGTCTCCTCGAAGAACGTCTACGCCCTCTCCGCGGACGACGGGTCCGAACGGTGGCGGTTCGTGAACATCGCCGAGATGAACGGGAGGACATCACGCCGCGTCCCGATGGAGAGCGCGCCGGTCGTCATCGAGGACACCGTGTTCGTGGGAGCGGGGGCGCTCGATTCAGGGTCCGGCGAGAAACTGTGGGGCGACCTCGGCAATCGGGCGGAGAGCGAGTACTTCTATTCCAACTTGGACGAGAACGCTGCCGTCGAAGGTCCGGCGGTAACCGACGACGCGGTTTTCATGGCGACGCAGTACGGACTCATTCTTCGAGTGACGGAGGGCGACCGATGAAGCGTCGTGCGTTCCTCGCGGCGGGCGGCCTCGTGCTCGGTGCGGGCTGTTCCGGTCTGGTGAGCGATTCGAAGAAGGAGAAATCCCCGCCACCGAAGGAGTGCGCTATCGACCCGAGCGTGACGCCCGGAACGGCGGAGTGGCGCTGTGAGACGGGCGACCAGCGGAACACTGGCTCGGTTCCGACAGCCGAGGTTCCCGCTCCACCGTTGGCTCTCGATTGGACGTACACGATGGATGGGTACGGGGGCGTTCCGTGTCCCGTCGTCGTCGGGGGCACCGTCTACACGACGAACTTCGAGGACGAACTCCACGCCGTGAACGCAACGACCGGGTCGAAACGGTGGCAAGTGAACCGTTCGGTGAACTCGGCACCGGCGGTCGCCGGGGAGCGCGTCTTCATCGCGGGCGACGACGCGGTCACGGCCTTCGACACGACGAACGGCGACGAACGCTGGTCCACCGAATCGGCCGCCGGACGGGGAAGTTATTCGGCGGGAGTTCAGGTGGCCGAAGGAACGGTGTTCGTCTACGGTCGAATGCTTCTGGCCGCGTTCGACGCCTCGACGGGCGAGGAACGATGGAAGTTCACCACGGGTCTCCGAATCGAAGGCCGTCCCGCGGTCTCCGACGGAACCGTCTACGTCGGGAGCGACGACACCTACCTCTACGCGCTGGACGCCGCGACCGGCGACCGGCGATGGCGATACAAGACCGACGGACGCATGTCCTGTGACCCGGTCGTGACTCGCGATATCGTTTACGTCGGGTCCGAGGAAGGGACCCTATACGCACTCGACGCCCGGACGGGCCAGAAACGGTGGCAGCGTGAGGTCGGGGACACCGACTGCCTCGCGGTGGACGGCGGTCACGTCTACATGGGGTTCGGGTCCCAGTACGGGCCGACGATGGACGCGTTCACCGCGGAGTCCGGGACGCCGTGTTGGTCGTCGAACGAGTATGCGTCGGGTTATGCAAGCGATATCGCCGCGAGTTCCGAGTACCTATACCTCCCTGTCGGGTTTCTCGGTGAGTCTTACTCGGAGACGCTCGGCGCGCTCGACCCGAAAACAGGGGAAACGGTGTGGCGATTCCCGAACTCGAACGGACGGTTCACCAGCGGTCCCGCCGTGGCGGACGGTGCGGTGTATGCTGCCGGTATGGGAACCGAGGGATTGACCGTCGCCCGGTTCGTCCCGAAGAATTAATCCTCGTCGCGCAGTTCCGTCCGGCGAATCTTGCCGGTGACGGTTTTCGGCAGTTCGTCCACGAACTCGACTTCGCGGGGGTACTCGTGGGCGGACAGTTCCTCCTTGACGTGGTTCTGAATGTCCTCGGCGAGTTCGGGCGTCGGGTTCGCGCTCGCGCTCGGGACGATGTAGGCCTTCACGATGTTGCCCCGCTCGCGGTGGGATTTCGGCACCACGGCCGCCTCCGCGACGGCGGGATGTTCGCCGAGCGAACTCTCGACCTCGAAGGGGCCGATGCGGTAGCCCGAACTGATGATGACGTCGTCGGCGCGGCCCTCGAACCAGAAGTAGCCGTCCTCGTCGAGGTGGCCCAAATCGCCGGAGAGATACCAGTCGTTTACGAAGCAGTCGGCGGTCTTCTCCGGCTTGTTCCAGTACTCGGCGAAGAAGCAGGGATACTCTCCTCGTTGGGCGATTTCGCCCGTCTCGCCGGGTTCGAGGGGGTCGCCGGTCTCGGGGTCCACGACGGCGGCCTCGATGCCGGGCAGCGGTTTGCCCATGCTCCCCGGCCGAATCTCCATCGTCGGATAGTTGTTGATTATCATGTTCCCCGTCTCGGTCTGGCCGTAGGTGTCGTGGATGGTGACGCCGAGGGTGTCCTCGCCCCACCCGACCACGCCCGCCGACAGCGGTTCGCCGATGGAGAGCGCGTGACGGAGGTCGAGGTCGACCCCGTCCAACACGGCTTCGTTCTCCCGAAGCATCCGGTAGGCCGTCGGGACGCTGAACAGCACGGAGATGGGATATTCGTCCAGCAGGCCCGCCCACGTTTCGGGGTCGAACTCGCCCTCGTAGGTGAACAGCGTCGCCCCCCAGAACCACGCGCCGAGCGTATTGATGGGACCGGTCAGCCACCCCAAGTCGCCGGTGGACCAGTAACAGTCGCCGGGTTGCAAATCCACGGCGAACCGCTGGGTTGCGGCGACGCCGGCGACCCAGCGGTGCTTGTGGAGGACGCCCTTCGCCAGTCCAGTCGTTCCGCTGGTGTAGTACAGCAGGGCGTCGTCCTCGCCGCCCGTCTCGGCCGTCTCGTACTCCTTTTCGGCGTCTTCCATCGCGGCGTGATAGCTGACGTCTCCACGTCGAATCCCGGTTCCATCGTCGCTGATGACGATGACGTGTTCGACCGAGGGGGCGTCTTCGAGCGCCTTCTCGATTGTGTCCCGGTTCGCCGCCGTGGTGACGACGGCCTTCGCGTCACAGTCGTCCAATCGGTAGGCGATGCCGTCCGGGCCGAAGCGTTCGTTGACGCCGCCCCAGACGCCGCCCGCCTTGAGCGTCCCGATGAGCGCGACGTAGTGCTCCGGAATCCGCGGCAGGTAGGAGAACACCCGGTCGCCGGAGTCGATGCAGTCGGAGAGGACGTTCGCGAAACGATTGGACTCCTCGGCCAATTCCCAGAAGGTGAGGGTTTCGCGCTCGCCGTTCTTGCCCGCGTAGTACAGCGCGACCTTCCCGCGGTCGTCCGCGTGTCGGTCACAAACCTCGTGGGCGATGTTCAGGCGTTCGGGCGCGTCCCACTCCGCTTCGGCGAAGATTTCGTTCCACTCGAAGCTCTCGCACTTGCTGTCATAATCGTGCAGATTGTGACCGGTCATCACGGGGAACGTCGTAGACTGCACGTATAATTGTTATCTAACCGCACCATCAATTCGCGGTTCGACTATCGTTCCGTCCCGTGGAACGGTCTCCCACTGGAGAGCTACCCCGACAAAAAATGGGTGAAAGCGAAACCAGAGATGGAATGACGATACTGGTGAAAGTACCACTGTATGGTGGAGGACGATTCCTCGAAACGATCGATCGACGATGTGAGGAGCGACGGCTCCGGCACCCGACTCGTCATCGACACCGCGGACTCACTCTCGCGCACGCTTTCGATCCTCTCCGACGAGGAGATTCGATACATCATCTATGTCCTCCTTCAGCACGACGAAACCACCATTTCGCTGTCACGGCTCACCCGTTCCGTCTCGACGCTCGTCAACGTGGAAAACCGGTCACGACTGCGCGACCGGATGGTTCACCGGCACCTCCCCCGACTCGGGTTCGTCGGCATCATCGACTACGACCTCACCGGCGACCCCCACATCTGGCTCTCCACGAACGCGGACATCGTGGACAAGGACCTTCTCTACGACCTCGTGGAACGAACGTATCGATACGAGCAGAAATAACCCGTCCTCGGAGCGGGTTCAAATGGCTTTCTCACTATACGAATCCTGATAGTGTAGGATTATTTCCCACTTGCTGACTGAACGGTCGGATTGGGAGCAAAAGTATCTTAGCTATCGTCTCCGTTCGTATCCCAACCATGACCGAATCGTTTTCGAACGGGACTTCGTCTCCCCCCTCTCCGCTCCTCGAGAGCGAAGGCGAGGAAACGACGGCATTTTTCAGACACGTCGTTCGGGACGCGCTCGACGCAGTGGTGACGCTCTCCGAGGACGGGACCATCGTATTCGCGAACCAGGTGGCGGGGCAACTCTTCGGCTACGACGGCGATGACCTCCTCGGGACGTCGATACGGAAACTCTTTCCCGAACGCCATCGAGACGCATATTTCACGGAGTTCCGCGAGCAAGTGACGGCCGACTCGACGGCCGAACACACCGGCCTCGAACGAACCGGCGTGCGTCGTGACGGGGAGGAGTTTCCCCTCTCCTTTTCGCTTCGGCAACATCGGTATCGCGACGAGACGTTGTTTACCGCAACGGTGCGGGACATCTCGGAACAGAAGCGGCAACAGAGGAAACTCGGAGCGGCGACCCAGAAATACCGGACGCTGGTCGATACCGCACCAGACGCCATCTTTCTGGCCGACGCGGAGACGGGGGAGATTTTGGAGGCGAACCGGGCGGCGGCGGACCTCCTCGACCGACCGGTCGAAGAGATAGAGGGAATGCACCAATCCGACCTCCATCCCGACGACGAGTTGGAGCGGTACGAGGAGTTGTTCGAACGGCGAAACGAAATCGTAGAGCCGGTCATGGACACGCGCAACCTCACGGTGGTCGATTCGAACGGAAATCACATTCCGGTCGCTATCAACTCGAACGCCACCGAACTGAACGAGCGACGCGTGATTCAGGGGATTTTCCACGACATCAGCGACAGAAGACGGCGCGAGCAAGCGCTCAATCGGTTACACACGACCACTCACGATATGCTCGAAACGTCGGTCCCGGAGGAAATTTGTCGGCATGCGGTGGATACCGCGGCGGAAGTACTCGACTTGCCCGCGACCGGTATCTATCTGCTCACCGAGGATACGGGCACCCTCGAGCCAGCGGTGTTGACCGAACGCGTCGAGAACCTGTTCGACGGTGACGTACCGACGTACACGTCCGACGATGACCTCGCATGGGACGTGTTCGAAACGAACGAACCGAGAGTCATCTCCGATTTCGAAACGACGCCGAGCGTGGCGGACCGGGATACGCCGGTTCGAAGCGGTATCATCGTCCCGCTCGGTGACCACGGAATCTTCATCACCGCATCCACCTCGCCGCGCGATTTCGACCGAATCGATTTCGACCTGCTTCGGGTGTTGGCCACGAACACCGAGACGGCATTGAACCGTGCGGAACGCGAACGCGCCCTCGCCCGCCAGCGGGACGAGTTGACGACGCTGAACCGCATCAACGCCATCGTTCGGGACATCAATCAGGCCCTCGTCGCCGCGCCGTCGCGCGAGGAGGTGGAGCGAACCGTCTGTGAGCGGTTTGCCGATTCGGACGCCTATCACGGTGCCCTCATCGCGACGCACTCGTCGGCGAAGGAGGGGTTGACGGTTCGAACTGCTTCGGGAATCGACGACGAATATCTGAACATAATCGCGGGGTTAGGACCCGAAACGAAAGCAGGGGGTGCCGGGACCGCACTCCGGACGGGAGAACTCAACGTCGTCGAGGACGTGTCGACATTGTCGGCGTTGCCGCAGTCGTTACGATCCGCAGCCAACGAACGCGGGTACGGTTCCATGGCGTGTATCCCCATCAGTTACCGCGGGACAACGTACGGCGTGTTGGTCGTGTACGCGACCAAACTGACGTCGGTCACCGACCGAGAACGGAGCGTGTTCAGCGAGTTGGGAGAGACCATCGGTCACGCCATCAACGCCGTCGAGAGCAAGAAACTCCTCTACTCGGACCGCGTCCTCGAACTCGAATTCTCGATAACGAACACGGGGTCGTTCTTCGTCGTCACGTCCGAGGAACTGGGATGTTCGTTCGAACTCGATGGCGTCGTCCCGTCAGTGGACGACGTGTACCACTTTTACGTGACGTCGAGCGGCGTCGCCCCGGAGAAGGTCATCGAACGGGCGGCGGAATCCCCCAAAATCGAACGCGCTCGTATCATTCGAAAGACGGGCGACGAGGCCCTGTTGGTGGTGTCGTTCCACGGAACCGAAACGGCCGCCCAAGCGCTCATCGAACGCGGGGCCTACGTCCGACGGGGGTCGATAGAGAACGGAAAGGGAAACATCGTCGTCGAAGTTCCGGCGAACACCCACGTTCGGCACTTCTCGGACGCCGTCGGAGCGGTGTACTCGGAGGGAAGTCTCCTCTCGAAGCAGTCCAGTGAGCGGCCGTTCCACTCGACCTCCGAGTTCTACCACGAACTCGGTGAAACGCTCACCGAGCGGCAGGCGGGAATCCTACAAGCCGCATATCTCGCGGGGTACTTCGAGTATCCGCGTGCGAGTTCCGGGAAGGAACTGGCCGAGACGCTCGACATCTCCTCGCCGACGTTCCACCAGCACCTGCAGGCCGCGGAACGCAAACTCCTCACGCTCCTGTTCTCAGGTCGCCCCCGTATAGACTGAATCCGATACCTCAGTACTGAGGCAAAGGACTGGTACCATCACGATGGCTTGTACATGTTGATGAGCGACTCGGAAGACCCAAACGACACGCATCTCGATACGAGTCGACGACATCCCGAGGAGGAGCGTGATAGCTCGTTCCCACCTGGGACCGTAGAGCGCATCTTATCCGAACCCGAGCGACGTGACCTGTGTAGCTACCTCGTCGACACCCCGCTGGCGACGATGGACGACCTCATCGACCACTTCGTTCAGCAGGGTGACTGCACCCGCGAGACGGCGATGATTCGCCTCCACCACGTTCACCTCCCGATGTTGGAAGACTGTGGGATTCTGACCTACGAAGCGCGGAGCGAAACCGTTCGATACTGGGGTCACGAGGAGGTCGAACGCCGACTCGAACTCTGTAACTCCGTTTCGGATATGGGAACCTGCTCGTCCGACGATGTGACCGACCGTCCGAAAAGCCGAACGTAAGCCGATTAGGCATTGCGGTACCGATGGCGGCTTTTTCCGTGCTTGACGACGCCCAGAGACATCCCAGTCGCTACACTGTCGGTGTCGTTCGACGCGGCCAACCGTCCGACACGTTTTTGGTGGAAAGGAGCGCTGTCGAGGCTCAGTTCAGCCCGAAGGTACCATATGAATTCGAATAACCACATACGTGTGAATGGCGTGCCCTCTTTGGGGTGGATTGAAATGTCAATGGACGCGGTCGTATACCAAGGACCGCACGACGTAGACGTAGAAGAGGTAGACGAACCGGAAATCGAACATCCGAACGATGTCGTCATCGACATTACGACGACGGCCATCTGCGGGTCGGACCTTCACATGTACGAAGGCCGAACCGACGCGGACCCGGGTATCGTTTTCGGTCACGAGAACATGGGTGTCATCGAAGAAGTGGGCGACGGCGTGACGACGCTCGAAGAGGGCGACCGCGTCGTCCTTCCGTTCAACGTCGCCTGTGGGGTCTGTAAGAACTGTGAAAACGGCTATACCGGATTCTGTCTGAACGTGAATCCCGGCTTCGCCGGTGGTGCGTACGGGTACGTCGCCATGGGGCCGTACAAGGGTGGGCAAGCCGAAAAGCTCCGCGTGCCCTTCGCGGACTTCAACGCCCTCAAACTCCCCGAAGGAACGGAACACGAGGACTCGTTCATCCTCCTCGCGGACATCTTCCCGACGGGATGGCACGGGACGGAACTCGCGAACCTCCAACCCGGCGAATCCGTCGCCATCTTCGGTGCCGGACCGGTCGGACTGATGGCGGCCTACAGCGCCAAAATCAAGGGCGCGGCCGAGATTTACGTGGTCGATAGGGTGGATAGCCGACTCGAACTCGCCGAACAACACTGTGACGCGACGCCCATCAACTTCGAGGAGTCGGACCCCGTCGAACAGATAAAGAACATCCACGGCGGCGGCGTGGACAAGGGCGTCGACGCAGTCGGGTACCAAGCGGTGGACCCCGACACCGACGTCGGCGACGACGCCTACGACCCGGCGCGGGAGAACCCGGCCGTGGTCCTCAACCAACTCATTCAGGTCGTTCGAGCGACCGGACAACTCGGCGTCCCCGGCCTGTACGTGCCTTCCGACCCCGGTGCGCCGGACGAGATGGCGGCACAGGGTCGCCTCGGCATCGACTTCGGGAAGTTCTTCGAGAAGGGACTGAAGGTGGGCACCGGACAGTGCAACGTCAAGGAGTACAACCGCCAACTCCGCGACCTGATAATCCAGGGTCGTGCCGACCCGAGTTTCGTCGTCTCACACCGCGTGGAACTCGAAGAGGCACCCGAGATGTACGAACGCTTCGACAACCGCGAGGAAGGTGTGACGAAAGTGCTGCTCGAACCCTGAGAGCGGGAGACGAACCCGAGACGACTCTTCTTTCGACGCGTACCGGCTAGCGACATCGGTTCGACGTGACGAGCGCGTGGTATGCGAAACAGTAATAAAAGACTTTACTCGTATGTGGAATAGTTAATGAGCATCCGGCCCCTCCATTCACGTGGTGGATGGCACATGGAAATTCGGGGACCACGGGGCGCACGTCGGGGCGAACAGGAGCGACAGCTGATGCAGCTCGCTCGGCTAGAGCGCCAGATACACGACCAACGCCGAAAAATCGCCGAACTGGAGCGGGTACGGGACACGATGATGCGCCTGCCGTCGAGGTCGGTATCCTACGAGGGGACCTGCGCGGAGTGCGGTGTCGGCGTCATCGTCCGCGACCACGACTCGCTTCGATGCACCTCCTGTGGGTTCCAGTGCCACCTGTGACGGTCGACTATCCTTCGTCCTCGACCTTTTGGGCGTACCGTTCGAGTTCGCCCGCGAGTTTCCGCGCCTCGTCGGGCGACAGCGACACCGTTTCCGCGTGAGCGGGGAGGTTGTCGAGCGACGTGTTGTCCAGTTCGAGTTGGAGCAACACCTCGTCCGGGTTCTTACGGGGCGTTTTGACGTTCAACACGGCCATGGCTTCGTCCGTCCAGCCGTGACCCTCCGCGACGGCGTCCAGCAGGTCGAACGTCGTGTAGGCCGTCACCGAGAGCACGCGGTCGGCCATCTCAGTCGTCCCCGGACACCGCGCGAGACGGACGCCTTCGGCGCTGTGACTCGCCGACTTCGGACGCTCCTTCGCTGCGTTCAGTCATCGGAAACCACGTCCGACGGGCTGTTCGGGGCCGGACTGTCCTCTCGGGCGTCGTTCTCGGCGTACGGGTACCACGTCTGCTTCGTGTTGTGCATGTACGGGTCCTCGTAGCTGGTCTCCTCGGGACTGGCCAGCGTTTCGAGTTCGTCCGCGTGGAGCGTGTTCACGAACTCGCGGAACGTCTGTCCGTCCTCGCGGCGGGCCGCGTAGCCGTCCACGAGGTTTCGAATCGCGCCCGGCACCTCGTCCACCGCGATGCGCTCCTGAATCCACGTCGCGAAGCTCGGGTCCTTGCCGAGGCCGCCGCCGACGCCGATGTCGAGGGCTTCCACGGTTTCGTCGTTCTTCCGCGTCTTCATGCCGCGGAGGCTGATATCGGCGATTTGCGGCTGCGCACAGGAGGCCGTGCAGCCTGAGAGGTGGATGTGGAAGTTCTCCACGTCGTCCGGAAGCTCGACGTTCTCCTTGAGCCAGCGCGAGAGGCGCACTTGGCGGTTCTTCGTCTCCACGATGGAGAGCGAACAGAACTCCGTCCCGGTGCAGGCGATGGACCCGCGCTGGAAGGGGTGCGGGTCTGGGCTGTAGCGCTCCAAGAGGGGTTCGTCCAGCATGGCGTCGAGGCGCTCTTCCGGCACGTCCATCAGGATGACGTTCTGACGCTGGGTGAGGCGCGTTTCGCCGGAGCCGTACTTCTCGGCGATGTCCGCCATCTCTATCATCTCCTCCGCGCCGACGCGACCGACGAGGACGTTCAGGCCGACGTAGTAGTTGCCGTCCGGTTGCTCGTGGACGCCGACGTGGTCCGCGTGGCCGTGGTCGTCCGGGACGCCCGCGTTGTACGAGTACTCCTCGCGCAGGTCCTCGCCCGCAGTCTTGAGGTAGAAATCCACGTACTCCTCCTGCAACGTCTTACGGACCTTCTCCGGCCCCCATTCGTCCACGAGGAACTTGATGCGGGCGCGGCGACGGTTGTCGCGGTTGCCGTAGTCGCGGAACAGTCCCGAGAGGCCGCCGAGGATGGGCGTGACCTCGTCGGGTTCGGCGAACACGTCGATATCGCGGGCGAAGCGCGGTTCGCGGCCCGCCAGTCCGCCGCCGAGGCGGATGTTGAAGCCGCGGACGGTTTCGCCGTCGATCTCCTTCTGTGCGGGTTCGATACCCACGTCGTTGATGTCGCCCTGTCCACAGCCCTCGCGGCAGCCCGTCACCGACACCTTCCACTTCCGCGGCAGGTTTTCGTACTCGGGGTTGCCCTTGAAGTTCTCGTTGAGGTCCTTGACGACGGGGAGCGCGTCGACGAACTCGCGTTTGTCCTTTCCGGCGACCGGACAGCCGACGATGTTCCGCCACGAGTCGCCACAGGCCTGTTTCGTGGAGAGGCCCGCCTCGTCCAAGCGGTCCCAGATTTTCGGCACGTCTTCGATGTTTATCCAGTGCAGTTGAACCGCCTGTCGCGTCGTCACGTCGGCGTAGCCGTTGCCGAACTCGGGGTTCGCGGCCGGGCCGGTGGCGAAGTCGCGAGCGATTTCGCCGATGACTCGCAGTTGTCCCGGTTCGAGGACGCCGCTCGGCGGCCCGATTCGCATCATGAAGTAGCTTTCTTGGCCGTCGCGCTGGTGATATAGCCCCCACCATTTGAACCGCTCGAACCACGCGTCGTGTTCGTCCTCGGGGATGGCTTCCCAGCCCTCCTCGGCGAAACGACGCATGTGGTCACGAATCTCCTCTCCGTAAACCTCATCCTTCCATTTCTCCACGTCGGTAGGCATAGGGGTCCCTACAGACGCCACCCGTAAACAACCGCCCTCCGCGTCAAGGTCCGCCGGGGGTCAGAAATACCGGCGATTTTTGCACCGACCCGCGACGAGACGGTCTCCGTTCAGCCGCGAAAACGCGTCTTCGACGGACGGTGGAGTTGCTCGTGGTCTACCGTCCGAAATTCGTCGCTCCGTGGCACGGGTCGTCCGATGCGGAGCCACCCCGTGGTGTTCCGTTCCCCGCAACCGATACACTGTCCGGCGGCACGGGCTTCGACCCACGGCCCATCGACGCCGATGTCGGTGAACACTTCCACGAGGAACAACGCGACGTCACAGTCACAGACCTCGTGGTCCACAAGCCGCCAAACATCGCTTACGCCGACGATTCGCGTGTTGTTCACGTTGACCCACGCACCCTCGTCCAGCGTCCGAACCGCAGTCACCATGCTTCATCTCCTCGGTACCGAACCCTCAATACATCGGCCGGCGCAATCCCCGCCGAATCGCCTGACGCGTCACGGAAGGTCGAACGCCCGGTACGCTCGTCCTCGCGGCCTGAACACGGATAATCCTCGTAATTTACTGGTTGAAGGTACCCCGCGTTTCTTGCCGCTACTCAGCAGCAGTGGCCGGAATTACGGGTAGAGTCGTGATTTAGGGGATACACGACATAGCGGGTTGTGATGACCATACGCTATTCAGCCACGCGCCGATTGACGGATAGGTCGGTCGCCGAAACGACGGACGGGCAGTTCACGACGCGAGGTGTCGGTCGGTGAGCGAAAAACCGGTCACGGAACAGAAAGTCAGTGAACCCCGCGACGACGAACACCTGCAGAACGTCCCCGACGGTGCGGGATGCACGGAAATCTGGGAACACCTCTCCGACGACCGGGACGAGGAGAACGAAGAACTGGAAGAATGACCGAAGAGACGGCGCTCGTACTAGTCGGGCACGGTTCACACCGGAACTCTGGGTCCGCGAGACCGGTGTACGACCACGCCGACGAGATTCGCTCCCGCGACGCCTTCGCCGAGGTACGCGAGGCGTTCTGGAAGGAGGCCCCCTCGCTCCGAAACGTCCTCCGGACGGTCGAATCGAGCGTCGTCGTCGTCGTTCCCGTATTCACGAGCGAGGGCTATTTTACCGAACAGGTGCTGCCCCGCGAACTCCGCCTGACAGACGGGTGGGACCTCGACGTGGACAAGAGGGTCCACTACGCCGACCCAGTCGGCACGCACGAGTCGATGGCCGACGTCATCGTTCAGCGCGCGGAGCGCGTGACCGGCGACCCGTTCGTCGGTTCCGGCGTCGGATTGGCAATCGTCGGCCACGGCACCGAGCGCAACCCGCGGAGCGCGAAGGCGACCCGCCACCACGCGAACGCCATCGACGACGGCAGGCGATTCGACGAGGTTCGGGCGCTGTTCATGGACCAAGCGCCGTACATCGACGACCTGACGGACCACTTCGAGAGCGACGAACTCGTCGTCGTCCCGCTGTTCATCGCGGACGGCTACCACACCCAAGAGGACATCCCCGAGGACGTGGGACTGACCGACGACGCGGCAACGGGCTACCCCACCCCCGCCGAGGTGGACGGCAAACGGGTCTGGTACTCGGGTGCCGTCGGGACGGAACCGCTCCTCGCGGACGTAGTCATCGAGCGGGCACGCGACTGTCTCGCGGCCGAAAGCGGTGGAACGCGGACCGGCGACACGGACGGAGCGAGCGGTGACGCCGAGGCCGAGCGAAGCGAGGCCGAGGCGGCCCGCGACGCGTTTTTGGCCCGGATAGGAGCGGACTCGCCGCAAACGTGGGGCCAACTCTTCGTCGCGGCCACGGAAACCGACGACGGACGTCGGTACGAACTGCGGCACGTCGACGACCGCGACGCGGACCCCGAAGACCTCGACTCCCACGCGGACCCGACGGAAACGCGGGACGCCGTACGGTTTACCGACGACGGCGAGTATCGACCGCTGGCGACGGCGGCGACGCTTCCGTCGGGATGGGTGCTGTCGAACCTCGCCGCACCCAACCTCCTGCGAGCGGTGGAGTTCGTCTACCCCACCTCGATTGCGAACTGGTATCGAGAGGAGAACGGGGAACTCGACGTGACCCACTTCCGGGAGACGGCGGCCCGACAGACGGGCATTTACGCGGACATCGGGGACCTCGACCGCGACGCGCTCGACTACGCCGTCGAAGCGTGTTGCGTCGACGGGCAGTGCTGTGCCCGACGGAAGTGGGACGCGACGGCGGACGACGAAATCGACGTTCCGCGCGGGGACGGCGCGTTCCCGTGCCGGGAACCGTGTTCGATGTTCGTCGCCGCCGCGCGGGAGTTCCGCGACATCGAGGCGAGCGAATCGGACGAAACGGAAACCGACGAACCGAACGAATCGGACGAAACGAGCGGCGCGAACGACCCCGAGGGCTACCGGGCGCGGTATCAGAGCGCGAAACGATGCGGAGGCGAAACGTGAGTATGTACACTGGAACAGTCTATTTAGTCGGTGCAGGACCGGGCGACCCGGAACTGCTGACGGTAAAGGCGCGGAAACTGCTGGACGACGCGGACGTCGTCTGCCACGACAATTTAGCGGACGACCGAATCGTCGACTCCTGTCCCGATTCGACGGAGCGAATGTACGTCGGCAAACGCCCCGGCCCGGACGGCGAGCGGACGACGCAGGAGGAGATAAACCGCCTGCTCGTCCGACTGGCCCGCGAGGGCAAGGACGTGGTTCGACTGAAGGGCGGCGACCCGACGGTCTTCGGGCGCGGCGGCGAGGAGGCCGAACACCTCGCGGCCGCCGGAATCGACTTCGACATCGTGCCGGGCATCACGAGCGCGGTGGCCGCGCCGGGCGTCGCCGGGATTCCGGTTACGCACCGCGAACACGCCTCCTGTGTCACCGTCGTCACGGGGCACGAGGACCCGACGAAGGCCGAAAGCGCCCTCGACTGGGACGCGCTCGCCGCGACGGTTCGGGCGGGCGGGACGCTCGTGATTCTGATGGGCGTCCGCCGACTGCCTGACAACGTGGCCGCGCTGTGTTCGGCGGGCGTCCCGGAGGACACCCCCGCCGCGATGGTCGAACGGGCGACCCGCGAGGACGAGTTCACCGTGACGGGCACGCTCGATACCATCGTGGACCGACGGGACGAGGTGGGCATCGAACCGCCCGCCGTCACCGTCGTCGGCGACGTCGTGTCCGTTCGTGACCGCGTAGTGGAGTATCTCGACGGAACGCCGTCCGTCGGCGTCCCGTCGTTCGCGGACACCGTCGTCTCGGAGCGAGGTGTCGAGTGATGGGGGACGACTTCCGAAACCTCGTCGGGCACGTCGGTTCGGGGCCAAAATCGGCCGACGACATGGACTACGAGCAGGCCAAATTCGCGTTCGGCGAAATCCTGTCAGGCGACGTCTCTCCCGTCGCGCTCGGCGGCTTCTGGGTGGCAAACCGCTGGAAACGGAACACGCCCGAGGAACTCGCCGGGTTCGTGGACGCGATGTGCGAGGAGACCGTCTCCGCTGCCCCGGACTGCGACCCGGTGGACTGCGGCGCGAACTACGACGGCAAGTCGAGGACGGCCCTCCTCGGCGTCGCCTCGGGACTGGTCGCGGCGGCCGCCGGAACCCCCGTCGCCGTCCACAGCGGCGACCGCGTGCCCATGAGCGACGGGTGCGCCTACCGGCACGTCCTCTCCGAACTCGGCGTAGACACCGACCTCGACCCCGAGACGAGCGCCGAGATGACCGACGAAGTGGGCTTCGGCTTCTACGACCAAGCGCGGTTCAACCCGACCGTGGCCGCCCTCGAAGACGACAGGCGCGCCCTCGGCGTGCGGACGTTCGTCAACACCATCGAAACCCTCGCCAACCCGGCGGAGGCGTCGGTTCACCTCGGCAGTTTCTTCCACACGACCTTCGGCGAGCGCGTCATCAACACGTTCGCCGAGAGTCGAACACAGGAGATAGACCGCGTCCTCATGTTTCAGGGACTGGAGGGCTACGACGACGTTCGACCGGGACACACGACGTACGTCGAGTGGGACGGCGCGGAAATCGAGACGGACCGACACGAGATGGAGTTCGACGGCGACGCCCTCGACGTCGACGACGTGCCGACCGACTCGGCGCGAATCACCGAGGAAGTCCTCTCCGGCGAGACCGATGGCGACCTCGCGGACGCCGTCGCGTTCAACGCCGCGCTCCGTCTGTACGCCCGCGACGACGTCGAATCGATAGACGACGGCGTGGAGCAAGCGCGTGACGTGCTCGCCGACGGGTCCGCCGAGGACCGTCTCGTCGCGCTCCGGCAGTTCGACGCCTGATCAGATATCGAGAACTCGCGTCACGATTCGCTCCGCTTCTTCTCTCGCGTCGTTTTCGCTTTCCGCGCTCCAGACGGCGTCCGATTCGACGACCGCACGGATGGCGGCACGGCGCGTCTTCGCGGGCAGTTCTCGCCGTTTCAGGTCGTCACGCAGTTCCGCCGTGACGGCGGTGAGGGTTTCCGAACCGGCCACCACGGGTTCGATTCGCTTCCGGAGTTCGCGGCTCACCGCGGGACTCCGCCCGCCGGTTCCGACGGCGACGACCACGTCTCCGTCGCGGGTCGTGGCCGGAACGACGACACTTCCCGCGTCGCGTCCGCCGCTTTCGTCCGCTCGGTTGACCAGCGTTCCGCGCTGTCTCGCTTCCCGCTCGATTGCTTCGTTCAAATTCGGGTCGTCCGTCGCCGCGACGACGAGCGCGGGCGCGGCCCCGTCGAGCCACGTTTCGACATCCGCCGGGGAGATGGCGGCTTTGACGAGCGAGACGCGTCCGTTCCGCTCGTCGCTGTCCTCCTCGGAGAGCGATTCGAGTTCGTCCGCGAATCCCGTCGCTAATACAAGGACGTCCGTCTCCCGCGCGAACCGGCGCGCTTTTCGATAGCCCACCCGGCCGCCGCCGAAGACGAGGACGCGTTCGCCCCGAAAGTCGTGCAACAGCGGAATCATCGACGCAGGGTGAACGTGACCGTCTCGTGGTCCCCGGCGTAGTACTCCCGGAGGAGGGCGGCGTCGCTGTCGTACTCCCCGTTCGAGACGATTCTCGCGGGCACGGACACGGTGAGCGGCGACTCGTCGAACGGGTACGGGTCGAGTCGGAACTCGTCGTCGCCGACGGGCGTCACCGTCATCGACACGTCCGCTTCCTCGGCCGATTTCGGCACCGAGTCGATGGTCGTCTCCTCGGGCCACTCGCTGGTGCAGAGGACGAGCGACAGGAAGTCCCAGACCTGCAGGAGTTCGTAGTTCCGCCACAGTTCGCTCTCGGTCCCCTCGGGCGGTTCGCCCTCCTCGTGGAGCGTAGTGAGGAGGTCCATGTCGGCGTCCGAGAGTCGCTCGCCGTCGTCACGGCCGTCGATTTCGTCACCGTCGCCCGACTCGTACAGTCCGTCGGCGAGTCGTCGCTGTCGCTGCTCCTCGCGGTCCACGAACCCCTCGAAGGCGGGTGGCGTGTCCGGCCACGACGACGACAGGCCGTAGCGACGGCGGCGGAGGCCGGACCCGTGCATGGACGCCACGAGTCCGGCGTACTCGTTCAACTCGACGACACTGTCGATTCCATCGTCGTAGAACGTCACCCACGCCTCCGCCGGAACGCTGAGGAAGTCAACGATGTTGCCATCTTCGAGGTGGGGCCGTCGGTCGTACTCCCACCACCCGTCGTCGTGGGTGTCCGCCACGAGGACCATCGCGGCGTACGGGTCGGGTCGGTCGAACGTCTCGTTCCCCCAGTGTTCGGCGAACTTCCCGGCCACCTTCGCGTGGTCGGGTTGCGTGATGAACCGATAGTGGTCCTCCGCGTCGGCGAGTATCATGGCCCGGAATTGGTCCGGAACCGGGATAAAAGCGCGTGCCGACCCGCTGTCCGCGAGTCGACTCCCGTTTCTCGATTCACTCGGTGTCGGCGTCTGGACCGATGGTGAGGACCGCCGTGCCGAACGGTTCCAGCGGTTTCTCGAACGTGGCGGTCAGTTCGTCGTTCGGGAAGATTCCGAGGACGTGTGCCGTCTCGTTGCCCACGTTTCGAAAGCCGTGCGGGACTTCGCCGGGAATGAGTGTGACTTCCCCCGCCGACAGCACCGTCGTTTCCGTTCCGACCGTCGCTTCGACGGTTCCGGCGGTCACGTGGAGCAACTCCTCGTTGCTGTCGCGGTGCGTCGGGAGGTAGTTTCCGGGTTCGAGTTCGATGCAGACCATCATCAGGTCGTCCCCCGAAACCTCGCTGGCCCCCGGCGTCCCCGGAGACAACGGGAAATACCCCCGTAGCCGCGCGTGTTCGTCCCCTTCTTGCCATACGTCCGTTCCCTCGAACTGGTAGAGTCGGACCGGTCGTAGGTCCTCGTCTCGTGATTGTACTGCCATGGTTTCCCCCTCTCGTCGTCGCTCGCGGTGGGTAACGCGGAACGAAAAAGCCGCGATGTTCGTACCCACTCGACGCTAGGCGTATTCCGACTATCACCTTTTCGTCGGGCAGTTCCCCGACAGTAGGTGGCGAGTAGGTGGTCGCTATCGTCCCGTCCTGGGCCGGTACGGACCGCATACTCTTGCGGCGACGGCTCGTGCTGTGGACGAGCGATGACTCCAGAGACGCCATCGAACCGCTCAGAATCGTTCGAGGACTGTTCGCGCTGTCGAGACGAGGCCGTGCTTCGCGTCGTCCGCACCGAAATCGACGCCGGTGTGACACCCGGGCAATCGTCCGCCGACTCCACGTCGGTCTGTCGGGACTGTTTCGCCCGCCTTCGCGCCGACCCGGATACGTCGTTCAACAGCCTGTTCGAATCGGAGTCGGACGATTCTCGCGCCGCACGTCGGTTCGTCAAAATCGAGCGCCTGTAGTCCCGTCCGTTCCGTCCGATCAGTACTCCGGCGGCACGTAGAGGTTGAGCGTTTCGAGCGGCGTGTCGCCCGTGTTCGTGATTTCGTGCGTTTCCCGCTCCTCGATGCACACGAGGTCGCCCGCCGAGAGTTCGACCGATTCCCCTTCCACGATTGCCTCGCCGGTTCCCGAAAAGACGAACAGCCACTGCTCGCTCTCCTCGTGTCGGTTCTCCGGCCCGCCGGTGGATTGCCCGGGCGACAGCACCATCGAGGCGGCCTGCGCTCGTTCCGTTTCGAGCAGCACGTCGAACCAGTCGTCGGTTTCCGTGGTCGTCCGTTTCATGGTCTTGGTTCATCCTCCATCGCCAGAAGCGTTCTGGGCTCTCGAGAGCGTTCGGGGTTCTCCGGGAAGTTCCGCCACTCGTCAGTTTATGCTCGCGTGGACCCTCTAGTACGGCATGCCAGCACGGGAAGACGCACGGAACGCAGGGGGCGGCGGGTTGCTGTCGGTGCTCTATCGGCTACGACGCGGGGATTCGGTGACGGTCGGCACCGACACTGGAACGCTCCGAACCCCGCGGGAGTTCACGGTCGAACGGGTCGCGGAGGAGCGAACCGAGCGAGACGGCGAAATCTACTATCGGGTCCACCTGCGAGGTTCGCGGGACGGCCACTACGTGTTGATGCCGGAGAAGCCGCAGGGCAAGGGCGTGCACGTCCCGCCGGAACTGTTCTACCAGCACCCCACCGACCGCGACAGGTGGGACGAACCCGAGGAGGAAACCGAGGGGAGCGTCGTCTTCCTCCGACTCACGGCCGGAGCGCCCGCGACGGACGAGTGAGGTCGAAACTCAGACCGGTTCGACGAACACGTCCACCGTCGAATCCGGCGACGCCACTGTGAGTCGCACCGCGTCGAAATCGCCGTCGTTCGCGGTGCGGTAGGAGACGCCGCGAACCCCGCCGCCGACCCGCCCGAACGAGAGTTTCGGCCGTGTGGCGTACGGTTTCTCGAACTTCACCGTCGCGTGTCCGGACCCATCGACGGTAACCCCGCGGTGGACGTCGAAGGCGGGGGAGTGGTCGCGGACGCTCGACGTCGCACTTCGGATGTGCCACGGGCGTTTCGCGTCCGACCAGTTCCCGTCGTAGCAGTTGTTCGCGCCGTTGCCCTCCACGATTGCCGGGCCGCCGCTGCGGTAGATTCGGTTGCGGCGGACGAGGTTCCGCTCGCTTTGAATCAACATCCCGGCCTCGTGTCCCTTCCCGGACGCGAACCCGCGGACGTGATTGTCGATGATTTCGTGGACCGTCTCGCCGCCCGCCGCGAGGAGGCCGACGCGTTCGAGGTTTCGGAGGCGGTTCCCCTCGACGGTGACGTACCGCGCCTCTTCGAGGATGATGCCCGTCCGTCCGGTGCCGGAGACCGTGTTTCGGGCGACGACGCCGTCTTCCGCCCCGGCGATTCTGATGCCGTCGCTCGCCACGTTTCGAATCCGATTTCGCGAGACGACGAAATCCGAGATTCCCTCGCTGACGTTGATTCCCCGGCCGCCGTAGCCGTACAGGTCGTTGTCCACCGCGGTGACGTGTTCGGCGCGCTCGATGTCGAGCGAGATTCCCGAATAGTCGTCCCGCCGTTCCTGTACGCTGACGTTCCCGTCGATTCGGACGTTCCGGACCGTCCCCTCGAAGCCGAGGTGGCAGAACGACTTGTGGTGGCCGAACCCGAGGTTGTCGGCGATGACGACGTAGCCCCCGCCGTCCGTCAGGTCGTCGCCGCCGATGCCGACCAGACTCCCCTCCGGGTTGTTCCCCAGTACGTTCCCGATGACGACGATGTTCCTCCCTTGGCGGTGACGACCGTTCCGCCACACGTCACAGGAGATAGAGCGGTCGAGACCGTCCGTGACGACGTTTCGAGCGACGACGACCCGCGTCCCCCCGACCTGTATCCCCCTGTCGCCGATGTCCTCGATTCGGTTGCCGACGATTCGAACGTTCCGGCTCGCGGGTTCCGCGCTGATGCCGCTCCCACCCGTGCTGTGTTCGTGGTACGGGTGGGTTCGGGTCACGTAGTTTCCCGCGAGCGTGACGTCCTCCGCGTCCTTCACGACGATGCCGTGACAGAGCTCCGTGAAGACGCTCTGTTCGTCGGGGTTGCCGTCGAAGCCGATACCTCGAATCGTGACGTTCGAGCAGTGACGATGATGGCCGACGCGAAACCCGCCGGCGTTGGCGTTCGCCGCCGGTTTGATGAGCGTCCGAACGCCGGGTCCGACGACGGTCACGTCGTCCACGTCGATGTCGAGCCACCCCGTCGTCCGGTACGGCGCGTTTTTCCCCGTGATGAGGACCGTCTCGCCGGACGAGAGGTTCTCGAACGTCGATTCGAGTTCGCTCGTCGTGGTGACGATGGAGTCGGCAACCGTTCGCGCTCGTCGCGTATCGTTCGCACGGCCGTCGCCCGCACCCCACCCCGTGAGCGCGAACGCCAGCCCAGCAGTACCCCCCAGCACCCGCCGCCGTGGAATGTCAGGCATTCTCCACGATACGGACGACGCCGAGCACCCACTGATTTGTGGCCGAATCCGTCACGATTTCCACGACGAACCGCGACGGTCCACGACTCGCGACAGGAAAACGGGACGACACATTGCCAATTTTCTTGAAAACATCCCAGACGGAGGACAGTAGGGCCTCAATTCTTTTGAAGAGAACGGACGTAGTCCCTTCCGTATCGTGCGATAGAACAAACACGGGTACATCGGAAGGTAACTATGTCCACACAACGCCATCCTCCGCGCGGCGCGGCAAGTATGCGACCGAGCGACGAACGATACGCAGTCGTCGTCACCACGAAAGCAGAAGGGATGGAGGTCGTTCTGCACGGGCTTCGGAAGCAACGCGCGGAACGAATCGCGACCCGGAAGAACCGAAACCGGGACGAAACGACGAACGTCCAGCCCGTACCGGAACGGGAACTGGAACGGCGTAGTGACGACCCGAACTGTCCCGCAAACCACTGATCGCTGCGATACATCATGCGATGGTGTGTCGTCCACACCGTCGTCGTTTTTTGCGAACGCACATCCGTCCGGCCAGTTTTGACTCCCTTCGCCGCTTTCCTCCCGCTCGGCCGCTCCCTTGTCGGGACCTACCGGCCACCCTCGCCCGCGTCATCACCGCTTTATTCGTCCGTCCTGTCGGGACGGACGTGTCCAGTTCCCGCTCCGGTTTCGTCGCCGCACTGTTCGCGTACGTCGCGTTGGCGTGGGGCGGTTCCTACGTCGCTATCTCCGTCGGCCTGCACAACCTCCCGCCGGTCTTCTTCGCCGCGAGTCGCCTCGACATCGCGGCCGTCGTCCTCGTCCCGTCCGTCGTGGCGTGGTACGACGACTGGCGTCCGAAAACGACCGGTGACTGGGTGTCCGTCTGTGCCGCGGGATTGTTCGTCGCCGCCGGGACGAACGCCTTCCTGTTCCTCGGACAGGAGTCCACGCCGAGCGCGGTTGCGGCCGTGGTGTTCGCGCTCAATCCCATCTTGGCGACGCTGTTCGCGTGGCTGTTGTTGCCGAGCGAGCGACTGTCTCTTCTCTCCGTCTTCGGGGTCTGCCTCGGCATCCTCGGCGTCGCCATCGTCGCCAATCCCGACCCCGACACCCTCCTTTCCGCACGGGGAATCGGCCCGTGGATACTTCTCTGCGGTGCCGCTTGTCTCGGGTTAGGGACCGTCCTCACCCGGCGGTTCGAGACGACGTTGCCGACGCTCGTGACGACCAGTTGGGGCCTCCTGCTCGGCGGCTTCTTCCTCCACGTCGTGAGCTACGGCCTCGGCGAGCGGGTTTCGACCGCGTGGAGTTCGACGCTCCTGCTCTCGGTCGTCTACCTCGGCATCGTCGCGACCGCCGGGGCGTACTCGGCGTACTTCGAACTCATCTCGCGCATCGGCGCGGTTCGAACGGCGCTCGTCTCCTACGTGGTCCCCGTCGTCACCGCGATTGCTGGATGGGTCCTCGTCGGCGAGACGATAACCCTGCACACCGTCGCCGGATTCCTCGTCATCGCCGTCGGATTCGCACTGACGGAGCGGCGGACGCTCCTCTCGGGACTTCGGGAGCGCGGGACGAAAACCGACGCGTGACACCTCGAACGGAGTGACCGCACGCGTTCGAGCGCGTGTCGATAGCGTTTCAATCAGTCCTCTTCGAGCGCAAGCGCTTTGAAGAATCGTTCCGACACGATGTCGAACAGTCGCTCGTTTATCACGGCCGAATCCATGTCGGTGTCCGCGAAGATGCCGAGCGAGAGCTGTCCGCCCGCTCGGTCCTGATGGCCGCCCGCGGTGCCGAACTCGGAGAACGCATCGTTGAGTACCATCCCGATGTCGATACGGGGGTCGAACGAGCGGGCGCTGAGCCAAAGGTCGCCGTTGACCACCCCGATGACGAGCACCGTCCTGATGCCTTCCAGTCGAAGGAGGTAGTCGGCGGCCTGCGGAAGCGCGCCGCTGTCGGGCGTCTGTCCGATGCTGGAAACGAGGACGGACCCGCGCATCGTTCGGTGGTGGATGGCCCGTCCGACGGCGTCCAACGTCTCCGGCGTGAGCGACGACCCGTACACCTCCTCGATGAGGTCGATGTCCGCGTACGGAAAGAGGTCGAGCGCGGCTTGGTAGTCGAGTCGGGTCGGATAGCGGATGTCGTCCAATCGCTCCCGATGGATGGCGAAGAGCAACGCGGAGGCGACCAGTTCCGGTGGCTCCTCGCTCTCGTTGGTCACGTACTCGGCCAGAATCGCGGCCGTGGAACCGTACTCGTCCCGCGTGTCCACGAACGCGGCGTCCGATTCGCCGGGCGGTTCCACGTTGTCGATGACGACGTCCGCCGTCACGGCGGTCGGGATTTCGACTTCGGTGCCGGAAATCGAGTGGTCCACGAAAGCCACGAGGTCGTACTCCTCGAGGGAGGTCTCGCCGATTTCGTGCAGTTCGATGTCGAAGATGCCGATGAACGAGCGAATCTCCTGATGGGTGATGTGGCCCTGATAGAAGATGGCAGTGTCGTCCACGCCGTTTCGGGTGGCTATCCATTCGAGCGCGAACGCGCTCGCGAGGCAGTCCGGGTCCGGTTGGTAGTGACAGACGATTGCGAGCGAATCAGTGTCCCCCAAAACTCCTTCGAGTTCCTCGACTTCTTCGACGGCTACTTCTCCCATTCTCTCCCCCATGTACTCACCTACGTGTGTGTCAAACAGGAAGTTGCCGGTTGGTTTCACCTTCGTACGGAAAAATGAACGGTTCGGTCAGTCGGAGAGTTCGGTCAGTTCGTCCGGCGTCGGAACGATGCCGAGTTGTTGCATCATTCCCAGCATGTCCCAGTTGGCCCACGTCTCCGCGATTTGGCCGTCCCTGACGCGGTGCATCGCGAGGCCGGTGATTTCGAACGTCTCCCCCGTCGGTTCGTGGCCGACGAACTCGCCTTCGTGGGTGCCAGTCTCGGTGCCGCGGAACACGACCAAATCGCCCTCACCGATCATCTCCTCTATCTTCACTTCCGCGTCCGGAAACGCCTCCCCGAACGCCCGAATCATCTCCTTGAACTCGTCGGCCCCCTGCGCGCCCGACGGCGCGTCGGGGTCGTACCGGACGTAATCCTCCGTGAGCAGTTGGTCCGCCACCGCTTCGTTCCCCTCGTTGACGAACTCGTTGATGAGTCGGTTGACTATCTCCTTGTTTTCGTTAACTCCCATGTGTTTCCCCCGAGATGGGTACGTCGGCGAGGTACAAAGTGTTGTTCGAGAGGCATCTCTTCGAGGCGCGATGGCGGGTGTCGTGTCGGGCGGGGCGTCGCCCGCCGATTCCGTCCTTCGGCGTAAAATCCACCACCGCACTCCGCACGGAGAGTGCTGATGTATTGATGTGTTTGCCGAGCGTATCTCTTCTATGACTCCGAGTTCGTTCGACGACAGATTCGAAGCAGTAGCACCGTCAGACCGACTCGTGACGGATGGTGGGGACGGGAACGCTCCCGAAACCGATGGCGCGTTCGTGCTGGACGACGCGGGGATAGGCGATGGAGACGAGCAGTATCGTGTCCTCGTTCCCCTCCTCGACTCCGATGCCGACGAACAGGAAGAACACGACGTCGAGCGACTGCTCCGGGCGGCGGCGGCACTCGCTCGAACACGCGACGGTGAAGTTCACCTCGTCAACGTCGTCCTCTTTCCCGAACAGACGCCACTCAGTCACGTCGAAGGGGAACCGCAGGTCGAGAGCGCGCGGAACGACGTCGCTCGACTTCTCGACCGAACGACCGAAGCGGGGATCGAATGCATGCTGCGGGGAAGCGTCTGTCTCGCACATAGCGAGACGCGGGCACTGCTCCACCTTCTCGACGAGCGCGAGTACGATGCGGTGTATCTCGGGACGCGGGACACGTCTTCACAGCGGCGACGGCTGTTTCGTGGAGACACGGTCGAACGACTTCTCACCGATTCGACGTGCGACGTCTACGTCGAACGGTTCGGCGTGGAGCCGTACGTCGAGGAGTTGGGGTCGGCAACCGAACGGACGGAGCGACTCCTATTGGCGGTCGCGGACAGCCCGCACTCCGACCTCGCGGCCGATATGGCTCGCACGTTGGCGCTGGACACGACCGCACGAATCGACGTCGTTCACTGTGTTCCCGCGGATGCGACCGAATCGACCATCGAAGCGGCGACGGAACTCGTGGAGGGGGTTGCGACGGACCTACGAGACGCGGCCGAGACGGGAACGATTATCGTCCGAACGGAAAACGCCCCGGAGGAGATAATTCATCGGTCGAACAACTACGACGTCACCCTTCTCGGTGCGCCCCGTGAAAGCCTCCTCCAACAGTTCATCTACGGGTCGCTCCCCGAACGGGTTCGACTGGGGTCGAAAAATACGGTAGTGATGGCCCGGCGCGCTCCACCCCGAACACGCTAAAACGTGTGCGGTCCGGAAAATCCCACAGCGACATATTAATATTGATTAATTCTGCCTGAAAAGTACGGACTGATAATGTTTTAGGCATACCTAAAAACCGGAGCTTTTACGTCGGTTTAGGTGTGCCTAAAACATGTATGCTGCCATGGAAGCCCCATCAGACACGGAGAGCGACGGCTATACGACCCGATTCGGCAGGGGGGACACGATGAGTCGCCCCGAAAGCGAGCGACTGCTTGCAAAGCAGGCGCGCTGCGAATCGAACGCCCGGACCTATCCCCGGCACCTCCCGCTCGCCATCGAGAGAGCGGAGGGCGTTCGCGTCGAGGACGTGGACGGAACGGAATATTATGACTGTCTCGCGGGCGCTGGCACCCTCGCGCTCGGACACAACCATCCGGCCGTCGTGCAGGCCATCGAGGAGGTTCTGGACGCAAGCGGGCCGCTCCACACTCTCGACATCACGACGCCGACGAAGGACGCCTTCGTGGACGAACTGTTCGGGAGCCTCCCCGACGAGTTCGCCGACGCCGCGCGCGTGCAGTTCTGTAGCCCCGCGGGAACGGACGCCATCGAGGCGGCGCTGAAACTCGTCAAGACAGCGACCGGGAACCGTTCCACCCTCGCGTTTCAGGGCGGCTACCACGGTATGACCCACGGCGCGCTCGGGTTGATGGGCGACACCGACCCGAAGGACGCCGTCCCGGGAACGATGCCCGACGTTCACCACCTCCCGTATCCGTACGACTACCGCTGTCCGTTCGGCATCGGCGGCGAGGACGGCCACCGGACGTCGAGCCGATACATCGAACGCCTGTTGGACGACCCGGAGAGCGGTATCACCGACCCCGCCGGAATGGTGCTCGAACTCGTTCAGGGCGAGGGCGGCGCGATTCCCGCTCCCGACGAGTGGACCCGCGAGGTTCGTCGGGTCACCCGCGAACGCGACGTTCCCTTGGTCGTGGACGAAATCCAGACCGGCCTCGGTCGGACGGGTGAAACCTACGCCTTCGAACACGCCGACATCGTTCCGGACGTAGTGACGCTCTCGAAGGCCGTCGGCGGTGGGTTGCCCCTTGCCGTCGTCGTCTACGACGAGTCGCTCGACGTGTGGGAACCGGGCGCACACGCCGGGACGTTCCGCGGCGACCAGTTGGCGATGGCCGCCGGGCAGGCGACCATCGAGTACGTCCTCGAGAACGATCTCCCCGCCCACGCAGAGCGAATGGGCGAGCGCCTTCGAGGCCACCTCGAACGGACCGCGGAGACGTTCGATTCCGTCGGCGACGTTCGCGGCCGCGGCCTGATGCTCGGGGCCGAAATCGTGGACCCGACGGCGGAACCGGACGAACTCGGTAGCTACCCCGTCGCACCGGACCTCGCGTCGGCCATCCGCGAGGAGTGTTTCGAGCGCGGACTCATCGTGGAGTTGGGTGGCCGACACGGAAGCACCGTCAGGTTCCTTCCCCCGCTCGTCGTCACGAAGGACGACATCGACGCCATCGCGGAGCGGTTCCACGACGCGGTTACGGCGGCGGCGGAACGCGAGGTGGTGACGGCATGACGCACGCCGACGCGAAGGAAATCGAGAGACGGGAGAGTGCGGACTCGTTGTTCCTCGGCAGCGACAAGGGGGACGACGCCTACCGGCGGGCGATGGCGAAAGCGACCGACGCCGTCCTCGATTCGGCCGTCGACGGCGAGCGACCCTACACCGGTCAGTCGCCGGAATCGCTCCGGGAACTGTTCGAAGACGAGCGGATGATTCCCGAAGACGGTCTTGGCCTCTCGGGTGCCATCGAGGCCGCCGAACCGATACTCCGACACTCGGTCGACGTCTCGAACCCGACCTGTTTCGCCCACCTCCACTGTCCACCGATGGTTCCGGGATTAGCCGCGGAGGCGATGCTTTCCGCGACGAACCAGTCGATGGACTCGTGGGACCAGAGTCCGGCGGCGACGATGCTCGAAACGCGGATGGTCGAGGAACTCTGTTCGCTCTTCGGCTACGACGCCGACGCCGGTGACGGGGTGTTCACGAGCGGCGGAACGCAGTCCAACTTCCTCGGACTCCTGCTCGCCCGCGAGCGCTTCGCCGAGGAGCGATTCGGCACCGACGTTCAGCGCTCGGGACTCCCGCCGCGTGCGAAGGCGATGCGAATCCTCTGCTCGGAGGAGGCACATTTCACGGCCGAACAGGCCGCCGCCCACCTCGGTTTGGGGGAGAACGCGGTGACGACCGTCGAAACCGACGAGAACCGACGGCTGTGCCCGGACGCGCTCGACCGAACCCTGTCGGACCTCCACGAGCGGGAATTAGTCCCGTTCGCCCTCGTCGGCACCGCCGGGACGACGGACTTCGGGAGCATCGACCCGCTCGGCGAACTTGCAGACCGGGCGGACGAACACGACCTGTGGTTCCACGTCGATGCGGCCTACGGCGGCGCGCTGGCCGCGAGCGAGCGCCACCGTGACCGCCTCTCCGGAATCGACCGCGCGGACTCCATCGCCGTGGATTTCCACAAACTGTTCTATCAGCCCATCAGCTGCGGTGCGTTCCTGCTCCGCGACGGCTCGCGGTACGAACACATCGCGCGAAACGCCTCCTACCTCAATCCGGAGGGGGACAACGCGCCGAACCTCGTCGCCAAGTCCACGCAGACGACGCGCCGCTTCGACGCGCTCAAACCGTACCTCACGTTCCAAGCCGTCGGGCGGAGCGGATTGGCCGCCCTCATCGACGGCACCATCGACCTCGCCGACGACGTCGCGTCCCTGCTCTCGGAGGACGATTCGTTCGAACTGGTGGCCGAACCGTCGCTCAACGCCGTCGTCTTCCGTTACCGGCCGCACGACGACCTGTCGGACGACCTGCTGGGATGGATAAACGAGGCGATACGCGAGTCGCTCCTCCGGGAAGGCGAGGCGGTCCTCGCTCGAACCGAGGTCGACGGCGTCTCCGCGCTGAAGTTCACCCTCCTCAACCCGCGGACGACGCTCTCGGACGTCGCCGCCGTCCTCGACACGCTCGAACGGCGCGGCGATTCGCTGTGTGCCGTCTCGCCGGAGGTGAGTCGATGATTCCCCCGAGCGCGACGGACGACCCCGACGCCGTGGCCGCCGCCGCGACGACGCACGCTTTCCTCAACTCCTATCTCCGGGAGACGGGCAACTACGAGGTCGTCGAGGACTCGTCGGCGGAGTCCGGGAACGCGATTCGATTCGAACTGTCGGCCGTCGGCGTCGAAGTCGTCGTTCCGCTTTCGTACCGGTCGGAGACCGGTCGCCACCTGTTCGACCTGCCGGCGCGGTTCCACGCGGGCGGCGAGTGGACGACGCTCGACTACGCCACGTTGGCGTCCCTCGTCGTCAAGGACCTGTCGGGAAAGCGGGCGAACGACCACGTCGCCGACGAGTTCCTCGGTCGGGTGCTGTCGAGCAAGCAAGCGACGGAGCGGTTCGTCGAGGCGCGCGCCGACGACGCCGAGAGGCTGTACGGCACCGACTTCGAGTTCGCCGACGCCGAACAGTCGCTCGTCTTCGGCCACCTGCTTCATCCGACGCCGAAGAGCAGGGAGGGAATCGCCGCCCACGACGCGCCGACGTACGCCCCGGAACTGCGCGGGTCGTTCCCGCTCCACTACTTCCGGGCCTCTTCCGACGTCGTCGCGCACGATTCGGCGCGGGACGAGAGCGCGACCGAGTGGGTGAAATCCGAACTGCGCGACGACTCGACCGTCACCGAGTCGTTCGTCGCGGAGCACGTCGAGAGCGACGACGCGCTGATTCCGGTCCACCCGTGGCAGGCCAAACACCTGCTCCGAAAACCGTTCGTGGAGTCGCTGCTGGCGGACGGCGAACTCGACTATCTCGGCCCGCGGGGCCGGGAGTACTTCCCCACGTCCTCGGTTCGAACGCTCTACAGTCCGGAGTCGTCGTTCATGGTGAAGGGGTCGCTCGCCGTCACCATCACGAACTCCGAGCGGACGAACAAGCGGCCCGAACTGGAGCGCGGCGTCGCCATCACCGAACTCATGGACACGGACCTCGGGGACGAACTGCGGTCACGGTTCCCCGAGTTCGACGTGGTGCGCGACCCGGCCTACCTGACGGTCGAAGCGGGCGACGGGACGGAATCCGGGTTCGAAGTCGTCCTGCGCGAGAACCCGTTTCGCGGCGAGGACGCGAGGAACGCCACGCCCATCGTGGGCCTCTGTCAGGACTCGCTGTCCGGCGGGAACTCGCGCCTCGCCAACATCGTGGAGGAAATCGCGGAGCGAGAGGGCCGGTCCACCGCCGCGGTGAGTCGGGACTGGTTCAGGCAGTATCTCGCCGTCTCGATTCGACCGGTGCTGTGGCTCTACCTGACCCGCGGCGTCGGACTGGAAGCCCACCAGCAAAACAGCGTGCTGACGCTCGAAGACGGCTATCCCGACGAGTTCAGGTACCGTGACAATCAGGGCTACTACTTCGTCGAATCGACGCAGGACGAGGTCGAGGCGTTCCTCCCCGGCGTCGCCGAGCGCGCGGACACGCTCGTTTCGGACGAACTGGCGGACGAGAGAATCCGCTACTACGTCATCCTGAACAACGCGTTCGGCGTGGTCAACGCGTTCGGCTGCGCCGGACTCGTGGACGAACGCGAGTTGCTCTCGCTCCTTCGAGAGGAATTGAAATCGCTCGCGGAGCACGAGCGCGAGGAGTCGTCGCTGGTGTCCAGTCTGCTCGGGGAGCGACGACTCGCCTGCAAGGCAAACCTGCTCACCCGGTTCCACGGCATGGACGAACTCACAGGCACGCTCGAAAACCAGTCCGTCTATTCGGACGTCCCCAACCCGCTCGTGACGGAACTGGAGGTGAAACCATGACCGGACCGGCCGGAATCGTCGCGTCGGACTACGAGTTTCAGACGCGGGACGCGGAGTTGGAGAAGACGATTTCGTTCCGCGAGGCGACGATGGACCGGGACCTCGGCCGCCTCCACCGCTGGCTGAACGAACCCCACGTCCTGCCGTACTGGCAGTGGGACGACCCGCTTCCCGAGTTCAGACGAACGCTCGCCGAAAAGCTGGCCGACGGCCACCAGACGCTCTACGTCGGCCACCTCGACCACGTTCCCATGAGCTACTGGGAATCGTACTGGGCCGCCGAGGACGACCTCGCGGACCACTACGATGCGAAGTCGACGGACCAAGGCATCCACCTGCTCATCGGCGTCCCGGAATTTCTCGGGCACGGTTACGCGAAACCCTTGCTCCGGGCCATGACGGCGTTCCAGTTCCGTCACGACGAGACCGAGCGCGTCGTGACGGAACCCGACGTTCGCAACGACAAGGTCATCAACGTCTTCGAGGCGTGCGGGTTCGAACCCCGAGACGAGCTTTCGTTGGACGAAAAGGACGCCCTGCTGATGGTCTGTGAGCGCGAGCGGTTCGAGTCGGAGGTGCTGGCCGGATGACGGACGAACATTCGACGGACGTCTACGACGTGGTCGGCGTCGGCCTCGGGCCGTTCAACCTCGGCCTGGCGGCCCTGTTAGAGGACACCGAGGGCGACGCGCTGTTCCTCGAACGGAAACCCGAGTTCGAGTGGCACGGCGGGATGCTCATCGAGGACGCGACCCTCGAAGTGCCGTTCCTCGCGGACCTCGTCACGCTCGCCGACCCGACGAGCGAATACACTTACCTGAACTACCTTCGAGAGACGGACCGTCTCTACGAGTTCTACTTCTACGAGACGTTTCAGGTTCCCCGGCGGGAGTACGACGACTACTGCAAGTGGGTCGCCGACACGCTCGGCAACACGGCGTTCAGCCGTCGCGTGACCGACGTTCGCTACGACGAGGGAAGAGAGGAGTTCCGCGTCACCGCCCGCGACCCGGAAAGCGGTGAGACGGTCGAGTGCCGGGCTGAAAACGTGGTTGTCGGCGTCGGAAGCGTCCCGCGGATTCCCGAGGCGCTACAGGGGCACCCGAGCGAGGACGTGTTCCACACCGCGAGGTACCTCGACCGGCGGGAACGCTGTCTCGACGCGGACGCCATCACGGTCGTCGGGTCGGGCCAGAGCGCCGCCGAGGTATTCTTAGACCTGCTGAAACGCCAACCCGAGGCGGGGTATCGGCTCGACTGGCTCACGCGCTCGGAGGGCTTCTTCCCGATGGAGTACTCGAAACTCGGACTTCAGCACTTCACGCCCGAGTACACGGAGTACTTCTACGACTTGCCACAGGAGCAAAAGGACGCTCTCGTGCCCGAACAGGGGTTGCTCTACAAGGGAATCGACCCCGAGACGAGCGAGGAAATCTACGACCTGCTGTACGAGCGCTCCATCGGCGACGCCGACCCGGATATCGGCATGCTCGCCATGACCGAAGTCGAGGACATCGAGGAGACGGGCGACGGCTATCGCTTGACCTGCGAACAGTGGCAGGAAGGCGAGCGGTTCGCCCACGGAAGCGACGTGGTGGTCCTCGGAACCGGATATCACCGTCCGAAGCCGCCCTTCCTCGCCGGAATCGAGGACCGAATCGGCCGCGACGCGAAGGGTCGCCTTCGGGTCGACGAGAACTACGAAATCGAGTTCGACGGCGCGGGCCGCCTGTTCGTGCAGAACGGCGGCCTGTACAGCCACGGCGTCGGAACACCGGACCTCGGTTTAGGCTGCCAGCGAAACTCGGTCATCATCGAGTCGCTGCTCGGCGAGGAGCGGTATCCGACCGACGAGGACACCGTCTTTCAGGACTTCTCCGTCGAGACGTTCTGCTCGAAAGCACCCGACAGCGAACGACTGCACGACGAACACGCGGCACCCACACAGGAGGACTGACGATGCAAACCCCAACACAGGATTCGAACGACGACATCGACAGCAGCGGCATTGACAACAGTATCGAGTACGAGGAGCTTCGGGACGCACTGGACGCCGAAATCTGGGAGGCGGTCGGTCGGCGACTGCTGGCGAAGATGCTGGCGGAGTTCGGCTACGAGGAACTCGTGACGCCCCGACGAACCGAGGACGGCTACTTCCACCTCGGCTTGTCCGACGGCGTCGAGTACCGGTTCGAGGCCGACGAACGGCTGTTCGACTGGCGGAGCGTCCACCCCGATTCCATCGAGCGTCGGGAGTCCGGGGACTGGGAACCGGCGGCCGACCCCGTAGAGTTCCTGCTCGACGCGCAGGGGACCATCGGCGTCTCGGACATGACCGCCGGACACCTGATTCGGGAGTATCGCAACACGATGCTCGCCGACGCCCACATCGAGGCGAAAGTCCGCGACGGAGAGCGGGACCTCACGTCGCTCGACTACGCGGAACTCGAAGGCGAGATGACCGGCCACCCGTGGATAACCTACAACAAGGGTCGCCTCGGCTTCGGCTACGACGACTACCTCGACTACGCGCCGGAACGGAAACAGCCCGTGACGCTCTCGTGGCTCGCCGTCTCCCGCGAACAGGCCACCTTCAGCGCCGTCTCGGGACTCGACCACGAATCGCTCGTCGCCGACGAACTCGGCGACCTGTACGGGGCATTCCGCGCGAAGCTCGAAGCGAAGGGCCTCGACCCGGACGACTACTACTTCCTGCCGGTCCACGAGTGGCAGTGGGACGGCAGCATCGTCCAACTGTTCGCCGACGAAATCGCATCGGACGCCATCGTCCCGCTCGGCGACGGGCCGGACGAATACCTTCCCCAGCAGTCGATTCGGACGTTCGTGAACGTGGACGAACTGGAACGTCACCACGTCAAACTCCCGCTGCGCATCCTCAACACGCTCGTTTACCGCGGACTGCCGGGCGAGCGAACAGAAGTCGCGCCGATAGTCACGGAGTACATCAAGGGAATCTACGAGGACGACGAGTTCCTCCGTGAGGAGTGTGACCTTATTCTCCCCGGAGAAATCGCGGGGATGAACTACGACCATCCCGACTTCTCGCAACTGGACGGGTCGGCGTACCAGTACGACGAACTGCTCGGCTGTGTCTGGCGTGAGAGCATCTACACCTTCCTCGACGAGGACGAGAAAGCCATCACGCTGTCGTCGCTCATGCACGTCGAAGACGGGACGCCGTACCTCGAATCGCTCGTGGAGGAGTCCGGCCTGTCGATGGAAGCGTGGCTGGACGAACTGTTCGAGACGGTGTTGCCGCCGCTGCTTCACTACCTCTATCGCTACGGGACGGTGTTCTCGCCGCACGGCCAGAACACGATGATAGTGTTGAAGGACGGCCGACCGCACCGCCTCGCGGTGAAGGACTTCGTGGACGACGTGAACGTCAGCGACCAACCGTTGCCGGAACTCCAGTCGCTCCCGGACGAACTCAGCGCGGTGCTGCGAACCGAACCGCCCGAAGGGCTGTGTCAGTTCATCTTCTCCGGCCTGTTCGTCTGCGTCTTCCGCTACGTCGCCGACGCGTTAGAGACGCACTCGGATTACTCGGAGGAGCAGTTCTGGATAGGCGTTCGGGAAGCCATCGAGGAGTATCAGGCGGAGTTCCCGGAACTGGAAGACCGGTTCGAACTGTTCGACCTGCTCCGCCCCGAGTTCACGAAGCTCTGTCTCAACCGGAACCGCCTCCTCGATTACGGCTACGAGGACGCCGACGGCCGTCCACACGCCTCCGAACACGGAACGGTTCCCAACCCGCTCCACGAGGTGGCGAACCGCTAGGCCGAGAGCCCGGTATCGTTTCCGTCAGTGTCCCTTTCCCCCCATTCTCGTTCCCATACTTCTCCAGACATCCACAGTTTCACCGCCGCTTGACGCCGTTTCCCGGCGAGTACGAGGGGCACCACAACCGTTATATGCTGAACGATATAACGCTGTTCCATCCATGGAGGACCCTCCGACGATACCGCGCCGCCGATTCCTCACGGGCGCGGCGGCGACCGGTGCGTTGGCGCTCGCCGGGTGTACCGCGAGCGACGACGGTGCCGTCGATGGAACCGGGAAGTCGAGTTCGACCGACGGGTCCACGTCCGACGGAACGAACTCGTCCGGTTCGACGGAGCTCTCCGGAACGATGACCATCTTTCACGCCGGAAGCCTCTCCGCGCCGTTCGGGGACGTCGAAACGAAATTCGAGTCGAACCACGACGTGCAGGTCAACCGCGAGGCGAAGGGGTCCATCGGTTCGACGAAGAAGATAACCAACCTCGGGCGGTCGGCCGACGTCCTCGGCGTTTCCGACTATCGGCTCATCCGCGACATGATGGTGCCGGAGTACGTGAAGTGGTACGCGGTGTTCGCCACCAACGCGATGACGATCGCATACACCGACGAGGCGACCGGCGCGGACGAGATTTCCCCGGACAACTGGTGGGAAATCCTCCTGCGGGACGACGTGACGTTCGGCCACTCGGACCCCGCCGTGGACCCGAACGGCTACCGGTCGGTGATGACGATGCAACTCGGCGCGATTCCGTTCGAGGGTGAGACGCTGTTCGACGGGACGGCCTCGAAGAAACTCATCGACAAGGCGAAAATCCCGTCGGGGACGGAGACGGACCTCCTCAGTCAGCTTCACTCGGGCGAACTCGACTACGCGTGGGAGTATCAGTCCACGAGCGCGAGCCACGACGTGAACACCGTCGACCTGCAACCGTCCGTCGACCTCTCGAAAGCGAGCGCGAAGTACGACGAACACTACGCGAAGGCGGAGGTGAAGGCCGGCGGCGAGACGTACACCGGCGCACCCATCGCCTACGGCGTCGCCGTTCCCGACAACGCGAAGGACGCCGACGCGGGCAACGCGTGGGTCGAATACCTCATCACGAAGCCCGGACGGAAGGTACTGAAAGACAACGGCTTCGAACCCGTCGAACCGGCGGTGGTGCCGAAGGACACGAAGGACGCCGTTCCGAAGGGCGTCGTGTCCAACGCGGAAGCGAAGACGTCCATCGGCCCGCTCGAACTATAGGGAAACCGTTTGAAGGATGGCGATGCGTACACGAAAACGATTCGAGGACCCATGAGCGATTCCAACTACGAGGGGGGCTATCGGGCGCACCCGACCGCGATGCTCGGACGCGGGTCGGTCGTGCTGGCCGTCCTGACGGTACAGGCGCTCGCGTTCGGGGCGTTGTACGTGCTCGGACGGCCGACGCTGTACGTCGGAGTCGCACTGTGTAGCGCGGCGGTACTCGGTTGGCGGGCGAACGACGGGTGGTTTGGCGTGGCCAGCGCGACGTTCGGCGTAGTCCTCCTCCTCGCACTCGGCATGCCCATCGTCATGTTCGTCGCGCGTCAAAATCCGACCCTCATCGTTGAGACGGCGACGTCGCCCGACGTGCAGACGATGCTGTTTCTCACCGTCTACGGCCCGCTGCTCGCCACGATTGTGGCGCTCCTCTTCGGAATACCGCTCGCGTATCTCCTCGCTCGCGGGTTCACCGGTCAGGCAATCGTGGAGAGTTTGGTGGACTTGCCGCTCGTGGTTCCCCATTCCGTCGCGGGTATCCTCGTCCTGTTCGGTTTCGGGAAACGCGGCCTCTTCCCGAGCATTTCGGTGCTGACGACGCTGACCGGGATGGTGCTGGCGCTGACCTTCGTGAGCGCGCCGTTCGCGGTCAACACCGTCCGCGAGGCGTTCGAATCGGTCGACTCCCGCCTCGAATACGCCGCCCGGAGTCACGGCGCACCGCCGTTCGAGACGTTCCTGCGCGTGCAACTGCCGCTCGCGTCCCGCGGCGTCGTCACCGGCGGCGTCCTCGCGTGGGCGCGCGGCGTCTCGGAGTTCGGGGCCGTCGCCGTCGTCGCCTACAGCGTCAACTTCTTCTATCCCCTCACCGGCACCGAAACCGTCTCCCAACACGCCCCGGTGTTCTTTTTCAACACGTTCACCTCGTCCGGACTGGACGAGGCGAGCGCCGTCGCGTTCGTCCTCCTCGTGCTCAGTGCGGGCATCTTCCTCGTCGTTCGATTGCTCACGGGCAGCGACTCCGGGAGCGTGCTATGAGTTTCGATATCGACATCGACGCGACGTTCACCACGGAGGGAACCGACCCGTTCGACCTCGACGCCGAACTGTCGGTCGAAACCGGCGAAACCCTCGTCGTCCTCGGCCCGAGCGGGAGCGGCAAGACGCTCCTGCTCGAAACGGTCGCGGGCTATCACGACCACGCCGGACACGTCTTCTTCGACGGACGGGACGTGACGGACGACCTGCCGGAAGAGCGCTACTTCGGGTTCGTCTTTCAGGACTACGCGCTGTTCCCGCATCTCACCGCGCTGGAGAACGTCGAGTTCGGCGCGCGATACCACTCCGATGCGCTCGACGCGGAATCGGTCCTCGCCGACCTCGGCGTCGCCCATCTCGCCGACAGGCGACCCCGGACGCTCTCCGGCGGGGAGGCACAGCGCGTCGCGCTCGCGCGCTCGCTCGCCATCCGCCCCGAGGCGTTGTTGTTGGACGAACCGCTGTCGGCGCTCGACGTACCGACCCGCGAGGAACTCCGCGACGATCTCCGGGACCTCATCGCCGACGTCACCGCGATTTACGTCACCCACAACCGGACGACGGCGCGGGCGCTCGCCGACAGAATCGCCGTCATGCGCGACGGCCACATCGTCCAACTCGGGTCCGTCGAGGACGTGTTTTATCGTCCGGCGACGCCCTTCGTCGCGTGGTTCACCGGGTCGAACTGCCTCCCCGTGACGGTCCTCCCGGACGAGGCGGTTCCCCGTCCGTCCGCGACGCACGTCGCCATTAGACCCGAGTTCGTGAACCTCGACGATACAATGGATACGATGGCAGCACAGGCGTCGATGTCGGCCACCGTCACCCGCGTCACGCCGCGGGACGGCGATAATCGAGTCACGCTCTCGCTCGGCGGCGAGGAGTTGACCGCGTTCAGTTCCCGGTCGTTGTCGCCCGGCCAAACGGTCGCCGTGTCGCTCCCGGCGGACCGCTGCTGGGGAATCGAGGACGGGACGGTAGCCGAAGAATCGCGCAAACGCCCGCTCAGCCGTGAACGGCCGCCGCGCCGAGAAAGCTGACGCCCATGAATCCGAACACGAGCAGGGCGTACGTCTCGACGAGCGCCGCGTCCTCGTGGGTTCGAACGACCACCCGGTTCGACGCGTGGTGGATATATCTTCGGACTCACGTCAGCTAAAATACGTTACCGGGTGGTTTCGGACTCTCAGTCCCGCAGCGCCACGTTCCGCCACATCTCCAGCGCGTCCGCCTGTTCGTCGGGCATGACTTCCAACACGACGATGCCGTCGTAGTTCTCTTCGAGGGCCGCTATCACCCGCTCCATGTCCATCGTTCCGGTTCCAAACGCCAACCCGTCCGTGATTTTCGTCCCGTCACAGCAGTGAATCACGGGAATCGAATCGCCGTACCCGGCGAGGAGATTCTCCAGTATCGAGCGGTACGCTTCCTCCGCCGTGTAGAGGTGGGCGGTATCGAGGACGAGAGGGCGACTTTCGTCGAGCAGGACGTTGCGCAGGAAGTGGAGGCTGTGGCCGGTGGAGTTCTCGAAGCCGTGCGGGACGGTGATGTCGGTGCGGTCGAGGAGATAGCCGACGTTGCTCAACGGGATTTTCGTGGAGTGGACGACGAGCGTGGCGTCGAGGCGCTCACACAGGTCGTTGGTCCGCTGGACGTATTCGAGTTCGTCGAGGTCCACGTGCGGCGTGTGTGCCGAGACGATTTCCACCGGCGCGTCGCGACACACCGCCGCCGTCTCCTCCGCGGCGTCCAAATCGTCCGTAGTGAGGTGGAGTTCCACCGCGTCGAATCCCCGCTCGGACGCGGCCCGCAGTTCGTCGGCGGTCGGCGGACATTTTCCGGCGACTATCATCGCGTCGTCGTAGCACGCGACGGCCCAAATACATGCTGTGGTATGTGAGGTTATCACACGCCCCGAACGACCCCGGCGAACCGGGGTTTTTGGTCGGGTGGCGCGAATCGGACGGCATGAACGTGACCGTTCTCGGCACCGGCGGAACGATAGCGAGCACCGACCGCGACACGGGCGCGGTCCCGACCGAACGGGGGAGCGCCATCGTGGAGCGAGTCCCGGCGCTGGCGGAGTACGGCGACGTCTCCGTCGAACAGGTCGCACAGGTCCCGAGCTACGAAATGACGGCGGAAACGCTCGAAAGCGTCGGCGAACGGGTCGCCCAACTCGACGCCGATTCGGAAACGGACGCCGTCGTCGTCACACACGGCACGGACACGATGGAGGAAACGGCGTACTATCTCGACGCGACGCTCCGGCCCGACACGCCCGTGCTCCTGACCGGCGCACAGCGGCGTCCCGACGAGCGAAGTTCGGACGGCGCGGCGAACCTCGTCACCGCCTTCGCGGCGGCGCAGGCCTTCGCGGACGGCGGGCACGGCGGAACTTACATCGCCTTCGACGAGGCGATCCACAGCGCGCGATTCGTCACGAAGGTTCACACGTCGGCCCTCGACGCGTTTTCCTCCCCCGGCGTCGGGCCGGTTGCGACCCGCGACCGGAACGGGATACGAGTCCTCCGGCGACCGACCAGCGAAACGGCACACATCCCCGACGGAACGCTCGACCCGACCGTCTTCGTCGTCGGGAGCGGCGCGGGAGTGGACGAGCGGTTGGGCGTAGCCGCCCTCGAAGCGGGTGCGGACGGCCTCGTCGTGAACGGAACGGGACTCGGAAACGTCACCGCCAGTCTCGGCGAGTTCGTCGAATCGACGGTAGGGGACGGGACGCCGGTAGTCGTCACGTCCCGGTGCGTCGCGGGGCGAACGACGCCCGTTTACGGCGGCGCTGGCGGCGGCGAGACACTGCGTGCGGCCGGGGCGCTGTTCGCCGAGGACTTACCCGCGGGGAAAGCCCGTCTCAAACTCGCGCTCGCGCTATCTCGGTATGACGGCGGTGACGATGGCGTCGGTGGAGAAAACGACGACCGCGACGAGGCGCTTCGGGCGCTGTTCGACGCGTAGAGAGCGAGTTGTGATCGGCAGACGTGACTGTCCGGACGTGTTCCCGTTTCGCAAACCGCTGTGGCTACAGCGGTTCACGATTCTCCCGTCTCTCCGAGCAGCGGAACCGACGACTCACTCCGACTGCGTGGTCTCGATGATGAAGTGCGCGGTGAGGACCCCGAGCATCGCCACGGCCGCACAGAGCAACATCGCCCGGCCGAACGCGGAGACGAACGTCTCGTGGACGATTCGAACGATTTCGGATTCGACTTCCGGAGCGAGACGCTTGAGGGTCGCCTCCGCGGCGTCGGACCCGGACAACAGCCCCTTTATCTCCCGTCTGTCCGACGAATCGAGCGCGGCACCGGCACCGACGAGCAGTTCGGTCAGTTTCTCGTTCTCCAGCGTTTTGAACAGCGCGCCGGTCACCGCGATACCGAAGACGGCCCCCAAGAGCCGGACCATTCCCAGCACCCCGGAGGCTTCGCCGCCCTTGGCCTCCGGGAGCGCCGCCATTCCCACCGTGTTCGAAAGCGTGTACGCCACGCCGATTCCGGTTCCGGCGAGGACGAGCGAGACGAGAACGGTGGTCAATCCGCCCGCCGGGCTCGTACGGGTGAGGAACAGGAACGCGACGGCGACGAGCGCCAAGCTGCCGACCATGGAGGTCCGCACTCCGAGTCGGGTCGAAACGCCGTTCGTTCGCGCTTCCAGCAGCACCAACGGCACGGTGAACGCTAAAAACACCAACCCGGTTCGTAAGGGGGAGTAATCCAAGACGTTCTGGAGGTAGAGCGTCATGTAGAACAACAGCGCGCCGAAGCCGTAGTTCACGACGAATCCGACCGCGTTCGCGCCGAGGAAGTTCCGGTTCTCGAACAGTCCGAGTTCTATCAACGGGTCGTCAACGCGCCGCTCGATGAGGATGAACGCCGCGAGCAGCAGCACCGACGCGACGAGAGCCCCGACGACGAACGGCGACCCCCACCCGAGCTTGTCGCCCTGCTGAATGCCCAACACCAGCGCGACGAGGCCGACGGTAACGGTGATGAGACCGGCGAAATCGACGTGATGGCCGACCGTCTCGTCGCGGGATTCGCGCACGGCGACGAGCGTCAGAACCACTGCCACCGTCGCCAGCGGGATGTTGAAGAAGAAAAACCAGCGCCACGAGAACATCTGCGTGAGGACGCCGCCGACGAGCGGTCCGGCGGCGAGTCCGAGGCCGCTGATCGCCGCCCAGAGCGCGATACCCTTTCCGCGCTCCTTTTCCGGGAACGCGTTGCTGACTATCGGCAGCGACGCCGCGAAGAAGGCCGCCGCGCCCAGTCCCTGAATCACGCGGGCGGAAACCAGCCACAGTTCGCTTTGAGACAGGCCGGCGAACGCGGAGGCGACGATGAAGACGACGATTCCGACGAGCAGCACCCGCCGCCGACCGAAGATGTCCGACAATCGGCCGAACGCGACCATCGGCGCGGCGAACGCGAGCAGGTAGGCGTTGATGGTCCACTGCAACCCCGTCGTCGAGATGCCGAGGTCCCGACCGATGGTCGGCAGCGCGACGGTGAGGCCGTTGAAGTCCACGGAGACGAGGATGCCCGCGATGCCGATGGCCACCACGACCCACCACTTCCGGTTCTGTTCGGTAATCGTCGGTACTCGATTCGATAGCTTCGTCGTAGTGTACCCCATCTCTGTCCCACCTCTTTAGCCGCACCTGCCGAGCGCAACCGTGCGTCAGCAGTTCCCGTCACTGTCCTGCGACCGCGACGAGGAGCAATCGAATCCTCGACTGCGTTGTTACCTCGTTACGCTGGTAACGGGCATAAACATGTAGTCGACAAAACCAGAACTATCGTCATCTCTGGGAAATCCCACTGCCCTCGTCGAAACGCTCGGGCGACATCTCGCGGAGAAACGGCGACGACTCTCCGTCGATTGCGTCGGCGACCGACTGCCCAACGACCGGTGCGCGGGTGATTCCGAGGCCGCTCATCCCGACGGCGAGGTAGTAGTTCTCCACCGCTCCCTCTCCCACTATCGGCAGTCCGTCCGGTGTGACGGTTCGATAGCCGGTCCACGCCGTATCGCGGCGGAGTTCGTCGCCGTCGAATCCGTGTTGCGAGAGCAGGTCCCTCGCACGCCGCTCGAACTCGCCGCCGGGCGATTTCCCGGCGTCGGGAGTCACGTCCTCGTCCGCCCGGAATTCGGTGTTGTAGTGCCCGACGTACAACCCCTTCGCGTACCGACGGACGTAGAGGTCGTTTTCGAACTGCGAGAAGGGTACCTCGGTGTCGGTTTCCGCTGGCGTCTCGAAACCGATGATGGGACCTGCCGTCCGTCGTATCGGGAGTTCGTCCACGTCCACTCCACCGGCCTCAACCGCCCACGGACCGGCGGCGTTCACGACCGCATCGACTCCGAGTTCGTCGTCGTCCAGTTCGAGTCCCACGACGCGACCCGAGTCGGTGACGACGCCGGTTACGGCCGTCCCGGTTCGAATCGTCGCCCCTTCCTCGCGTGCTTTTTCGGCGTACAGTTCCGCGACGGCGACGGGGTCGAAGTGGCCGTCCTCGGGCGTGTAGAGCGTCCCGACGGCACGGTCATCGTCGTACGGACCTGCACCCGGACGTACCTCCGCGTTCACTCCCTCGGCGGCGAGTTCTTCCGCGTGCTCCCGATAGGTTGCCAACGTCGATTCGGACCACGCGACGTGACACTGGCCGGTTCGCGTGAAATCGAGTTCGCCGCTCTCGATGAACTTCGAATACTCGTCCCACGCGCGCCGTCGGAGTCGATGGGCGAACTCGCTCGGCGGCACCGACTGCCACACGAACACGGCCATCGACGCCGCCGTCGTTCCCGACCCGATTTCGTCCCGTTCGAGGAGCGTGACCTCGTGGCCGCGTTCGACGAGGTGATACGCGCTGCCGGTGCCGATGACGCCTCCGCCGATGATGCCGACGTTCATTGTGTGTCTCTCAGGGAGATGAGTACGAAGCCACATAAATCGAGTCGTGGGATGGTCGCTCGGTCCTGTCGAATCTCGCCCCTCAGGTCGCGGCGAGCACGATGCCTGCCGCGACGAGTGTCACACCGAGGGCGACCTTCAGTCGGGACGGGTCGACGCGGTGAGCGACCCGCCATCCGACGACGACACCGACGAGTTCGGGAACGCCGATGGCGAGCGCGAGCGGAAGCGAAACCGCACCCTGCAACACGTAGGTCGTCGCGGCGAACGCCGAGAGGAACACCGATTGCACCTGGGCGGCCGCGAGCGCGTCCAACATCGAAACGCCCAGCACGACGAGGACGGGGACGGCGATAACCGGTCCTCCGACGCCGAGCAGACCGCCTAACACGCCGACGCCGAACCCGAGGCCGGCAAAAACGACGACGCCGACCGTCGAATCGGACGGGAACGACCACCTCGAATCGATGGTTCGCTGCTCGCGATAGACGATACTCACGCCGGAAAGGACGGTGAACCCAGTCAATAGCGCCCCAAATACGGCGTCGGAGATGGTCGCATTGACGAGCGCGCCGACGACGGCACCGACGACACTCGGTACCGTGACGAGTATCGCGAGTCGTTTCCCCGACCCTGTTCGGAGTTCGCCCGACCGGTAGTAGGTGTAACTCCCGAGTATTCCCGTGAAGACGAACGTCGACATCGCCGTTCCGGCGACGGTCGCAGACGACTCGTTCGTGAGTGCGAACAGGGCGACGGTCACGAAGATACCACCCGGTCCGACGGCGGTGATGCCGACTCCGGAGAGGAAAGCGACGACCACTAGCAACAACAGCGTTGTAGAGGTGGGGAGCATCGAAGGTGCCGGTCAGAAACCACCGCTGGTTATGGTCTGTACGAATCCCGGTAGCGAGGTGGCCGCGAGGTAAATCGACAGCACGACGAGCGCGACGTTCGCCGCCGACAGCACGAGGCTGTTTCGATTCTCGCCCATCGTCTTGCGGTCGTTGACCGCCCAGAACAGCAAGACGGCCGTGATGGGAAGGCTGATGATTCCGTTGTACGCCGGGAAGAGGATTATCATGTCGATGACGCTCAGCCCGGCGAACTGGTGGACCAGCGGTGACAGACTCCCGATGCCGACACCCACCGCATAGATGATTTTGAACTCCCGACTCCCGCTGTCGGCGTCGTGACCGAGCGCGTTCTGGAAGAGGTAGGCGGGCGTCCACATTATCGGGATGATGCTGTTGAACGCGGCGGCGATGGTGCCGAAGAGGAAGACGTACAGCGCCCACTCTCCGAGAACGTCGGCGAGTGCCTTTCCGGGCGTGATGAACGTGTCGAGGTTCGTGTATCCGGCGGGGCGGAGAATCGCCGCGGCGGCGACCAAAATGGCGATGGTCGTCACACCACCGACGGCGTAGCCGATTCCGAGGTCACGGCGCATGTCCGTCAGGTCGGCGGCGCTCGTCCAGCCCTTTTCGCCGACCAGATTCGATTCGAGGAAGAAGTTCGGCCATAAGGCAGTCGTCCCGATGATGGCCGCGGCGAGCGTCAACGACCCGCCGGGGACCGAGGGGACGAAACCGGACGCGATGCCGGTCAGCGAGGGCGCGCTCACGCCGGCAACGCCGACGTAGACGACGAGGAGTGCGAGCATCATCGCCGTCATGATCCGCTCGACGCCGTCGTAGTTCTGAACACCGACGATGATGGCGAGCAGTCCGGCGAGGACTGCGATAGGTTGCCAACTGACGGCACCGCCGAGTAGGATGGAGATTCCCTTCCCGATGGCTGCGGTCAGTTCGAGCGTCCACGCGACACAGCCTACGGACAGCAGGGCGGCTAAGACCGTCGCACCGGCCGATCCCAGTTTTCGGCGGCCGAACGACATCAGCGGTTCGCCGAAGATACCGAGTCGTGCGCTCATGTCTTGGCCCATAAAGCCGAACACGGTTGCGCCAACCGCGGCCCAGATGAGTGCATATCCGTACTGAACGCCCGCTTGGCTGGCGATAAACACCGAGCCGGAACCGAAATAACTGGCGACCATTACGAACGCAAGCCCGTATTTTTGGAAAAATCCCGATACAGCGTCACGAGTTCTATTTGTATATGTAGTCTGTGACATCAAATTGAATCTACGTTTTCTCGTCTATCGACCAATCTTCAACTGCACGAAACCATCGAATACGCTACTGCCCGCTGGTTGTACTTGCAAGCGATATATCCGACCTAGTCGGAAAGGTCTCCTGATATCGTTCGTTCTACACGGAACCGTGTCTCGAGACGCTCGTCTCGACGTTCCCTCAACTACCATCTTCGACCGAAATGTAGTTTATAAACGGTGGTTCGCCGGGAAACGGCGGTTCGAACTTCCGCAACGCATATAGGAGGTTATTGTTGAATACCCAATACAATGGACCTTTCAGCGTCGGAACAACCCTCCTCCACCGTCGCGTACTTCGTCAACGTCCCGTTGTTCGTCTTCCTCGTGGTCCTGATGGTGCTCTACGTCACTGTGGACTTCCTCGTCCTCCACGGCGGAATTCGAACGGTCGGCGACGCCGCACAGCAGTTCTTCATCGGAACCGTCGGTGCGTACGTCGGCATCTGCCTCTCGAACCTCCTCTGGGATGCCGCGTTCCGCTGATTCGAATCGGGTTCCGTGGCGGGAGAAAGCGACCTCGTCGCTATCGGAGCGTGTCGGCGAATCGACCGTCGATTACCGTCCAAACCGTCGGTCTTCGACCGAGACGCGGTCGCCCGTCTCGGCGGAGCGGTAAATCGCGTCCATGACGCGCTGGGTGGTGAGCGCCTGTTCGATGGTGTTGAACTCGGGTGGCTCCCCGGCCACGACGGCGTCGAGGAACCGCTTGTCGCTCCCGCGCCAACCGGAGTGGGAGATGGCGGCGTCGGTGACCGCGGATTCGACGAGGTGGTCGGGACCGTGGGGTCTCGCTTCCAGCATCGTCAGTTCGTCGCCGCCGAGGTCGAGGCGTGCGCCCGCCTCGCTTCCGCGGACCACGAACTCCTGACTCTCGGCCTCGTTGGCCGCCCACGAGACTTCGAGCGAAATCGTCCGGTCGTCGGCACAGCGAATCAGAGCCGTCGCCGAGTCCTCCACGTCGAACACGGCCTCCTCCGTCGCGTCGTACCAGTCGTCGGGGTCCACGTAGTCGTCGCGGTTTCCGAACCCCGTACGGGTGACGGCGAACACGTCCTCGACCGGCGGGAACTCCATCAGATACAGCGCGAGGTCGATGGCGTGGACGCCGATATCGACGACCACGCCGCCGCCCGAGAGTTCCTCGTTGGTGAACCACGACCCGACGCCGGGGATGCCGCGACTGCGGATGTAGTTCGCCCGAACGTGACGAACCTCCCCGAAGTGGTCGTCCTCCTGATATCCCATGAACAGTTCCGCCGCCGTTGAGACGCGATTGTGGAAGTTCACCATGCAGAAGGCGTCGGCTCGCCGAGCGGTCTCGGCCATGCGTTCCGCGCTTTCGAGCGTGTCCGCGAGCGGTTTCTCGCAGAACACGTCGTAGCCGTGGTTCAACGCGGTGACGACGGCCTCCTCGTGGAAGGTGTTCGGGGTGGAGACAGCAACCGCATCGAGGTCTTCTTCCTCGTACATCGTCTCGAACCCCTCGTAGGTGGTCGCGTCGTACTCGGCTTCGAACTTTTCGCGGGTCACAGGGGCTATATCCGCACCTGCAACGACTTCGTGTCCGAGCGCTTCGGCGTTCGTCGCGTGGGTCTGGCCCATGAATCCCAACCCGACCACACCGAGACGGACTGCTGTTTCTTGCATGGAACCAGAAATGGGTGGGCGGACAAAATAACTACTCCCAACCGGCGAATGTTAGCGCGAACCCCCTTCTCGCGTTCGCACGACGAGCGTTCGCCGCCCCTCGGGAGTCGTTTCCACGGAAACCTCCGTTCCGCGGTTCGTGACGTGGGTTTCGTACGATTCGACTGCCTCACCGTCGAGCGTGACCGCCGCGATGTCGGCGGTTTCGGGAACCACGTGCCCGACGGTGAGCGTGTCGAGGGCGCCCTCCGCCTCGACTCGCGTCCGATGGAGTCCCGAATCGTCGGGAGCCATCGCCGAGACGGCGACCGACCCGTCCTCGCCGAGGCGAACGTTTTCGCCCGCAACGTGCGGCAGGTGGTCCGGAACCTGCGGCAGTACCGTCAGGTGACGGCGGCCCACGTCCGGACGAACCCCCATATAGTGGCGCACGACGGGCCAGAGCGTCCCGTAGGTCCCCCACGCCTGAAGGACCATCGCACGGGCGGTAAACGGCTTGTCGATGGAGCGCCCGTAGGCGGGCGAGGGGGCGATTTCCGGCATCGCGCCCGGTTGCTCGTCCGGGTCGGGAAGTTGGAGCGCCGCGTTGGCGTGGACGTACCGACCTTGCTGGTCGCGGCCCAACCGACCGTAGTTCCCCTCCGCGACGGCCATGACGGCGCTGTTCAGGGTGAAGACGTTCTTCTCGGTGGAATCCTTCGTGTGGTCGCCGTTCCCCCCGTCACACCCCGGCGCGCCGGTGTGGTACAGGCCGTCGTTCCGACGCTGGTCTCCGTCGTTGTCGAAGCCACTATAACAGCCGGTTTCCCGAAGGGAAAGCGCCGCGTCGCCGTGTTTCCGGGTAGCTATGCCGGAAACGACGCGTCCGGACTGGCCGACGTACTCGGCGGACATCGGGGTGACGCCTATCCAGTGACGCTGGTAGATTCGGGTAGCCGTCCCGTCCGCCCCCGCCTCACCGAGCGACCCGGCGTGCTGTGGGATTTCCGGGAGCCACCACGTCTCCGCGAAGGCACACAGCATCTCGTTCGCGCGGTCCGTCGCCCACGTCGCCGTCTCGTCGTCGCCCTTGCTTCGTGCCATGTCCGCGAGCGCGAACAGACCGCGCACCGTGTAGACGGCCACGTCTAATTTCCGGTCCCCCATGCCGGGTCGTTCGACGTTCCCCTGACCGGTTGGCCAAAGGTCCCCTTCGCTCGTGAGTTCCTCCGTGACGTAGTGCATTCCGTCCACCATGAACTCGTAGAGGTCGTCGCGGAACGCGTCGTCGCCGGTCCACCGCCAAATCGCGTGGACCGCCATCGGGAACTTGGCCGTCTCGTCGGTGTTCCCGGGGTCGTCGTTCGCGCCGTAGTACACCGAGCCGTCGGTGACGACCTCGTGGACGGCCTTGCCCGTCTCCCCGTTGACGATTCGGCTGACTCGCTCGACCGCCCGCATGTGGTCCTTCGGTACCTCGAACTGTCCGGCAGCGAGGGCGGCGAACGTGGTGTACTCGCCGTCGACGGCGAACAGCCACTGATAGTCGGGAAACCCCGCACCGTAGAACCGGACGGAATCGAGCGTCCCCGCCGGTTCCGGAAACTCCGTCCCCTCGTTCGTGTAGCGAACGTCGAGGTCGTGTGCCTCCTGCACGCAGTCGGCGAGGTTCTGTTTGCTCCACTCGACCGACCGTTCCAATAACGGGTCGCCCGGAAGCGATACCCGCGTCCGGTCGGCGAGGTTCTTCCGTTTCCGAACCTTGTCGCGCAACGTCTTCGTCGGGTCGTCGAGAACGGTTTCGAGTTCGTCGACGGCGCACTCGGGGCCGGATTCCGACCCGGCGACCGCGACCCACACCGTTCGCGACGAGTTCGCGGGTATCTCGATTTCGTATCGAAGTCGCCCGCCCTTCCCTCGTCCCGCTTCCGTATCGTCGTAGCGCGGAATCCCGTCCCCTTCGTCCGTTCCGTCGGCGGAGTAGATATCCGGCGGCGATTGCGGGCCTCGGAACCCCTCGCCCGTCTCGTGACCGACGGGGGCGAGCGACGAACCGACGACGGCGCTCCAGTCGTGGTGTGCCGCGTTTTCCACCGGCGGCGTCCCGACCTCGCGGAACCGGAGGACCCCATCCGCGAACGCCACCGAGTCTTCGAGGTCGAACTCGGTTCGTGAGGGCGTGGTTCCACTCCACGGGTAGGCGTGCATCAGTTCCGAGTGGGCGTCCACCGACAGGGTGAACGACTCTGACTCGTCCCCCGCGGTAAAGTGGAGTCCGAAGAGCGCAGCACGCCTATCGTCGGGTACGAAATCGGTCCGCTTGATGGCCAACCCACTCCGGTCCGGGATATCCATCGTGACGTGCCCGTACCCGCTGGTGAACCGCTCGGCCGGTTCGAGCGGTTCGCCGTCGATGGCGAACCAGATTCCGTCGAGGAGTTTGAGCGGCGGACTCCAGACTCCTCCCATCTCGCCGGTGACGTGCCATCCCGACGCGGGAAACCTCCCGGATTCGTCGCCGACGACGTAGGCTCGATTTCCGCTCGCCACGTATCGCCTGTCGTCGAGTCGGTCCGTCACCGAGAGCGTCGGTGAACGCGGTCGGTCGTTCGACCGGAATTCCGTCTCGGAGTCGTCCGCCGTCGCCGTCGCGACGACCGGAAGCATTCCCGTCGCAACCGTCCCTTCGATGAATCGGCGACGGGTCGAACGCGCTCGACCGTCCTCTGTGGTATCTTCTGTCACGCGTTCGGTGAGGGGCTCCCCGAATTTATAACTATTATACGAAATAGAAAAATAAAATACCGAAACTGACGGGATTCGAACATCGTATCCCTCGTGGTATCGGCCCGGAAGCGAAACTCAGCTCCTCCGCTCGCGTGATTGCCCCGTAGTCGGTCCGTCCGAATCGTCGCTCCGCTCCCGAAGGTGTCGGAACAGACGCATACCGAAGAGCCACTGGAACCACGACAGTTCGAACCGTTGGCGGTCGTGTTCCGGAAATCGTCGGTTCTCTGTCATGCTGAAGTTCACGAGAGCGACGAACACGATACCTCCTAAGGTGTTCCCGAGGACGACAGGAACGAAGAACTGCGTGAACACCGGAACGACGCCTTCGGCCCCGACGAACACCAAATAGAGCACTTCACACGCGCCGACGACGCAGTGAAACAGGTCGGCGATGGGGATGATTATCATGATGGAATAGACGATGAGGACCCGCGAAATCGTCTCGCGTGCGGCGTGAACCAACCAGACCATCGTGGCGACGAGGCCGCCCGCGAAGACGCCCTTGTAGAAGAGCGCGGACCACGTCGTTCCCATCGCGTGCTCGCCGAACTGGTGGGCGGTTTCCGCCACCGCCGGGTCGAAAATCCCCGTCCGTGCGAGGAGGTACGCGGTGATTCCCGCACCGATGACGTTCGCCGCGAGGACGATTCCCCACAGGCGAAGCAGTTGCGGAACGCTTGCGAGCCGCGTCAGGACGAGCGTCACCGGCGTCAGCGTGTTCTCCGTGAAGAGCTGATAGCTCCCGATGACTATCATCACGAACCCGACGGGATACAGGAGGTTTCCCATCCCGACGCTGTCCGGGTACGCCGTCGTCATCGCCGCACGAGCGAGGAACGTCGCGCCGACGCTCAATCCGGCGGCGAGGCCGCTGAAGAACAACAACCGGGTACTCCGCTCGATTTCCTCGTCGGCCGTCGCCGTCACCCGCTGGAAGATTTCGTCCGCGGAGAACCGGTCCCGGACGGCCTCCCCGGCGGCGGGTGCCCCTCGCCGGGACCGGTCGATGGTCTCCCGGAGCTCCCGGTTTTCGGGCTGTAACGACCGTTGAACTTCGGAAATCTCTCCGGCGTCGGCTATCGCGCTGAGCAAGGGTTCGAACTCGTGTGCGCCGTCGTAGCGTTCGCCGTCGATGAAGAACGTCGGTGTGCCCCTCGCTCCGCTACGGATTCCGCTCTGGAAGTCGTCTTCGACCCGTTCTTCGTACACTCCTCGGTCGAGTTCGTCGGTAAACCGCTCCACGTCTAATTCGAGTTCCTCGGCGTGGCGTATCAGGTCGTTTCGGGAGAGCGCGTCCTGATTCTGATACAGCATATCGTACATCTCCCAAAAGCGGCCCTGTGCTCCCGCGGCCTCCGACGCCTCCGCCGCTTTCGGTGCGCGCGGATGTTGCTCCGTCAGCGGAAAATGCCGAAAGACGAAACGCACCTGTCTCCCGAGTCGATTCAGAATTCTCCGGACTATCGGATAGAAATCCCCGCAGTACGGACATTCGAAGTCGCCGTATTCGACCACCGTAACCGGTGCATCGTCCGGCCCGCGAACGTGGTCCCTATCGTTCACCGGTACCGTAAGCGTCCGATTTTCTATCTGGCTCATTGGAACTCCCGTCAGTCGAGACGAGACTGACTCCTCGAAACAGCCGCTGTCGTAGTGCTAGCGGAGTAACAGGATAACGCTGTCGCCGGTTCGCACGTCGTTCGACGAAATCGAACGGTTGGGTGTGGTTCATGGAACCGACGAACGCTATAACGCCTCGAAACGCTCGATGGCCATCTCGGTTCCGAGAACGATGAATTCGTCGTCCGATTGCGGGGTGAACGTCGGGTCGATTCCGGTGATGACTTTCCCGTCGCGCTGGACGGCGATTATCGTCGCCCCTGTATCAGTTCGAACGTGTGTGTCCGCGAGCGTCCGGTCCGCCAACCCAGGCGCACTCGTCCGAACGACTTCGACCGGCGAGACCGATTGACGAAATGCGTCTTCGCGTAACACCTCCGATGCGACCAAACGACCGCTGATTCTCGTCAGCGCGAGGACGGAGTCCGCTCCCGCTCGATACAGCTTCCGGACGTTGTCCGATTCGTTCGCGCCGGCGATGATTTCGACGTTCGGGTTGAGATTGCGGACGACGAGCGCCGTGTACAGCGCCTTCGTGTCGTCGTCGAGCGTGATGACGACGGTGTTCGCCTCCTCGATTCCGACCGACCGCAACGCGGTCGGGTCGATGGGACTGCCGACGACGTCCACGTTCGGCCCGTCCGCCTTGTCGAGCGTCTTCACGGGAACGTCGGCCGCCCCGAGTCGCTCCGCGACCGTGTCCGCGACTTCGCCCGACCCGATGAGTACGATAGGTTCGCGTCGCTGCTGGCGGACCGCGGACTGTGCGATATCTTCGAGCCGTTTTAGCTGTGCCGGACGGCCGACGACGAGCAAGCGCGTGCGTTCGTCCAGCACGGCGTCCGGGGCCAGCGGACTGACGAACGCTCCTCGTTGCCACGCGCCGATGACCCCGACGCCGGTCCGCTCGCCGAGTCGAGTCTCGGCCAACGTCTGGCCCACTAAATCGCTGTCGTGTGTGAGGGGTAGCTCGGCGATTTCGAAACTCTCGTGCAGGTCGATGATGTCGGACAGGTTCTCCGAACTCACGCTACGCGCTCGGTTCGCCAAACTCTTTCCGAGCAGGTGTCGGGGTGACAGCACCTGATTCGCGCCGGCGTAGCGTTGATACTCACCCAAGTCTCCGTCGTCGACGATACTGACGACGTGCACGTCGTCGTCCGACTCCCGCGCGGCCAGCACGATGCTCGCGCCGATTTCGTCCGGCGCGTCGGTGATCACCGCGGTGGCGTCCGCCACGTTCGCGTCGTGAAACGTCTCCGGGGACTCCGGGTCGCCGTGGAGCACGGAGTAATTCGCTTCGTAGAGTTCCGTCGCCGAATCGCGGTCGGCTTCGAGGATGACGTACTCCACGTCCCGCGGGACGAACTCGGAGACCAGCGACCGACCTATCTGCGTGTCACCGCAGACGATGACGTGGTCGGTCATCCCGTCGAGCGCCGTCGGCGGCGTCATCGCGAGCCGGTTTTCGATGAGCGGGATGATGAACACCGGCAGCGCGGCGAGCAACAGGACGACGCCCGAAACCTGCATGGCAAGGACGAGGAGGTTCATGACCGGACTCGACCACGGTGCGTCCTCGCCGTACCCCGTCGTGGTGAACGTCTCGAAGACCATCACGAGCGAGTGGAGGAACGATTGGGGCCGTCCCTCAAAGGCACTCATCCCGAAATTGTAGGCGACGGTGAAGACGAGAACCGCGGCCAGTAACGCGAGGAGATAGTATCTGACGCGCTGTCTCTGTCGTGCCATACCATCTCATACTGCGTTCGTGCGGTTGATGTCGTCGCTAACCGGAGTCACCGGTTCGATGCGAACATCTGTCGGAGTGGAATCGTGAGGGTCGTCTCGTACCACCCCCGCTCCGTCGTTACCTGCACGTCGAACGCCACGGCAAGGACGTTCGTTTCGCCGTCCCTGTTCTGGACGACCACGCCCCGACTCGCAACACAGGACCCGAACTGACGATTCGGTCCCCGCGTCTCCGAGCAGTGGTCCGCCGCCCACGCCTGCGCCTCCGACCGGTTGTATTCGACCTGGTACACGGTGCCCGATTCGACGCGGGACGAGCGGAGTGCGTTCACCGCCGGTTCGAGGTCTGTTCGAACAGCAGAGACGGCCGCGTCCCGTCGCTGCCAGCGATACGACGACGGGATTCCCGTCGCCGCGGCGTGAACTCCCCGCGATAGGACTCGATGCGCGTTCCCGACAGGGGCGTCATAGTCGCCGCTCGCGGCCACGTCGGCGCTGTAGCCTAATTGGAGGTAAGCGAACACCGCGGGTGCGAGCGCGACGGCGACGACGGCCGCCGCCGCGAGGACGAGTTGCGCGCGATCTCTCACACGAACCACACCCAGATGGTCACGTCCCCGTTCGTGGTCGTCACCGTCGAGACGCCGACCGGGACGCCGCCGGGTTTTCGATAGCCGACCGACCCGTGCGGTGTCTCGACGCGGAACATGAGATTGTCCGGGAGAATTCGGTCCACGCGGGTCCGAAGCGCGTCCGCTTCGCGACGGAACGACGACTCGGACCCGATAATCTCCGCCAATCGCGTCGTTCCGCGATGTCGCGGTGCTTCGTGGACGAGAACCCTTCCCGTATCCTTCGCGTACATGTCGAGTTGCGTTTCACGCGTGTTCGGCGATGGGACGCCGAACGCAAACCCCATCGTGACGCCGAGGACCAGTACGACGCCGATTCCGGCCTCCACCACGGAAAGCGAGAGCTGGCCGCGGGACGACGAGTCGTCCCGTGACGACCCGTCATGCATCGACCGTCACCGCCACGACCGCTTTTCGGGTTGTCGCCGGATAGTAGGTGACCTCGACGCTACCGGTCGGGAGGTCCCCGTCCGTCTCGAACGCGAATCGGGCCGTCTCGAACCGGGAGAGCGAAACGTGAAATCGTCCGTCCAACCCCGACGTGTTCCGCAGCACCACACGCCCGTTCGCTCGAACGACGCTCACCGTCGTCCCGTCCGGAGGCCGGACGACGATCGTCGCGTTCGGCGTACGTCGTGGGAGGGTGAACTGGGGATCGCTCGTCGACAGCGGCGGCGTCCGCGTCACCGTGCTTCGATTCTCGACGAGGACGATTCGACGAACCGTCGCACCGCCAGTCGAAGACCCGCGCTCCGCGATGGCCGTCTCTCCGACCCTAATTCGGAACGCCCGCTCGCCGAGGACCGGAAACCATCCCGTCAGTCGCGTCGCATTGCAACGGTCGAGCGCCGTCTCGTCGATTACGTTGGCACGAACTGTCAGCGGACTATCCTCTGAAATCAGGCGTTCGCTGGTCGCGACAGCGGTGCGCCGTCGAGTGGGGTTTCGGTCCGCACCGAGGAGTGCCCTATCCGCGATTCCGACGCTCATCGTCGTCACCATCGTCAGGATGAGCAACGCGACGGCTAACGCGTGGAGGTTCATCTGTGCGCGTTCGGTTCGACGGTCGGTCCGCCAATCGGTCATCGCTCTTCCCCCCGCGTCAGTTCCACGATGAGCCCGCGGGGACCGCTTCGGACCACGACGAACGCCGGTTCTCGACTCGACCAGTTTCCGCGCACCGTCGCCACACGCGTCGGTAGCGCGAGTCGAACGGTCGAATTCAATCGCTCGTTCGGATGGTCGAACGTCAGTGACCCCCCGTCCGTCCGCACGACGTACCCGCTCCCGCGAACCGTTTCGGGCAGCGAAACACGGAGGCGGACGCCGACGTTCGTCCCGTCCTCCGGGACGGCCTGTTGGATTCGCTCGGCCGACTTCGAGAGGACTCGCTGCCCCACTTCGTCCCCGACGGTCGTCCTGTATTTCGGGACGACGCCGCCGTAGAGCGTGGTCGTCAACAGCCCGATGTACAGCACGACGAGTCCGGCTTCGAGTACTTTGCCGATGACCGGGCTAACTGCCCTCTCATCCGTCCGGACGGTTCGGTCGTCCATCACAGAACCTCCGTGCGCATGTCGTGGACGACGAGATAGGCGAACCGCCGTCCGGGATATCGGGCGACGACGCTCGGAACTCCGTCGCCATCGAAATCGTTCCGGGTCGTCGTCGCGTTTCGCTTCTCGAAGTATCGACGCCACGCGTCGGGGGTGCTCGTCTCTACCGCGATTCGGTAGGTCCCGTTACCGAGCGTCGTCCGTGTGTGCGTGACGTTCGTGCGGACGAGCGCTGACTCGCCGCTGCTCGATACGACCGTCCGGTTCGAGGCGTCGAGTTTCGCGGCACCGACGACGAGGAGGTCGCTCCGTTCGGACGAGGTGAACGGTGGCAGTGCGGTCATCCGCCCGCCCTCGGCAGTTCCTTGGATGACCGCTCCCGCGAGGTAGGCGACGCGCCTGTCATCGCTAGTGAATACGAGGGCGTCCACGCGGACGGTCCGAACTGTTCCCGATTCGTTGAGAACCCGGAGTTCGCGGTCCATCGTCGTCAACGTTCCCGACGAAAACGACACGCGACCGCGGTGTATCCCGGTCGCTTCCACGGGGGAAAGCGCTCGGTCCATATCCGTCGCAACCCGTGCCGCGTCCGCCGTTGCGGCGTTGCGCTGAACCACCATCCCGACGCTGGCTGTCAGCGACGCGAGCGAGAGCATGACGACGCCGAGGAGGATTGCGACGCCGATGACGTTCGATTGACCGCGGTCGTTCGACCGTCCGGGGACGTTCGATTTCCCGCGATTCATGCCATTCCCACCCCCGCGAAAACGAAGTACGCAATCGCGACGAGCGCGGCGGAATGGAGGAGCGCCTCGTAGAAACCGCGACTTGCGTAGCCGGCGAACCAACCGCATGCGAGCATGGTCGCTTGGGTGACGACGTAGAACCGCTGTCGGTCGCGGGCCGGTCGGACCGCGTTCGGGTCGAGGGCGAACCCGGCGTTCGACGAGGAGACCGCGGACAACTGCGAGAAGCTATCGAGGACGTATACGTTCACCGCGACCATGATGCCCACGACGAGCAGGGCGGTCATCCACCCGACGACGACGTATACGAGCATGTTCGAGCGCAAGGACTTCTTCTGATGGTACAAGCGTCCGATTTCGACCTGTAGCGTCTCGAAGACGGTTTCGGTGTCGCCGCCGACGTCCAGCGTCCCGGTCACGAGGCCGATGGTCTGGTCCGCGAGCGGTGTTCCGACGTCATCGACGAACCGGGAGAGGGCGTCGCGGCGGAGGTCGCCCTCTCGGCTCGTGAGGTTCGAACTGAACGCGAGGTCGTTGACGTTCGGTTGGAGCGCGCCGAGGTCCACGTCCCGTGCGACCCGTTCGACCGCCGTTGAGAACGGCCGACCGAGGCTGACGTGGCTCGACACGGCGTGAACGAAGTCCTTTATCTCCCTGTCCTTCGCGTCATCGCGGCGGGACCGTCGAACGGACACCAACCCGACCGGAAGCGCGAACGCGACGTAGGACAGCAACACCGTGTTGACGGGCGTGTAGCCGAGATATCGGAGAAGTGCACCCATGCAAACCGTCGTCGGGACGAGAAGGACGACCGCGTTTGCGGGGTTGATGAATCCTGTCGTGAGTAGGTCCGAAACACGCTTCGAGCGCGGATGCGTCGCCGGAGACTGGTCCGCGGGGCGAAGCGACGACACCAACACCGCCGCACTCGCTCCGATAGCGAGGATGAAAACGCCGCTCCCGTAGATGATGAAGCCACGAACCGACAGCTCGCCGAACGGTGCCGGCGCGGGTGCCGCTAATCCCGGTGCGAGGACGCTCATCACGGTCAGCACGATGACGAGGAGCGCCGGGACGACCAACAGAACGATGAACATCTCCGCCAGCAGTTCGAGGAAGTCCTGTGCCTGCTCGTGTGACCGCGACTGCCTGTGGCTCAACATCCTCCCTTCCATCTCGAGGTACTGCTCTAACGCGTCCGGTCCCTGTTCCGCGTGTTCCCGGAACTTGAGCAAGAACGGCGCGAGTACGTCTCGCGACGGCGTATCACGAGCGACGATTCGCAAGCCGTCATCGACGCTCCCGGTCAACGCGGCTTTGTTCAGTACCTTCCGGAACGCGACCGCGGTTTCGCCGTACGACTCCTCGCGGTCGGCGACCTTCCGCAGCATCGCGAGCAGATCGTCGCTCCCGGACGACAAGGCCCGGAGATAGCGGACTGCACCCGGAAGCGTTTGCTCGATATTGGACCGGCGGGCGCTCGCAGCCCATCCGAGATACAACCCGCCGAACCGTACGATAGTTCGCTTTCCGAGCGCCGCACAAGCGAAGGCGACCCCCGTCGCGGCGTACACCCGCGGGACGTGCGGCACCGTGACCCGCTCGACGATGGGCACCCCGGCGTGGAGAAACGAGACGAACTTCGCCAGAACGCTCGGCGGAATTGCGAGCGTGAGAAGCAGCACCCACGCGAACGCTCCGAGAAATACGACCCACGACAGGCCGTACGTCCGCGAGAGAAACACGTCGAAACTGGCGTTCACGTCGGTCGCACGGTAACGCTTCCTGTCCCGGTCGTGTCGCCGGTGGTCCGCGTGGCGCGAAAACAGCGCGTAGAGCGCGCGGTCGAAGAGGCCGAGGCCGTTCGAACCATGGGAATCTTCGGAAGTAGGACCTTCCTGCGGTTCCATCGCCGCTGATTCGGTGACGGCGTTCATCCCGATACCTCGTTCACGAAACGCATCATAAAACGAGCTAGCAGTGTTATTTAATTTAAACTCTCGGATTTTAGTACAGGTTTTTGAACTGATATCTACTGCGCCACATGGGAAAAATTGTCTGTCGAAGCCGATATCGACAACGACGGGAGGTTCAGCGAATACGTCGGATTCTGCCGTTCGCTATCGTTTTCGCTCGAATACCACGTTCACCCGCTCACCTCCCGCGACACCCGCTCCACCGTCGCCGCCTCGTTGTTTTGGAGATCGGCGAGGAACGAGAACAGTTCGTCGAAGTCCGTGACGCCCTCTCGTTGTAGATACTGTACGTAGCGGTGTTTTCGATGGAACTCGTCTTCGACCGCCTCGACGCTCCGGTCGGTGCGGTGGGCGAGACGGTGGAAGAACCGGAAGCCGATATCGCGTTCGTCGTCGCCGAGATGAGGGTGGTCGTACTTCGTGCGGAAGGTTCCCTCGTGGTCGCGCCACGCGAGGGCGTTCCAGTAAATCGTCACCCCGTCCTTTTTCACCCTGCCACAGCGTCCCTCCAGTTCGGCCAACTCGTCCTCGGTTACGAGTTCCACGACTTCGCCGACGTACCGTTCGCCGTCCACGTTGCGGGGGAACACTACGAGGTCGATTTCCTGGAGGAGATAGGCGGAAAGGCCCTGTTCGACCACGCGATTGACGAGTTTCTCGATGGTCTCGGCGTGCGTGGTGCCAAGGAGTCCGTGGCCCGTGTTCAACGATTCGGCGAACGTGCGGAACGAAGCCGGGGTGTTGATTTCCGCGATGACCTCCACGTCCGGGTTGAGGTAGTTGCACTCGGTCATCAGGTCCGCCATCGTCACGCGCTTGTAGTCGTTTTCGTGGTCGCGGGTGGTGAGCGAGACGCCCGTCTCGTGCGGCAGGCGCACCTCGCGGGACCCCTCGTCGATGCTGATGGGGCGGTCGCGGTACGGTATAAACGGCATATGCGCGTTCATCAGCGTGGTCTTTCCGACCCCCGTCTGCCCCGAGAACAGCGCGACGCCGTGGTGTTCGTACAGCTGCCAGAGCAAGGTGACGATTTCGGTGGAGATGCTGTCGGCGTCGAGCAGGTCCACGGGCGTCATCGTATCGGGTGCTTGCTTTCGAATCGAGATGTGCGGGCCGCCCTCCGAGATGACCGGAAGCGCGACGGCACAGCGGATGGTCTCCTCGTCGGCGACACCGTCGAGGGAGAGGTTCACCTTCGCGCTGGGGTTGCTGGCGTTGAGTTCCACGCCGTCGGAGGCGGCCATCTGGGTGACGACGTTGACGAACGCCGATTCGTCCTCGAACGCGAGATTCGTCGGGATGCGCTCGCCGTGACCGATGGCGCGACCACGGGGAACGACCTTGATGCGCTCCCCGACCCGATTCGCCTCGATGTCTTCGAGCAGGCCGTCCCGAATCGGAATCGTGAGTTTTCCGTGCCCGACGTAGTCTCGGAGGACGTAGTAGACGAGGTCCGTGAGTCGGTCGTCCGAGAAGCGGTGGTCTACCGGCGGAACCGCGAGGTCGTACTCCGAGAGCGCGGTCCGAACACGATACTTCGCCGCGTCGAACCACGCACGGGTGTTTCGGGCGGTGAGTCGCCGGGAGAGGAACTGCGTCGCTCGCTCGCGGACGAAGGCCGCGCGGTCGTCCACGATGTCGCCGACGTGTGTCTCCCAGATGCGGTCCTTGCACTCCTCGATGAGCAGGTCGTCGTCCGGCAGGAGATTGGGTTCGAGGACGGCGTACTTCGTGGCGAAGGAGTCCGTTCCGAGCAGGTGTTCCTCGTAGACGACGACCGGGATTCGAAACTCCCGGAAATCGACGGTGTGCGTCTCGATTCGTTCGCTGGCGAACCGGGCCAGATAGTCGGCATCGGCGGGGAGGTCGGTGTCGGCGGGCGCGTAGTCTTCCGTGTGAACGACGAGGTGGTCCCCCGCGGCGTCCGCGACTTCTATCTTTTCGTCCAACGCCAACGGCGTCAGTCGGTCGAGGCAGAGCAACTCGGCGAGCGCGTGATATTCGACCCGGCGGCGGGCCGAGTTCGAGAGGTCGGTCAATCGGTCGATTGCGCGACGATATTTCGGCTCGAATCCCCTCTCGACCCGTTCGACCGCTCCCTCCCGCGTAAGCGGGCGGCGGAGGTTCGCGGTGGCGAAGTACTCACCAACACGGGCGAGTGCATCTTCGTCCGAAGAACCGAGCGCGGGCGTTCGAACGTCGTATCGGAAGCCGTCGGCGGTTTCCCGAACCGTGGCGACGACGCCGGAGTGGAGTTCGCGCTGGTCGCGCACGTCGGGTGCGTACCACGCGTCGGTGTCATCTGGCGGTATCGGCGGGGGGACGAGGCCGAGTTCGGATGGAGCGGTATCGGTGGTCGGCGAATCGAGTGTGGACATGGAACGTACGAGCTGATTGGTCGCTTTTCCTGACTTAAAATTTTTGATAAGAGGCGACAATCAATCTGCCAATCGGTATAAATGAATTTTGATAAATATGGGGTAGTTAACCCTCTACTCGTGTCCTTATCAATCATGATTTTACTGCCACACGCTCAAGTAGTTCCGGTATCGAGAATAGTACATATCTATGATCGAAGTCGAAACTCTTCGGAAGGAATACGGGGGCTTCACTGCCGTCGAGGGGAGCAGTTTTTCCGTCTCCGAGGGAGAGGTGTTCGGCATCATCGGCCCGAACGGGGCCGGGAAGACGACGACCCTGAAGATGCTGTCGGGTCTCATCGAACTGACCGCCGGGAGCGCACGGGTCGCGGGCTACGACGCAGAAGACCCCGAGATGCGGAACCGGTTGGGGTTTCTCCCCGAGGAATCGCCGCTGTACGAGGACATGACGCCGCTCTCGTATCTGTCCTTCTTCGCCGACCTCTACGACGTGCCGACCGACACCGCCACCGAACGGATTCACCGCACGTTGGACAGACTCGAACTCGACCACCGCGAGCGGCGATTAGGCGACATGTCCAAAGGAATGCGGCGGAAGGTCGCCATCGCTCGCTCGTTAGTCAACGACCCGGACGTGTTGATTTACGACGAACCGGCGAGCGGGTTGGACCCGCTCACGACGAACTACATAATCGAGTTCACGCGGGAGTTGAGCGATTCGGGGAAGACGGTCGTGTTCAGCGCGCACAACCTGTTTCACGTCGAGAGCATCTGTGACCGAATCGTCGTAATGAACAACGGTCGTATCGTCGCGGGCGGGAGCGTCGAGGACCTCCGTGAAGAATACGGACGAACCGAGTATCACGTCTCCGCGACGGTCGAGGTCGCGGACGCGGTCCGGGAGAACGGCACCTATCGCCGCGTCGTGGAGAGCATGGACGCCGTGGCGGAGACCCGCGAACTCGCCGAAGCGTCCGGCGGGAGCGTCGTGGACATAGAGACGCACACGCCCAGTTTGGAGGACATCTTCCTCGATTTGGCGACCGACGCGCCGGACGTGGAGGGCCGTCCGTGAAACGCCGCAAGACGCTTCGAATCGTACGTTGGGAGGTGAGCAAGAACGCTGGACAGTTCGACCGCCGGACGCTGGTTCTCGTCGCCGTGGTCCTCCTCTTCGTCGGCGTGCTGACGCCCATGGTCGCCAGTCGGGGCAACACCGTGGACGACGGTATCTACCGCGTCGGCATCAGCGAGGACAGTCCGTATTACGGCCCGGTCGAAAACGACCGGACGTTCGTGGCCGTCGAACCGACCGCGACGAACTACGATTCGGGCGCGTTCGATCTGTTCATCTGCCCGACTACCGGAATTTCGGGGTGTCCCGCGAACACGATGCGCTACAAGGACTCCCCCAAAGGCAAGGCGGCGCTTGCGGAACTGCGGACGACGGTCGAACGATACAATGACCGGCGGATGGCCGAGGAACCGGACCGCGCCGCCGCATTTCCGGTGAACGTCACGCTCCGTTACGTGGCACAAAACTCCACTGGCGGGTTCGCCGGGTCGGGGGCGGCAACGGACTCGGGCGGGGACATCACCACCCGAACCACGACGGCAGGAGAGATGCGCCTCGGGGGCGGCAGCGGTGGAACGGGCGGTGGGAGCGGAACCGGAGAAAACGCTCCCGGCGGGTCGGGTAACGGTTCGGTCGCCGCCCCGTCGGTCGGTTCCGGGTCGTCCATCTTCGTCGATAACGAGCGACGGGGAACCCCCTCGGACATCTCGCCGCCGTTCCCGTTCGAGTCGCTGGTCCTCGCGTTCGCGTTCATCCTGCCGATGAACTTCGTGATTCAGGCTTACGCGAGCAGCGTCATCGAGGAGCGCATCAACGACCGCGGCGAGTTGCTCCTCGTCTCGCCGGTGTCCCGCGGCGACATCATCGTCGGCAAGACCCTGCCGTATCTCGTCGGTATGGTCGCCATCGCCACGGTGACGGCGGTCGGAATCGTCCGGTTCACGCCGCACATCGGCACCGAACCGCTGGCTATCGCAAGCGCGGTGGTGACGGCCGTCTCGGCGGTGATTCCCATCGCGTTGCTGTTCCTCGCCAGTGCGTTCCTCGGTGCGATGTTCGCCCGGTCGTTCAAGGAACTCACGTTCGTCACGGTGTCGCTCAGCGTCTTCCTCACTTCCTACGCCTTCGTGCCGTCCGTGTTCACCGACGTGCATCCGATAGCGGCTATCTCGCCCCTGTCGCTGGTGGTTCGCGTGTTGCAGGGCGAATCGGTCGCGCTCGGCCAGTACGCCTTCTCGACGCTTCCGCTGTACCTCACCGCGGGCGTGTTGTTCGCGCTCGGCGCCGGCGTCTACCGCGAGGAGGACATGTTCACCCAGCGCCCGGTGACGCTGAAGGCCCTCGACGCCCTCGACAGCCAACTTCGCGGGAAGTGGAGCGTCGCGAAGGTCAGCGCGCTCTCGATTCCGTTCGTCTTCGTGGCCGAACTCCTCGCCGTGGCCCTCCTCTTCGCGCTTCCCGTGGAACTCTCGATTCCGGTGTTGCTCCTCGCCATCGCGTTCATCGAGGAAGTCGCAAAGAGTGCCCACGTCTACGCCGGGTTCGCCCACGGACGGTTCGACCGTTCGCTTCGGACGATAGGCGTCCTCGGTCTGCTTTCCGGCTTCGGCTTCTTCGCGGGCGAGAAACTGACCGCCATCGCCCAGTTGGTCGGGCTACCGAACCTCGAACTCGGGCGGGCGGCGTTCGGTGCCGCGACCGGTCTCGGCGTGGACGCGTCGCCACTCGTCCTGTTGGGACTGCTGTTCGCACCGCTCGCGCTTCACTCGGTCACGGCGACTATCACGGCCTACGGTGCTAACAAGGACCGGAACTGGTACGCGTGGACGCTGCTCGTCACGACGTTGGTTCACGCCGCCTACAACCTCACGGTGGTGAACGCCCTTGGATAAGCGTCTCACCGTCGCGCGGCGGGAGTTGGCGTCGCTCAGGAGCGAGAAGACCATCGTGTTGGCGATACTGATTCAACTGCTCATCGCGGCGTTCTCGTCGTTCCTCGCGGTCGGACTGGTGTCGATGTACGACCCCGGGTCCGCCTCCAACGGCTTCGTCGTCTCGTTCGGCGTGACGGGCGACGCGAGCGGCGACCTCGCTCCCGTCCTCGCCTCGGACGATAGCTGGGAGGGTGTTCACTACCGGACCCAGCGCGCCGCGATGCGCGAGTTTCGCTCTGGCGAGGTGCAAGCGGTTCTCCACGTCGAGCGCACCGCGAGCGGACGCCTCGACGTGACCGCTATCGCCCCGGATGGCAACATAAAGACGACGCTGGTCGTGACCCAGATAAAGGAGGTACTCGACGAACTGGAACGTCACGAGCGGGCGAAATTCTCGGCTCGACTCGAACGCTCCGTCGTCCCACCGCCGCCGGAGAAAGGTGCGAGTCCGTACTTCGGGTTCACCTACACGGTCCTCGTTCCGCTGTTGATGTTCCTGCCCGTGTTCATCAGCGGGAGCGTCGCCGTGGACACCATCGCGGAGGAGTACGACCGCGGTACCCTCGAACTCCTCCGGGTGACGCCGCTGACGGGCATCGACATCGTTGACGGCAAGCTGCTGGCGATGGGTATCCTCGCACCGGTGCAGGCCGCAGCGTGGTTGGTCCTCCTCTCGTTCAACGGAACGACAGTCGCCAACCCGGTCGAAATCGTGGTCCTCGTCGCCGCCTTCTCGGTGATTATCGTCGCAGTCGGGGCGATACTGGCACTGCGCTTCCGCGACCGAAAGCAGGCCCAGTTCCTGTTCTCGATTGCGATGCTCGTCGTCTTCAGCGGGACGTACCTGCTCCCGGAAGCGCCCGCGAACACCGTCGCGAAACTCGCCATCGGGAGCCCGGCGACGTTCACGCACGTGATGGTCGCACTCTATCTGGTGGCGTCGCTCCTCGGCTACGGACTGGTCCGGCGGGTCGTCGGACGTGGTCGGCTACTGACGACCACGTGAGCGGCGTCTCGGCGGGTCGATTGTGCCACTCGATTCCTCGTTTCGACAAATCAGACGCCGTTCAGTGTCGAATCGGGGCGATGTTTTCCATATATAGAACTTTGAATCAATCTAGTATACTATTATAAATACTATAATACTGGCTGAAGTATGTCGAAATATGGTGTCAGAACGACTCCAGACGTTGAATCGGCGAACGTTCGTTGGAACCGGTGCGGCCGTCGCGAGCACCGCGTTAGCGGGGGTCGGAACCGCACAGCAGTGTTCCGACGACGACACGGACGATGGTCGCGGAGCGGACGACGACCACGGCCACGACGGGGGAGACGACGAGGACGGGGTCACGTACGTCGCACATCGCGGGTACAAGGGAATGTATCCGGAGAACACCCTTCGGGCGTTCGAGGCGGCCTCCCGGACGGCGGACATGATAGAACTCGACATAATGCCGTGTGCTGGCGGCGAAATCGTCGTCTTTCACGACGAGAAACTCGGTGCACGCGACGGCGGTACCCGCGGCCTCACTGACCAGCACGGCTACGTCTGGGAGAACTCCTGTGAGACGGTGCGGAACGCGAACGTCCTCGGAAGCGGGGAAACGATACCGCTCCTGTCGGAAGCGCTCGAAGCCATCCCGGACCACGTCGGCGTGAACATCGAGTTCAAGAACCCCGGTTCGGCGGAGGCACAATCTTCGACGGACCTCTCCGGTGCGGAGTTGGAAGCCGGAAAGGACCGCTGGCGGTCGTTCACGGAGACGGCGCTGGACATCGTTTCGGAACACGAAAACGACATCCTCGTCTCCTCCTTCTACGAAGCGGCAATCGCCACCGTCCGCGAACTGGACCCGGAGATGCCCGTCGGCTACCTCCTCTGGGACTCCATCGAGCGCGGCCTCGACATCGTGCGCGAGTACGACTGCGAAGCGGTCAACCCGCCGTACAACATGGTGCAGGGGTCGCCGTTCTTCAACGACCCGTACTACCTCGACGACCCGCAGTTCGCGGACATCGACCTCGTGCAGGTCGCTCACGACGAGGGCCGAGAGGTCAACGTCTACACCCTCGATACGTGGTATCAGGCCGACCAACTGGCGGAGGCGGGCGTCGACGGACTCATCGTCAACTACCCGAATCTGCTCCCGATGGAACGCGGACACGACGGGAACTGACCGGGGTCACTCCGTCACGAACGCTCCATCCTCCCGGCTTATTTTCGATCTATTCCTATGTCACACGAATGGAAAAACATCGCTATTGATTCGCGTCGCGTACTCTCTCCGATGTACGACGACATCCTCGTTCCCACGGACGGCAGCGAATCGGCCACGGAAGCGGTGCGGAACGCCATCGAACTGGCGACGCAGTTCGACGCGACGATTCACGCGCTCTACGTCATCGATATCGGCGCGATGTGGCCCGACGCCTACGAGGGAAACGTCCTGAACGACCTCGAAACGCGCGGGAAGAAAGCGGTCGAACGGGTCCGAGAGCGGGCCGAGGAGGCGGGCGTCTCCGTCACCGACGACGTGGTGACGGGCGGGCATCCCCACCGCGTAATTCTGGACTACGTGGACGAGAACGACATCGACTGCCTCGTCATGGGAACACACGGACGGCGGGGCCTCGACCGCTACCTGCTCGGCAGCGTCACGGAGCGCGTCGTGCGGTTGTCCGACGTTCCGGTGTTGACCGTCCACGCCCCGAAGGAGTGATTTTCGCCGAAATTTTCCCACCGACGCGACGATTGATGTTCCTTCCCCGCCTAGTTCATCCGTCATGGCGATTCCGCTCGTCGTCGCCGTCTTCATCGCCCTCGGAATCGGCCTCCTCATCGGCATCGAACGGGAGTGGAGCGACCCCGAAAACCTGTTCGCCGGAAGTAGGACGCTCCCGCTCATCGCCGGATTCGGCGCGCTCGTGCAGGCATTCTTCCCGAACCTCCTTCCGCTCGCGCTCGTTTTCGTCGCAGGATTGGTCGTCGTGGCCTACGTCGCGAAGGTCGTCACGACGGGCGACATCGGGATGACGACGGCGGTTGCGACGATGCTGACGTTCGTCTACGGCGCGATGGCGACTCACTCGGATACCGGACTCAGACTCGCCGTCGCCCTCGGAGCGGTGACGATGGCGCTCCTCGCCGAAAAACGCCTCATCCACGAGTTCGCCGCCCGTCTCAACGAGGCCGAGATGCGGGCGAGTTTGAAATTTCTCATCGTCGCGCTCGTCGTCTTTCCGCTCCTACCGCCGGAACGTATCTCCTTCTTGAGGGACCTGAATCTCCGATTCGTCTGGTTGATGGTCGTCTTCGTCTCGGGAATCAGTCTCGTCGGATACGTGCTGGCGACGCTCGTCGGGAACCGGGCGGGCCTCGAACTGACGGGCGTCCTCGGCGGGATGGTTTCGTCCACGGCAACCGCGGTTTCCATGGCCGAAAACGCGCGGCGAAATCCGTCGCTCACAGGCCTGTGCGGCGTCGCCACGGTCATCGCCTCGTTGACGATGTTTCCCCGGATTCTGGTGGAAGTCCTCGTCGTGAATCCGACCCTGTTCGCCCCCATCCTTCTCCCCGTCGCCGGTATGGTCCTCGTCGGCGTACTCGTCTCGCGGTTCGTCTACCGAGACGTGCAGGAGGAACCCCTCGAAACGGACGTCGAAAACCGGTTCCGACTCCGGCCCGCGCTCCTCTTCGGACTCTTCTTCGCGCTCGTACTCGTCGCCACCACGGCGCTCAGCGCCGAATTCGGGACGACTGGCGTGTATTCCGCCGCCCTCATCGCCGGAATCGTCGACGTCAACGCCATCACGATTTCGCTGAGCGACCTCGCACGTAGCGGCGCCATTTCGACTGCGACCGCGGCGAGCGGTATCCTCCTCGCCGCCAGCGTCAACACCGCCGCAAAAATCGGTATCGTCTGGTTGTTCGGGACGCGAGCGTTGGGTCGAACCGTCCTCCTCTCCCTCGGGGTGGTCGTCGCCGTCGGCATCGGCCTCGTCGCGCTGTCGTAAGTTCGTGTTCCGGATTCAGAATCGTCGCGTTTCCCACCGGTCCCAGTTTTCGGTGATTTCGTCCACCAGCCTCGACCCGACGCGATACACGTTCGTCACGCTGGGAAGGAAACCGCCGGAATCCGCGGCGAGGCTCTCCTGCACCGACTGACAGGGGTGGGGTTGGTCGAAGTTCGACACGCTCCGAAGGCTGACGTATCGGTCCAAGTGACCGAAACGGTCGAGAACGCGTGCGGTGGCGAAATCCTCCATCTCCGTGGTCGCGTAGGTACTCGCGCCGTACTCCTCCGCGATGTAGCCGGCTTGGTCGGAGAGCGTGGACCCGTGCCAGTACGTGTCGCCGCACATCGTCGTACCGACGCCGACGAACGGGTTAGACTGTGCGGTTTCCTGTGGGTACAGTTTCCGATACTCCTTTGCGCGTTCCGTATCGGTGAGACTCGCCCGTTCTCCGAGACGCCGAGCAGTTTTCACGAGGTTCCCGTTCAACTCGTAGACGTGGTCGGGCCGATTCGGACGGAACATCATGGCATACGGGTCGGCGTCGCCGTCGGCACGCGACCACCGATGAACCAAGTCCCAATCGGCGACCGCATCGCTCACGAACACCGACCCGAGCGTTCCGACATCCGGCGGCGAACCGGCGATACCCGCGGTGACGAAGTAGGTGTTCTCGAAGTCGAACTTCGGCGAGCGGAGTATCGACGACAACGAGGTGGCGGCGTTCGTCTTCCCGATTCCGACGACGGTCCCGGCGACGCCCTCGTCGTTGTGATACACGGGTGAGAACGCTCCCGGAACGTCCACGGCATCGGTGAGGTCGTAGTTCCGATACCACAACTGGAACTCGCCCGGTGCGTCGCCCATTCCCTCCCGCTTTTTCAGGTCTGCCACTTCGAAGGCCGCGATGACGAAGACCTTGACGTCGACAGGGTCGTCCACTGTTTCCGGGGTCGAATCCGTATTTCCGGTCGCCGTTCCCATCAAACCAGCACCGAGCGTGGTCCCGGTCGCTTTGAGAAACCGTCGCCGAATCATCTCGTTCCGCTTTTGGGTCATACTTGAGCTCTCGAATTCAGCCCCATTAACTCTCCGAATTAACCTCAAGTTTATGCGCAATCTTGTATGAAAATGAGATTTTATATTCACAGACATGCATAGATTTTTCTTTGGTGGACAACAAATACGCGACTCGACGGCTCACGGGCGGTCCGAGCGCGTGGACGGATATCCACCCCACGGCGAACGAATCACCGAAACCGGTATCGAAACGAAGCGTACTAAAACCGTTCCGAAAACACCAGCGGTACGTCGTTTTCATTTCCGATTCCCAGAAATCAACTCGTTCATTTTACCGCTTTCATTCCTTAAGATACAGTACCGTATCGAACTTCTTTTATATAAAATACATAAATAAATATAAAATTCTCCCACAGAATTTATTATGCGCGATGGATGGCAAAAACAGCAGTCGAGAATCGGAAGTAAACACTACGGACAGCGGCTTTCGACTGAATCGACGGCGGGCGATTCAACTGACGGGCCTCGGCATCGGAAGTATGGCGATGTCGGGAGTGGGCTCCGCCGCGGAGACGACGGAGGAGGAGGAATGTGCGGAGGGGCCGTTCGAGCGAACGTACTCCGGCGGAACCGTGAACTTCGGACGAATCGCGTCCCGTTCGGGGCGAACGGAAATGAAGGGTAAATCGGCGGCGGCCGGGGAACCGGCGAGCGAGCGGGAAATCGAAGCGTCGCGGGCGCACGGACAGCACGGACGGCATCGACACGACCAGAAACGCGGCCGATGGGACGACGACGATGAACTGTCGATTCTCACCGAGTACGACGGCGTGAACGCCGAACAGACGAGCGGCGGCGTCCCCTCCGACTCGCAAATCGCGGCGGGGTACGGCAAGGTGATTCACGCGCTCAACACGCAAGTCGCGGTGTTCGACAAGCGGTCCGGGCACGAGGAACTCTCGGTCCAGTTGAACGATATCTTCGCGCCGGTCATCGATGAACCCGAGGGCGGATACGCGTACGGCGAACCGTTCGTCTTCGACCCGCGGGCGCGATACGACCGACGGGAAAACCGGTACGTCGTCGCCGCGGTCCAGTACGAACCCGGCATCACCGAGGACGGCGAACTCGTCACCCGCGAGGAGATGGAAGAGCGCGCGGGCGGCGAACCCGGTGAGGGCGAGGACGGCGAAGACGGTGAGGAGGGCGAGGACGGCGCGGAGTCCGAGGCTGAAGCGCTCGAACGACCGCCACGAGGATGGTGGCTCGTCGCCGTCTCCGAGACGTCGAATCCGAACGGGAAGTGGAACGTCTACCGGATTCCGCCGCTCGACAACGAGGGCCTCGTGGATTACCCGACGCTCGGGTTGGACAAGGACGCCATCTACCTCGCACAGAACTTCTTCGGCGACGCGGTGTCGGTGACGATGGTGGCGCTCGACAAGGAAGCAATCTACCGGGGTCGGACCACTACCGGCTATCACTTCACCGACTTGGACAACCCGAACGTCGAACAGGACGACTTCACCTTGCAACCAGCGCTCCAACCGTTCTCCGGCGGCAGACGCGGCACGTTCTACCTGCTCGATTCGACCTTCCCGGACCCGACGGCGAGCGCGCTTACGATGTGGGAGTTGACCGACCCGCTCGACGACCCCACGCTGGAATGCCACACCGTTCCCGTCGAGGAGTTCTCGTATCCGCCGACCGCCGAGCAACCGGATTCGGACAAGCGGATCGACACGCTCGGCACGCGGCAGATGAACCTCGATTACAACGACGGGTCGCTGTGGACGGCCCACACCATCGCCTACGACTGGAACGGCGACGGTGAGACGGTCGCCGCAATCAAATGGTACGAAGTGGACACGCGAACGCGCCAAGTCGTTCAGAGCGGCGTGTACGGTGAACCGGGCACGTCGTACTTCATTCCGACCATCCAGTCGGACGACGACGCGACCATCATCACGCACAACGTGAGCGGTCCCGACACCTTCCCGAGCATGGCGGTCGCGGGCCGAACGGAAGGCTACGAACGGAACGAACTGGAGGATTCCATCGTCGTCGAGGAGGGGAAATCACACTACGACTACGGTGAAGGCGGGGAGGTCATGCGCTGGGGCGACTACAACGGAATCTCGGTGGACCCGCACACCGGAACGTTCTGGACGGTGAGCCAGTATTCGCCGGACATCGACATCGACCCCGCCGCCGAGGAGCGCGACCCGTACCACACGCGCATCGCGGAAGTGACGTTCGGCGACGAGTGGGGTCACGGCCATCACGGCGACCACGATGGTCACGGACGCGACGACCACGGCCGCCATCGCTGGGACTGACGACGGTTCGGAAAAACGACCACATCTCTTTTTCGACGCGTTTACCGTCCACTCATTCGCCCCCGGGACGGTCGCGCCAGTCCTCGGCGCGTTCGCTTCCCTCCTCGTGACGGTCGCCTTCGGTTCCGGCTCGGTCGTCGGAGGTCCCGACTAGACCGGCGTACAGACCCACCCAAACGTGCGCTCGTTTCGTCCTGTTTCCTCGGAACATGCTTTCTCACCGAACCCTTCGCCTCGCGGGCGAAGCAATTCTTTAGGGTAGCCTAAAAACGGCAACGGTAATAATCGTTTGGGTACCTCGAACTCATCCGTCCGTCCGTGCCGATTCCCGCCCGATTCGGTCGCCGAGGCGGTACACGGCACGGAAGGCGACCAGCGCGATGGCGATTTCGAGCAGTCCGGTGACCGCGAACGCCGTCGTAAATCCGAGTCGATCGGCGAGGCCGCCGCCGACGAGGAACCCGGTCAGGAACCCAAGGCTTCCGGCGGCGTTGAACCCGGCCATGGCGACTCCTCGGTCGCCGTCGCCCGCGATGTCGGTCACGAGCGCCATCGTCGCGGGCGAGACGAACGCGCCGCCGACGCCGACGGCGACCATCGCGACGGCCGCGAGGGGAACGGACGGTGCGAGTCCCACGGCGACGATGGTGGCGCCGTAGCAGACGGACCCGACGACGATGGGGACGAACCGACCGATGCGGTCGGAGAGCTTCCCCATCGGGTACTGCAACAGGGCGAACGGGGCGAAAAAGAGCATTAGCATGATTCCCGTCGCGCCCGGGTCGAGGCCGAACTCGGACTGAAAGTAGAGCGTCCCGACGAGCGCGAAAAATCCCGCGGTGAGGCGGTCGATGAACCCGAACGCGTACGGGATCGACAGTTCGGGGCGGGCGCGGAGTCGCTTCAGGGCGGTCGAGACGGTTTCCCGCGACGTGGTCGGTACGCGGTCGGGAATCGACCGCGCGAACACCGCCGTCCCGACCATGAGAACGCTCGCGACGGCGAGCGGCGTCGTCGGGTGAACCTCGGCCAGTTGCCCGCCTATCGGCGCGCCCATCGCGGTTCCGAGGCCGATGGCGATACCGGCCGCGCCCATGTTCCGCCCGTGGCCGCCTCGGAGGTCCATCAACATCGTCATCGAGAGGGAGAACGCCGCGATGGTCGCCGCACCTTGGAGGACGCGGAGCGCCAACACGCCGCCGAACGGAACGCCGAGCGTCGGTGCCAACGCGAGCGCCGCGTACCCGACTCCCGCCCCGACCGCACCCAAAACGACGAGCGGAACGCGGGTTCCGAGACGGTCGCTCAGATGACCCCAAATCCCGGCACACACCACGAACGCGGCGAACTCGGCGACGAGAAACCACTTCCCGCCGTCGAGTTGCTCGCCCGCCCCGAGGTGAACGACGAGGTCCGGAACGCCGGGATAGAGGAGCACCTGTGCGAGCAACACCGCCCAAATCACGGCGGCGAGACGGACGCGCTCGCCGCGCACGCTACGGACGCCGTCCATCACCTGCGTCATCGGTTCGAATTGGTGATACGCTCGGAAAACGGTATCTACATCGTCGTATCGTGACGGATGGCCCGTCCGTCAGTGTGCGACCCGCTTTTCGAGCAGGAGTTTGACCCCGAACCCGACCAACACGCTCGCGCTGGCGTAGCGGAGGAAGTCGCGAACGACTTTTCGTTCGGTTATCACCCGTCGCGCTCGACTGGAGAACACGGCTAACGTCGCCTGATAGCAGAAGCCGAGACAGCCGAACAGGACGCCGAGCGTGAAAATCTGGAGGCCGAAACTCCCGCTCGAATCCACGAACTGGGGCAGGAACGCGAGGAAGAACACGGCGACTTTCGGGTTCAGGACGTTGATGGTGAACGCCCGGCGGAACGATTCGGTGTGGGACTGATTTTCCTCGTCGGGCACGATTTCGAACTCCTCGCGGTTCCCGAGCGTCGTCACGCCGAGGTAGACGAGGTAGGCCGCCCCGGCGAACTTGACGACGGTGAACGCGAGCGCCGACGCCTTGAGGAGGGCAGAGAGGCCGAGGACGGCGGCGGTGGTGTGAACGAGACACCCCGTCGAGGTCCCGGCGGCGGCCATCACCCCGGCGGTTTGACCGTCGCTGATGCTCCGCTTCAGCGTGTAGATGCTGTCGGGACCCGGCGCGACGTTCAGTGCGAGCGCGGCCGGGACGAACGCCGCTAAAACGCCCGTATCTATCATATCCCGAAAATGCGGACGGAGCGGATAAACGCTGGGTTGCCGCCAAATTTCCGCTTCGTTCGTGCTCCCGACTGTTGAAACCAAGCCACAAAAGACACGACGGTGGAGGGGTTGTGATAACCAAGGGCCATGTCACGACCCGATTCGGACGACCAGTTCGGCTTCGACGAGAGCGCCAACTACCTCGGACGCGCGCTCAGGGCGCTCGTCCCCCAGTCGGTCGCCCGACGGAGCATCGCGGTTTCTCTCTCGGTCCCCGGCGGACGGTACGCCGTCGGCGACGAAATCCCCATCACCGTGACGTTCACCAATCGAAGCCCGTTCCCCGTCGTCGTCGAAACGCCACGACAGCGCCTCTGGGGATGGGAAGTCGACGGCGAACTCGAAGCGAGCGACGAATCCTACTACGTCCGCAATCGGCCGAACGCGTTCTACTTCCGGGCGAGGGAGAAAAAGCGAACGACCGTCCGGTGGGATGGACGATTCGAGCGAAGCGACGAACGTTCCCGGAATCCCGCCGACCCCGGCGAGTACACCGTCGCCGCGTATCTCGCCACGGAGGACGAACGGCCGCGGGACGAGACGACCGTCTCGATTCGCTGACCTACTGCTGAATCCCGTCGAGTACGTCGTCCCGGTGACGGTGACAGGCGGCGTCGTGCGGCGCGGTTCCGTGTTCGGTCGGAACCTCGTAGTCGGGGACCTGTCTCGCACAGATGCTCTTCTCGGCGAACGACTCGTTCAGCAGTTCGGTCGCGCCGTCCCAGTCGCCGTCCACGATTCGTTCGGCGGCGTCGTCCACGATTCGCCCCGTCTCCCCGTGCGGTTCCTCGCCGCCGAAGAACCGGTCCACGATGTCCGCCTCCGTCGTCGGTTCGAACGACCGACGCTGGACCTCCCGAAGGAACGCCCGCGTGTTTTCCCACTCCTCGCGGGAGAAGTCGTACTCCTTCGGCGCGATGAGTTTCGGACACCGGGTTCGGAACCGACACCCGCTCGGCGGTTCGATGGGACTCGGTACGTCGCCTTCGAGGACGCCGCGGGTCCCCTCCAGTCGCGGGTCGGGGACCGGGATGGACTCCAGCAACGCCTGCGTGTAGGGATGTTGCGGGTTCTCGTACAGCTCTTCCTTCTCGGCGAGTTCGACCAATTGCCCGAGATACATCACCGCCACGCGGTCGGAGATGTGACGGATGACGCTCAGGTCGTGCGCGATGAACAGGTAGGTCAGGCCGAACTCGTCCTGCAGCGACCGCATGGTGTTGAGCACCTGCGCCTGAATCGACACGTCGAGCGCGGTGACGGGTTCATCACAGACGATGAAGTCGGGGTTCACGCTCAGCGCGCGGGCGAGGTTCACCCGCTGACGCTGGCCACCGGAGAAGGCGTGCGGGTGGCGATTGTAGTGTTGCGGGTCGAGGCCGACCTTTTCCAGCAGTTCGCGCGCCCGCTCTTCCCGCCCGTCCGCGTCGTACATCCCGTGTGCTCGCATCGGCTCCTCGACGATGGGGCCGATCTTCATTCGGGGGTCGAGCGAGGACTGCGGGTCCTGAAATATCATCTGTGCGTCCTTGCGTTGGGAACGTAACTCCTCTCCACCCAACTCAGTCAGGTTCTCTCCCTTGAAGTACACCGTCCCGCCGGTCGGTTCGACCAATCGGAGGATGGCCCGCGCGAGCGTCGATTTGCCACACCCGGACTCGCCGACCAAGCCGAGCGTCTCACCCTTCCGAATGGTGAAGGAGACGTCCTCGACGGCACGAACCGGCTTGCTCTCCCCGAACATCCCCGACAGGAAGCCGCCGCTGTCGTTGAAGTGCTTCGTCAGGCCGTTCACTTCGAGGAGCGGTTCGCCCATCTCGGTATCCTCGTCGGCCACTTTCCCCGCCGCCATCGAATCACTCACGGTCAGTCACCCTCCTGTGGGTCGGTGACGACGTCACCCGTGATACCTGTCTCGGCCCGTATCTCGATGGGGTCGCTGAGCTCGTACCCCACGTCGAAGGCATCGTGTTTCACGCACGCCGCTTTGTGCGAGACTTCGTCCGTGTCCGCCACCTCCCTGCAATCGGGGTGGACCTCCGTACAGACTTCGCGGGCGTCGGGACAGCGCGTGTGGAACCGACAGCCACGCGGCGGGTCGATGGCTTCGGGCATGACGCCCCGAATCGGGTCTAACTCCTCGACGGTCTGGTCGGGTCGCGGCATGGAGTCCAAGAGCGCCTCGGTGTAGGGGTGTTTCGTGTCGTAGAACAGGTCGTCCGCGGTCGCCTGCTCGACGATTTCGCCGAGGTACATCACGTTCACCCGGTCGCACAGTTCGGCGACGACGCCCATGTCGTGTGTGACCCAGATGAAACTCGTGTCGTACTTGTCCTGTAGTTCGTCCACGAGCGAGAGGATTTGCCCCTCGACGGTCACGTCGAGCGCCGTCGTGGGTTCGTCCGCGATGATGAGGCTCGGCTCGCAGGCGAGCGCCATGGCGATGAGGACGCGCTGGCGCATCCCGCCGGAGAACTGGTGGGGATAGTTGTCGTAGCGCTCCACCGGTTCCGGGATGCCGACCTCGCGGAGCATCGAAATCGCCTCCTCCTTCGCGTCCGATTTCGAGAGGTTACGGTTGAGCTTGATGAACTCGCGAAGTTGATTTCCCACCGTGAACACGGGATTGAGGCTCTCCATCGGGTCTTGGAAGATGATGGCGATTTCGCGGCCGCGAATCCGGCGGCGCATCTCCTCGTTCGACAGCATCTCGTCGCGTTCGCGGAGTTCGCCGTCCGGTCCCTCTTCGAGTCCGAACAGCACCTCGTCACGGAACCGAACCTCGCCGCCCACGATTTCGCCGGGCGGGTAGATGAGGCGCAGGATGCTCTGTGCGGCGACGCTCTTCCCGGCCCCGGATTCGCCCACGAGGCCGACGATTTCTCTTTCCTTCACGTCGAAGGAGATGCCGTCCACCGCGCGGACGACGCCCTCTTCGGTGAAAAATTGGGTTTTCAGGTTGTCGATGTGTAACAGTGTATCAGTCATGGTGTGGTCTCGTTAGTTCTTGATTCGCGGGTCGAGCGCGTCGCGCAGGCCGTCGCCGAGCAGGTTGAATCCCATCACGGTGACGAGGATGGCGAGCCCCGGCCAGAGGCTGAACCACGGGTCGGGAAGCATGTACCCCCGCGACTGGTTCAGCATCTGTCCCCACGACGGCGTCGGTGGCTGTGCGCCGAACCCGAGGAACGAGAGGCCGGCGACGATGAGGATGCTGATGCCGACCTGTAGCGTCGCCTGCACGAGGACCGGCGCGAAACTGTTGGGAATCACGTGCCGGAGGATGATGTTGCGGTCACGGACGCCCGCCGCTTTGGCCGCCTCGATGTACTCCTCCTCCCGGACGCTGACCACCCGCGACCGAATCAGACGGGCGAACACCGGAATCGTCGTGATGCCGACGCCTATCATGGCGAACGTCAGGTCGCGGCCGAACGCGGCCATGAACGCGATGACCAACACGAGGAACGGAATCGCATACAGCGTCTCGGCAAAGCGCATCAGCACGTCGTCTATCCATCCGCCGTGATAGCCCGCGACGGCACCGACGAGCGTCCCGCATATGAGTCCGAATCCGGTCGAGACGATGCCGACCTGCATGGCGATTCGGGAGCCGTAGACGAGCCGGACGAGGATGTCACGACCCCGGTGGTCGGTTCCGAGCGGATACTCCCACAGCCCCGGCCCGAACGTGTTGCTCGTCCACGCCGGGGGACGCAGGATTTTGGCGTTCGTCGGGTCGTTCACCGGGTTGTGCCAGAAACTGCTGACGATGGCGTAATCGAAGAGCTTCGCGTCTATCCACGCGAACACGGCGAGGGAGAGGATGAAGGCGATGGTGTAGAACCCGATTCTCGCCGTCGTGTCCTTGCGTATCTGGCTGAGGGTGTATCGCCACCCCACGCGGGCCTCGACTTTCCCGCCCTCGTCGGCCTGTTCATTCCTGCTCGCGTTACGAACGTCCGTCGAACTCGCTTCTCCTGTTCCCATCTTAGTCCACCTCGTCGTAGGTCACTCGCGGGTCGATGTACGCATACGAAAGATCGGTAATGACGACGCCCAGAATGAACGTCAAGCCGAAGAAGATGGTCGTCCCCATCACCAACGGGTAATCCTGATTGTTGATCGCCGTGATGATGAGCCGTCCCATCCCGTTGATGTTGAACACGGTTTCGGTCAGCACCGCTCCGCCCAGCGCGGACGTGAGTTGCAGTCCGACGACCGTGATGACGGGCAGTTGTGCGTTCCGAAACGCGTGTTTTCTGACGATGGTGCGCTCCGCGACGCCGTAGGCACGCGCCAACTTCACGTACTCCTGTTGGAGGACCTCCAACATCGACGACCGTTCGATTCGCGTAATCGCGGCCATCTGAAGCGTTCCGAGCGAGAGCGTCGGGAGCAACAGATGCGTGAACGTCTGCCAGAGGACGTCGGTGCGCGAGGACGCCCCTTCGACCGAACTCGGACTCGCCCACGGCAGAACCAGCCCCGTCGCCGGAAGCCAGTTCAGGTAGTACGCGAAGATGATGATGAGCATCAGTCCGATCCAGAACGACGGCGTGCTGACGCCCGCGAGGGCGACGACGCGGGACACGTGGTCGGTCGGTTTGTTGCGCCGTTTGGCGGAGATGACGCCGAGCGGAATGGCCGCGACGAGCGCGAACGTGAAACTCGAAAGCATGAGCAGGAGCGTCACCGGCAGGCGCTCCATGATTTTGGTCGTCACGGGGACGCCGTAGTAGATGCTCTGGCCCATGTTCCCCTGTGCTACCGACGCGAGGTAGTTCACGTATCGGACCGGAAGCGGTTGGTTGAGGCCGTACTGTGCGCGTATCTGGTCGACCATCTGTGCGCTCGGCGACGGCCCGAGCATTATCTGAACGGGGTCGCCCGGAATCGCGTTCGTCAGCAGAAACGTTATCGTGACGATGCCGATGAGGACGGGGATGGCCTGTAACAAGCGTCGAATCGTGTAACGGAGGATTCCCATGTGTATTGTCAGTCGGTCGTAGCGAAAGGGAGTGTCGCGCTACTGTGCCCCGATGGAGGCGTTGGTGTAGTCCGTCGAGAGGACGAAACTCGACACCGGGTGCGCTTTGAACCCCTTCACTTTGTTCTTCACCCCGAAACTGTTCTTCAGGTTGTAGGCGGGAAGGTGTGCCCGGTCGTTCAGCATCTTCGTGATGGCCGTGGTGTACAACTTCTTCCGCTTGTCGTGGTCCGCGGACTTCCGTGCTTCCACGATTTTCTCGTTGATGCCGTTGTAGAACGTGCCGTCGTTCGTTCCGTGTGCTTCCTTCGTGAAGAAGTAGTACGTGAACGCGTCGGGGTCGGGAGTGCCGGACCAGCCAAGCGTGTACATGTTGTAGTCGCTCGGTTTCCCCGAAACGAACTTATCGAGGAAGGCACCCCAGTCGAGGCGCTGCACGTTGGCGTTGTAGCCGGCCTCCTTCAGGCCGTTCGCCACGGTGACGCCGAGTTGCTGGCGCTTGTCGTCCGGCGGAACGATGATGTTGGCGTTCCAGTTGTCGGGGACCTCGTCCGAACTGTCCAACATGGATTTCGCCTTGTCGATGTTCTTGTCGTGGGCGATGTTCTTCCACTTCTTCGTCGGGAATCCCCAGTTGTCGGCTATCTCCTTCGGGAACGGACTGTACTGGCGGACGCCCGTCGGTTCGACGAAGTTCGATATGGCTTGGTCCATATTGAAGCAGTAATCGATGGCCTCGCGTACCTTCGGGTCGGTCGTCGGCCCGTTCTTGCAGTTGAACGCGAGGTAGAAGTAGCCCATTCCGAGGACTTCCTCGATGGACGCATCGTTCATGTTCTGGACCTGCTTCCAGAGTTTCGGCGGAATCTCCTCGATGACGTCGTTTTCGTTCGTTTGCAAGCTCGTCAACCGGGTCGTCGGTTCCTCGACGGGGACGAACTTCACCTCGGAGAGGTTCGGTTCCGGCTTGCCCCAGTAGTCGTCCCAGCGCGAGATTCTGGCGAAATTCCCCTCCTGCCAGTCATCAAATTTGAACGGTCCGGAGCCGACCGGGTGCTTCTTGTTGAACTTCTCTTTGTCCTCCTCCCTGACGCTCTTCGGGACGATGGCCGCGGTCAGGACGTTCATGAAGGGTCCGTACGGGTATTTCAAATCGAACTTGACCTTGCGTTTCCCCATCGAGGAAATCGAGCCGATCATCGAGAACGTCGAGGCGTTCTCCGTTTCCTCCTTGACGGGGGCCTCGAACGAGTATTTCACGTCCTCGGGCGTAACGGAGTCCCCGTTCTGGAACTTGAGGCCCTCCTTCATCTCCACGATATACGTCTTGCCGTTGTTCTTCACCGTCGGCATGCCCGTCGCCATCTTCGGAACGACCTTGATGCCCGAGTCGTACGTGTACAAACTGTCGAACACGCGGCTCGACACCTGCTGGGACGGTACGTCGTTGAGGACGATGGGGTCGAATTCGAGCGGGCTTTTGACTTGCGCCATGTTTAGCTTCCCGCCGCCACCGCCATCACCGCCCTGTTGACTACCGGCGCAACCGGCGAACGCCGCGATGCCGGTCGCACCGAGGCCCTGAAGAACCCGTCGTCGTTTTATCGAGTGTAGGTTGGTACTTTTTTTCGTCATGTATTTTGTGATTCGTTGATGGTGTTTGCCGCTCGTCCGCAGGCCGCGGATATGAGCAACTGTCGAATCTTTTTTACTGAGCCAACCATTGTTATTGGGTGCCTGATACGAGCGGTCGAAAGCGGTAAGCCGGGCCTACGATTTTCCTTTCGAAAATCATATCGAGAATGAATGTCTCGGATACGGAACGTCCTCGTGGAAAAAGAACCGCCTGCACCGTCAAAACGATTTACTCGTCTCGTTGTGAGTATTGCCCGATTTCGAGGCTCTGCAGGGCACGGAGTTGAGGATGAATCGGTTCGAATTCCCACTCGTCTCGTTTTTCCTCTTCTCACTTGGTCCGGGAGAACTCGGACCGAAGCGACCATTCGCCGTCGAAGAAGTAGGGCGAGTTAGGTCGCCCGGCACTTCGCCAGAGCGCGTCGATGGGGTTTGCCAACGCGGCCCGAACATCGACGTCGAAGTTGTCAAGCGTGACCGGAAACGGAGCGAGTATGTCCTCGTTGATGACGCCGTCCCCCTCCCCGTCCGCGGTCGCGGTCGACCCCGTAACCTCCTCACCGGTCGCTTCGAGCAGGACCCCCTCCGTGCCGAAGACGCTCAGCGTCACGTGAACCGGAGCCATACGCTGGTGGTAGGCGAGTACACGCAGGTATCGGCGGACACACCGCGTCAGACCGAGTTCGAGGGTTCGACCGTCGAGCGTCGGCGGTTCGTCCGTCGCGCTCTCCGCATCCCGTTCGAACGGAATCGCCGAGACGCCTTCCACGACGCCGTTCGAGAACAGGTGGGCGTAACCGGTACAGCGACCGTCCTCGCGGACCGCGGCCCCGAACCCGTCGCCCGTCCACGTCCCGTGAGCGCCGTCGCGGCCGAGGACGGGGAGTTGTTTCGGCCGCGACGGGTCCGCCTCGGGCAGGACGCTGTGTTCCCCGAGGTCGATGGCGTACCCGTCGTCGTACACACCGGTCGGAACGACGTGGACGACGATTCCCCGCGGCGCATCGAAGTCGAAGTACCCCGCACCCTCGACGACGGCTTCGAGTCGTCGCTGATGGAGCGCAGTCGCTTGCTCGTTCGACCCACCGGCGTACTTCGCCCCCATGACCGCGTCTCGATAACTCATTGGCTACCGGTACACGGACGGCCGGATGGTTAAGTGGACTGCCACACTGATTTCGTTTGTTGCCTTTCCGAACGGTATCTGTTTTTCGTCCGCGGAATGAGTCCCGTCCAGTCAACCGTACGTCTCTTCGAGGTGTGCACGGAGGTCGTCGACCGTCGAGGTGTTGTACGTCCAGAAGCCGAAATATCGACCGTCCGCCCGTTCCTCGGCAACCAACGCGCATTTCTGTCGCTCGTCACCCCCGCCGTCGTAGACGATGAACCACACCGTCCCGATTTCTCCCGTCACTTTTGCGTGAAACGTCGTGCTCGGAATCCGCGGTGGACCCCAGTCCGCACGCCCGTAGATGTGGATGTCGAGGTCCGTTTCGTTTGCGAGGTGGCGGTAGACATCCGTTTGGTCCCGAAACGCGGACAGAGACTGAAACCCGACGTGGAGCGTGCCGTCGCCGACCCGCCACGCACGGTCCTCGAACTCGCGACTCGCCGCTAACATCTGCCGTTTGTCGAAGGACGTGAACAGCGTCCGGTCGAGGAGCGCCACGAGGTCGCGGAACGACGACGGGTCGAACTCGTCGCTCCACGGGACGAGGACCGGCGGCGTGAGAAACTCCCGAAGCGACGCGAGTCCGATTGCGCCTTTGAACCCGCCTTCGTCCCGGATGACGAGGAACTCGTCCGGCCCGACGCCGCGAAGCCGCCTGTACTGTACGGTGACGTTTTTGCTGTCGAACTCGTCGGCGATGTCGGTCGCGTCGTCACTGTAGACGATGAGCGTCTTCCGTTTGCGTCGTACGTCGTCGATAGCTTCTCGAAGGTCCATCCGTGAACTCCTCCGGTAGCGTCGTGTCTGGGTCGTCAGTCGGAGTACTCGTTCGCCCGCGCCCAGCGAAGCAGTCGGTCGACCGGTCGAGGCAGTTCGGGAAGTAGGAGGCGGTTCGTCTTCGCATCGTAACTGGCGAGTCCCGCCTTTCGTAGCATCTCGACGTGTTCGTGCCGCAGGTCCGTGACCACTTGCTGGCGGTCCGCCGGGGTCGCCATGCGATACTCGCTCGCGTGGAGCCATCCGGTGAGGACATCGGCTAATTCGTCCATCGAAACCCGGTTCCACTCCAACAGCGTGTAGACGGTGTATCGACGGGAACGGTCAGCCAGTGCTCGATACACGTCGTCTTCGAGCGACGTGTCTAACAGGATTTCGTACATCCTATCCGCGGAGTCTTCCCCCATCTCGACCCCCTCGTTACCGGTACGCTGCGAACGTCAGTAAGCGTTCTGTCCCTGCGACTACCGCATTCGGATGTCGAGCAGACGACTTCCCACGAAGAGCATGACGCTTCCGACGAACGAGACGGCGGAGACGGCGAGGACGCTCAATCCCGTTCCGGAGGCGTCGAACGGCCCTTGCGTTCCCGCCGTCGTGTATTGCTGAATCGTCTCCACCCCGGCGTAGCCGAGGAGGAAGAAGGCCACCGTTATCGCCAGGAGCAACGCACCGCCGATGAGGCCGTAGAACGACGCCATCTCCTCGACGCTCAGCAGTTGGCGCATCCGTCGCGTACTGAGGTCAGACTCTCCCGAGAGGAGCGTCGCGGCCACGGCGAGGTGTCCCGTCGCCGCCCCGGTTTCGATGATGAGTGCAAGCACGCCCGGCATCAGAATGACCGGCGAGGACGCGAGCGGCGTCACACCCGGAAACAGCGCCGCGACCGCTCCCGAATAGCCGAGAGTAATGGGCGCGACGAGCGAGAGGAGGAGCAGGATGGCGCTCTGCCACGCTAATTTCGTCGGGATGCGTTGGTCGAAGAGGCTGTTCCGTCGGACGCGCAGTCGCTCGTAGGGCGAACCGTGCAGGATTGCGTCCGCGATTCTGTCGTCGAAGTAGTCGGTCTGTTCCGTCACGATATCACGACCGTCGAGCGGTCGTTTCCACCGGATATTCACCTCGTGCATATACCTGTATCGGTCCATGGAAGCACCATTGTTCGGACGAATCGAGGGATTAGGACAACGACTCCGTGAACTCGATTGGGACGACGGCGGACCGGTGGGACGCGGAACGTCCACCCCATCTTCCGCCTCGACCCTCACGTTCATTGCCACCGGGGGTCACGATTGGGACGAATGACGGAGTACGACACCATCGTCGTCGGGGTCGGCGGCATGGGAAGCGCGGCGGCGGCCCACCTCGCCGAGCGCGGACGGGACGTTTTGGGACTCGAACGCTACGATGTACCTCATTCGATGGGGTCTTCACACGGCCTGACCCGTATCATTCGGAAGGCCTACTACGAACACCCGGACTACGTCCCCCTCCTCGAACGCGCCTACGAGCTGTGGGAGGAGTTGGACGAGACCCATCCGACGGACCTGCTTCACGAAACCGAATGCGTCGTTGCCGGACCCGAGGGAAGCGAGAAAGTCCGCGGCGCGCGCGAATCGGCCGAGAAACACGGGTTGGCACACGAACTGTGTTCGGGAGCGGAACTCGGCGAGCGCTATCCGGGCTACGACCTGCCGGACGGGTTCGACGCCGTCGTCGAACCGGACGGCGGGTTTCTCCACGTCGAACAGTGCGTCGTCGCCCACGTGAACGCGGCCCACCGACACGGCGCGAAGATTCACGCTCGGGAGGGCGTCCTCGACTGGGAACCGACCGCCGACGGCGGCGTTCGCGTCGAAACCGAAAAAGACAGCTACACCGCCGACTCGATGGTCGTCGCGGCGGGCGCGTGGGCCGCGAACCTGCTCCCGATGCTGGAGACGGAGACGGTCCCGGAGCGGCAGGTGTTGGGCTGGTTTCAACCCGACCACCCCGAGCGATTCCGGCCGGATTCGTTCCCCGTGTTCACCCTGGAATGTGAGGAGGGCTACTTCTACGGCTTCCCCGAGTACGGCGTTCCGGGGTACAAGGTCGGGAAGTACAACCACTTCCACGAACAGGTCGACCCGGACGACGTGGCAGAACCGACGCCCGCCGACGAGCGCGTCCTCCGGGACTTCACGGAACGGTACTTCCCCGACGCGGCGGGACCGACGATGCGCTTGGAGACGTGCCTGTTCACCAACTCGCCGGACGAACACTTCATCGTCGACACCCTCCCCGACCACCCACAGGTCGTCGTCGGGGCCGGGTTTTCGGGCCACGGCTTCAAACTGTCGAGCGTCGTCGGCGAGATTCTGGCGGACCTCGCCATCGACGGAGCGAGTCGCCACGACGTCGACCTGTTCTCACTGGACCGATTTTAGGGCGTCTGGCGGGTCGGTGAAACGACCCTTATTCGAACCGCGTCACGCTGAACGTCTCGATATCGGCGGCTTCGCCCCGAACGCCGTCCGCGACCAGTTTGCCGCTGTACGGTCCGAGTTGTAGGCCCGTCGCACCGTGGCCGGTCGCCAGATGGACGCCGTCGACGGTCGGAACCGGGCCCAAGACGGGCAGTTGGTCGGCCGAGCGCGGGCGGAGGCCGACGCGCACCTCGCCGATTTCCGCGTCGGCGAGGCCCGGAGCGACGCGGAGCGCTTCGCCGAGCACCTCGTGAACGCCCTCGGCCGTCGTGTGCGGTTCGAACCCGGACCCGACCTCTCGGCTCGCCCCGACCGCCACGCGGTTGTCAGGCCACGGGACCATGTAGTGGCCGTGGAACGCGCCGAGAATGGGCCACGAGGCGGTATCGGTATCGCCCAAGTCGAGGTGGATGATCTGTCCGCGCTGGGGTTCGACCGGAATCGACACGCCGAGCGACTCCTCGAAGCGCGGGGACCACGCACCGCCCGCGACGACCACCGCCTCCGCGTCGTGCCGGTCACCGTCCGCGGTTTCGACGCCCGTGACCGTTCCGTCCCCGTGGTGGATAGCGGTTACGTCCCCCTCGCGGACGGTCAGTCCGTGACTCTCCGCGGCACGGAGGAGTGCCTCGGTGAACGTCCGAGCGTCCACCCGCGCCGCCCCGTCGTAGGCCCGACACCGTCGAGTTTCCGCGAGCGGGGGGAATCGTGACCGTGCCGCTTCCGGCGTGAGTTCCGCCGTGGTTCCCGGTTCGGGCCGTCCGTAGCGTTCCCGTCGTTCGGCGATTCGCTCCGACGCGGCGTCGTAGTCGCCCACTTCGTCCACGTCCACCGCGACCGAGAGGAGGTCACACCGCGAGTACCCCGTCTCGCCGTCCTGTTCGGCGGTCAGGCGCTCGACTAATTCGGGGTAGTAGGCCGCGGCGTCGAGCGCGAACTCGAACCACCGGTCCGACGCGGTTCGACTGCTGGTCGCTGGCGAGATGATTCCGGCCCCGGCATCGGTGGCCCGTCCGGTGTCGTGGCGGTCGATGAGGAGCGTCGCCACGCCCTCCCGTGCGAGATGGTACGCGACGGAGGCACCGACGATTCCGCCCCCGACGACGATTGCATCGTACATGGAAACCCGTTCTCTCCCCATCTCCTCGGTGGTATGGATACCGACAATCTACGCACGGTTCCGGACCGTTTCTCGCGAATGTTGTCGTAAAATAACTGTCGTGGCTTCGAATCCCGCCCGCCGTTGTCCTATCTACCCCAAATCCGGGTCGGTATCGACGAACCGGTCTATCTTCTCCGGCGCGCGCCAGTCGGTCGTCAGTTCGAGCAGTTGGACCAGAATCCGACCCGTCGCACCCCAGACGGTGTAGCCGTCCACGTGGAAGTAATGAATGACGACCTCGCCGTAGCGCGGGTGCTCTCGGTACTCGTTCTCGTAGTTGTCGAAGTCGGTCAGTTCCGAGACGGGGAGCACGGCGATTTCCGCCACCTCGCGTTCGTCGGGGTCGTACTGCCGGTCCGGTATCCGAACGACGAAGGGGCTTATCGAGTAGTGCGTTATCGTTCGGATGTCGTCCAGTCTGCCGATGCTTTCGACCTCGTCCGGTCGAAGGCCGATCTCTTCGTGGGCTTCACGGACCGCCGTCTCCCATAAGCCATCGTCGCCGGGTTCCTGTCCACCGCCGGCAAAACTCATCTGTCCGGGGTGTTCGCCGAGATGGTCCGCCCGCTTCGTAAAGAGGATAGCGGGACCGTCGTCGCGGGCGATAATCGGAACGAGGACGGCGGCCTCGCGCTTCTCGTCCGTGACCAACCGTGGTTCGTGGTCGGCCACCCGACCGAGGTTCATGTGTTTTCGTTGCTCCCTCCGGCCTTAATTTGCCCGGTCGCCGAGCGACTCGTCCAGTCGCTCGCGCACGTCGTTCGCCTCGACCGGTGCCCACGCTTCGAGGTCGTAACTCACGTCCACGAGGTACCGGGCGCGCTCCTCGTCGGCCGTCCGTGCCTCGTCCGCCAATCGCTCGTGTACCCGTTCGGCCAATCGTTCACGGTCGGTGGTTCGCTCGGGGACGTCCATGATGTGCGGCAAGTCCTCCGCGTTCTCGGGAAGCGCGGGGAACGCCACCGGACCGGGGACGAGGACGATTTCGCCGTCGGCGTTCGCTTCGACTAAATAGAAGTCACGGACGCCCTCCTCGATGACAGCCTCGAACGCGGACTCGTCCACCGATTTCCCCTGCTTGAAGGCCAGTTCGGCGAGCGCCTCGGCCAGTTCATCGCGTGTCAACGCTCCGAACAGATCGACCACGCCCGCGAGTTCGTCTTTCGTCTCGCTCATTACCGGGAAGCATCGGGCGCTCGATATTAGTGTTGGTGTTCCGGGCATCGACGGAGAGTATCGGGGAAAATCGCGTCGTCAAATGTTATCAGAGGAGAAAGAGGAAGTTGTGGACGCCGAGGAACCCGTACCACGCACCCGCGGCGAGGTACGTCGTCGTTCTGAAGGCGGCGGGATAGCCGTCGGGTGCCCACGACTCCGGGAGAAGTCGCTCGATGACCAGTCCGCTCTCGGCGAGGAAGACGACGCCGATAACCGCAAACACGAGGGTGATGAGGGACCCGGCGACCGTTCCGAACTGCTCCATGAGCGTTCGCGTGAGCCACACCGATTCGAACACGTCGCTCCGGAAGTGAAGGACGGTGATGGTACTCACCGCATCGAGTATCTTCCCCGCGACGAGTACGGCCAGCAACTGAACGCGGTTCGGGGCGAGTGCCGGCCACTCTCCCCGCGTCTCGAACCAACCCACGGAACTGTTCGACATACACTCCTCCACGGCCGAACGGGGCTTTGTTATGACACGGTTAAGTTCGAATTAGGTGAACGTTGTCGGGAAAATTCCTCGGTAACGGACCATTAGCGGCGGGGAAACGGAGACGAAACCTCTATCAGCCGTTTTATCGACGGGTTTTCCATGCACGAGTTCGTCCTCCCACCGGCCCTCGAAACCGGCGATTCCGTCGCCGTCGTCGCACCCGGAACGAGTCACGCGTCCCTGTTCCCGCACGTCTACGAGTTGGGACTCGGCCGTCTCGAATCGGAGTTCGGATTGAACCCCGTCGAGTTCCCGACCGCGACGAAATCGCCCGAGTGGTTGTACGACCATCCGGAAGCACGCGCACGAGACGTGATGGACGCCTTTTCGGACCCGGATATCGCGGGCGTCGTCGCGGTCATCGGCGGTGCGGACCAAATTCGAATCTTGCCGCACCTCGACACCGACGTGCTCCGAGAAAACCCGACACGGTTCTACGGCACGAGCGACAACACGAACCTTCAGACGGTCCTCTGGAACGAGGGCGTCGTCTCGTTTTACGGCGGTTGTCTCTTCATCGAGTTCGCCATGCAGGGGTCGATGCACGACTACACGGTAGAGTATCTGGAACGGGCGCTGTTCGAGGAGTCGTTCGGCGAACTCCGGGCCGCAGAGGGGTTCACGGATGAGGATTTGGACTGGGAAGACCCGGACAACCTCGACGAACGCCGCGAGATGGAACCGAATCCGGGGTGGCAGTGGCGGGGTGCGGACGAACGCGTCACCGGCCGAACGTGGGGCGGATGTCTGGAAGTCGTGGACCAGCAGCTGTCGGTAAGTCGTTATCTGCCCGACCCGGAGGAGTTGGACGGTGCCGTCTTGCTCCTCGAAACCTCCGAGGAACTGCCCACCGAGTTCGACGTTCGATGGACGCTCATGGGGATGGGCGAACGCGGCCTCCTCTCGCGGTTTTCCGCGGTCCTCGTCGGACGGGCGAAGGCGCGGTCACGCGAGGAGGAGCGACCGCCGGACGAACGGACAGCGTACCGCGAACGCCAACGCGACGCCATCACGGACCTCGTCGCCGAGTACAATCCGGACGCACCGGTCGTTTTCGACCTCGATTTCGGCCACACCGCTCCCGTCGCGCCGATTCCGGTCGGTGGCGAAGTGACCGTCGACCCCGAAGCCGAACGAATAACGTTCGAATACTGATAACAAGGTTCTAATAGCGTTCCTGTTCTGGATTAATATATGACCGTCGTCAGCGTCTCCATGCCCGACGAGTTGCTCTCCAGAATCGACCAGTTCGCGGACGAACACGGGTACACCGGTCGGAGCGAAGTCGTCCGCGAGGCGAGCAGGAACCTCCTCGGCGAGTTCGAGGATCGCCGCCTCGAAGACCGCAAACTGATGAGCATCGTCACCGTCCTCTTCGATTACGAGACGACCAGCGTCGAGGAGCGGATGATGCACCTCCGTCACGAACACGAGGGTCTCGTCGCCTCGAACTTCCACAACCACATCGGCGACCACCACTGCATGGAACTGTTCGTCCTCGAAGGGACGTTGGAGGAGATATCCGCCTTCGTCGGACGGATTCGCGCCACGAAAGACACGCTCACCGTCGACTATTCCGTGACGCCCGTAGACGGGTTCAGCCCGCTCCACGACGCCGAGTAAGGCCCTATTCGGCTAACCAAACCGTATCGCCGACCGAGACGTCCGACGCGCTTCCCGCGGGCAGTTCGAACAGCGTGTCCGCGTTCGCCTTTCCCAACCCGGTCCACGCCGACAGCCGTTTTACCTGCTGTACCTCGCCGTCGGCCGCCCATACCGCGTCGAGCGAAAACGGGACGAACACCATGTGAACGTCGCGAGCGGCGACGGCGTCGAACCGGAACGCGAGGGCGTAGTCGTCGGGAACCGACCGTCGAAACATGAGTCCCTTGGCCTGTGAGAGGAACGAATCCGCCGTCTCGACATCGCTCGCTAACGTCTCAGACCGTCCGTCCGATTCGTGTACGACGCGCATGTCGGGGACTCCTCAGGGAGAAGACAAAACGTTTGTGCGAGCGCGCCGCTACGATTTCAGCATGGAGAAGACACCGACGGGCACCGCCGTCGGCGTGGACGACCCGTACGAGCACGTCGGACTCTGCGACCATCTCACCGACGAGGGGAACTGCCGCTACGCCTTCGAGTACCCGGAACACGACCCGGAGTTCGCCCGCGAGCGCCGCGAGGACGACTTCGCTTGTCCGGTCGCGGACCCGGACGGCGACTGGTCGTGGCGCGACTGCCCGCACTTCCGCTGTCGAAATCACGACCGTCAGTGCGTCCGCTGCGGCCTCGAAGAGCGGCGGATGGCCCACTCGGACGAGCGACCCCTCCTCGAAGAACACCACCTCTCCTACGCCGGAGGCGGCGAGACGCTCTCACACGAAATCACGGTGTACCTCTGTCGCTGGTGTCACGCGAAAGTCCACAACTCGTGGGCGCGAATCGACGACGACGTGCGTCCCGACCCGGAGGCGATGGCGGAAGCGGAAGGACGGCGGAGTACGGAGCAGGCCGAAACCGCCTTCGAAACCGCGGCGGAGCGGTACGACCGGGACGACTGATAGCGGAGCGGTGCAACCGCGACGACGGGTAGCGAATGCGGGATTATCCGCTCGCGTCCGTCGATTTCGAGCTTCCCGAACTCCCCGCGTCCGTTCCTTCCTCCTTCCCTTTCCCCTTTTTCGCCTTCTTCCTCTCGGCGCGTTCGACCGCCCGTTTCAACAACGAAGGCGTGAGCAACACCGAGATGACGAAGACGACCAGATAGGCCACGAATATCTGGTTGCCGACGATATTCTGTGCGACGCCGAGCGAGACGATGGCGATTCCCGATTCGGAGCGGGGAAGGAGGGCGAATCCCAGAATGAGCGAGTGTTCCCGAGGTCCGCCCGCGATGATGTTGCCGACGTACCCGGCTATGAAGTTCGAGAGGAGGCCGAAGACGGCGAAGACGAGGATGAAGTTGTTGACCGTCAGGTCGGCGAGGTTCATTCTGGCCCCGATGGCGACGAAGTAGAGCGGGATGAACACGCCGTAGGCGATGCCGTACACGTTCGATTGGAGTTTCTTGCCCTCCAGTCGCTTGTTCGTCGAGATGACGAGTCCGATAGTCAGCGCGCCGATGAAGTACGAGAGGTCCACCGCGTCGGAGGCGTAGCCGAAGATGAACAGCAGTCCGAGGATGCCGATAAAGTCGGACATCCCGACTTCGGATTTCGACAGCAGGTCGGACACCGGGTCGAGGAGGAACCGGTAGAAAATCGCCGCGGCGACGAAGAAGAGCGCGGCCAACCCGAGCGCCGAGACGGTTCCCATCAGGCCGCCGCTGACGAAGAACAGGGGGAGGATGGAGATACCGAGCAGTCCGACCACGTCGTCCACCACCGACGCGCCGAGAATCCAGCGGCCGTACTCCGTGTCGAGTTTGTCGAGCGACAGCAGGGTTCGGACGACGATGGACACCGACGTTACCGAGAGGATGAGGCCGAGATAGAGGCTCGACTCCAATCCCTGTCCGAAGTAGCTCCCGATGACGTAGCCGACTGCGAAGGGAAGGAAGACGCCGGAGAGGCCGATTATCAACACCGGGCGAAACGCCGCGAGCAGGTCGCTCAAATCTATCTGCTGGTAGCCGACGTCGAAGAAAAGCAACAGTCCGCCGATGGTGGAGATGAGGATGAAGGGGCTGTTCTCGGCCGTACTGGCGATGAGCATGGCGACGGACGGGCCGAGGACGACGCCCGCGAGGATTTCCCCGAGAAAGCCCGGTTCCCCGAGTCGTTCGATGGCTTCGCTCAGGACGAGCGAGAGCAACAGGCTCACCCCGATGACGAGGAAGATTTCGAGCGACGCCATTATCCTCGACGCTCCGCGATACCGCTCGCTTCCGTCCTTCTCCCCTCGCACCTCTGGCGATTCATGTCACGGAAACGGTCGGTAGCGACCCGCATAAGTATGCGGCGCGTATGCGGGGAAACGGCTCGTTATCGCTCCTCCGCTGAACCCTCTGGTCGGTGCCGACTCACGTGCATGTGTCCAGTTCACGTGATTTGCCACAGCGTACATGCACGTGGGGACTGTCACGAACAGGTATGGAGAGTCTCAATCCCGCGACGGGGGACGTGGTCGAGACGTTCGACGAACACGACGAGAGCGCGGTCGAAGACAAGCTTCAGCGCGCCAGTGACACCTACGAGGAGTGGCACCGGCAACCCATCGAGGAGCGCCAACGGCTCATCTCGAACGCGGCGGACGTACTCCGCGACAACAAGGAAGAGTACGCCGAGACGATGACGACGGAGATGGGAAAACCCCTCGACGCTGCGGTGTCGGAAGTCGAAAAGTGCGCGTGGGTGTGTGACTACTACGCCGAACACGCCGCCGAGTTCCTGCAGGACGAACACATCGGCACGGAGTCCGAGGTGGAGTCGTACGTCTCCTACGAACCGCTCGGGCCGGTACTCGCGGTGATGCCGTGGAACTTCCCGTTCTGGCAGGTGTTCCGCTTCGCCGCGCCGAACCTCACCGCCGGAAACGTCGGCCTGCTCAAACACGCCTCGAACGTTCCGGGGTGTGCGATGGCGATTCAGGAGGTGTTCGAGGAGGCGGGCTTCCCTGACGGCGCGTTCACCAGCCTACTCGTCGGGTCGGACACCGTGGAGGACATCCTCGGGGATGACCGTCTCGCTGCGGTGACGCTCACGGGGAGCGAACCCGCGGGCCGTGCAGTCGCCGAGACGGCCGGGAACAACCTCAAGAAGACCGTCCTCGAACTCGGCGGCAGCGACCCGTTCGTCGTCCTTCCCGACGCCGACGTCGAGGACGCGGCGAAAACGGGCGCGCAGGCCCGCTGTATCAACAACGGCCAGTCCTGTATCGCGGCCAAACGATTCGTCGTCCACGACGACGTGTACGACGAGTTCATGGACACGTTCACGAACGAGATGGAGTCGCTGACCATCGGCGACCCGATGGACGAGGACACCGACATCGGCCCGCAGGCCCGCGAAGACCTGATGAACGACCTTCACGAACAAGTCGAGGAGAGCGTGGACGCCGGTGCGACCCTCGAACTCGGCGGCGAACCCCTCGACAGGGACGGGCCGTACTACCCGCCGTCGATACTCACGGACATTCCGGAGGGAAGCCCTGCGGCGGACGAAGAACTGTTCGGCCCCGTCGCATCCGTGTTTCGCGTTTCGGACACCGAAGAAGCGATTCGGCGCGCGAACGACACCCACTACGGTCTCGGTGCGAGCGTCTGGACGCAGGACAAGCGACAGGCGAAGGAAGTCGCCCGCGAAATCGAGTCGGGCATGGTGTTCGTCAACGAACTCGTCAAGTCGGACCCCCGTCTCCCCTTCGGCGGCGTGAAGGATTCGGGCTACGGCCGCGAACTCTCGGAACACGGGATTCACGAGTTCGTCAACAAGAAGACGATGTGGGTCGCGGACGTGTCGAGCGGTGAGTACGGCGTGGAGTAATCAATCGGCGTCGGACGGGTCAACCACGCTGCCGTCCTCCACGTTCACCCCAACTCGGTCGCACAAATCGAACATCGGACACGCCTCCGGCTCGTCTAGACAGGCGGGCTTTCGCGCAGAACAGTACTCGCGCCCGAACTGAATCGACGCTGTGTGTCCGAATCCACACTTCTCCGCCGGAACCTCCCGCTCCAGTACTTCCCGAACGTCTTCGTGGTCCGCGTCCGGCGGCGCGATACCCACCCTCCGATAGATTCGGTGGACGTGCGTGTCCACGGGGAAGACGCCGGACTGGCCGCCGGAGAAGAGCAGAACGCAATCGGCCGTCTTCGGCCCGACACCGTTCATCTCTAACAGTTCGTTTCGAACCTCGCTCGGTTCGCCCTCCCTGACGAACTCGTCGAACGCCGCCGCGCTTCCGAAGTCGGCGAGGACGCGCTCGGCCGACTCGATTATCACCGTCGATTTCTGGTTGTAGAGTCCGGCGGAGTGAATCGTATCGGCCAGTTCGCCGTGGTCGGCTTTTGCGAGGCTTTCGGCGAGGTCGTCGACGCCGTAGCGCGCCACGAGGCCGTCGTGTGCGGGTTGGCTCGCCACGTCGCTCGTGTTCTGACTGAGGATCGTTCGGACGAGGCAGGTGAAGGCGTCCTGTCCGCCGTAGCTCTTCTGCCAGTACAGTTCGCCGAGTCGGTCCACGACCTCTTCGGCCCGCGTTTCGGCGTCGGCGGGGGTGAACTCGGCCGCCATGCCGCCGCCGTCCGCCCCGCCGCTGATGTTCTCGACGGGTTCCCGGTCGTCGCTCATGTGGTGGTCTCGGGCCGCTATCGGATAAAAACCATCGGGCGGCGAAACTACTCGACTTCGATTGTGACGACGGCCTCCATGCCGTCCGCCAGCGCGTTCACGAGGTCGCGATTGAAGCCCTCGGCGGCGAACTCACAGCCGACGACGACGGTTCGCTCGTCCACGTAGTCGCTCGTGCGCCCGACCATGCTTCGGTCGCTGTCGAATTCGAGGTCGGGATGGCCGTGGCCGGTGACGGTTTCGCTGTGGTCGCCCGACTCGACGGTCACGGTGATGGTGGCCTCCTCGTCGCGGCAGGCGTCCACGAAGTCAGGGTCGAAGTCCGTGGGCGCGCGGTCGGCTTCGATGGCGAGGATACAGTCGCCCGCGGGCGTGAGGAAATCGTCCGTCGTGATTTCGAACGTGCTCGCGTGGCGGCCGGACACGTTCTCGTGGCCGCGCGCGTGAATCGTCTCCTTCATGGTATCGGGTTTCCGTGGGGGACACTTCAGCGTCGCCATTCCGATGTCGTCATCGCGTGACCGTAACCGTCACCGCACCACATTCACACTCGTACGCGTGGCGGGTTCCGGCGTCCATCTCCATCGTCAGCATGAGCTGTGACTCGCCAAGTTCGCGGTCGCATCCGGTGGCTTCGCACGTACATCGGAGTGCTTCGATCATACTCCGGTTTCCGTTCGCGTCCTACGTTAAATCGACCCGTGGGCGGAGTGAAAGTGAAAATCGGCCGTAGCGGCTTCCTCGGACATTCTTTGACCGATACTGACGGAACACGGACTCGTTCTCTCGTCACGGTCGCTTGCATGTGCCACCTTCCATTTATAAACCACTGGGCAGACGTGTGTCAACCGTTTCCACGGCTTAGGGGGCGTGTGCTAAGCGTTTCCACAGAATCCGAGGGCACAACATTTAAATAGCTATGTCGAATACTTCGTAATACCTGAACGCTTCCGGCGTCACGGTAGCACCGCGCGTCAACCAATGATATGGGAATATTGTCATCGGCTGGTTGGTACCAATAACAGAGTAGCGATGCTCTTATCCGCCGGAGCGGAAGGAACCGAGGTTTAACTAAGAATGGTAAGCGTAACAGAAGAGGATCTTCAGAACAAGTCGAAAGGTGAACTCATTAAACTCGCGGGACAGCTCCGAGACCGACGAAACGAGCTGAACCAGCAAGCGAGCAAGCGCGCGTCCAAACGCGACGAGCTGAACGCGAAGACGCGTGAGAAGGTGGACGAAGCGCAGGAGCACCGAGAACAGCGTGACAACCTGAACGAGCAGGTTCAGGAACACAAAAAGAAACGTAACGAACTCAACGCCGAGGCGAACGAACTGTTCGACCGCGTCGAAGAGCGCAAATCCGACCTCGAACTGGACGAGGGAAAGGATTTGGAGCAGCTCAAGAAGGAAATCGAAGAGCTCGAGTTCAAACAGCAGACGGAAGTTCTCTCCACCGAGGACGAGCGCGAACTCATCGAGAAGATCGAGGCCAAGCGCGACGAGTATACGAGTCGGAAGGAAAAGCTCGACCAGAGCGATGACCTCGAGGAACTCGTCGAGGAGGCAGAGGAGGTTCGCGCCGAAGCGAGCACCCACCACGAGAAAGTGACGGAACTCGCGGACCAGGCCCAGCAGCATCACAACAAGATGATCGAGGCCTACCGCGAAGCCGACGACATCCGTGACGACGCCGACGAGATGCACGAGAACTTCGTGGAAGCACAGGAAGCCGCCGACCAGCACCACGAGGATTTCGTCCGCGTCCAGAAGCGCCTCCGCGAACTCGACAAGAAAGAGGAGAAAGAGCGCAAGTCCGAGAAGGCAAAGGAGCGAGAAGAGGCCAAGGCCGAGGCCGAGGAGATCTACCAGCAGTTCAAGGAAGGAGAGACCCTCGACACCGAGGACCTCATGAAGCTCCAGAAGACCGGTCTGCTCTAATCTGCGAACCCTTTACTAGCGAACTTTTAACGCCGTCGCCCTCCCTATAACGGGTATGGCAAGCGGACGCTCGGCCGACGGTAGTGGCCGCGGGCAACGGCTCGCAATCGTTCTCGTCGGAACAGTGCTAACGGTGGCGGTCGCGTGGTGGCTGTTTCTCGCCTTCCCCGCGTCGCTCGTGGAACTGCTCGGGGTGCTCCTCGTATTGCTCGCGGGTGTGATGGGGGCGCGGTTCGCCGCCCGCGTGGCAACACAGCGGTTTCCGTCGTACGACGTGGCGGAAGTCGCCGTCGAAGGGCCGATACGGCGGGACAGCGGTGGCGGACTTCCCTCGGCGAGCGGAACGCCCGCGGACCACATCGTGGAACAGATCGATCGCGCGAACGACGACGACAACGCGAAGGGACTGCTGTTGCGGTTGAACACGCCGGGCGGCGAAGTCGTCCCGAGTGAAGATATCCGTCTCGCCGCCGAGCGGTTCGACGGACCGACCATCGCGTACGCGACCGATGTGTGTGCGAGCGGCGGGTACTGGATTGCGAGCGGGTGTGACGAACTGTTCGCCCGCGAGGCCAGCCTCGTCGGCAGCATCGGCGTCATCGGGTCGCGGGTGAACGCCGCCGAACTGGCCGACCGGGTCGGCCTCTCCTACGAACGGCTCGCGGCGGGGAAGTACAAGGACGCGGGCGTCCCGCTGAAGGAGTTGGACGGCGACGAACGCGACTACCTACAGGGCATCATCGACGGCATGTACGACGACTTCGTCGAACGCGTGACGGCGGGCCGCGACCTCGACCCCGAAACGGTCCGCGAAACAGAGGCGCGGGTGTACCTCGGCGACGAGGCGCACCGACTCGGACTCGTGGACGAACTCGGCACGCACGAGGACGTGGAGTCCCGACTCGCCGAGCGGTTAGGTGTACCCGAGGTGTCGGTGGGTGAGTTCGAACCAAGCCCACCACTGCGCCAACGGTTAAATCTCGCGGCGCGGGGTATCGCCTACTCGTTCGGTGCGGGTATCGCGAGCGTGGTCGGCGACGAGAAGGGCGACGTGGAAGGCTTCGAGTTTCGGGCTCGGTAGTCGGGAACTCAGTCGGTTAATTCCGCGATGACCGTCGCTTCCGTTTCGCGGTCAGGTCCGAGTTCGTCCCCCGTACGGCCGGATTCGAGGTGTTCTTCGACGGTTCGGGCGACGGTCTTTGATAGCGGCGTCGATTCCCACCCGAGCGCGGCGAGTTTCTCGGTCGAAACGAGGAACGGGGCAGGCGTGTAGAGCGGGAACTCGGCGGGGGACACGCCGTGTCGTTCTAATTCGCGCTCGCTCGCGTGGACGAGTTCGACCTCGGTGTCGAGCGCGTCGGCCGCGAGTTCGAGGGAGTCGTCGAGGGACACGGTTTCGCGGTCGGCGAAGTTGTAGGCCTCGCCGGGCGACCCGCGTTCGGCCACGATTCTGAGGGCACGGGCACCGTCGAGCGCGTAGGCTCGGTGCAGGAGACTCCCGCCGTCGCCCGGGACGAGCACGCGGTCGTATTCGGCCACGCGGTGAAGCCAGTAGTCGTATCGCTCGGTGTAGTCGTAGGGGCCGTAGATGAGCATGGGTCGGAAGACCATCGCGTTTACGTCTTCATCCTCGGCCGCTGCAAAGCAGACGCGGTCGCATTCGGCCTTTCGCGGGCCGTAGCTCTCCATCGATTCGTCGTCGGCCTGTGCGGGAGAACAGTCGTGGAGCGGGGTGTCCTCGCGCATCGGAATCGGGTGTTCCGCGTACGCACTGCCGCTGGACACGTAGACGTAGGCGTCCACGTCGGCGAAGATTTCGGTGGCGGCCGTTATCTGTCGCGGGTGCATGACGCAGAAGTCGATGACGATGTCCGGTTCGACCTCGTCGCGGGCCGCTTCGAGCGTTTCGCGGTCGTTTCGGTTTCCTTCGAAGTGCGTCACGCCGTCGCGGTCGGCGAACGGATTGCCGGATTCGCCGCGGGTGAACGTCGTCACCTCGTAGTCGTGCGCCAGCAGTTCTTCGACCGTGTGTCGTCCCATGAACCGTGTACCGCCGACGAGCAGTGCGCGAGCCATGCGGTCGATGCGGGCGAGCGGCCGATAAATCTACAGGAACCAGCGATACCGAAGGGACGAATGCCACGACCTTTTATCGCTCTCCCGACTAGCACGAGGCATGGCGACCGAATCGGGAACACACGGCTATCGAACCGAACACGGCGGCGACTTCGGACGGACGTACTTCCGGCAACTCGGCGACTTCGCGGTCTCTTCCATCGGAGTAGGAACCTACCTCGGCGACCCGACCGACGAGGTGGACGAGGAGTACTCCGACGCGATCTCGACGGCGCTCGAGGGGGGAATCAACGTGGTCGATACGGCCATCAACTATCGGTGCCAGCGGAGCGAACGGGTCGTGGGGAGCGTGCTCGCCGACGCCGACGTCGACCGCGATGCCGTCTTCGTCTCGACCAAGGGCGGGTTCGTCCCCTTCGACGGGGAACGACCCGATGACCCCGGAAAGTACGTCAAACGGGAGTTCGTCGACACCGGCCTCGTCGGTTCGGACGACCTCGTTCGCGGAAGCCACTGCATCTCGCCGGACTACATCGACGACCAGTTGGACCGGTCGCTCGACAACCTCGGACTCGATACGGTCGACTGCTACTACGTTCACAACCCAGAGACGCAACTGTACTCCAACTCGCCCGAGGAGGTGTACGACCGACTGGAAGCGACGTTTACCCGACTCGAAGAACGCGCCGCCGCAGGCGACATCCGATACTACGGCGTGGCGACGTGGAACGCCTTCCGCGTCCCGGAGGGTCACGACGACTACCTCTCGCTCAGGGAAGTCGTCTCCCGCGCTCGGAGCGCCGCGAAAGCCGCCGAGAACACGATGACTCACTTCCGTGTGGTTCAACTCCCGTTCAACGTCGTCATGGCCGACGCGTTCACCGTCGAGTCACAGGACGGTCTCGACGGGAAACAGAGCGCGCTCCGGTTCGCACACGAGGCGGGGTTGAACGTCGTCACGAGCGCGAGCATCGCGCAGGGCGACCTCGCGGCGGGGATGCCGGAGGAGGTGGCGGAGCAACTCGCCGGGGAGACGACGGCCCAACGTGCCATCAACTTCGCGCGGAGCGCGCCCGGCGTGACGAGTTCGCTCGTCGGTGCGAGTACCGCGAGTCACGTCCGGGAGAACCTCGATGCGGGTCGCTACGAACCCATGGGAGCGAACGCATTCGACGCGGTTTTCGAGTGAGTGTCCGAACGCAGACTCAGATGTCTTTCCACGAACTACCACAGTCCGGACACGACCGAATCGAGTAGACTTCCGACGGGTCGTTTCGCGTCTTCAGTGACTCTCCGCAGTTCGAACACGAGAGACGACCGTACGTGTCTTTCTCGACCTCACCCTTTCGTAGACCGCTTCGAACTGATTGCATCGAGTGAACAGATATCATACTGTACCATATACGCACCGACACAACAGGTTTAGTAATTGATACGGTGGAGAATTACTTTTGCTCGGTCTCCTTTCCTTTTAAGACCTACAACCACCGGGCCAATAGACATTTAGCTCGGTTATTCAAATATTCCACCGCCAAATGGATAGTATTCATCGACGCCGCCTTCTCCATCTTACGGGTGCAAGTCTCACCGCGGTCCTCGCAGGTTGTTCTGACAGTAAATCCGAAGGAAACACGACGACGGGAACGAAAACGTCCTCGTCCGGTCGCACGACGACCGACACTGCGACGGACACCACGACCACGGAAACCACGACGGCCGAACCGGCCCAGACCCTTCACACGAAGTACAACAGCAGGAAGAAGTTCGCCTCGCCGGGGAAGAGTTTCGAAACGTTCGAAGACCCGTCCAACTGGGAAGCACGCGGCGGGTCGATGACTCCCGACACGAAGGTCAAATACTCCGGGTCACAGAGCCTTCGATTGGAGGGAAAAAGCGGCCACCACGCCGTCATCGAACGACCACTGGCCGACCCCATGGATTTCACCGACCGCGACATCTCGGCCATGATTCGGACGACGACGCCCTCGAAAATCGGCTTTTACATCTATCTCGAAGACATGAGCGGCAACAGAGCCGTGTTGGAACTCCGGAACATCTCCTACCGAGCGCCCGACGTCGGATGGTTCCGCACCTGCCCCGGCGTGTACAAGGTTGACGGGGAGGAACCGGACCTGAGCAACATCGGCCGCATCATGCTGCAAGCCACCAACGCGACTGAAGACGACGTGAACGTGTGGGTCGACGACGTCCGCCTCCATCGGAAACCCGACACGGGGTACGTCATCCTCAGTTGGGACGACGGCAAACGAAGCTACTACGACGACGCTGCGCCGGTCCACGACAAGTACGACTTCCCCGCCGTCCTCACCCACCCACCGCACCTTTCCGGGTTGAAGCGGAAAGCGTTCATGTCCCTCGAAAATCTGAAGGAGCGTGAGTCGAAGGGCGACGAGGTGGTCGCACACGGAAGCGCCCAGTACCCCTTCTCCGAGACTTCGGCCTCGAAACTCGATGAGGTCATCGAGAAACACAAACAGTGGCTCATCGACCACGACTTCGGTGGTGCGAACTTCATCGTTTACCCCGGAAACAACTTCGACCGGGAGGCACTCGGGGTCGTCTCGAAGTATCATTACATGGGTGGCATGAACCAGTCGGGAAGCCCCAACACGACCGGCGTCCACGGGTTCGACCCGCTCGTCCTCCCCCGAACCATCGGCGAAGATCTGGAGATTTCGAAGACGGTGGTCGATAACGTCGCCAAATACCGAAACTGCGGTATCCTGAACTTCCACGACTTCAAGAACAGCAACACGATGTCCGTTTCGGACTACAAGAAGCTCCTCGCGTACATCGACGGGACCTCCGGCGTCGAGGTCATCACCTTCTCGGACCTCTGGGAAATGCGAACGAATACCGCACCGTAGGCCGCCTCTTTGCCCGTTTCGGAAGGTTTGACTCCCCTCTCGATAAACCACTCCGTGTGTCCCGGGGCCGACTCTTTGCATCACTCAGCTCGATGGTCTTTCTGGTCAACTTCGCTCGTGTGGTGTTCGCGCCGTTGCTCGAACCGCTCAAACACGAGTTTCTCGTCAGCGACGCCACCATCGGTCTGGTCGCCTCGCTCGTCTGGCTCGGGAGCGCGCTTCCCCGCATCCCGACGGGGTATCTCCTCACCCGCATCGAACGCCACTACGTCGTCCTCGGTGCTGGCGTCGTACTGACCGTCGCGTCCGGACTCACCGCGTTTGCGCCGAACGTTTCACTCCTCGCAGTCGGCGCGTTCTCGATGGGGGTCTCCAGCGCGGTGTACTTCATCGCCGCGAACCCGCTCGTGAGCGAACTGTACCCCAACCGTGTCGGGCGGGCGCTCGGTATCCACGGCACGGCGAGCCAACTCGCGGCCGCCATCGCCCCCGTCTTCGTCGGCGTGATGCTGACGGTGGTCGGATGGCGGGCCGTCCTCGAACTGCTCGCGGTCGTTGCCGCCGTCGTGACCGTCGTGTTCTTCGTCGTCGCCCGCAGGACCACCCTGCCGGAGGCGGGCGTCGCGGACCGCGATTTCCTCACGGCGTTCCGCCGTCAGTGGCCCATCATCCTGAGCGGCGTCGCCATCATCGGCGCGACAGGCCTCGTCTGGAACGGCCTGTTCAACTGGTATCCGAGCTACATCAGCCAGACCAAGGGTCTCTCGTTGGAAACCGGGCGTACCCTGCTGGCGGTCCTGTTCGCGGCGGGCGTCCCGGCGTTCTGGTTGACCGGACGACTCGCCGACAGGCTTCCGCACGTCCCGCTCATGCTGTCCATCCTCGGCGGCTTCATCGTCTGTCTCGTCTCGCTGACGCTCGCCCAAGGGCTCGCGGCCATCGTGGGTATCTCTCTCGTCCTCGGGTACGTCATCCACAGCCTGTTTCCGGCGCTCGATACGTACCTCCTCGATTCCCTCCCGGACGAAAACAGGGCCAGCGCCTACGCCATGTACAGCGGACTCGCCATGATAGGACAGGCAGGAGGAAGTTCGCTCGTCGGCACGTTGCTGGACGCCCAGTTCGCGTTCGACACCATCTTCAGAACGCTCGCGGTCGGCCTGTTCGCCATTCTGGTGGTGTTGCTCACACTGCACCGAACCGACCGCCTCCCGACCGGCGCGGTGACGAGTTAAGTCCGGTCAGTCGAAGACCGACCGGCAGGCGCGTATCGTCGTCGGAATCAACGTTTCGTCGGGGTCGAGGCCGATGAATACGCCGGCGTTCTCGTTCCATCCGACGACGGTGATGCCGTATTCGAACATCCGACTCGTGAATCGGAGGTGCCCCAACGGTGCGAACAGTCCCCCCTGTCTGACCTCGACGAGGTTTTCCAGTACGTGGTCGTGGAGTATCTCCTCGCGTTCCTCCTCCGAATAGAGCGCTCCGATATTCTCGCGCATGTAACATATCTCGAACGATTCCTCGTCGGTGTCGCCCGTCGCGACCGTCCGCAATCCATCCCCCACGGCGTCCTGGAGGGCGTCGGTAAGTGTTTCGACTTTAATCGTCCAACTACTGAGGGCGATTTGACATTAAATCATCCGTTTCTGCCGACTTCACGCCACTTTTCTTCCCCCTCTCCTAAGCCCCTCTCAATGGAGTACGTGCAGGAGCAGGTGACGACGCTCCACGACCTGACCGGGCGGGTTCCCGACGCGCCGACCGACCGCACCGCGGTCGTCGTCCCCATGACCGACGCGGAGTTCGGGTCACGGACGGCGGAACACGTCCTGTCGGCGCTGGAAACCGTCTCGCCGAACCGCGTCGTCGTCCCGCTTCGCGCACCGTCCGATTCCGTCGGCGCGGTTCACGACTGGCTTTCGGGATTCGACCTTCCCCTCACCCTCCTCTGGTGTACCAACCCCCGAATCGAGACGCTGCTGGACGACTACGGTCTGACGGGACCGGCGGGCAAGGGACGGGACGTGTGGCTGGCGCTCGGCGTCGCCGCGGCCGACTCCGAGTTCGTCGTCTGTCACGACGCGGACACCAAGACCTACGATTCGTCCATCGTTCCGCGGCTTCTCGCACCGCTCGACGACGGTTTTTCGTTCACGAAGGGATACTACGCCCGCGTCGAGGAGAACCGCCTCTACGGTCGCCTGTTCCGCCTGTTCTACGCGCCGCTGGTCCGAACCCTGCGTCGCGCCGACAACGGTAGAATCCTCGACTACCTCGGCGCGTTCCGCTACGCGCTGGCTGGCGAATTCGGCATGACCGCGGACCTCGCCACGGGCATGCGCGTCGAACGCGACTGGGGCTTGGAGGTCGGCACACTCGGCGGCGCGTTCGAACACGCCGGGTTCGATGGCAGCGCGCAGGTGGACCTCGGGCGCTACGAACACGACCACCGCGGCGTGGCCGGACCGGGCGGCCTCTCCTCGATGAGCGAGGGCGTCGGCGCCGCCCTCTTCCGCGTCTGCGAGAACCACGTCGTCACGCCCGACTACGAGACGCTTCCCGAACGCTACCGCGACACCGCCCGGCGGTTCGTTCGGCAGTACGCCGCCGACGCCGACTTCAACGGACTGGCCTACGATTCGGCGGCCGAACGGTCGCAGGTCGAGACGTACGCCGAGGCCATTCGGTCCCCGGACGGCCACGAACGCCACGCCGTCCTCCCAGCGTGGGACGACGTCGACATCGACCCCATCGAAATTCGGGAAGCCGCCCGCCCGATTCTTCCCGAACGACACTGACAGTCGAGAAATGTCGTATTTTGTGGGTCCGGGAGACCTACGGAAATAGCGACGTATGAAGCGAAACAATCGCTTCGGCGCGCTGATGCGGCGACGAGGACAACGAGGTTTCGGAGAAACCGCACAGCGAGAGGGAGATTTGAACCGAGCAAGACAGTCCTGCTCACTCACTGTCGTTCGCTGCGCGGGCTGTGTCTTGCTTGCTCAAATCACCCGAGCCGCTCTTCTGACCACGGAGACGTGTCTCGACGTTTGCTCACCTCCGTTCGTAAAGTTTCGACTGGTCACGTTGTGGTTGGAAAACCGCAAAGCGAGAGGGAGATTTGAACCACGCCCGAACGGTCCCGCTCACTGGCGTTCGTTCGCGGGCGTGCGTCCGGTCTACTTCAAATTCCCACGACACGTTTTCCCACTCGCGGCGTGGCGAGCACACGCTACGCGATGCTCGCCGTTTCGCTCGTGAGAGAAACGCCGAGAGGGAGATTTGAACTCGTCGAGACGTTCCTGCTCGCTCCGCGGGCATGCGGCTCGCCTGCTCAAATCTCCTCAACCGTCATCTCCTCACACGCGGCCGAGAGCTACGCCTCTCGGCTGGTAACGTTCGGAGAATGACGCCGAGAGGGAGATTTGAACTCCCGTGTCCGTGAGGACAGCAGATTTCGAATCTGCCGCCTTGGCCGGGCTAGGCTATCTCGGCTCATCTCCCAGTACCGCGTTTTGCGGTTTATGGGTTTCGATTTCCGTCACGGAAACCCAGACGACCACCACATTAAAATCGATGGCCGTTGCGTGATATTTCATGGACGTTACAGACGCGAACACCGAGGCAAATTCCGTCCTCGATGCTATCGGAACTGCCGTCATCGCCGACCGCGAATTCCTCGAAACGGTCCTCCTCGGCGTCATGGCACAAGGCCATGTGCTGCTGGAGGACGTACCCGGAACCGGAAAGACGCTCACCGCGCGGAGCTTTGCTTCCGCACTCGGTCTCTCGTTTAGCCGCGTGCAGTTCACACCGGACCTCCTCCCGGCCGACGTGACGGGAACGCACGTGTTCAACGAACAGGACCGCCAGTTCGAGTTCAACGAGGGTCCCATCTTCGCCAACGTCGTCCTCGCCGACGAGATAAACCGCGCGCCGCCGAAGACGCAGGCCGCGCTCCTCGAAGCGATGGAAGAGGGACAGGTGACGGTGGACGGCGACACCCGCGAACTGCCGAAACCGTTCTTCGTTATCGCCACGCAGAACCCGGTCGAACAGGAGGGGACCTTCCCGCTGCCCGAGGCGCAGGTGGACCGCTTTGCGGTGAAGACGAGCCTCGGTTACCCGGAACTCGACGGCGAAATCGAACTCCTCCGGCGGCGTGCGGGCCGCGACAGCCAGAGTCCGTCCGTCGAAACCGTCCTCGACAATCAACTCGTCTCCGACCTCCAGTCGGTTCCCGAGACGGTTCGGGTCGAAGAGGACCTGCTCGAATACATGGCCGCCATCGCTCGCGGAACGCGCGAGGACCGCCGCGTCGAAGTCGGCGTCTCGCCGCGCGGGACCCAGCGCCTGTTCGAGGCGACCCGCGCCCGCGCCGCCATGAAGGGCCGCGATTTCGTCACCCCCGACGACGTAAAGCGCGTCGCCTACCCCGTGCTGGCCCACCGCGTCGTCCTCACGCCGGACGCCAAGGTGAACAACGCTCGCAAGGACGAAATCGTCGAGTCGGTGCTGGACAGCGTCCCCGTGCCGACGGTCGAATAGCGAAAAGGGGTCTCTTCTGTTTCCGTTTCACGCCCGCAACGCGGAGGTGAGCGCGAGCGCCGCAATCAACAGGAGCACCAGCGCGGTCACGGGTTGGCCGCCGCTTCCGGCCAGATACATGCCGTATCCGACGCCGCCCGCCGTGATGCCGATGACAGTACTCGATGCGGCGTGCATGACTTCGAGGGTCTGGGTGTCCGCCTCCCGACCCAACTGCTCGCCGACGTTGATGGCCTGTTCGCCGAAGTCCCACGCGAGGACGGTGGCTATCGCGCTGGGAATCAGGAGTTCCGGAGGTGCGGCGACGAGGCTTCCGGCCAGAATTCCGAGCAGGAGGACGAAACTGCCGACCGTGACGAGGCGGCGACTGCCGCGGACAACCCCGACGGCGACGAACAGCAGTCCGAGGATGCCGCCGAGCGCGCCGACGCCGCCGAACAGCGCGCTCGCTCCGACCGCAACCGATGCGGCGATGATGGAGAGCAGTTGGCTCACCCGCGCCGGCGAGCGGTCGATGGTTCCGTTTCGAATCCCCGTTTCGCTCATCGCGCCCACCTCCTGTTCATCTTGGCCAGCGTCACGCCGAGGGGTTCGTCGGGGTTCCAGTCCACGACACGAATCCCGCTGGCGCGGAGCGACCCGATTCGCTGTTCCCGTTCCGCCCGTGCGAGTCGTTTCCCGGTGGTCTCGTCCGTCGTCGGGTTCGGACTGATGACGGTCACGGCGTGCCCCATGGCGTCGAGTCGGCGTGCCACGTCCGGCGCGAAGCGGTCACAGAGCGGCGAGAAGTACACCACCTGCGCGTCGTTCGGAATCCGTCGCCGAAGCCAGCGCAGTTTCACGGTGGAGTAAAACATCTCCTCGGGCGGTTTTTGGGCGAACGCGTTCGCGTGCGAGAGGAGTTGACGTGCTCTCGCGCGGTGGGTTTCGCCGGTACCGGGCGCGAGCCAGACTTCCTCCGGGCCGAGCGCCGCGATGCCGACCCGGTCGCCGTTGTCGAGCAGGGCGCTGAACGCGTCCCCGGCGGCGCGAATCGAGTGTTCGACCGCGCCGGGTTCCTCCGTGTCTATCGTCAGGTACGCCTGCTCCCGAGCGTCCACGAGGAGGACGACGGTCGCGGTTCGCTCCTCGCGGAACTCGACGGTCGTCAGTTCGCCCGTTCGGGCCTTCCGCTTCCAGTCGATGCGGGAAAGCGGGTCGCCCGGTCGGTAGTCGCGGGTGGCGAAGAATTCGACCCCCGTTCCGCCTTCACGGGTCGCCACGCGCCCGACGTGACGAATCGTCTGCTCGCGGAGCGGAACGTCGTCGGCCGTCGATTGGAGTTGGGGAGTGCAAGTGACGGTCGTCTCGTCTTCGAGTTCGAACGCGAGTTCGAGCGCGCCGCTGAAGTTGCGGACGATGGCCTGCGCCGGGCCGAAGGTGTGGCCGCCGCGAACGGCTTCGAGGGTGTAGCTGAAGGTGTCGCGTTTGCCGGGACGAAGCGCCGTCCCGAGCCTCGGCGACCCGCCCGTCACCCGTAGTCCGTCGGGGACGCCATCGACGATTCTGAGGTCCGGGGCGGTCGTCTCGCCGACGTTCTCTACCGTCACCTCCACGGTCGTTTCGTCCCCCGGTTCGGGAACCGGGTCGCTCACGACGCGCGTCAACTCGAAGTCGGTCGCTGGCGGCGTGGCGGTTCGCGCGTAGGCCGCGAAGGCGACGCCGATTACGCCGACGAGGAGCGTCACTGGACTGGCGGTGAACACGCCGACACCCGCCGCGAGGAGCGCCATGGCGCTCACGCCGTGCCATCGGTTGGTCTCACGGACGACGTTCATCGTCCCTCCTCGATGTAGTGCGTGACGGCGTCAGCCGTCTTCCGGGCACGGTATTGGAACGCCGTCTCGCTGCCGAACGACTGACGGAGCCACTGTCGCCACGACCGGCGTGGGGCGGGTCGTCCGGCCACGAACGCGGCGGCCTCGGGGTCGTCCGTCCATTCGCCCGTCTCGATGCGCGTCCGTGCGCCGTCGTCGGAACACCCCTCACGCTGGACGATGGCCTCGACCAGCGCCGCTTCGAGTCGTTCCCTGACCGCCTTGCGCGACCGAAACCGCCGTTTTCGCGGACCCGTATGGACGGTTCGAAGTCGGTCGTCGAAGTCCTGCCCGGGTATCGGCAGCGTCACGTTCGTCTCCGGGTCGCCCGTTTCGGCCCCTTCGACGTCCGTGTGTCGCCGCGCCTGTACGACCCGAAGCCCCTGTACGAACGCCAGCAGGCCCACGAACTTCACGAACAGTTCCCGGAGCGGGAAGAGCGTCGCCAAGTCCGGCGCGAACACGAGCGCCAATCCCGATCCGACGGCGAGGATGCCGACCGCCGTGATGGCCGAGCGGGCGTTCATTCGTCGTCCTCCGCGTACGTCCGCTCGATGCGGCGGAGCGCGGCTATCGCCCGCCCTTCGTGTTCGTCGCTCGCGTCGTGGCCGCCGTATCGAACCTCCTCGAATACGCCCGTCAGTTCGCCCACGTCCTCGGAGTCCATTCCGGCGTCCACGGCGGCGGCCGCGAACTCGCCCGGCGTACTCGACTCCGGCGAGGGGACGTGCAGATATTGGGTCATCTCGCGCCACGCCCGGTACACCTCGTTCTCGACGCTCGATTCGGACTCGATTCGGTCGGCCGCCTCACCCGCCGCCCGTCCGACCGCGGCGATGTCCTCCCCGCTCTCTTCGAGTGCGTCCGCCTCGGGGGTTTCTTCCTCGCTTCCGCTCGAACTTCGCACGAGGAGGACCACTGCCCCGACGAGCGCGATGCCGAGGACGAGAAACATCAGAATCGAGGGCGACGAGACGGTTCTCGCCCCGTCGCCGAGGCCGCCGGTACCGCCCGGCGGGAGCGAAACGTTGCTCCGGTTCAGCTTGCCCATCAGACCGCCGTCGCCCTGAAGCGGCGAGGCCGTACAGGCCGTCAGTAGCGCGTGAAGGAGCAACACCGGAATGCCGACCGGTCCGATTATCGCGAACGCGCCGAGACCGCCCGCCTTCCGGTAGGCGAACCCCACGAGGAGCAAAAACGCCGCGAGGATGAGCAGGATGGCGGGGGTCGTATCCAGAACGGGATAGCACGGAAGCGATATCGGAACCGACGGCCCCCCATCGCTGGCGAGTTGCGGCGTCGACGGGTCCGTTTGGCCGCTTCCGACGCCGCCGGAACCGCCACCCAAGCCGGTTCCGGACCCGCCGTCGCTCACGGCGGAGTTCAACGTCGCGGCGGCGAACGCGATGGCGAGAATACAGAGGAGGGCGATTACGATGGTGCGGGCGGTATCTCGTTCCACGGTACCGAGTAGCGGGATTGATAACTTAGGTTTTCTGTCTCCTTCCGGGAACCTTGGGACTGTTGTTCACAGCGATGACAAAAAATATACAGGTGGGGGTAGGGGATTCACCCGATGGATGTCGAGATACACGAGGACCGTCTCGAACGACAGATGGAAGGGGAGGATTTCGTACTGGCCGTCGTCACCGCAACGAAACCCGACTTCTACAAACAGGCACCCGTCGTCGCGGCGGCGCGCGACCGGGACGTCCCGTGTTTCGTCCTCCACACCGGTCAGCACTACGACGACCTACTCGGCCACGGTCTCGAGGAGTACGACCTCGCGGAACACATCGCGGTCGACCTGAACGTTCGTGGCGGCCTCTCGCGGAAGACGGCCGAGTTGATGACCCGAATCGAGTCGGTCGCCGACACGCTCGCCGCTTCGTACCCGGACACCACCGTCCTTCCCGTCGTCCACGGCGACACGCTCGCCGCCGGAATCGTCCCACAGGCGTGGCTCTTCGCGACCAACAGCGGCGTCGCCCACAACGAGGCCGGTCTCCGCGGTATGGTCCCACCGTTCGAGAACTACGGGACTCCCGTCGAGTTCGTCGAGGAACAGTGGAACGCCGACTGGGAACTGAACCGAACCGAACCGTTTCCGGAGCAGTACGACACGTTCATCGGGTCCGCCGCGTCGACCTACCACTTCGCACCGACGGCGTTGAACCGCGACCACCTCGTCCGCGAGGGATACCCCGAGGAAGTACGCGGTCGGGAGCGGATTCCGGTCGTTGGCAACTCCGTCGTGGACGCCATCGAGATGAAAAAGAGCGGCGACGGCGAGAGCGTCTTCGACGTGTACCCGATTCTCGAACGTCGCGACGATTGGATTCGCGTCGACATCCATCGTCGAGCGAACCTCCTTCCCGACCGCTTTCGCGCCATCGTGAACGCGGTCATCGGCCTCGTCGAGGCGGGACACAACGTCAACTTCGTGGAACTGAACGCCACCAAGGCGGCGCTCGAAAACTACGGTTTGCGCGAGAAACTGCTTCGACTCGCCGACGACCACGACAACTTCCTCTTCAGCGGCCTCTGGAAGCGCCACGCGCACGTCTACGAGTTCCTCGAATCCGGGCAGTGTTTCGCGGAACTGACCGACTCGGGGAGCATGCAGGAGGAACTCAACCACATCGATGAGGCGGTCTGTCTGACCGCGCGATTCAACACCGACCGTCCCGAGACGGTGTTCGAGGCGAACACCAACCTCCTCGTGCCGCCGATTTCCGGCGCGTTCATGCAGGGGATGGTCGAACACATCCACGAAACCGACTCGGTCCGCGAGCGAATGCGCTCGGGACCGTCGCTCTACGGCGAGAACGTCGCCGACGGAATCGTCTCGTTTCTCTCGGACCGCCGCGACGAAGAACCGTTCGAGTGGGCACACGAACGCGCCGGGTTCGACGCCGGGCGACGAGCGTTCGACTATCTCTAACCGAGGTCGGGGACCCACCTCCACCAGTGTTCACGGAGAACCGGTCAAATTCGACCGGGAGCGCGGCGTGATACAACGGTCAACCGTTATGCCGCGGGCGCTCGTGACATCGGTATGCGATTCGTGGGGGCGGTCGTGGTGTTCCTCGTTTGTGCCGCGCCGGTGGTTGCGATGGTGGCCCCCGGAGGAAGCCACGGGAATTCGAGTACGGCCGAAACCCATCCGCCGGACCCGAGTTCCGACGTTATCGGATGGGAGAACGGCTACTGGTACAACGAGAGCATCGACGTGAACCAGCACGACGGCCTGTCTGACGCGGAGTTGAAGGCGTACGTGGGACGGGCGATGGCACGCGTCGAGTTCATCCGAAACGAGGAGTTCACCCGCTCGGTGGACGTCGAGTCGCTGTCACGGAGCGAGTATCGGGACCTCATTCGGCGACAGTTTGCGAACGAGTACACGCCGCCACAGCGCGCGTGGGAAAATCAGGTCTGGGAGGGATTGTTCGTCACCGGCGAGCGAGCGGACGCCGCTCGACAGCAGACCAAGCTATATCAACGGCGCGTCGCCGGATTCTATCTGCCGGGCGAGGACCAAATCTACGTCATCTCTGGCGGGGAGCGCAGGATCGATAACGCGACGCTGATTCACGAACTCACGCACGCGATGCAGGACCAGCACGTCGACCTGTCGTCGTCGGAACTCGAATCGAAGACGATGGACGCCCGACGCGCCCACGACGGCCTGACAGAAGGCGAGGCGATGTACGTGGAAAAGCGATACACGAAGCGGTGTGGGAAGTCGTGGCAGTGCGTCCCGAAGCCCGGTGTCGGACCAAGAGGGTCCCCGTACGGCGGCGGCGCGCTTCCGGACTACAACCTCGCCATGCAAGTCGCGCTGATTCAACCGTACTCCGACGGTCCAGCGTACGTCGCCTCGCTGTTCGATTCCGGCGGTTGGAACGCGGTGACGAAGCAGTATCGAAACCCGCCGGAGTCGTCCGCCACGGTCATCCATCCCGAAAAGGGAACCGGCCCACCGGCCTCGCTCCGTCTCGGGGAACAGGCGCGAAACGGCTGGAAATTGTACGGCAAGCGCGGCGAAAACGGGTCACAGACGGTCGGCGAGACGGGCATATACACCATGTTCTGGTATCAGGGTCGGGCCGAGGGCAACCCCATCATCCGCTGGCAATCGTTCACGGACCCCGACGAAGGGAAGTATGACCTGTTCAACTACACCAGCACACCGTCCGACGGATGGGCGAACGACCGACTCTGGCCGTACCACGAGGGGCAAAAGCGCGGCTACGTCTGGCAGACCAAATGGGAGACGAAACGGGACGCGACGGAGTTCCAGCGGGCGTACCGCGACTTGCTTCGCGGACAGAACGCGACCCGCGTCGGGCCGAACACGTGGCGCATCGAGAACGGGCCGTTCGCTGACGCCTTCCGAATCGACCGTCACGGGCGGACCGTGACCATCGTCAACGGCCCGACCGTCGGCGATTTGAACGACATTCGGCCGACGAAGTCCACCCGATCGAAACGAGAACTGCGGCCGTCACGGATTCGCTGATTCGTTGAACGGCTACTTCGAAACCGGGTCGATGGAAATCGACCCGTTCTCCGTCTCGAACGAGAGGTCCTTCGACCCGTCACCGAGGACGCCCGAAAACCCCGTCTTGGAGAGTTGTTCCGAGGAGAAGTCGAGACCGCTCGCGTTGATCGACCCGTTTTTCGTCCTCGCCGGAACCGTCGCATCGAGGTCGGGGTCGAGTGTCGCATCGATACCGCCGCTTTCAGTTCGAACGTCGGTGTCGCGTGCGACTTCGAGCAATTCCACGTCGATACTGCCGTTCTCTGTCCGAACGACCGCGCTGTCCCCCGAGGTACTCATCTCCGCGTCGATGCTCCCGTTTTCACTTCGAACCTTCCCGACCGAGACCGAGTTCGGATAGCGAACCGTCAGCGCCACGCTCACGTCGTCCGCACTGGGGTCGACGTCCAATCGGAGTTCGTTCCCCGACCGGGAGTTCGAAAGGGTGGTGGCGTCGAGCGATTCGCTCTTCGAGCCACGGATTTTCATCGTCACGTCCACGTCGTCGCCATCGTAGCGTCGAACGTCCACCGAGCCGTTTTCGTTCTCTATGCTCAGTCGAGTTCCATCGTTCGCCCGAAACGTCCGGTGCTTCGTCGTCTGGTTTCGGTCTCTTTGTAGTCGAGAGACACACCCGGAAAGGGCGATAGCGAATCCGCTTGCGAGTCCGGCCGTGAGCGTTCGCCGCTTCATAAGGAGGACAACAATGTCGAATGCACTGTATTTTATGGTGACACGAGTTTCGAGCAGAGACGTCTCTCGTCGTCGCTGTCTCGAAGGAAAAAATCCGATTACGCGGTCGCCTCGTCGGTGGAGACGGTCGGCGGAAGCGCGTCCGCTTCGTCCGCCGCAGTCAGCAGGTCGTGGTAGCGGTTCCGAATCGTGACGGTGCTCACGTCCGATACCTCGCTCACCTCGTCCTGCGTGAGTTTCTCCTCCTCGAGGAGGGCGGCGGCGTACAGCGCCGCGGCGGCGAGGCCGACGGGCGATTTGCCGCTCGTGATGCCCGACTCCTTCGCCGTCTTGAGCAGGTCGTGGGCGCGGCGCTTGGTCGCGGCGGTGAGGTCGAGTTCGCTCTCGAACCGCGCGAGGTACTGCTCGGGGTCGGCGGGTTTGACGCCGAGACCGAGTTCGCGCACGATGTAGCGGTAGGTGCGTTTGAACTCCATGCCGTCGATTCGGCTGACGGTGGTCAGTTCGTCCATCGTACGCGGGACGCCGCTCTGTCGCGCCGCTGCGTACAGCGAGGCGGTCGCGACGCCCTCGATGGAGCGACCCGGCAGGAGGTCCTCGTTCAGTGCACGGCGGTAGATGACGCTGGCCATCTCGCGGACGTTGTCCGGCAGGCCGAGCGCGCTCGCCATCCGGTCGATTTCGCCCAACGCTTGCTTCAGATTTCGTTCCTTGCTGTCGCGGGTGCGGAAGCGCTCGTCCCACGTTCGAAGCCGTTGCATCTTCTGGCGCTGGCGGGAACTCAACGACCGCCCGTAGGCGTCCTTGTCCTGCCAGCCGATGTTGCTCGACAGGCCCTTGTCGTGCATCATCTTCGTCGTCGGCATCCCGACGCGGGACTTCGAATCGCGTTCGCTCGCGTCGAAGGCGCGCCACTCGGGACCGTGGTCGATGCCGTCGGCTTCGACGACGAGGCCACACTGACTACAGACGGTCTCGGCGTGTTCCGAGTCGTTGACGAGGGAGCTTCCGCATTCGGGGCAGGTCTGGTCCGTTCGCTCCGCTTCCCGCTCTCCTTCGCGTTCGCTCGTCCGCTCCTCCGTTTTCTCGTTCTCGTTCCTCCGTTTTCCCGTTCGCATGCGTTCTGAGTGCGCTACGGCCTTCTGGTCGTCTTTGTGAACTTTCGTACTCATGATGGAATGAATCGGAGTTGCCCTTCGATAGAGTCAGAGCCAAGGGCGCTCCGCTAACCATAAGTTAGTTCCAAAACTATATAAGAATACCGGTTGATATGGCAAGCCTTCGAACGGAAACGTAACTTCACGTACTAAATTCAGTATTCTCTGGCAACAGCTATCGGTTCGATTAAATTGTCCATAAGAATGTGACCGGGTTTCTTCGAGGGCGATATGACGCGACAGACGCGACGAACGTTTATTGCGACCGCCGGTGCGGTCGGTTTTGCGGGCTGTTCTTCGATTGCGGATAAGACGCCGCTTCCGGCGGACGAAAGCGAGCGCGGGACGCGAAAGAGCGGGCCGGCCAGCGTTCCGGTGGCCGACGATTTCGAGGCGCTCGACGAGTGGCAGGCCGTTTCGAGACAGGGAACGCTCTCGGAATCGACCGACGACGCGTATCGAGGCTCACAGTGTGCGAGGGTAGTCGGTAGCGACGAGACGAAAGAGGGCCACATCACCCGCTCGCTTTCGGGTGCCGACCTCCGCGAAACAAACTTCTCCCTCGCCGTCAAGGTCACGAGTCACGATTTCGCCAAAATCGCCATCCAACTCGTTGCCCCCGACGGGAAGAACGTCCTTCACCTGAAACGGACGCTCATCGGACCGAAGGACCGATGGGTTCGGCTCAACCTCGGTGTCACGGCCAGCACGGGTTCCCCGGACCTCGCTTCCGTCTCGGAACTCCGTGTCGTCGGGCGTCCCGTCGACACCAACGCGACGTCTCCCATCGAGTTCCTCGTCGACGACCTTCAGACCGTCTCCCCTCCGAAAAGGGGGGCGGTGATGTTCACCTTCGACGATAGCCACGCGACCCACTACCGCGCGTTCGAACTCATGCGAAAGTACGACTTCGCGGGCGTCGAGGCCGTCATCCCCGAGAGCGTCGGACACGACGACCGGTTGACGACCGACCAGCTATCGGAGATGGCCGACGGCGGGTGGGATATCTCCGCCCACCCCGACGTGCAAGCCCACTATTTCCCCGATTACTCCGAAGAGGAGCAAGCGGACCTGCTGAAACGCACACAGGAGTATCTCCAAAGCCACGGCTTCGGGGACGGCGCACGTCACCTCCTCGTCCCGAAAAACGCGGTCGGGCCGAACACCTTCGACCTCGCGCGAGAGTATTACGACACGATTTTCAGTTTCGGCGCGTCGCCGAACGCCATGCCGTTCGAAACTGAGGACTCCATCGTCGCTCGGGTGAACGGAAAGAACCTCGACATGACGAAACGATACATCGACTTCGCCGCCGAATACGGCCAGCTCACGGTTCCGCTCTTTCACGAGGTGGGGTCGGGCGGCGAAATCAGCGAGTCCGACTTCGAGTCGCTGCTGCAGTACGTCGAAAAGAAGGACATAGCGGTCATCACCGCTTCCCAACTCCTCGACGGGTGAGAGCACCGTTCGTTTCGTTCACCGCGACGGGAATCCCTGAAAAACCGTCCGCCACCGCAGAGTCTTAACGCGTCGCGGACTAACCCTCTGCCATGACAGAGAAAGCGACGCTCGCGGGCGGTTGTTTCTGGTGTTTAGAAGCGGCATACGAGGAACTCGACGGCGTGGAGTCCGTCACGTCGGGCTACGCCGGTGGCTCGGTCGAGAACCCGACCTACGAGGCCGTCTGTTCGGGCGAGACAGGCCACGCCGAAGTCGTCCAGTTGGAGTACGACCCCGAGACGGTCGGCTACGACGAACTCCTGCAGGTGTTTTTCACCATCCACGACCCGACGACGCTCAACCGACAGGGTCCCGACGTGGGCAGTCAGTACCGCTCCGCCGTCTTCTACCACGACGACGAACAGAGGGACGTCGCTGAGGCGTACATCGACGGTCTGGAGTCGGAAGGCGCGTTCGAGGACCCAATCGTCACCGAAGTCGAACCGCTCTCGGAGTTCTACGAGGCCGAGGGGTACCATCAGGACTACTACGAGAAGAACCCCAACGACGCCTACTGCACGATGAACGCCCAGCCGAAGATTCGCAAGGTGCGCGAGAAGTTCGCCGAGAAAGCGAAGCAGTAAGTTTCGAGACTATTCCACCGAGAACCCGTCGCCCCGTTCGAGCGCCTCGTCGATGGCGTTGACGAGCGCCTTCCCCTTCGCCAACGTCTCCTCGTACTCGGCCTCGGGGACCGAATCGTGGACGATTCCGGCACCGACGCGCAAGTGATACTCCTCGCCGTGTCGGACCAACGTTCGGATGACGATGTTCAACGTCCCACGTTCGTCGAAGCCCAAAACGCCGATACTCCCGGTGTACGGCCCGCGGCGCGTCGATTCCAGTTCGTCGATGATTTCCATCGTCCGGGGCTTCGGCGCGCCGGTGATGGTTCCGCCGGGGAACACTGCCGCGATAGCGTCCGTGGGGGAGACGTCGGACCGTCGCCGTCCCGTGACCTCCGAGACGAGGTGCATCACCTCGGAGTAGCGGTCGATTCGGCGGTAATCCGTCACTTCGACGCTTCCGTACTCGGCAAAATAGCCGAGGTCGTTTCGCTCCAAATCGACCAGCATGGCGTGTTCCGCGCGCTCCTTGTCGTCGTCCCGCAGTTGGGCCGCGAGCGCTTCGTCCTCCTCGGGCGTCGAACCGCGCGGCCGCGTCCCGGCGATGGGTTCCGTTCTGAGTCGGTGCCCGTTCAGGTCGAGCAGCAGTTCCGGGCTCGCGCTCACCAAATCGACGCCGGGGAACTCCAACAGCGCCGAGTAGGGCGCGGGGTTGACCCGGCGCAGGGCGTCGAAGGCCGCCACCGGGTGCACGCTCGCAGGCGCTTCGAGTCGCTGTGAGATGTTCGCCTGAAACGTATCGCCGTCTCGGATGTACTCCTTGACGCGTCGGACGCGCTCCGCGAAGGCGTCCCTGCCGCAACTGCTCACGAACGGACCCCGTTCGTCGGTCGGGGGGTCGCCGATGGATTCGTCACCCTCGATAGCCGCCGTGGCGAGCGAGAGCGCCATCTCACGGGCCTCGTCGTACGTCTCGTCGGGGCCGTCCAATCGTGGACAGGCCGTCACACGGAGCGTTTCCTCCGACCCCGTCTCCCACGCGGCGACGCAGTCGTACAGGCCGAACTGGAGGCGCGGCAGGTGTCGGTCGTCGGTCGCCGACCCCGGAAGCGCTTCCAATTCGCGGACGAGGTCGTAGGATAGCCATCCGAACAACCCACACGGGTACGGAACGTCGCAGTCGCCGCGAACGAGTTTCTCGTCGGCGAGTGCCGCCGAAAGGACGTCGAGGCTCGATTCGGTGGTCGAATCCGTCTGGAGCCAACTCGTCGGCTCGACGCCAAAATAGCCCCACCCCGACTGACCCCCAGTCGTCGCGAGATAGAAACCGTCGGGGCTGCCGCGCGCGCGTCGATACGCCAGAAACGGGTCCGCGACCTGCACGCGGACTTCGACGGGGATTCTCGACCCTCGGGGTGCGTCCTGTGCCGTCTCGCGGAACGAAGCCCGCGAGGTGACTACTTCCGGTTCGTTACATCGATTTCGCACGGTCCATCCAGCCTTCGATTCGCGTCGTCGAGAGGTCGGTCTCGCGGGCGATCTCCGCCGCGTTGGCCTCGGCCAACTCGACCGTGTTTTCGACGCCTGCGTTCCGGAGGCGCTCGGCGTAGGCCGGGCCGATTCCCTTCACGTCTTCGAGCGGTCGGGCGTCGGTATCGGCGGCCTCCGACGCTTCGGCTTCGGCTCCGGCCTCGGATTCATTTGCTTCCTCCGATTCCGACGTCTCTTCCTCCGGTTCCGGCTCTTCGGCTTCGTCCTCCGGTTCCGCTTCCGGCTCTTCGGCTTCCACGTCAGTTTCCGGTTCCTCCACTTCCTCCGACCCCATGTCGGGTTCCGCTTCCGGTTCGGTCGCTTCCGTCTGTGCGGGTTGTCCCGCCTCGGCACTCGGCCCCGTCGCCTCGGCGGGTTCCGTCGCCGTGTCGGGTTCCGCTTCCTCGATGTGGTCCGTCGGCTCCCCCTCGTCGACGAGTTCTTCCGTCGAAATACTCGTCTCCGTTTCGGTTTCGATTTCGGTTTCCGTTTCCGAGGACTCCTCGGTCATTTTCACTGCTTTATCCGATTCCACCGTGGGCTGTGCTCTCGTCTCGGTCGGTTCCCGCTCTATCGTCACTCCGTTGTCACGATTTCGCGTTTTCGACCGCTCATCGCCAAGACCGAGCAACGATTTCAGCCGTGTGATAAGCCCCATTGGGGGATAGTACAAAGTCCCTTCACTTAAAGGCGTCTTCGCAAGGCGGCGTCCATCCGCTCGACCGGTGCATCCGTTTCGGTCCATAGTTCAAATGCAGCGACCCCTTGAAACAGGAGCATCCACGCGCCGTCGATGGTCGTCGCCCCGCACGCGGCCGCCTCGCGGAGCAGTCGCGTTTCGATCGGACGATACACCGCGTCCATCACCGCGAGGTCTCCGTGGAGCGCGTCGACCGGAACGGGCGATTCGTCGGATTCCATTCCGACGCTCGTCGCGTTGATTAGCACGTCGGCCGCCGACACGAGTTCGGGGAGTTCGTCCAAGCCGTGTGCCGTCGCACCGCTCACGTCCGCTGCGAGGGACTCTGCACGCGAAACGGTTCGATTGGCTATCCCGACCGTCGCGCCGTCGTCGGCCAGCATGAAGGCGATTGCCCGTGCCGCACCGCCCGCGCCGACGACGACGGCGTTGGTCCCGTCGCGGGAAACGTCGTGTCGTTCGAGCGCTCGACGTGCGCCCTCGGCGTCCGTGTTGTGGCCGGTCGGGACGGAATCGCCGGGGTGGGAGAAATCGACCGTGTTCACCGCGCCGATGCGTTCCGCGAGCGGGTCGGAGTCGACGTGCGAGAGACAGTCCTCCTTGAACGGAATCGTGACGTTCAACCCGCTCACGCCGAGCGCGTTCGCTCCCTCGATTGCCGGGGCGATGGCTTCGGGTTCGAAGGTGACGTAGCGGGCGTCCATGTCCAGTTCCTCGTAGGCGGCCTCGTGCATCGGCGGGGAGAGCGAGTGACCCACCGGGTTTCCGAGGAGTCCGAATACGTCCATATCCGAAGAAGGGAGCGGGGGGACTTAATCGACGGGCCTCAGATACCGAGCATGACGAAGTAGACGGCGAGGCCGATGAAGAGAACGTAGAACAGGCCGCTTCCGAGGAACGGCGTCGGGTCGAAGTCGTCCTCGCCGACGCGACGTGCGCGGAAGAGGACGATGCACCCGGCGACGATGGCGAAGAGGACGGAGATGGCGTTCAGGAAGCCGGCGGTTCCCCACGCGAGGCTGAGGTCCCACGGCGTGAACAGGATTCCGAGGGTGACGGGAAGGGTGCCTTGGAACGCCATCGCGCCCGTGATGTTGTTGAGCGCGAGGGTGTCCTTGTCGCGCGCCAACCAGATGACGCTGTTGAACGCCTCGGGAAGTTCGGTCGCCACGGGGGCGATGACGAGCGCGACGATGGCGTACGGGATGCCGACGTCCCTCGAAACCCACTCCACTTGGTCCACGAACAGGTGGGCACCGTACACGATGAATCCGAGCGCGATGAACGTCTGAAGGGCCGTGAGGAGGAGGTGCGGGTCGGAGCTGTGGTCCGCGTTCGAGTCGATGCCGATTCGTTCGGCTAACCCTTCGGCGGCGATTCCGATGTGGAGGTCGTCCATGTCGTCGCTGTCGGCCAGTTCACCCGCACGGAGCGACCGGTAGAGATACGTGACGTACAGGGCCACGAGGACGACGGCGATGACGACCCGAATCGGAATTCCCGCGACGCTGGTCCCATCCGGGACGAGTGCGGCGGCGAACGCGAGGGTGTAGCCGACGAGGAAAAAGGAGAGGTCGCGCGTCGTCGCGCCCTCGTTGAACTGCAAATGGGCGTCGTTCGCGCGACGGTCGGCGAAGTAGTAGACGCTCGCGCCGACGAGGAACATGGCGATGGTGGCGAGCATGAACGGCGCGCCGAGAATCGCGCCGACGCCGATGTCGGACGCCGCCGACCCGCCCTTCAGGATGGCGATGACTGGAATCGTCGTCTCGGGGAGGGCGGTTCCCATCGCGGCGAGGATGCTCCCGGTGGCGCTCTCGGAGATTCCGAGGCGGTGGCCGAGCCATTCTACGCCGTTGGTGAACACCTCCGCTCCGACGAGGAGAAAGCCGAAGGATGCGAGAAGTAAGAGTCCTTTCGTCGACGATTTCGACAGTGCGAGCGGCCGCACCGCGGCCGCGACTGGAAGCGACATATCCCGTACTTCCCGCGGCAGTCAAGTAAGCGATTCCATCCGACGAGCGGACTCAGTGACCGGCGACGCCGCCGACGTCGAGGACGACGACGTGATAGACGACCACCGCGAGGAAGATGAGGTAGAACAGTCCACCGATGAGGAACGGTCGGGGCGACATGTTTCCGCCGTCGACGCGGCGCGCGCGGAGATAGAGTATGCACCCGCTGATGATGGCGAGGATGGCCGACAGACCGTTCAGGAAGCCGGACGTTCCCCACTGGAACGAGAGGTCCCACGAGGTGAACATGATGCCGAGGGTGACGGGAAGGGTGCCCTGAAACGCCATCGCACCCGAGATGTTGCCGAGCGCGAGGGTGTCCTTGTCGCGGGAAATCCAGATGATGCTGTTGAACTTCTCGGGGAGTTCGGTGGCGAGCGGTGCGATGAGGAGTGCGACGATGGCCGTCGGGATGCCGAGTACCTCCTCCGAAACCCACTGGGTCTGGGAGACGAACACCTGTGCCCCGCCGATGATGAAGCCGAGCGCGATGAGCGTTTGAATCGCCACTAAAATCGAATGTGGATTGCCCGAGTGGTTCTCGTCCGCGTTCATGCCCGGGAAGCGGGAGATGACGCCCTCTATCATCAGTCCGAGGTGGAGGTCCTCCAAGTCCTCGCCTTCGACCAGTTCGCCGCTCTTGAGCGAGCGGTAGAGGTAGAACAGGTAGAGCAGGACGAGCAGTGCGGCGATGCCGTGGGAAATCAGGTCGCTGTGAATCAGCGCGGCGCTGAACGCGAGGGTGTAGCCGACGAGGAAAAAGGAGAGGTCACGGCGGGTGGACTCGCTGTTGAAATGCATTTCCCGTCCGTGCGTACGGCGCGACCCGAAGTAGTAGACGCTCGCGCCGACGAGGAACATGGCGATGGTAGCGAGCATGAACGGTGCACCGAGAATGGCCCCCACACCGACTTCCTCCGCGGCCTTCGTCCCGCCGCTACTCCCGAAGATGGCGATTATCGGAATCGTCGTCTCGGGGAGGGCGGTTCCCACGGCGGCGAGGATACTCCCGGTCGCGCTTTCGCTCACGCCGAGATGGTGACCCAACCATTCGACGGCGTTCGTGAACACTTCCGCCCCCAAAAGGAGCAAGAAGAACGATGAGAGGAGCAGTAACGAGTTTTCCCACACCCGTGGCAAAATCGCCATCGGTGTAGCAAGCATCGGATTCATACTACGGGCACCTTCAAAAGCGGCCTAATTAAGCGGTTCTATCTGGAACTGGAAATGTTTTCGTCCCTGTAAAACTACTCACGGAACGGTCGTCACGGGCACGTCTGCCGATTTTACCACCGTCTTCGCCGCACTGCCGAGAATGAACGTACCTACCCGTCCCGTGCCATGATGGCCCATGATGACGTGGTCGTAGCCGTCCTCCTCGACCATCGAGACGATGTTGTTGCCGATGCGGTTCGACGCCTTGAAACTCGCCAGATGGACGTCCACCGCCACGGTGGGGTCGCTCTCGATATCGGTTTCGTCGAGTTCCGCTTCCACCCGGTCCATCAGGGCCTTCGTGTCCTCACCTCGTACGTCCGTGAAGTGGACGATATCGATGTCCGCGTCGTACCGCCTCGCGAACTCGATGGCGAAATCGAGCGCCCGCATGCTGCAGTCGGAGCCGTCCACCGGAACGAGAACCTTCATACATGTCAAGACTCCGCCCCGCTTCTTAACCGTTTCCGGGATTCGACGGACTTTTTCGCCGTCCGTGCGGAGAACCGTTCGTGATTGCCGTCGTCGTCAGTAGGGCAGACTACGCCTCCGAACACATCGGCGAGTGCCTCCTCGCCGAGACGGAGTGGAGTACACACGAAGACGAAACGCGACCGGACGCGGAGGGTGGCGGGGAGTACTACCGGACGGACGGGTTCGAACTCCGCGAGTTCGACGCACTCCACCTCGACATCGAGAACGTCGCCGAGGCGTTTTCCGACCCCAGCATGCTCGTGTTCGCCTCGCGTCACTCGGGCGACACCGGGCCGCTGTTGACCGCCCACTTCACCGGAAACTTCGGCCCGGCCGAGTACGGCGGCGAGGACAGGACCCTCGCCGAGACCTGTCCGAACGCCCACGCGCGGTTGCTCCGGGCGTTCGACGACCACGCGCCCGAGGGGTACGAAGTCGGAATGGAATGTACCCACCACGGTCCGAGCGAGGTCGGGGTTCCGTCGATGTTCGCCGAACTCGGCAGCGGCGACGACCAGTGGGGTGACCCGGACGCCGCCCGTGCCGTCGCGCGCGCCATTCTCGACCTGCGCGGCGTTTCCCCCCATCGGGAGCGCCAACTCGTCGGGTTCGGTGGGGGTCACTACGCCCCACGCTTCGAGCGAATCATCGGGGAGACGGACTGGGCGGTGGGCCACATTGCGTCGGACTGGAACCTCGATACGCTGGGGCTTCCGGAGGCACATCCCGACGTGATTCGACAGGCGTTCGAGCGGAGCGGGGCGACCCACGCCGTCTGTGAGGGCGACACGGAGGACATCGCGGACGTCATCGCCGACCTCGGCTACCGCGTCGTGAGCGAGACGTGGGTTCGAGAGGTGTCAGGGGTTCCCCTCTCCCTCGCCGAGGCGATGGAGTCGGACCTCTCGTCCGTCGATTCGGGGCTCCGGTTCGGCGAGCGAGCGGCCGACGTACCGGAGGACCCGGACGAGTGGCGGTTTTCCGTTCGAGCGTTCCCCGAGGAGTTGCTCGCGGCGGCGGCGGGCGTGGACCGGGAGGCCGTCTTCGACGTCGTGTCCGAGCGGACGGTCGCCTTCGAAACCGAGGAAGGCGGCACGCTGGTTTGTGGGCGCGCGGCGGTCCGCACGCAGGCCGACTACGGGGCGATTCTCGACGAATTGGTCGCGTTGCTCGACCGGAAGTACGAAACCGTCGCGCGCCGGGACGACGAAGTCGTCGTACGCGAAGTCACCTTCGACCCGGAAAAGGCGCGCACGTTGGGCGTGTCCGAGGGACCCGCCTTCGGCAAACTGTCCTCCGGGGTTTCGGTGACCGTCGACGGGCGAACGATTCCGCCCGAGAAGGTCCGGACGGAGCGAACACATGTCTTCCCCGTGGAGTGAATGGCCGGGGACGAATCGAGCATATAACTTTTTTTCACGATGGTGTGATATGAGTCAGACGACGTCGACTAGAGGGGAAAGATAATTAATGTGCGTTCGTAAAAGAAGCTTCAAGGATGGATTCAATCGTTGAAGACGCTATTGAGGAGGCGGAAGGGCAACAACAGGGTGCCCCCCAATCAGAAATCGGAGGTGCCTCGCAGGACACCGGCCTTTCGGGGACGATGACCGACGAGGAACTGCAGGACGTACTCAAAGAACTCCAGACCAACATCACCGTCGTCGGGTGTGGCGGTGGCGGTGGAAACACGGTCAATCGAATGGCCGAAGAGGGAATTCACGGGGCGTCGCTGGTCGCCGCGAACACGGACGTTCAGCACCTCGTCGAGATCGAGGCGGATACGAAGATTCTGATGGGAGAACAGAAGACGAGCGGCCGCGGTGCGGGGTCGCTCCCGCAGGTCGGCGAGGAGGCCGCCCTCGAAAGTCAGGAGGAGATTTACGACGCGATTCAGGGCTCGGACATGGTGTTCGTCACCGCCGGACTCGGCGGCGGCACCGGCACCGGAAGCGCCCCCGTGGTCGCCAAGGCGGCCCGCGAGGCCGGCGCACTCACCATCGCCATCGTCACGACGCCGTTCACGGCGGAGGGTGAGGTCCGGCGCACCAACGCCGAGGCCGGATTGGAACGCCTCCGCGACGTGAGCGACACGGTCATCGTCGTCCCGAACGACCGCCTGCTCGACTCCGTCGGCAAACTGCCCGTCAAACAGGCGTTCAAGGTCGCCGACGAGGTTCTCATGCGCTCGGTGAAAGGTATCACGGAACTCATCACGAAACCCGGTCTCGTCAACCTCGACTTCGCCGACGTTCGTACCGTCATGGAGAAGGGTGGCGTTGCCATGATCGGACTCGGCGAGAGCGACTCGGACCAGAAGGCACAGGACTCCGTGAAGAGCGCTCTGCGCTCGCCCCTCCTCGACGTGGACATCAGCGGCGCGAAGTCCGCGCTCGTCAACGTCACCGGTGGCAACGACATGTCCATCGAGGAAGCCGAGGGCGTGGTCGAACAGATTTACGACCGCATCGATCCCGACGCCCGCATCATCTGGGGTACCTCCATCGACGAGAGTCTCGACGGTACGATGCGAACCATGATCGTCGTCACGGGCGTTCAGTCGCCCCAGATTTACGGCCGCAACGAGGCCGAACAGGCACAGGCGAAACAACAGCAGGCGGAAGACATCGACTACGTCGAGTAATCGAGCGCTTCTCTCCCGTCCCTTTGTAGTAAGATAGAAAAAGCCCGATAGCCAAGCATCACCAACAATGGACGTCAAGCTAGACCTCGCGTCGTACATGCGCGTACTCAAATTAGCGAGTACGCCGTCGTGGAACGAGTTCTCGAAGATCGCACAGATCGCTGGTGCCGGCATCTTGCTCGTCGGACTGCTCGGGTTCACGATTTTCGCCGTCATGAGTTTCATCACCGCTGCCCCCGTCTAGGTGAATCTATATGCCAATTTACGCAGTAAAGACCACGGCAAGCCAGGAACGCACCGTCGCGGACATGATCATCAACCGCGAGGAACCGGAGATTCACGCCGTCCTCGCGCCCGACTCGCTGACGAGTTACGTCATGGTCGAAGCCGACGACCACCGGGTAATCAACCGCGTCTTGGAGGAGATTCCACACGCGCGGAGCATGGTCCCCGGCGAGAGCAACATCTCCGAAGTGGAGCACTTCCTCTCCCCGACGCCGGACGTCGAAGGTATCGCGGAGGGCGACATCGTGGAACTCATCGCCGGACCGTTCAAAGGCGAGAAGGCGCAGGTCCAGCGTATCGACGAGGGCAAAGACCAGGTGACGGTCGAACTGTACGAGGCGACCGTCCCGATTCCCGTCACCGTGCGCGGCGACCAGATTCGCGTGCTCGATAGCGAGGAGCGGTAGCTCTAACTCTCGTTCGTTCTACTCACGAGAATAGCGAAGAGCGGTAAGCGAAGCGCACCGCTCCTCGGAACAGGCGAGCGGTGAAATTGCCGAGCGTTGCTCGGCAGTCAGCCAGACGGAGTCTGGCGAAACCGCGAGCCAGCGAAGAGCGGTAGCTCTTCTGACCCCCCTACTCCGTAAGACAAACCACGTCGTTTCGAGCGACCCGTACGTTTTTTACCCCTCGTAAACGACTGTTTTCTAACTAGGTAGCACGATGACCCGCTTTACCTCCTTCTGATTCGACGCTCGATTTCGGGCCTCGTACCGCCGTTCGACTACCATCAGCGACAGCGACCGCACACGACAGACGTCATGAATTCGATACCGACCAGAGACGAAATCGCACAGGAGTACAAGTGGGACCTCTCGACCATCTTCGAATCGCCCGACGAGTGGAGCGCAACGCTCGCCGAAACCGAATCGCTCGCCGAATCGCTCCGCGAGCGGGACCCGAGGAGCCTGGACGACTTTCTCGACACCCTCACGGACCTCGAAACCCTCGTTCGACGGGAACAACGGCTCGACCTCTACGTCCAACTTCGATGCAACGAGGACACGGGGGACCCCGAACGCGAGGAGCGACGCACCGAGTTCCGGTCGGTGTCGGACGACGTCGACCGAACGAAGACGGCGGTTCGGCGTCGGCTTCGGTCGCTCTCTCCCGAGCGAGTCAAAGGGATGAGACGCGAGAACGACGACCTCGCGGCGTTTCAGCGCTATCTCGACGACGCCGTACGAATGGACTGCCACGTTCGCTCGCCCGAAGTCGAGGAGGTCCTCACGACGCTGCACCACGACACGCCCGAGGAAGTGTTTCGAGCCCTCGTCAACCGGGACTTCGAACCGCCGACCGTGGACGGACCGGACGGGGACCCCGTTCGGATGACGCGAAACAAGCGGGCGAAACAGCTCGCATCGGCGGACAGGGAGTTCAGACGCCGCGTGTACGAGGCGTTCCGCGGGGAATTGACCGCGTCCAAGCACGCGATTGCGACGGCGTACGCGGAGAAGGTGAAAGCGCAATCGAACCGCGCGACGGTACGGAACTTCGGCTCCGTCCGCGAACGGAGCTTCAACAAGCAGAGCTACCCGGAGACGGGGCTTCGAATCGACTTCCCGACGGACGCACACGACGCGCTCCTCGATGCGCTCCGGTCGAACCTCGGCCCGCACCACCGCTATCTCCGCCTCCGTCGTAACCGTCTCGGCGTGGAAGAGGTACGCCCGTGGGACACGGACGTTCCGCTCGCCGACGAAGAGGGGCCGGAGATTCCGTACGACGAAGCGCGTGACCACCTCCTCGCCGCAGCCGAGCCGTTGGGCGAGGAGTACCGGAACCGCTTGGCGGGATTTTTGGACGACGGTCGAATCGACGTGTACGAAACCGAGGAAAAACGCTCCGACATCACCGCGTACTGCCCGTCGTCGTACGATACCGGCGCGTACGTTCTGGCGAACTACGACGACGACGTGCGGTCGCTGTTCGTTCTGGCCCACGAACTCGGCCACGCGATGAACACGTCGTATCTGCGCGAGGCGTGCCGACCGCTGTACGCGACCACTCCGCGCCCCGTCGAGGAGGTGCCGAGCCTGCTTCACGAACTGCTCCTCGCGCGGCATCTCATCGAGACCGGACGGTACCGGAATCACGTCTTCGACCGCCTCCTCGATACCATCGGCGGCAACCTCTTCGGTGCGGGGATGTGGTCCGCGTTCACCCACGAAGCGTACGACGTGGTCGAAAGTGGTGGCACCCTCACCGCGGAGCGCCTCGACGACATCTACGCCGACCTCCACGAGGAGTTCAACGCGCCGGTCGTCCCCGACGAGTACACCGCATCTGGGTGGCTCACCGGCAGTCACGCGCGGGAACCGTACCACTTCTACCAGTACGTCCTCGGCGTGGTGGGTGCCACCGTCGTCTTCGACCGACTCACGGACGGCACGCTGTCGCCCGAAGAGTACCGCGACTTCCTCCGCACCGGCGGCCGAAAGCGGGCGGTCGAGACGTTCGCTGACCTCGATATCGACGTTCGCACCGACGACCCGTACGAGCGCGCGGCATCCGTGTTCGAGGACTACGTGGACCGGTCGCCGTGGGCGTGAACGACGAACTCCAGCGCGTTGACGAGGTAGTGGGCGACGACGACCACGACCAAGCTTCCCGTCAGGACGAACGCGCTGGCGAGTACCGCGCCGAGCGTCCCGGTGACGAGTACGCCCGCCGGGCCTTGCGCGCCGTGACCCGTCGCGAAGGCAATCGACGACGCAGCGACGAGGAACCACGGCGAGATGCCGAACCCGGCGGCGAATACGCCGACCAGCGAGGAGCGAAACAGCAGTTCCTCGAACCCGGCGATTGTCGGCAGGACGAGGACGAGCAGGACGACCCACCCGTCGAGCGAGTCGGGGGTGAGGAGTTCTCGAAGGCCGTCCTCGTAGTCGATACCGAGCGCGTCCGCGACGCGCTGGCCGAGTTCGTTTCCGACGTACAGCGCCACGCCGAGGAGGGCGCCGATGCCGAGTTGGGTGACGGTCACGCTCCCCAGGCCGAGCGCGACGGCGGGAATCGCGGCGAGTACGGCCGCCACGACGAGGACCACGCCGAACAGACCTTGGCTGAACGCGACGTTGATTAGAAGCATTCCCGGCGTGAACTCCTCGTCTGCGGCGGTTTCGGGCGTCGTCTCGTGGGTGAACTCGACGTTCGCGGTTGCAGGTTCGACGCTCGCAGTCGGCGTTTCGTCGTCTCGCGAGTTCGAATCCGAAGAGACCGCGGGTCCGGAGTCGAGCGCGGGTGTCGTCTCGTCACCCGCGCTTCTCTCGTCCGTGGTGGATTCGGAGCCCTCTCCGTGACCGACCCCGTATCCGTTCGTGAGCGGTCCGGTCGTCTCGGGTCGAATCGCCGAATCGTGACCGTCTGCCGTCGGACTCACGTCGTCCATTTCGTCCTCCCCGACGAACATCCCCTGCGAGGCGCGAGCGAGCGCGATGAGAAGGAGGAGAACGATTAGCGTGACGGCGGCGAACGCGTTCCAGTTCGGCGAGGGCATTCGGATTCCAATTCGGACGCTGACCGTGAAAAGCTGTCTACTGTGTCGGTGGGGCTGGACGGGCGATGGCCGTCGCTCCGGAGCTGAAACCGAAGAAAAAACGAATTCTCGTTGCCGAACGCTTACTGCGGACTCGGACTGCTACCGGGCTTGGTGCCGCCGACCTTGCGGTCGAGGGCGTGGCCGGTGATGTCCTTCAGCCGGTTGATGAGGCTGTCCTTCTCGGATTCTCCCGTAAGCGCGACTTCGAGGACTTCGCTGATGTGCGAGACGGGGATGATTTCGATCATCTCCTCGTACTCTTCTTCTATCATCACGTCCTGCTCGTTGGCCTTCGGGATGATGACAGTCTCGACGCCCGCCTTCGCGGCGGCCTCGATTTTGTGCGTGACGCCGCCGACCGGGAGCACGTCGCCGCGGACCGACAGGGAGCCGGTCATGGCGATACTCTGGTCGATGGGGATGTTCTCCAGCGCGCTGATGACCGCCGTTGCCATCGTCACCGACGCGGAGTCACCTTGGACACCCTCGTACGCCTGCACGTACTGGATGTGGATGTCCTTCTCCGAGATGTCCTCGTCGCTGAACTTCTTGATGATGGCGCTGACGTTCTGGACCGCCTCCTCGGCGATGTCCTGCAGTTTCCCGGTGGCGATGACCTGACCGGGACCCTGCGACGGCGCGACTTCGGCCATGACGGGCATGACGATACCGCTGTCCTCGCCCATGACGGCCAGACCGTTCACGCGGCCGACCACGTCGCCGGCGGAGATCGTGAGGTCGTAGTCCTTCCGGCGCTCGATGTAGTCGTCCGCGATCTGTTGTTCGATGGAGCGCGAGCGCTGTTTCGCCTGCAACACGTGGTCGCGCGTGGTGTTCTCGGCGTCTTCCGCGCGAGCGATGTCGCCTGCAACGCGCACCAGTCCACCGAGGTCACGCAGTTTCAGCGTGAGGTGGTCCTTGCGCATCGCACGGCGCTGGGCTTCGAGGATGACCTCTTCGACGGCCGTGTCCGTGAAGTGCGGAAGTCGACCGTCTTTTTCGACCTCTTGGGCGACGAAGCGCGCGTACTTGCGGCGCATCTCCGGCGTATCGTCGATGGTGTCGTCCATGTAGACCTCGTACCCGTATCCCTTGATACGCGAACGGAGTGCCGGGTGCATGTTCTCCATGGCGTCGAGGTTCCCCGCCGCGACCATGACGAAGTCGGTCGGAACGGGTTCGGTGTGCACCATCGCGCCCGAGGAGCGCTCGGACTGACCGGTGATGGAGAACTCGCCCTCCTGAATCGCCGTCATCAGCTTCTGCTGACTGCGGATGTCGAGGGTGTTGATTTCATCGATGAACAACACGCCCTTGTTCGCCTTGTGGATGGCACCGGGTTCTACCCGGTCGTGGCTCGGCGTTTCCATTCCACCGGACTGGAACGGGTCGTGGCGCACGTCGCCGAGCATCGCACCCGCGTGGGCACCCGTCGCGTCCTCGAAGGGGGCGCTGGTGACGTCGCTGTTGTTGACCAACAGGTTCGGAATCATCGCGTCGGAGCCACGCGACCCGTAGCGGAACGCGAGGTAGATGACACCGGCCGCGAGGATTCCGAGGAGCGGCTTTCCGGCGAGGAGGAGCGCGTATCCCACCACGATGGCGATGATGACCCACATCAAAAAGGAGCGCATCTGGTTGCGCTTTCGGGCTTCCTCCTTGTGTGCCTCGATGATTTGTTCGCCCTTTCCGGCGGGGACCGTCCGAACCTTCGGTTCGTTCCCGTCGTCGGGGTTGTGATAGACGAGGACGTCTTGCAAGTCCTCTTTGGGGAGGAGTTGACTCATCGCCTTCGCCAGCATCGATTTCCCTGTCCCGGGGGACCCGATCATCATCACGTGACGGCGCTGTTTCGCCGCCTTGAGGATGATGTCACGGGCGTGATCCTGTCCGATGACCTGATCGACCAGTCGGTCGGGGATTTCGACTTCTTCCGTACTTTCTATCTCCAACCCACCCAGCAGGTCGTCTTCGGAGATGTCGTCGGCGACCTTGGCGTCCACCTCGCTCCCAAGGCTATCGACGTCCATCTCTTTCTCGGCTTCCTGCTCCGATGGTGAAGCTTCGGTGTCGTTACTCATAGAATTCGTTCTGTGTAGTTGAAAACATGGCTGGCGAACTGATATACTTTCTCCCTACGCTCGACCCCGCACACTCCATTTCAGGCCGTCAAACTGTGGAATTGAAGGGATATAGCCGTATCGCTCCCGGTGTCGCACACCGGCTTCGAAATAGTTCGACCCGCTTTTCGGCGAGGATGGACCGCTCGGACGGACGACTCGTCACTCTTATAAAATCGCTACCCGACGGATTCACCATGACCCGCGGGTTCTACATCGGGCGCTTCCAACCCTACCACAACGGCCACCACAACGTGGTCGACAACATCGCCGAGGAAGTCGACGAACTCGTCCTCGGCATCGGAAGCGCGGGCGACTCACACAGCCGTCACGACCCATTCACGGCTGGCGAACGCATCATGATGATAACCAAATCCCTCGTGGATTACGACCTCGTGACGTACGCCGTCCCCATCGAGGACTTGGACCGGAACTCCGTGTGGGTGAGTCACGTCCAGAGCATGAGCCCCGACTTCGACGTGGCCTACTCGAACAACCCCCTCGTCATTCGTCTGTTCGAGGAGGCAGGCGTCGAGGTACGACAGTCCCCGATGTTCAACCGCGACGTGTTGGAGGGAACCGAAGTCCGCGACCGGATGGTCGACGGCGGCGACTGGCGAAAACTCGTTCCGGACCCGGTCGTCGAAGTGGTCGAGGAAATAGACGGTATCGACCGCATTCAACAGGTCAGCGACTCGGATTCGAACGGAATTTAGTCCCGACTCGGCCGCGTAGAGGCCCAACCGATGGACACGTACTTCGAACCGTCTTCTCCATCGTCGATAGTTCGGATTACTTTATATAGCGTTTCCTGAGAATACAGAAAACATACATCAATTCAGTTGCGAACTATCCCTATCTCCGCAGGAGAGTTGCCATATGATAACGCTCACTTCAGATTTCGGGACGCCATACCCGGCGGCGATGAAGGGCGTGTTGCTCCAGCACACCGACGCCCGTCTCGTCGACATCGGCCACGACTTCCCGCGACAGGACGTTCGAACGACCGCCTTTTGGCTCCGCGAGGTGTTTCCGTACTTCCCGCCCGCCGTCCACCTCGTCGTGGTGGACCCCGGCGTCGGCACCGACCGCGCGGCCCTCGTGGTTCGTGCGGGCGACCACGTCCTCGTCGGACCGGACAACGGCGTCCTGCTGCCCGTCGCCCGCGAATTAGGCGACACCGACCCCGAAGTGTTCCGAATCGCGGTCGAAGACCCGGACAGCGCGACGTTCCACGGGCGAGACGTGTTCGCGCCCGCCGCCGCCCGCGTCCACGAAGCGGGCGTGGACGCGCTCGAAACGCTCGACGGTGTCGTCCCGACGGACGAGTTCGAGGACCTCCGCTTTCCCGACCCGACCGTTCAGGGTGGGTCCGCGACCGGCGAACTCCTCGCGGTGGACGATTTCGGGAACGCCATCACGAACGTTCCGGGCGAGTTCCTGAACGAGGCGGACGAGGTCGAGATAAACGGCATTCTCGGCCCCGTCGAACCGTCCTACGCCCATGTCGACCCGGGCGAACGACTCGTGACGGTCGGCAGTCACGGCAACGTCGAACTCGCGGTCAATCAGGACCGTGGCGACGAGGCGTTCGACGTCGCAGTCGGCGACGAAGTCCGTCTCGATAGCCGACCGAAACGGTGAATCCGATTCGGTCGTCCTCTCTTCCATGGAGACGACCCGCCACTTCACCGCGACGACGTACGTCGTCCACGACGGCGAGTGTTTGCTTCACGACCACGACCGATTAGACATGCTCCTCCCGCCGGGCGGCCACCTCGACCGGGACGAACTCCCTCGTGAGGCCGCCCTGCGCGAAGTCCGCGAGGAGACGGGTCTCGACGTGACGCTCCTCGAACCGGAGACGAGCGTCACCGCCGATTTCGGCCGGGAACTGCCACCCGCAGAACACACCATGCTCTACGACGTCGACGCTCTCGACGGAGCGGTCGCCCACCAACACATCGACTTCGTCTACTACGGCGAGGCGGCGGACCGAACACTCGCGCCCGACGACGGCGAACGCGCGACCGACCGTTGGCGCTGGTTTTCACTCGATGACTTCCGAACACGCGACGGTCTGACCGAGGAGGTGGTCACGCTCGGTATCGAGGCCATCGAGCGCGTCCGATCCGAGCGACGAAACCGGGGTTAGCAGGTGTATAATAAGGCCTATCCGGTGATTTTTGTCGTTCATGAGCATCATCGACCGCCTGTTCGGTACCGACGACGAAGACCCTCGACCGACCTTCGTCTGTACCGGGTGTGGCAAGGCATTCGACGGCGAGCGAAAACCCTGTCCGGACTGTGGCAGCGAGCAGGTCGTCTCGCCTCGTTCACGATGACACAGCAGTTCCCTTTCGCAGCCATTCTTTCAGAATGAGAGAAAAGTGACAGAGCACAGAATCTCTCTATCGGTGATTTTCGGCGGTTAGGTGGCGTATAATAATGTCTGCACTGTTGTTCTAACAGTTCGAGAATGGGATTTGTCAGCCGAGTCAGTCTGAAATTAGGGCACGTGGGCTCGACACGGTTCGAGTGTAAATCGTGCGGTGCGTCGTACGAACTCGACCGTCAGGTGTGTATCGAGTGCGGCGGTCACTGCATCGGGTATAGCGAGTCGTGGCTTCGACGGGGACTTTTCCTACAGGCGTCGAGAAAGCGACGGCGCTGAACGCGCGAAGACGCACCGTCGCAAAAAGCGACTGGACGACTCGAAGTCAGCCCAATCGAGAGCGAACGTACTTGGTCACGTGGTCGTCCATCCGGCGTTTATATCCCGCCTGTCGCGCGAGTCGGTCGAGTTCCCGTGCCACGAGACTGCCGTACTGCACCGCCTTCTTGTCCCGCATCGCTACCTCATCGGGGACTAATTCCCGCGCCGCATTCCTGAACGTCGATTTCCGAACGCCCTCCGAGACGAGCATCGAACCCGGAAGGCGGAGCGCCGCCCGCACGACTCGGTCGTCGAGGAGGGGGGCGACCGGTTCGACCCCGGCGGACCGGAGAGTCAACACGTCCCGCGGCAACTGCTCGGGGAGCGTGCGAATCGTCTCACGGGCCGCACCGCGTACCGTTTCCGCTTCCACGCGGTGGTCCGTACGGGCGACTTTCTCGTAGCCGCCGAACAGTTCGTCCGCGCCTTGCCCCACCGCGAGTCGGTCGTAGCCGTCCGCACGTGCCCGCTCGGCGGTCAGGTAGAGCGGAAGCGCGATTTGCACGTCCATCGCGTTCGTTCGGCCGATAGCGCGAGCGACTTCGGGGACCGCGCGTTCGATATCCCCGTGTGTTATCTCGACGACGCGAAGGTCACGGTCCATGAGTTCGGCGGCGGTTCGCGCGGCGTCCACGTCGTGACTACCGGCGTACCCGGCGACGTACAGCGGACAGTCGAAGGCGCTCCCGACCACAGCGGAATCGACGCCGCCGGAGAATGCGACGGCGAGACCGTCCGCGGGTACCGACTCCAGACTGGCTTCGATGGCCGTTCGAACCGCCGAAACCGCCCTTTCCTCGTTTTCGAACGGCGACGGGTCGGGGAGCGTCCACAGTCGTTCCTCGCCCTCCTCGGTTCGACCGTACCCTGCAGGAACCGGGACGGGGGCATCGAGTTCGGTGGGGTCGTGACTCCACGTCCTCGCGTCGGTCTCCTCGGAGAACAGCGGATAGCGACCCAGCACGTCGCGGACGAGCGTCCCGTCGAGTTCGCCGGCGAATCCCGAACCGCCCGGTAGCGGGTCGTTCGTTTCGACGGCGCGCCGAACGTCCGCGGGTGACAGCCCCTGCATCAGCCGAAGTACTGTCCGACACGGTTGACGACGCGGCGTTTCGCCCCGCCCGCGGCCTGTCGGAAACTGATTCGCCACGGCGTTCGTTTCCCGTTGACCTCCGTTCGGCCATCGACGATGGCGCCGAGGATGGCTCGCTTGTCGGGGTTTTTCACGTCGATTTTCGTTACCGCCTGTCCGACCATCTCGCTGATGTGGGCGTCACTTCCGGCCGTCATTGGGACGTCGTGATCGCTGGCGAACGTCCTCGCTTTCCGGTTTCCGCGCCCCGTCAGCAGGCGTGAGTTGTACACCTCGATAGCGTCGGCTTCCGCGAGCTTTTTCCCGGAGATGTTCGCGGCGACGCCGCTGCGCGATTTCTGGAACGGATGGGGAACGATGGCGACGCCGCCTTGCTCCCGAATCTTGTCGAGCGTCTCGCCGAACGAGAGGCCCGGCGGGATGCGCTCTTCGATACCTAATCCGAGGACGTGCCCCGCGCGGGACGTGATTTCCATGCCGGGAATGCCCACCAGTCCGTATTCGGGGGCGAGTTTCGCGGCCTCCAGGCTCGCGTCGATCTCGTCGTGGTCGGTAACGGCGATGGCGTCCAAATCGACTGCTTTGGCTTGCTCCAGTAGCAGTTCGATGGGGTCACGGCCATCGTGGGAAAGTGCGGAATGACAATGCAACTCGACCGATAGCACGGGCGAACGTTGGCAGTACGCCGGGAAAAGCAACTCGGTCCGCAGACGAGAGTCGGCGTTCGCCATAGTGGCAGTTGGTTGTCCGGTAGTTGTCAGGGCGGATATTCTCACTGGTCTCTCTTCGAATAAATGGAGGTAGTGGACCGGAATGAACAGTTTTTGATAACGACTGGGTAGCTAACGAGTACGGTTTCGGCGCATGAATACGGGCGATGGAGGCAACATCGCCCGTCGAGTGGGTGGTGGGTGGGTGAAAACGGTCACTCGCGTTTCATGCAATCATAGGCATTGATTTTAGTCGGCGGACAGTTCGTTTCTTATCGTTCCCCTCCTTCTGGACGTTTCATGGCAGTTCATAACATGGTCAGCGAAGTATTTAGATATTGTGGTGGAATGAGCCACTAAAGAAGGCAGACAGATTTTGAAAGCGCAAAGATGAGAAAAGATGGAGTAGAATACAGTTCAAAACTGAACATCCACAAGATTCCACTGCGCTTCGTGTCGGTCTTTCTCGAAACCATCCGCGCGTGATTGCTATCGCGCGGTCTTATCTGAGGTCGACGAGGACGGCACGGAGTCGGTCACGGACGCCTCGTGATAAAAACGTGCGTCCGCAAGCGGATACTCTACCACCGGAGAGTTCCAAAAAAAGCCGTCGGAGGAGGACGCACCTACCACCGTTCATCTCCGACGACCATTCCTATTCGATACGAAGCCATGTGAGAGGAATGGTGATTTATTTCCCGTGACGGCATGGCCGTGTCCCTTTCCTCGTCGTGAGGACGTGTGGAGTGTACCATCGACATTTTCACGCCGATGGTGTGACCGACAGAGGAGGAACGCCATCTGTGCCGATATCTATCTTTATTGTGTTAGGTCCGAATGGCTGTGTGAAAGGAGTTTGCAGAAAGCTTTTACCGAAATGTGCTCACCAAGTAGTTATATGCCGAACAAGATAGGACACGAGACTTTCGCCGAGAGAATCATATTGACGGCACTCACGTTCGCAGTGACGCCGCTCGTCGTTATGCTCGTCGCGACTGGCCTCCTGTTCAAAGGTCGGTTTACGGCCGCGAGTCATTGGGTTGCACACGACTGGCGTGAACCGCTGTAACGGTGTGTACTCGTGAGGGTTGAATAAGCAAGCACCACATTCACACCTCGTCTATTCCTATGACAGTACGTCGAGGGGGCAGTGTTCTACACATCCGCAAAACCCCTTCGCCTCTGACATTTGTGTCGCTTCGAAAGTATTCCGTGCCACGTCTCCCACCGTGAGTCGGAATAATCGATATGGCCGAGCGACTGGTGAAGAGTAACCTCGTGACCAAGGGAGTGACACAGATACCGACAATCAGTTTCAGCCACATATATTTCGGCCAAAAAAGTAATTAAAATTACCCGGATAACGTAACTCGTCGGGGGTAACATCCGTGTGATTGCAGTAGCCTTCCCGACAAACGTGAGATGCCAATGACGACACCCACCTGACTCTCACGTTTCGACTGCAGTTCGGTGATTTGTTTTCCCCATAGCAGCGCGTCGATGGCGAGGTGGTATTCATGAGGCTTGAATATTCAAGCAGTGCACTCTCCACCTTCCCATTTCTACTTCGCTATGTCGAAGGGAAGTGCCCACACATCCGCGTTCCTTCGACAACGGCTCCCCGCTTACTGAGTCATGTAGTTGCAAGTCGGGGAGCTATCTGTTTCCCATCTTAGTAACGGAGCCCAAAACGAGAAAGACCAACGTAGCTTGTTTATAACTTCTTGGCGGACACAGCCAGTACAACCAGTCTGCCTCTATGGATTCTTATCAGATATTTTCCTATACCATCTGCATTCTCTTCGACATGGTCCTGCCGCAGGTGTACTACCGGTATAGCGCGTAAGAGGCGAGGTGCCGAACGACGTGATCGATAGGTCGGGGTGCATAGGGGCGAATCGGCACGGAACGAGTGTATTCGCCGCAGTGCGGGTTCCGCCGTTTCAAAGCTATCAGTCGTTTCTGGCGAGAGGCGGTCGTTTTCCGACTTTGTCCTCACAGACGTTGGTATCCGCTCGGAATCGTGTTATACATGGGATTTCTGTGGAGTGCACGAAACCCACCACGTTCGTGCATATGGAAAGGCATTAATCCGCCCTGTTTGTACAGAACAGTGAATGAGTTTGTCCGAGTCCGACCGAGAGTTGGTCGTGGCAGAACTCGGCCGTGACCCGACACCGGCCGAGGAAGCGCTGTTCGAGAACCTCTGGAGTGAACACTGTGCGTATCGGTCGTCGCGGCCCCTATTGTCCGCGTTCGAATCCGAGAGCGAGGAGGTCGTCATCGGGCCGGGTGACGACGCCGCCGTCGTTGCGTTGGATAGTTCCACCTACATCACGATGGGTATCGAGAGCCACAATCACCCCTCCTACGTGGACCCGTACGACGGCGCGGCGACGGGCGTCGGCGGCATCGTCCGCGACACGTTGTCGATGGGGGCGTACCCCATCGCGCTCGCCGATAGCCTCTACTTCGGTGGCTTCGACCGCGAACACTCTCGCTACCTGCTGGAAGGCGTCGTGGAGGGCATCGCCGATTACGGCAACTCCATCGGCGTTCCGACCGTGACCGGAAGCACGCAGTTCCACCCGGACTACGAGGGCAACCCGCTGGTCAACGTCGCGTGTGTCGGACTGCTTCCCGCGGACCGCCTCATCACGGCCGAAGCGCAGACGCCGGGCAACAAACTACTCCTCGTCGGGAACTCGACGGGTCGGGACGGGTTGGGCGGCGCGAGTTTCGCCAGCGAGGACCTCGCCGAGGACGCGGAGACGGAGGACCGCCCGGCGGTACAGGTCGGCGACCCGTACACCGAGAAACTCCTCATCGAGGCGAACGAGGAACTCGTGGACGGCGGACTCGTCGAATCGGCCCGCGACCTCGGTGCGGCGGGACTCGGCGGCGCGTCGAGCGAATTAGTGGCCAAGGGAGACCTCGGGGCCGACATCGAACTCGACCGCGTCCACCAGCGCGAACCGAACATGAACGCGCTGGAAATCCTCCTCGCGGAATCGCAGGAGCGTATGGTCTACGAAGTTCGCCCCGAGAACGTGGATGCCGTGGCCGATATCGCCGAGAAGTACGACCTCGGATGCACCGTCATCGGCGACGTGACCGACGGCAACTACGTCTGTGAGTTCGACGGCGAAGTCGTCGTGGACGTGCCCGCCGAGTTCATAGGTGACGGTGCGCCGATGAACGACCTCCCGTCGGAAACGCCGACCCAACCCGACCGCGACCTGCCGGAGTCGGACGTCCGCGAGGCGTTCGAAGCGGTCGTCGGGTCGCCCAACTGCGCAAGCAAGTCGTGGGTGTACCGCCAGTACGACCACGAAGTCCAAACGCGAACGTCGGTCCTGCCCGGCGACGACTCGGCCGTCCTCGCGGTTCGGCGGGCGGAACTCGGTCTCGCCTTCTCCTCGGGCGCGAACCCGAACTGGACGACGACGGCACCCTACGACGGTGCTCGCGCGGTCGCACTCGAAAACGCGACGAACCTCGCCGCCAAGGGCGCGACGCCGCTCGCCGCGGTCGATTGCCTGAACGGCGGTAACCCCGAGAAACCCGACGTGTACGGCGGTTTCAAGGGCATCGTGGACGGCCTCGCCGACATGTGTTCGACCCTCGGCGTTCCCGTCGTCGGCGGGAACGTCTCGCTGTACAACGACTCGCCGAGCGGCCCGATTCCGCCGACGCCGACGCTGGCGATGACGGGCACGACGGAGGAGTACGACGCACCCCCGACGGAACTCGCGGGTGAAGGAGCCCTCCTTCTCGTCGGCGAACCCGCCGCCGAACTCGGCGGTTCCGAGTACCTCGCACAGGTCGGCGGTACCGACCGCTTCCCGGCGCTTCCGGAGAACGCCGTGGAACTCCTCGGAGGACTCCGAGCGGTCGCCACGCAGGACGGCACGCTCGCGGTCCACGACGTGAGCGACGGCGGCCTCGCGGTGACGCTCGCCGAGATGGTTTCGGAGGACGCGGGCGCGGCCGTCTCTCTCGGAGACGCCGACGCCGCCGAATCGCTGTTCAGCGAACTCCCCGGCCGGGCGGTGGTCGAGACGAACGACCCGGACGCGGTGGTCGAAGCGTTCGACGGCGTCGCCCCCGTCACTGAACTCGGCGAGGCGAACGGCTCGGGAACGCTCCAAATCGACCTCGACGGCGAGGGACTTCGCTACACGGCGAGCGAAATCGCAGCGCTCCGCGACGTCCTCGTTCGGGAACTCGAATAAGGAATCGGGGTCGCTCGGTCGCCGTTTTCGATTCGGAAGCGGAACGGTATGGGATGAGTGTCTCGCGTTACTGTCCGTTGGAGGTGCTCATCGCTCGTCCATCGAATAGCCTCGAAAACGGAGTCCGATGTCTCAGAGCAACAGTGGAACGCCGACCACGACGGCGAGGCCGATGACGAGGACGACGAATCCGGTCGTCACCTGTCCCATCGTGAACTCCTGCATCGGCGAGGTCAGTCGCGACATTCCGTCCGTGTGCTGCACCGGGTCGGTGTCTTCTTGCATGGTTTCAGGTCTGCGTGCGCGGTACTTCGATGTATCGGTGTTGGGAGCGATATGATACGGTCCAACGTTGTTTTTCGAAACCTCCGCCACGCTCCGGATACGTTGGTCGTGCGTTCTCTCCGACGAGGACAGACGTCACACGACCGCACCGCGACAGTCACACCCTCCCCAACCGACTCCCTCCCCCGCTTCGCTCCTCCGGTCGTCCACCGTCAGAGCACGCTCTGACGAACCGTTCGCTCGTTCCGTCGTCACTCCCGACGACCTCGCACGCCTCATCGAGGCGGTTCGGCCGAATACTGGCCGAACCGCCTCGCCAGCGCGCGCCACAGTGAAACACTCGAATCCGCAATGCCTCTCGGACCGTCTCGCCGTTTACTCGCAACGGTTTCCCGTAACCCGACTCCTTTTGCCACCCGGTTCCCAACCCACACCCAATGACGCTCACGAAGCGGATAATCCCGTGCATCGACGTGGATTTGGACGACGACGGGAACCCGGCGGTGTACACGGGTGTCAACTTCGAGGACCTGAAGTACACCGGCGACCCGGTGGAGATGGCGCGACAGTACAACGAGGCGGGCGCGGACGAGTTCGTCTTCCTCGACATCACGGCCAGCGCCGACGGCCGCGAGACGATGTTAAACGTCGTCTCCGAGGTGGCCGACGAGGTGTTCATCCCGCTCACCGTCGGCGGCGGGATTCGGACGCGAGAGGACATCAAGGAAACCCTCCGAGCGGGGGCGGACAAGGTGTCAATCAACACCGCCGCGCTGGAACGCCCCGAACTCGTCACCGAGGGCGCGACGGCGTTCGGCAACCAGTGCATCGTCATCAGCGTGGACGCCCAACGGCGCTTCGACGAGGAGGGCGAACACTACGCGGAAGTGGACGGCGAGTCCTGCTGGTTCGAGTGCACGGTCAAGGGCGGCCGCGAGGGGACCGGCATCGACGTGGTCGAATGGGCGAAGGAGGCCGAATCACGCGGCGCGGGCGAACTGTTCGTCAACTCCATCGACGCCGACGGGACGAAGGACGGCTACGACATCCCGCTGACGAAGGCCGTCTGCGACTCGGTTTCGACGCCGGTCATCGCCTCGTCGGGGTGTGGCGGACCGGAAGACGCCTACGAGGTGTTCGCCGACGCGAACGCGGACGCGGCGCTCGCGGCGTCCATCTTCCACTTCGGCGAGTATTCGATTCGGGAGGTAAAGGAGTACCTCGCGGAGCGGGACGTACCCGTGCGATTGTAGCGTTCGCGGTCGGTCGAAATTCGAGACGAAAGAAGAACTTCAGGCGGTCGTGAACGCCTCGTGGAAGGCGCTCGTCTTGTCTTTGACGTTCTGTGCTCCGGCCTCCAACGTGTCGATGGGGTCGACACCGTCCTCTGTTTTGATGGTGAGGAGTGGGTCCGTCTGTCCCCCGGACTGTTCGGGGTTCAGGTCGTACGTCGCAGCGGCGACGCCCTCGGTTTCGAGGAGTGCACCCTTCAGCACGTTCATGAAGGTGTGGTCTTCGCCCCCGATTTCGATTCGGAGTTCCGTATCGCTCTTCTCGATAACCCGCAGTTCCATACCATGGAATTCTCCATTGTCGCGTTTCAATCTTGCGAAGCGCGCGTTTTCGTGTTCGCAGGGATAGCCGAGGAGATCACTCGGAGGTGGGATAAAAAAGCGAACGTAACGGATTCGCGGTCAGAACTGCATCTTCGCGCCGACGTACAGCACGACGACGAGGAAGATCCAGACCGCGTCCACGAAGTGCCAGTACATCGAGACGGTCGACACGGAGACGTGGCGGTCCGCCGAGTACTGTCCGGTGAGCGAACGAACGAAGACGATGCCGATGAGTACCGCACCCATCGAGACGTGCAGGCCGTGCAGACCCGTCAGGCCGAAGAACGCGCTGTTGAACACGCCGCCCGTGAAGGTGAACCCTTCGTGGACGATGAACTCGTAGTATTCGAGTACCTGCCCGCCGATGAACACGACTCCGAGGAGGAGCGTCGCGCCGAGGCCGGCGATGAAGCGACTGCGGTTGTTCTTCCGCAGTTCGATGTGCGCCCAGTGGAGCGTGATACTGCTCGCGACCAGCAACACCGTGTTGGCGATGACGAGCGAACCGACGAGGTCGGGTATTTCTGCACCCGTCGGGGGCCACGTCCCCGCGCGGATGAAGAAGTAGTAAACGAACCCGGCCCCGAACGTCGCTATCTCGGACCCGAGGAACGAAATCATCCCCCAGCGGAGCGCGTTCGAACCCGCCTCGTGCGTGTTTCTGCTCCAGAAGTGTTTGACGAATGCGTGATACAGCCAGCCGTACAAGCCGGTCAGGAAGACCAAGGCGCTGGCGATGAACACCGCGGGACCGATGGTCGGCCCGACGAGCGCTTCGTCGCCGCGTCCAAGGATGAACAATGCGGCACCGACGTAGAACCCTGCCCCGCCTATCGCGGTGATGAAGGGCCACCACGACGCCTCGCCGAAACCTTTCGGCCAGTCTTCGACGGCCGGGAGGTGATGGCCGTGCTCCTCTGTCGAATCGTCCGTTACCGTCATACAGAGACGGTTACGGCCCGACTACTAAAAATGCACCCAAAGGCGCTCGGCGGAAAGCGGAAGAGAGACTTCGCTAGGGAGGTATTGTAACGAGAAAAGAGCGTTTTCAGGCTGACGTGCTGTTGCCGCCCGATGTGCTGTTACCCGACGTGCCGTTCGAACTGCCGCCCGACGAGTTCTCCTTTTGCTGCTGTTTCACCCACTTCTTGTACTCCTCGTTGGAGACGACCTTGATCTTGCTCAGCATGTTGGAGTGACCGACACCACAGTACTCCGCACAGTAGACCTGATAGGTACCCGTCTCGGTGAGCTTCGTCTTGATGGTGTGGTGCTGGTTCGGGATGGCGTCCTGTTTCAACCCGAGTTCGGGGACGTGGAACGAGTGAATCCAGTCCTTCGACGTTACGTTGAAGTACACCGGTCTTCCCGTCGGAACGACGAGTTCAGAGGACCCCGTGATGTTCTGGTCGGGATAGTTGTAGGACCAGACGTAGCGTTGCCCGACGACTTCCACGTTGACGGCGTTCGCTTCCTGGTTCATCGCGTCCTGTGGCGTCGTCGTGATGTACTGGTTCGCCATCACACCGTAGGAGGCATATCCGACGAAAAGGAGGACGATTGCGGTGGCGACCGTCCACGTGATTTCGAGGCGTCGGTTCTCCTTCGTGGGGAGGGGGTCGTCGTTGTTGCGGAACTTCAGCACGGTGTAGATGAGGATTCCCTCAACGAGCACCGCGATGGGTATCCCTGCGTACAGCAACTGTCCGTTCAGCGTTTGAATCAGGCGTTCAGTCGTCGAGCTGTACGCCGCCACAGGGTCGACGGCGACCGCGAGGAGTGTCGCGCCGAGCGCCGCGACGAACGCTATCCGCTTGGAATCCATATTGACCTAGGCTTCGGAAGTGACCCATAAATATGTGCTGTCTTCGTCGTCACCGAAAGTCGGATGGTCTAAGTACGCGGGCACACAAATCGTCAAACAACGGTGCCATTGCAGGACTCCTCATCAGGACGGTTCGAACGTACACTGACAGCGACCGCAGTCGGCGTGTACCTACTGGTCGTCGTCGGTGCGACGACTTCGCTCGTCAACGCCGCGTCGGCGTGTTCGACGTGGCCCGCCTGCAACGGCCATTGGCTCGTTCCGCTCAGCGACCCGAAACTCCTCATCGCGTGGACCCACCGCGCCGTCGCGCTCGTCGTCGGCCTGTGTCTGCTCGCGACGGCCGCGTTAGCGCTCCTCGGAGATTTACGACCGCGCGTGAAGGCCGCCGTTGGCTTCGCCGCCGTCCTCTATCCGGTGCAGGTCGTGTTGGGTGCATTTGCGGCGACGACGGCGACGACGACTTCGTTCGCCGCTATCCACCTCATCGTCGGAATGGCCATCTTCGTCGGTGTCGTCCTGGCCCTCGCGTGGACGCTCGAACCCGAAGCGAGCAGCGGTCCGGTCGGCATGAGCTTTACCGACCCGGAACCCGCCGACACGTCGGGCACGACCGGTGACATCTCGGGACTCCGGGCGACGGCCTACGCCTACTTCCGTCTGATGAAGCCGCGGCTGATGTGGCTGCTCTGTCTCGTCGCCTCCGCCGGAATGGCGCTCGCGGCGGGACCGAACCTCGAAGTCGGAACCGTCGTCGCGACGCTCACGGGCGGCGTCCTCTCCATCGGCGCGAGCGGGACGTTCAACCACGTCCTCGAACGCGACGTGGACCAGCGGATGAACCGCACCGCCGACCGCCCGGCCGCGACGGCACAGATTCCCGTCCGGAACGCCATCGCTTTCGGCGTCCTGTTGGCCGTCGCGTCGCTGGCCGTCTTCCTCTCGGTGAACCTGCTCGTCGCCGTCTTCGGCCTGTTCGCCATCGTGTTCTACAGCGTGATTTACACGCTTATCCTGAAGCCGAACACGGTACAGAACACCGTCATCGGCGGCTTGGCGGGGTCGCTTCCGGCGCTCATCGGCTGGGCCGCCGTCACGGACGGCGTCGGCCTGCCCGCGTTGGTGTTGGCCGGAGTTATCTTCCTGTGGACGCCCGCCCACTTCTACAACCTCGCGCTGGCGTACAAGGACGACTACGCACGCGGCGGGTTCCCGATGATGCCCGTCGTCCGCGGCGAGGCCGAAACGCGCAAACACATCCTGCTCTGGCTCGGCGCGACGCTGCTCGCGGCGGGCGCGCTCGCCACGGTGACGACGCTCGGATGGCTGTACGCCGTCACGACCGTCGTCTTCGGTGCGGTCTTCCTCGTGGCCGTCGTGAAACTGCACCGCGAACGCGACGATACAGCGGCGTTCCGCTCGTTCCACGCGTCGAACGCCTATCTCGGCGCGCTCCTCGTCGCCATCGTCGTCGATGCACTCGTACTATGAGTACTGGTTTCGCACGATACCGACCGACCGGCGAATCGCTGCTGTGGGGAGCCGTCGTGCTGAACGCGGAACTGTTCGCGCTGTTGCTCTACTTCGCCATCTCGAACTACTCCGGCGGCGAACTGCGCTACCTGCTCTACCCGTTCGTCTGGATAAACGTCGCCCTCCTCGCGGTGGTGAAGACGAAACCCATCGCTCGGAACGACCGCGATAGGCTACTCGGACTCGTCATCGCGTCGGGATACTTCCTACTGGTCGCCTACTTCGGCGGCCTGTTCGGTCCCGCCCACTCGATGGCCGGCATGCCCGCGAGCGGTCTCCGAATCGCATGGCTCCCGCCCGGATGGGGGCCGGCGCTCCTCTTTCACAACGACATCGTTCGGGTATCGCTCATGCCGTTCAAGGTGGTCGGCTACCTGGCGCTCGCGTACCTCGTCTACGCGACCATCCTCGACGCGGCGGGGTCCGCCATCTCCGGTCTCCTCGGCCTGTTCTCGTGTGTGAGCTGTTCGTGGCCAATCGTAGCGTCGCTCGTTACCGGCGTCGCGGGCGCCGGGTCGGGGCTCGCCGCGACGGTTTCGTCCGGGTCCTACGACATCTCAACCGTCGTCTTCGTCGTCACCGTCGCGCTGTTGTACTGGCGGCCGACGATTCGATGACGAAGACGGCAAGGCCCATGCCACATCCCTGAATATTTTCCGACGAATGGACCGGGTCCCCGGCAGAAATCTCCAACTGCGGATGGCGCTCGTATATTCGTCGTCATCCGCCTCGATTCGACATCCCGTCACATCGTTCGTGGTGGTTGAATCGAACCTCTTACCTAGGCACGGCGAGAAGTTTCGGGCATGTCCGACGCACTCGTCGCCGAGAACGTTCGGAAGGAGTACGGCGATACCGTCGCATTGGACGGTGTCTCACTCTCGGTCGGCGCGGGCGAGGTGTTCGCGCTCATCGGGCCGAACGGTGCGGGCAAGACAACACTCATCCGGTCACTGACCGGGACGACGACTCCAGACGGCGGGACCGTCTCCGTCCTCGGTGTCCCGCCCGGTAACGTGGATAAATCACGGGTCGGCCTGCTTCCGCAGTCGTTCGACCCACCGGCCCGCCTCTCGGCGCGGGAACTCGTCGCGTACTACGCGGGACTGTACGACGGTGCCCGCGACCCGGACGAAGCGCTCGCGGACGTGGGACTTTCCGACACCGGCGACACGTGGTACGAGAACCTCTCGGGAGGACAGCAACGTCGCGTGTGCGTGGCCGCGACGCTGGTCAACGACCCCGAGGTCCTGTTTCTGGACGAACCGACGACGGGTATCGACCCGGCGGGACGCCGCGCGCTCTGGTCGCTCGTCGAGGACCTCGCGGCGGGCGGAACGACCGTGTTCCTGACGACCCACTACATGGCCGAGGCCGAGCGATTAGCCGACCGGGTCGGCCTCCTCGCGGACGGCGGCATCGTCGCCGTGGGGACGCCCGACGCGCTCATCGGCGAACACGGCGGCGAGAGTCGACTCGTCGTGGAGACGGCGACGCCTCGCGCCTCCGTCGAGATAGGCTACACGGTCGAGGAGACCGAGTCTGGGTTGGTCTTCGACGGCGTGACGCCCGCCGACATCGGCGACGTCGTCGCGGATTTGAACTCGCGCGGCGTGGAGTACGAGGCGCTGACGTGGAGCGAACCCGACTTGGAAGACGTGTACCTCCGACTGACGGGGGCATCGATCGGACCCGAGACGACGCGACGCGCCGGTGAGGCCGCAATCGCCGAGGGTGACCGATGACGACGGCCGGTCGCGTTCGGTCGGAGGCCGGTGCGGCGTGGCGGTCGTTCCTCCGCCGCCGGACCGCGGTGTTCTTCACGTTCTTCTTCCCGGTCATCCTCATCCTCATCTTCGCGGTGTTAGTGCAGACGAACCCGGGGTCCGGTGGTTCGGGCGGCCTGTTCTCGAAACCGGCGGCGTACTACCTTCCGGGCTATCTCGCCGTCGTCGTGCTGTTCACGCCGCTGTCGCGCGTGGGGAGTTCGGTGTCCCGCCACCGCGAGTCCAACCGCTTCGAGAAACTGGCGACGACGCCTCTCACCCGCGCCGAGTGGTTGCTCGCGCACACGCTCGTCAACGTCGTCATCATCGGGTTGGCGGGCGTCATCATCCTCGCGCTGATGGCGCTCGTGACGAACGCGGGCGTCTCGTTCGGCGCGTTGCCCCTCGTCGCGGTGTTCATCGCGCTCGCCGTCGGGTTGTTCTGCGGTCTCGGGGCGCTCCTCGGCAGTTTCGCCGGGTCGGCTGACGGGGTCATCGCCGCAAGCAACGCCATCGCCCTGCCGCTCCTCTTCCTCTCGGACACGTTCGTCACGCCGGACCTCCTGCCGTCGTGGTTCCAACCGGTGATGAACCTCTCGCCGCTCACCTACTTCGCACGCGGCGTGCGGATACTCACCTACTCCGGCGGGTCGAGCGGCGGCGACTTGGTGATACTCGCGGTGCTCGCGGTGGCGTTCTTCCTCGCCGGGGCGTACGCGATTCCCGAGACTGATTGAACGGGACTTCGTTAGAAATCCTTCACTATCGGAACGAGTAGTGTCGTTCAGCAGGAACCTCACTGTTTCCCCGAAAACAGGTCGGTAAAAAGGCGTGAGCGTTACGCTGGAATCGTCCAGCCGTAGATGTGATTCAGCATGACGTAGGTGACGACGCCGAGCGAGAGCGAGAGAATCCACGCCGAGGCCGCGATTCTGCCGACCTTCGCGTGTGCCGTGTCGCGGAGTTCGGCGGGTGTGTGAGTGAGTCCGAGTACGAGTGCGTACAGCACGACCGGGACGGAAACGACCGAGAGGACGATGTGTATGGCGAGCATGATGAGATAGGCGTAGTAGACGAATCCCTCCACGAGGATGTGTTTCTCGCCGCCGCTCCCGCCGACCTTCGTGAGGTAGAGCGCGAGGAAGACGAGGATGAGACAGAACGAGGTTATCATCGCCGCGCGGTGTTTCTCGACCTCTCCGTTGCGAATCCAGTACCAACCGAGTGCGAGCGAGACGGTCGCGACGGTGTTCACGACCGCGATGGCGTCGGAGAGCAGGTTGACGGTTCCCCGGCCGATGGACGGATAAATCGGCAGGATGCCCGCGAACGTCCCGAGGACGAGTACGTACCCGATAACCGAGAGGACTGCCGTCACTTTCGCCGGACTCTCCCGCGCACGTTGTCGCGCGTTCGCCGTAGCCATGACGGGCGATTGGGACCGCCGGGGTAAGGTGGCTTCGCTTCGTTCTCACCTCGTGGGATTGGTGACGGGAGTTTCGGCGCTCCGATGGAATTATTGTATCGCGAGTAATATCAGCGAATATCAATGTCTGCTCTCGATAGGATTCCCTCCCCCTCGTGTCCTGTTGTTGGTCCTGTTCATGGGGACGCTCGTCCTTGCAACGCTCGCCGGTCTCACCGACAGCGACGCAGCCCGGAAACTCCTCCGCGTGTTCATCCCGCTCGCTGGCGTGGTGTTCGCGCTCAGCGCTGCTCGCGAAGCACGGTCCCGGTCGGAACTCGCTGTACACTTCGTCATCGGTTTTTCCTGCACTATCGGCCTCTACCTCGAACTCGTCGGTGATGGCGTGTTCTCCAACCTGTACGTGAACCTCGCCATCATCGTGAGTGGAATCGCGATTCGGGCGACCACGTTCAGACGCGATGAATGGTCCAGTCCGAACTATCCCACGAAAACGGAAACGACGCCCACGGATACGGACTTCTGGGACGACCCGAAATCCGCGCTCCCCGACACGGAATCGGTGCTCATCGTTGCCCTCATCGCAGTGGGGGCAGTCGTGTTTTTCGACGCCTCGGGGTTCCACACGATAGCGAACATCGAGGAGGCGCTCCGCTCCGACCCGCTGGATTTCGTTTGGCCCATCGCGCTGGCCGTGGGGGCGAAAGTCGTCTCCCTCCTCCAGGGTCGAGCGGAGGAATCGGCGTTGGGAGAGGAGTGACCCGATTCCACCGACCCACATTGGGACTGCCGCCCGCGTACAACAATCGGACTTGTTCTTTCACAACTCGTTTTTCACATGTATTTCCGTTAAAGTGAAACCCGAACGCGGGGAAGGGTGGTGTATGAGCGCAGATCAGGAACAGCAATCGATTCGCTGCCTCGTCGCGAAGGTCGGACTCGACGGCCACGACCGCGGCGCACACGTCATCGCGCGGGCCTTCCGCGACGCCGGATTCGAAGTCGTCTACTCGGGACTGCACAACGCCCCCGACGAAATCGTGCAGGCGGCCGTGCAGGAGGACGTGAACGTCCTCGGTATCTCCATTCTCTCGGGCGCACACGACACCCTCGTTCCCAAAATCATCGAGGGACTCAAGGAGTACGACGCGTTCGACGACACCCTCATCCTCGTCGGCGGCGTCGTTCCCGACGACGACAAGGCCGAACTCAAGGAACTCGGCGTCGCGGAGGTGTTCGGTCCGGGCACGCCGATGGAAGAGACTATCCAGTTCGTCCGTGAAAACGCGCCCGAACGATGAGCGCGACGCACGCGGACCTGCTCGCCGACCTCCTCGACGGGAAGCACCGGGCGCTGGCACGAGTCATCACGAAAATCGAGAACCGCGACCCCGGCTATCGGGAACTCGTCTCGGAACTGCATTCCTACACGGGTGACGCCGAAGTTATCGGCATCACGGGCAGTCCCGGCGCGGGAAAATCGACGCTCGTTGACAAGGTGGCGAACTACTACCGCGAACGCGGCGAGACGGTCGGCGTCATCGCCATCGACCCCTCCTCGCCGTTCACCGGCGGGGCCGTTCTCGGCGACCGCATCCGCATGGCGAGCAACGTCGGCGACATGGACGTGTTCTTCCGGTCGATGAGCGCACGCGGCAGTCTCGGCGGCCTCTCGACGGCCACGTCCGACGCCGTGAAGGCCCTCGACGCGTTCGGTAAGGACAAAATCATCGTCGAGACGGTCGGCGCGGGCCAAAACGAGATAGACATCGTGAAGACCGCCGACACGGTCGCGGTGTTGATGCCGCCTGAAAGCGGCGACAACGTACAGATGTTGAAGGCGGGTATCCTCGAAATCGCCGACGTGTTCGTTGTGAACAAGGCCGACCTCCCCGGCGCGAACCGGACGGTCACGGAACTCACCGAGATGGTCCACATGCGCGACGGGCAACCGACGCCCGAATTCGGCGACGAGGTGGACTACGACTGGGAACCGAAAATCGTCGAGACGGTGGCGAAGGACGGCGAGGGCGTCGCCGAGTTCATCGACGTCCTCGACGAACACCGTGATGTCCTCGAAACCACGGGCATGCTCGACGCGAAAGCCCGAACGAGATACGCCGAGGAGATACGGGCGCTCCTCCGCGAGGACGCAAACCGTCTCGTCGCGTCCGAAATCGAATCCCGTGGCGGCATCGAGGAGTTGGTCGAAGCCGTCTTCGAGCGGGAGACCGACCCGTATTCGGTCGCCGACGAGGTAATTACCCCCATCGAGGACTGCCTTCACGATTGATTTCTGGCATAACCGATAAACCAATTCGGGTCGCCATCCTACGTATGAAACTTCGACGGCTCGCCACAGCGACGGCAAGTGGGGTCGGACTCGCCGCACTGGTAAATAGAACACTCGCGGAACGTGCAGAACCGCTCGGCCCACCGTTGGAGGGCTTTCAGGGGACCTACCGCTGGCGTGGGTTCGACGTCGCCTACACCGAGGCGGGCGACCCGGAAAACCCCGACGTGCTCCTTCTCCACGGCGTCCACGCCGCCGCGTCGAACAAGGAGTTCCAGCAGGTTTTCCAGCAACTCGCACAGAAGTACCACGTCGTCGCACCCGACCTGCCCGGATTCGGTCGGTCGTCACGTCCGCCGGTCGTGTACACCGCCGAACTCTACACGTCCTTCGTCGTCGACTTCGCGGACGACATGACCGACGAGGCCATCTGTCTCGCCTCCTCGCTCACGGGGTCCTACGCCGTGCTCGCACAGGTGGAAACGGGAGCGTTCTCGCGGTTGGAACTCATCTGCCCCACCGACGACGCCGGAAAGCGGCGGACGTGGCTCCGCACGCTGCTTCGCTCGCCGCTCGTCGGAACGGCGCTGTTCAACGCGCTCGCCAGCAAGCGCTCGATTCGACGGTTCAACGAGCGCGACGGCTACTACAGCGAGGCGTCGTACACGGAGAAGGACGTGGAGTTCGAGTGGCAGACGGCCCATCAGCCGGGCGCTCGCTTCGCTCCGGCGTCGTTCGTCTCGGGGTATCTCAACCCCGAAGCGGACCTCGGCGAGGAAATCGCTCACGTTGACGTTCCCGTGACGCTCGTCTGGGGACGTGAAGCGAAGGTCACGCCGCTCGAAGGCGGACAAGAACTCGCGGACGAAGGGGATACGCGCCTCATCGTGTTCGACGAGGCGCGACTGCTTCCGCACGTCGAACATCCCGGTCCGTTCCTCGAAGTGCTGTTCGACGAACTAGAGCCGCTCGAACTGCAGTAGTCGGTCGCCGCTCGTTTTCGATTCGCCGATCGCTAACGACACCGAGTCCCCGACTTCGACACCGTCGGGGGCCATCGCGGTCACGCGAACCGGTCCGAAGTCGGCGATGGCTGTCGTGTACGGCGCGTCGTCCGTGAACGAGGGTGCCGCGACGTGAACGACCGTGTACGTGTCGATTTCTCCGGCTTCGGGAAGCGGCGTTTCTTCGAGGTGGGTGTCGCCGCATTCGGGACAGATTCGGCTCGGCGGGAGCGACCCGTGTCCGTTTGCACATTCGAGGTAGTACGCGTCGCCCTCCTCGATGGCGTCCAACCACTCGTCGTAGCCGGTGTTGCCGTGGTCGTTTTCGCTCATTGTCCGACCTCCAGAACGTGAACCGTCGCGCTCGCGACCGTGCCACCCGCGTTGTGCGCCACACCGACGTTCGCGTCCGGCACGGCGTCGCTGTTGGGGTGGTCGCCGCGCAGGATGCGTGTCATCTCGACCATTTGACTGGCACCCGTCGCCCCGACCGGGTGGCCCTTGGCCTTCAGGCCGCCGGAGAGGTTGACCGGGCGATCCCCGTCCCGCGTCGTCTCGCCGCGTCTCGCCGCGCCGATACCTTCGCCGGGTGCGTAGAAGTCGAGCGCTTCGAGCGCCAGCACCTCCGCGATGGTGAAACAGTCGTGGACCTCCGCGACGTCCACGTCATTGGCGTCGATTCCCGCATCGGCGTACGCCTCTTCGGCGGCCTCCTCGGCCGCCGGTGAACGGGCGAGGTACTCGCGCCCTTGGAGCGCCATCCGGTCGCCGCCCTGTCCGGTTCCCATCACCGAAACCGGTGCGGACAGGTCGTTCTCCTCGGCGTACTCGTCGCTGACGAGGACGAGCGCGGCCGCTCCGTCCGTAATCGGACACGCGTCGAACAAGCCGAGCGGTTCGGCTATCATCGGTGCGTCGACCACCTGTTCGATTTCGATTTCCTCCTGGAACTGGGCGTGCTCGTTCGGCACGGCGTTCTCGTGGTTCTTGACCGCGATGTGGGCCAAATCCTCGCGCGACCCGCCGTACCCCTCGAAGTAGGCTCGCGCCATCAGCGCGTACGCGCCGGGGAACGTCATCCCGGCACGGACTTCGTAGAGGTCGTCCGCCGCGATGGCGAGGGCTTCCGTCGTCCTCGCCGTTCCGAGGTTGTTCATGCGCTCCGCGCCGCCGACGAGGAGGACGTCCGCCTCGCCGTTCCGAACGTCCTTGACCGCCTGTCGAATCGCGACGCCGCTGGATGCACACGCGCTCTCGTACCGCGTCGCGGGTGCGAGAACGCCCGCTGCTTCGGCCATGAGCGGTCCTTGGTGGCCTTGATGCTCGGCCAATTCTCCCATGAAATTCCCGTAGTGGAGCGCTTCTACGTCCTCACGGGGGACCTCCGCGTCGGCGAACGCGCCATCGCTCGCTTCGGCGAAGAGGTCCCTGCCGGTCCGCTCGGGATGCTTCCCGAAGTGAGTCAGTCCGACTCCCGCAATCCGAACGCCTGTCATGGGAGAACGTACGAGCGGTGCGGTTAAGAAAGTCACTCCTTTCGGTTTCGAGCCGATTAGAGGAAATTTCAACCGGTTGTTTCCCGAACTTCTGAACGAACGGGCAGTTCACCCCGCAGTATTCGTAATTATTTTTCAAAAGCAACGGGTTCGGCGGGAAATCGGCAGTTCGTACAGCCGTGACACGTTCGCACTTGCACATTCGCACTTGCACATCGGTACCGTCCTGCACTTTTCACGATTTCGGCGGGCGATTTTCGGAGTCGGACGAGGCGTCGGTGGAACGTCCTCGGGAGGTGAGACTTACCGGGTACGAGAGACGGACGGGAGAATTCGAGATGGTGCAGCTCAGACGGCGAGGTCGTCGGCATGCTTGACGACGTCGACCGCTCCGGCGTCGATGGATTCGGTGTCGAGCCAGTGGGGGACGTAGTTTCGGCGTTCGAAGTCGCCGCGCTCCTCCTCGCTGCCGATGACACACCAGAGTTGGGGTTCGTCCGGGCCGTGCCAGTCGCCCTGACGGCTGATGGAGAAGCAGACCTGCTCCTCGTCGTCGTAGTCGATGATGGCGTTCTTCCGGATGCCGGGGTCCCCGTGGATGATGAGCCGCTTCATACGTGGCGATTTGTAAGGCGGTCAATTAAGCGCTTCGCAACCGCCTTTTCGCCTCGCTCCGTGTCAGCTCCCGTTAGACGTAGTACGAGACGTTGTCCATGTGATAGACCATCTCGTCGCCGAGCGTGTCGAGGTAGTTCGAGTGGTCGTCGCCGACTTGGGACGTCGCATCGTACTCCACGTAGTTCGGGGCCGGCGTGTTGCCGTCCTCGTATCCCGTCTCGCCGAGCGCTTGGTCGAACTCGATGGTGTTGTACACCCACTGGAGCACGTCGTCGGCTGTGTTGTGATAGTTGAACGTGGCCGTCGTCTGGTTCGTGATGGCGTTGTAGGTGTCCATCCACTCCGTGGTCGGCGCTTCGTTGTCCGTCGCCGCACCGAGCATGTGAACGGAATCCACGGCGTAACCCCTGTCGTTCCACCACGAGGTCACGTCGAGCGAGCGGAGCGAACTCAGAAGTACCTGCGCGCCGAGCGAGTGGCTGGCGAACCGAAGCGTCACGTTCGGGCAGTAGTATTTGAGATCCACGGCGAACTGCGCGAGTTTGACGCCGTTGTTCTGTGCGACGGTCTGGGCTTCGCCCCATCCGAAGTCCGCACCGCCGCCCGCGTCGTTGTCCCACGAATAGCCGACGAGCGCCCCATCGTAGCCCGCGGCTTCGAGGTTGTTCTTCGCCGAGAGGAACTTGTCCTTCGCGTTCTGTTCGGGCGTGTCCCCGGATTTGTGCCACCCGTGGATGAAGACGGTCAGTTCGTCCACGCACGTGGTATCGACGCCCGGCACGTCGCCCGTCGTGTCGTAGCCCGTCTGCGTGTGTCCCGCGGTGAGGCTACCGTCGTCGTTGAAGTGGCCTCGCGTCGAAACGATGGGGATTCCGTACCGCTCCGCGCCCGCCGTTCCAGTACCGAGAATCGTGAGTCCGGTCGCCGCCGCGGCGCTTCCTTCGAGAAATCGTCGTCGATGGATGTTTGTCATGGTTCTCCATAATATGATTCAAATCTATCCAACTTCAAATTTTTTATTTTAGTAATTGAATATAATATTCTCATAGGTGGCACTATATATCCCCCCTCGCCCCGGCCGAAGTGGAAACCAAACGGGTTTTAAGTCCTCGTGCGCAATTTCTCCGTAAGGTCGATATCTATGCAGATGCCACGTCGATTTAACACGTACTGCCCGCACTGTCACTCACACCACGAACACGAAGTCGAGAAGGTCCGCACTGGCCGACGAACCGGCATGAAGTGGGACGCTCGCCAGCAGAAACGCGGCAAAGCCGTCATCGGTAACGCTGGTGGTTTCTCGAAGGTTCCCGGTGGGGACAAGCCGACGAAGAAGACCGACTTGAAATACCGTTGCAGCGAGTGTGGCAAAGCACACCTCCGTCCCGGATGGCGTGCAGGCCGACTCGAATTCCAGGAGTAAACCCATGGCAGGAAACTTTTACAAAGTGCAGTGTCCGGACTGTGAGAACGAACAGACCGTCTTCGGAAAGGCGGCAAGCGAAGTCAACTGCGTCGTCTGCGGTCACAAGCTCGCCACGCCGACCGGCGGCAAGGCCGAAATCGACGGCGACGTCGTCGAAACAATAGCATCCCGATGAAATACAGTGGCTGGCCCGACACTGGCGAACTCGTCGTCGGTAAAGTCGACGAGATAGAGGACTTCGGGGTCTTCATCGACCTCGAAGAGTACGAGGACAAGCGTGGGCTCGTCCACGTCAGCGAGGTCGCCAGTGGCTGGATCAAGAACGTCCGCGACCACGTCAACACCGGACAGACCGTCGTCTGTAAGGTTCTCGACGTCGACGAGGGGTCACAGCAGATAGACCTTTCCATCAAGGACGTCAACGAACACCAGCACAGCGACAAGATTCAGGACTGGAAGAACGAGCAGAAGGCCGACAAGTGGATGTCGCTCGCCTTTGGCGAAGACATGGGCGACGAACAGTACACTCACGTCGCAAACGAACTCCTCGCCGAGTTCGGCAGCATCTACGACGGCTTCGAGCAGGCGGCGATTCACGGTCCTGAAGCGCTCGACAGTACCGACCTCGAAGACGACGAGGTCGAGCAGTTGGTCGAAACCGCCCGCGAGAACGTCTCGGTTCCCTACGTCACCGTCACCGGCTACGTCGACCTCCGTAATCCGGGGAAAGACGGCGTCGACGGCATCAAGGACGCGCTCAAAGCCGCGGAAGGCAACGGCGATATTCCCGACGAAGTGGAACTCGACGTGACCTACGTCGGTGCGCCCGAATATCGGGTTCGCGTCAAGGCACCGAACTACAAGACGGCGGAAGCACAGCTCGAAGAGAGCGTCCGTCGTGCGGAGGTCGTAATGGAAGGCACCGACGGAAGCGCGGACTTCCACCGCGAGCGCCACACCGACGACGAATGAAATCGGACATCCGGGTGTGTTCCGCGTGGAAGGCGGAACACGACCGCCCGGTGTACACCCTTTCTGCGACGTGTCCCGACTGTGGAGCGAAGGCCGTAAACAGTGCGCCCGCGCCGTTCGACCCGAACGACCCGTACGGGGAGTACCGACGCGCACTTAAGCGGCGCGCCCACGAATAAGGAACATGGACGAAATCGACATCGAAATCGTCGCCAACCCGGATTTGGAATCCCCCGTCCTCATCGAGGGATTACCGGGCGTCGGTCACGTCGGTAAACTCGTCGCCGAGCACCTGCTCGAAGAGAAGGAGAGCGAACTCGTTCGACGGGTGTACTCCGAATTCCTTCCGCCGCAAGTGAGCGTCAATGACGACGGCACCGCTTCGCTCGTCTGCATCGAACTCCACGCCCTGACGCTCGACGAACAGGACGTCCTCGTCCTGACGGGGGACTATCAGGCACAGGACAACGTCGGCCACTATCGGCTGACGAACGCGTTCCTCGACGTGGCGGAGGAGTTCGGCGTAAAACAGGTCTTCGCACTCGGCGGCGTTCCGACCGGCGAACTCATCGAGGAGTACGCAGTCTTGGGCGCGGCGGCGACGACCGATTTCGTGGACGAACTCGAAGAGGCGGGCGTCGAGTTCCGCGAGGACGAACCGGCGGGCGGCATCGTCGGGACCAGCGGTCTGCTCCTCGGTCTCGGCGGCCGACGCGGAATCGAGGCGACGTGCCTGATGGGCGAGACGAGCGGTTACCTCGTGGACCCGAAAAGCGCACAGGCGGTGCTCGAAGTCCTACAGAACGTTCTCGACTTCGAGGTGGATTTCAGTTCGCTCGAAGAGCGCGCCGAGGAGATGGAAGAGGTCGTCAACAAGATAGAGGAAATGGAGTCTCAGCAGACGCCGATGGCGTCCGACGACGACCTTCGGTACATCGGCTAGGCGGGCCGCGTTTTGCGGTCAGAACAGCGAGCGCTCCTGTCCGTTGTAGATGTGATACACTGCCGAAACGAGGAAGAACGTGAGGAAGAACCACGTCCAGAACTCGAAATCGAGCATGTGTATCGAAAAGAGGTCGAGTTTCGCCGCGAACAGGACGACGAACTCTAACACGCCGAGACCGAGATAATACGTCGCCCACGAAACGTCGTGTTCCGGAACGACTTCCATATACACCTCGACCTGCCGCGCTTGGTCTTCGAGCGTCAACTCCTTCGACCGCTGGTCGTACTCCACGATGCCGAGGTCGTCGAGCTTCGGGAGATGGGTTTGATGAAGCGAGACGTAGACGCTCTTTCTGACGTTTCGCGGGGGCGGTGACTCACCGGTTTCGACGGTAGCGATGTGTTCGGCGAGGTCGTCGACCCCTAACGAATCCCCCGATTGACGGAGGTAGCGAATCGTCTCACGCCGTCGTTCGTTCCGCAAGACGTTGTGGATCTGGCTCTCGTCGAGCTCCCCTCCCGTCTCCGGTTCGGTCAGTTTCATTGCTTGAAGGCAAACATGAGTTATCCCTGCATCCGGTACACACCCATATATTATAACCAAGGGTATTAAGTTTGCCACTCGTCGGGTTTTTATTTCAACTTGTTTTTATATGAAATATGTCGTCGGCATTCGATTTGTGATTCGTAGTCATAACCGTCACTTCCCCGGATTCGAGGCCGATCTCTCCCGAGGCATCTCCCACGTTTCCCGGCGGGGATTTGATTACCGTTCGCGCCCTATAGGGAGAGCATGCCCGGGTGGTTGGTCCTCGGATTGTGGCTGACGCTAGCCGCCGCAGTCGTCATCACCGGCATCTTCGTCGTCGGCGTCCGACTGTTTCCGACGCCCCAATCCACGAACGCCACCTACATCTTCGGGGAGGGACGGCGACGTCTCGAAATCCGTCAGTACCTCCGTGCCATCGGTGAGAACTTCGCGGAGGATCACTTCGTCGAGGGACAACACGTCGCGTTTTACCTTCCCGAACGGGACGTGGCCATCACGTTCGACGCCCGCGCTTTCTTCCGCATCGAGAAGTCGCCGACCTACGCCGTCCTCGTAGAACACGAGATGCCGGGCTATCACCTCGGTGACCGACTCCCCTTCGAAACGCCGACGTTGGAACAGGAAGAGGACGTGGATACGAAACAGGCCGCGTTCGCCATCCTCGGCGTGCCGACAGGTGCGACGCTCTCGGAAGTCAAAACGGCCTACCGCGAGAAGGTGAAGAACGTCCATCCCGACCACGGTGGCTCACGAGAGGAGTTCCAACGGGTACGGGAAGCGTACACGACCGCGAAAAACCACTGTAGTTGAGTCACTCGACGTTCGCCACTTCGTAGGCGACGCCGACGTCCCGCAGGGCGTCGGTGACGCGCCCTACACTGTCCGAGGTTGCGACGATGACGACGTCCAAGCCGCGTTCCGCCGCCTCGGCGGCGACTTCCCCCGGAGCGAACGTCGTGTCGGGGTCCAACCCGGCGGACCGGAGGGCCACGACGGCTTCGACACCCGTCGCGGCAAGTACAGGGCTCTCCTCACACGCGGATGCCAGTGCGTCCGGGTCCACCGTCCGACTGCCGCCGGAACGGACCGGCGGTACCTGATACACCGTCACCCGACCCGGTTCGAGGTCGATGATGCCCTCGAACTCGGTGACGCCGACGTCCGTTCCCTCTTCCGCGTCGGTCGTGGCGATTCCCGTCGCGGGTCCCGCATCCCCCGGCGTCGCGTGGAGGAGGCCGCCTTCGAGCGAGAGCGAGACGGTCGTTCCCGCCTCGATATCGGTACGTGCGATAGCCGCATCCTCCCCGACGTTGCCGAGTATGTCGTCCGTCACGTGGTCCGCAAACCGGCGAACGTCCGTCGCGGACTGGAGTAGCCAATCGACGCCCTCCTTCGTCGCTCGATAGCGCGACCGTCCCTCCTTCGTCACGAGGCCGTCGTCCACGAGGCCGCGAATGTACTCGCTGACGGCCTGACTCGTGACACCGACGGCTTCGGCGATTTCGCCTTGGCTCACCGCCGGTTGCCGGTCCGCGATTTCGGCGAGGATGCGAAACCGGGTTGCGGTTCGTTTGTCCTCCAACACGTCGGCCATGCCCGAATCCTCGGGTGGGACGATAAAAATACCAGCGGTCGACCGGTGGAACCGTCGTCCGGTTTCCCGTTCGAGGGGGAACCCAACTCGGGACCGGCAATCGAGGCTCGAACGGTCGATGGACGGATGTCACCTCGAGTATGTCTTGGGGAGCGCCTCGTCACGGAAGTTCGCGCGGAACGGCTCCGTGTACGTCTATCGGGAGAGCGTCAACTCTATATTTTCCGAGAACAACCGACGAAGCGTGATCGAAGTCATCCCCGCCGCCCTTCCCGGCCCCCTCCCGTGGTTGACGACGACCTTCCCCGATTACCTCGTGTGGGTGGTCATCGCCGCGTTCGTCGCCACCGCCGCGCTCGAACGGTACGACCGCGGGATAGCCCGGACCGTCGGCGCGGGCGCATGGGTGCTCTTCGGCGTCTTTTGGGGCGTTCTCTTCCCCCGATTCGCGTTCGAGATGCGGAGCTTCATCGAAGGGGGGCTCAGCCTCCTCGCCGTTCCGCTGTGTGTCTACGCGGGCTACCAACTCTACTCGGGACGGGATTCGCTGTTCGTCCTCTCTCGCGGCGTCGCCGCGATGGGGCTCATCTACGTCCCGTTTTTGACCATCGAACCGCTCCGCGAGTGGTTGGTGGAACTCGTGAGCGCACAGACGCACGCCGTCATCCAGCTTCTGGGATACGACCCGGTGTTCACGATTGCGGAACAGAACGGCTATCACAGCGCCTTTATCTTCACCGACGGCGCGGGCCATCAGTACTACACCTACCTCGTTTTGGCCTGCACGGGAATCGGCAGCATGAGCATCTTCGGCGGCCTCATCGCCGCCGTCAAGGCACCGCTTCGGCGAAAGCTCCGGGCGTTCGCGCTGGCGATCTCCATCATCTGGGTGCTGAACGTCATCCGCAACGTGTTCATCTCCGTCGCGTTCGGAAACCAGTGGTTCCAACTGTTCGTCGGTCCCGTCACCTCGCTCACCGGCTACACCGACCCGCGCATGGTCTCGTTCTTCATCGCGGACCGAGTGCTGAGTCAACTGCTCGCCGTGGTCGCACTCGTCTTCATCCTCTGGTTGGTCGTCCGTGACCTCCCGGAACTGCTGACGGTCATCGAGGACGTCGTCTACCTCGTCACCGGCCGCGAGTACGACTTCCAACGGAGCATCCGGGCCGATGGCGGGCGTTGAGTTCGCGGATCGAGCGGCCTACCTTCCCTCCGCAGACGCGCTCGTTCTCGCCGACCTCCACATCGGTCGTGACGCGACGTCGAACGTCTCGTTTCCGCTCGGCGAAGGGCTCGATTTGACGGCGCGATTTTCGGCCCTTCTCGAGCGATTTTCACCGACCGAAATCATCCTCGCCGGAGACGTTCTCCACGCCTTCGACCGACTTCCGGAGGAGGTCCACGATACGTTCGCCGACCTCGAGGCGCTCGCGGGCGACGCGGAAGCGACCCTCGTCGTCGTCCGTGGCAATCACGACACGAGGGTGGGCGAACTGACAGACGCGCACGCGGAGTACCGACTCGCGGACGACACGTTGGTCTGCCACGGCCACGAGGAACCCGACGGGAGTGCGTCGCGGTACGTCATCGGCCACGACCACCCGGCCATCGAAATCGAGGGGAAGCGGCGACCCTGCTATCTCCACAGACCGAGCGCGTACCGGAATTCGGAACTGCTCGTGCTCCCCGCGTTCACCCGCCTCGCGAGCGGAATGGTCGTGAACGACCTGCGTGGGAACGATTTTCAGTCCCCCCTCGTCACCAGCACGGACCCGCTCTGTCCCATCGTCCGCGATGAAGAGACCGACGAAACCTACCGCTTCCCGCCGCTCGCGGAGTTTCGAAAACTGCTGTAACCCTCGCGGAAGGAGGATTGCTGAGTAAGCTATTCCGTGGTGTTTCGCATCGAAGTGCATCCAGTACGCGTCGATTCGGAACTCAAACGCCGGGCAATGTCCGTCGATTGGCGCAGAATATCATATGTTTTCGATAAATTTTGTCAACCGATTATCCGACACAGATACGAAGATATCCACGAATTTTTGTCCTCGCTTGTAGGTTTTCTTGAACGACCGAATCCGTTCGAGATCCTCCTCCGCACGCTCATCATCCACCCCTTCGAGACGGCCCTCGGCGGATTCGAGTGCGTGAGTCATAATGTCGAGTTCGCGTTGAACTTCACGTCGTAGGAATTCCTGAACGATGCGCCAAAGATCCGTTTCAGCCTCATAAAACGCCTTTTTCCCTTCTCCGGGTATCGAGCGACGGTGCACGACGTGAAATTGCTCCAGGCGTTTCATCGCCGTGCTCACCGTGGATTTCGCATAGCCACTCTTTTCGACGATCTCATCGAGCGAGACCGGTCGATTTTCAAAAAACAGTATTCCGTACAGCCGTCCGTAACTCCGATTGAACCCATACACTTCAGCGCTATGTTCTAACGCTTCGATAACTTCCTTTCGAGCCTCGTTTACCGGATCGATGTCGTCGTCCATACGTTCGTTATAATCGGTACATAGTAAAAATACAAAACGGTTCCCGAGACCCCACGGCACTACGTATCCTGCTTCGGGGCAGAGACGGCACCCACGGAATGCGATAGTATAGAAAAAGTTATGCGCTTCTAAATCACTTTATTCGGTATATGCCGAATATAGGAAATAGAGGCGAAGGTCGATCCCAAACGAACCGGAACAAGGTTCTCATCTGCGGGGCGGGAATCGCTGGGCTGACCGTCGCGTGGTGGTTAGATCGGGATGGATGGGAGGTCTTGCTGATCGAGAAGGCGGCAGGATTACGCGAGGAAGGATATATGATAGATTTCCTCGGTTCCGGTTACGATGTGGCGAAGCGAATGGGCATCCTCCCACGACTCGAAGCGGTCCAATACCCGGTTTCGGAGATCATCAACGTCGATTCGGACGGGGAAACCGTCTCTACGATCGATTACGAGTTGTTCAGGCGTCTGAAGGACGGAGAGCTTCTGTCACTCATGCGTGGTGATCTGGAGCGCGTGCTGTACGATTCACTGTCGAATGACGTCGAAATTCGCTACGATCTCACCGTGGCCGAGATCGAGCAGAATGGACGCGGCGTCACTGTCGATCTCACCGATGGAACACAGGAACGAGTGGATCTACTGATCGGTGCCGATGGCATTCATTCCCGCGTGCGCGAACTCGCGTTTGGAGACGAGGAACGGTACCGTCGCTACCTCGGATATCAGACCGCAGCGTACATTTTCGAGGATGATGAATTTAGGCGGACGTTGGACGGCGGATTTCGGAATATCACGGTGGAGAACCGAACCGCTGGGTTCTACCCGATACGGGATGGAAAAGTCGCCACCTGGTTCGCTCACGATGCGCCGGATGCGAAATCACCGTCTTCTCCCTGCGACGAGCTGCGACGGACGTTCGGGGACATCGGATGGATCGTACCCGATGCGCTCGATCATTGCGAGGACGTGAACAGTATCTACTACGATCAGGTTGTACAGATCGAGATGGATCACTGGTCGCGGGGACGAGTGACGTTAGTCGGTGACGCCTGTTACGCCGTTTCACTCCTCGCGGGACAAGGGGCATCCATGGCGATGGGTGGCGCATACGTTCTCGCTCGTGCGCTGCGAGAAGCCTCCGTTATCGAAGAGGGATTGGCTCGATACGAGGCCAGGATAAAACCAGAGATCGAGATAAAGCAGGCATATGGGAGACGAACTGCGAGTTTTCTCATTCCCCCTACGAAGTGGCACGTCAAAATTCGGGATGTCGTGCTCAACCTCTCCCGACTTCCTGGAATGTACTGGCTCCTTCGCCCCGTCGTCGCGGGAACTGATAGCGTCATCTCGACGAAGTAGACTCGCTCGCCATGCGATCTCCTCAAACGGAATTCCCGTTTTCATAAATTGGATGAAAATATCGTGCCGTCGGGGTCTCTCGCACGGACACCGGAAGGACGGATAATCGCTCTATCTCTCACTCGGGTTCGGGTCGTACCCCTCCCCGACCGCGAACCGCATCGCTTTCGGACGACAGCGGACGTCGAGTTCGGCGCGTCGAATCATCTCCCCGTCGAGGCTGAACTGGACCGGTTCGCCGTCGTGCCGGAGGTGCAGTCGCGGGACCTTCATGCGGTTCACGTACTCCGAGTCCCGCCGCAAGAGAACGTCGGCGGCCCCGGTAGCGAGGTAGTCGATCGACGGCACACGTTCGATGACGACCACGTTCAACAGGCCGTCCTCCACGTTCGCGCGTCGCTCTCGCTCGCTGGGGAACCGCCGCCCGTTTCCGATGAGGAGCATGACCGCCTCGCCCGACCATATCGGGTCGGTTCGTGGTCCCGCGCGGATGTCGAGTCGCAAGCCGCCGAAGTCGCGTACCTCGTGGAACGTGCTCAGAACGTACGCGACGGAACCGAGTCGGCGCTTCATCTCCGGCGTCGTACGGGCGCTCGCTTCGGCGGTCAACCCGCCGACGCAGGAGTTGACGAAGGGACGACCGTCCGCGGTTCCGAGGTCGAGACGTCGCTCTTCGCCCGATTCGAGCACCTCGAAGGCGTGGGCGACGCTCCGAATCCCGACGTTGTCCGCGAAGTCGTTGCCGGTTCCGGTCGGTATCACGCCGAAACGGATTCGGTCGAGTGCACCGGCGGCATCGACACCTCTGACGACTTCGTTGAGCGTTCCGTCGCCGCCGCAGGCCGCGATGACCGACGCACCTTCCCTCGCCGCCTCCTCGGCGAGCCTCACGGCTTCGCCGCGGGCAGTGCTGTCCCGAACGTCGTATCCGCGGCGAAGCGCGATGTCGCGGGCTTTGACGCTCCTCTTTCGGTCGCCGCCGTTCGGATTTCGAACGAGAACCGCCGTACCGTCCGTGGTCACGTTTTTATTTCGGCGGAGGGTCGTCAAAGACCTATTGCCCGTTTCGACCTGAACCGACCGCTATCGAAACGTGACCGTGACCGCTATCGAAGGTCGTCGTACACGGCTAGCGCGGCTTTTCGTCCACTCTCCATCGCCGCGTTGAGCGAGGAGGCCTCGGTGTAGTCTCCGGCGAGGTACACCGACTCATCGCGCGTTCGGTTGCCGGGCAATCGGTCGAAAATTCCCGGCGGTTGGGCGAACTGCGCGAACTCGATACGGTCGCTGTGAACGTGTTCGAGGTTCGGGAACGCCCGCTCGGGATACCACTCGCGGAGCGTCCCTTCCACCTTCCCCGCCAGTTCCTCGTCGGATTCCACGGGCGTCCCGAGAAACGTCGCCGAGAGGAGTTCCCGGTCGTCGGGAGCGTATTCCGGTGCGACGGACGACAGCGGAACGACTTCGTTCGGCGCATCGTCGCCGACGTTGAGCAGGAGTCGGTTTCCGACGTCGAGCGGTTCGGTGTGGGAGAAGTACTGGGTGACACAACCGTGAGCATCTGCCGGAATCGACTCCACGCCCGACAACTCGCGGGCGGACTTCGGGTCGGTCGCGACGACCGCGGCGTCGGCAGTGAGGATTTCGCCGCCGACTTCGACGTGCACCTCGTCGCCGTTCGATTCGACCGCGGAGACGCCGTCCCCGACCCGAATCGTCGCACCGGCGAGTCGCGCCTTCCGCGCCAACTGGTCGGCTATTTCGCCCATGCCGTTCGCGGGCACCGCGATGTCGCCCGTCGAGAGCATCTTGAACGTGAACTCGAACACCTTCTTGGTGTTTTATTACATCTTACATCGTATTACGGCACAACCCACCTATGTCAAAGAAAGTCGTCTCCCTCAAAGTAGGGTCGCAAGTAAAAGAAGAATGGGAAAAGCACGTCGAAGGAAATCCCGAAGTAGAGTCAGTTTCCCATCTGATTCGGCTTTCGGTAAACAAAGAGATTCACGGAGGACACGAATCTCCCGAGAAGGCCGTACAGTCGTCTACAGACAGCAAGCAACTCGGAGAAGTGGTAGAGGGTCTATCGAAGCTTCGAGACTCTGTAGAGGGCGTACAGGAACGCCTATCCGCGATTGAGAAGGAGAAGACTGCCACCCAAAACAAAGACCTTCAGACGATGGTTTTCAGCATGTTGCCTGAAGGGGTTGACAGTCCGAAGGAAGGTGCCAGCGTAGAAGGCCTTGCCAGCAACCTTGAGGAACCACAGGAGGATGTAGAGGAAGCCCTTCTCGACCTTCTATCAATCACCGGACAGATTCAGCACGAAGTCGTTGATGGCACCGAACGGTGGTGGAAGAAAGAATGACCGTCCTCGAAAGCAAGTGGCCTTCGCAGGAGGAGAGGTACGTGATTAAGCGATTGAAGCGGAAAAAAGGGGAATCCACCTTTACGGAGTACGAAAGGCACTGTCGTAATTTCCGCGATTGGTTGACGGATGAGGCGGATTTCACAAAGGAATCCATCTTCAAGGCTACCAGTGCCGACATTGAGGACAACATAGCCTACATGCTGGATGAAGGGTATTCTGCCTCCTCCGTCCGTATTCGTCGTGCCGCCATCTCCGAGTTTTTCGAGGAAGCCTTAGGGTTGGACAATCGTCGTCTCTCCGTAGAGATTGACGAGAATCCGACCGACAGGGTATCCCTCGGTAAATGGCAGGAAATCAGTAAACAGGAGAAGGAAAAGCAGTACGACTCGAAGGACGACGTACCGTACCTCACTCCAAAAGAAATTGACACACTCGCTAAGAATGCGCCGAAGCCGTCCGTCCGTAACGAACTACTCATACGGCTTGCCTTTCAGACGGGCCTCCGTAGAAAGGAATTATGTGGCCTCAAGCTGGATGATGTAGACTTTGACTCCCGGAGGGTCGTTGTACGGGAAGAGAATGCCAAGAATGGCAGAAGTCGAGTTGTCGGTTATCAGGCAAACCTCGATTTCTTGATGAATCAGTGGGTAAGCGTCTACAGAAAGAGTGTCACGTATGCCGACAGTGAATACCTCTTTCCAACGAATTACTCCGAGAAACTATCCGGCCTTCAGTTTAACCGAGTAGTCGGTAAAGCCGCCGAGAATGCCGGAATTCAAGAAGTGAAATCGACAATCAAGGATGGTCGGGAGAGAGTGGCAATTCACGCACACGTCCTACGGCATTCCTTCGCAATGGCGGCAATCGAAAACGGTTGGAATCTCTACGTGTTGAAGGACGCTTTAGGCCATCACAGTGTTGAAGTGACAGAAAAGTACCTCCACGAAGACGAGAAGAGAGTAATGACAAACTTCGAGAGAAGAGGGCCATCTACCTACGAGGGGGATTAGGGTTCGTCGCACGAGGCAAACACACGCGGCGCTCGGGGGAAACTGGAATTTTCTAAAACAGGATTTGCGGTAGAGACGTATCGGAACGTTCGCTAAACGGGTTTTAGTCCCCAAAGCAGTAACTATCTACCATAATCCTTAACGATTCTAAACATCATGTCCCCGTACTCTCCGCTCACTGGATTGTTTGAGCCTCACGGTACAGATTAGGGGTTTACAGACAGTCGATAATCGACCCAAAGGTTGCCCCCCTAAAACGAGAGGTAGGAAGTCTGTATGTAAAGAATCGAATATCTCCATGAGGTCGTTTTCCAGATACGTCATACATCAAATTTTTGATATGACGGCCCGTCGATTTCCGGGAAAGTCCTTTCCAGAAACCCGCACCATGTGTTGTGCGGCACATGCATATCACTTCCCTTCCTACGACCTCATAGAGTCGCTATATTCTCGTCGTGAGAGGTTCCCGTCTCTTGTGAGTGGTCTTATACCTTCAAAGTAGAATCCGCCTCTCGCCTCTCACAACTCGTCTGTGAGACAGCAGGCTACCTCGGGAAAGAATCAGGAGAGACTGTATCGAAACAAGAGGTATGGCTACAGGCTAAGGCAGTTGGATATACCAAGGGAGACTTTCAGGAAATCCTCTCCGAAGTTGGTGCAACTGCTGCGACCTCCTTCGAGGTACCAGTAAGGGACAGGAGTCACTTAGGAGAAGTTTGGGCCTTCGAGGGAGACGAAAATAATCTCGTGGCATGATTTTACCGTCTCTGTTATAGTACTGCCACTAATGAAGTATAAATATTCTTTCACAACCGAGATTGAAATGGAACGTCTGATTGAGGATATTAAAGATAATTGGGAGATATACCGACAATCATTAGATATGATGGTTCTTGTGTAGAAGCTGGATTTTGCCTCGCGTGCGTGTAAGTATATAGTGGAAGTAGCCAAAATAACAATTTTAGGGCCTTTTACCAGAAGCTTCTGAGAGGCCGAGAGAAGCGTCTGAGAGATTTTTATGACCCATACCATTACTCGACCATAAAAACCCGCTGTGCCCCTGCTGTTGGCCCTCAGATTTGACGCTGGTACCCAAATGATTCTCGTTTTCCCAACATGGTTCATAAATCCACCGGTTCGTGTCACCGATTGACAAGGAGAGAGGGAAGGGAATATAGGGTTGGGAGAGAGGATTGCTGTCTCTATAGATAAGGTTGGTAGAATAGGGATAAAGTAGGTTTATACCTCCCAACCTTCCTCGTATTTACAACACAGTTGCTGCTTTAGACACAGCAACCCTATTCTGTATAAAGTAGAAACCTTATATTGCCGAGTACAGCAGCTAACACAGTCCGCTACAGTAAGAGTATTCCCAAAGAAGGTTGTAAGGACTATGAAGAAAGTATAGGCGGTAATCGACAGACTCAGCAATGATTACCAGATAACGATTACTCTGACTATAATAGCCACTCTGATAATCCATAGTTTTCACCCATTGTATGTCTTTAGATAGTGGACTGAATACGGAGTAGGCAGATGGTTAGTCAGCTATATCACGATATAGTTGAAAACTATTCAGATAGAAGACGCCATCTAAGGATTCTCAGAGTATCCAATGAATATCTGATGATTCGTAGATTCGAGTTTGCGGCAGCTGCCTGTGTTGGAGGTCGAGTTAATCCTATATAATACACAGAAATACTTATTGCGTAACTATTTGTATGGCACGATTCAACTTCCAGCGAGAGGATTTCTCTACTGAAAGTAGTCCTTCGACCGAGGAGGCCGACATGATAACTGTGCCTAACTCGGGAAAAACCTTCAATTTCCAAAGAGAGGATTTCTCGATTGAAAGTAGTCCTTCGGATGAAACCAGCGACATGATAACTGTGCCTGAAACAGAAATCGAGGACAAAGAAGAAGGTAGTCCTTCGGATGAAGGTTGTCCTAAATGCAACAGCACAGATTCAGTGAAAGTCGATGTACCGTACTCGGACGAGATGTATGCATGCCTCGAATGCAGTAAGACTTACGAGAAATAGAAGACAGTCTCCTCCGATAGCTGGGGCAAAACTAACGAGAAGGTAGACAGGGGTTGTCAGAAATATGCCTTCTCACGGTTGGCCTTTCGACTTATAAAGGGCCTCTGTAGAAGGTTGCCATAATATCCAAGAATACATAGTATGATTGGAAAGTATCCAAATTGCAAAACTCTAAGTTGGAGATTATTCAAACAGAGGTATTTAAAGGGTTTCTGTATATAGTGTCTACAATCTCCGATGGCAGGTACAGTCGGCGGAGATGTCTTTATTTCGCCAAACGAATGTGGTGCATATATGGGGGTTTATATACTTCCTTATATAGGAGGGTCATATTACTATCGACGTGACAACAGAGAAATGTAAGTATCTGTTGTCACCCGACACTATGTCGGACTAACGACAGATTGCGTTTATGCGTAATCTGCATAATGTAACGGCTTGACGCACAGGTCTACAATGACCTGACCGAACGTCTTCAAATAAGTGCAAGCCATTGTATAATCCAATAGGTTCGGTGAATAGAAGTTTAACAGGTTCGAAGCGATTCAATTTGGTTACAAGACTTCTTTATTCGTTAACGGATACCAACCCCGTAAAGAGTTGGTGAGTGGTTTTGTTAGCACCACTTCTGTTACGAAAGCTAACTCCCTCAATTAGGATTTGGCAGGTATCCCCGACACCTGCTGGGGACATGGTGAGGTGCCTCAAAAAAGCCTACCACTTAGGAGGCTGGTTATCAAAGGTCAGTCTCCCTTTTCATACATCATATATACACAATCATGAGAGAAAGAAATAAAGTAACTTGGTTTACAGACGAAGAGGATGAAATTATTAAGAAACAAATCGAGAAGAAAGGCCTCTCCGACCGGGCGAAGGGTGAGGCGACTATGATTCTCGTCCTTCAAGGAGGAAAGAATGAGTAAACCAAACCGACGAATCCGGGTATCCGTTGAGATTGAAGGAGAGAATGTAGGAAAACTGGAAGATTACATCGACCAGCACGAAGGCAAAGGCGGCTATGACGAGTATGGCAACTATCGGGATTACAGCTGGTACTTCAACAAGATAATCACCGAAACACTGGACGACTATGAGGACACGGCAGAGGGTTATGACGAATGAGTAACACCCTGCAAATACAGGAAACTGTCAAGATTCTGAAAAAGGACATTGACGGTCGTTCAATTGTCGCGTCGTGTGTTAGCCCCACAGAAAGCGGGGTTTCACTTTCCGTAGAGTTGGAAGATGGCGAGAAAGTGACACTTGGGTCAGTCTTTCGCGACCCTCCGGACAACGTTATCCCTCTATTTTACGCGGAAATGGAGAGGCAGCTATGACCTATCTTGACGACCTCCGAGAGTTAGAGGTAGAGTTGTCAGACTCTGGGAATTTACCTCATCTCCTCGATGGGATACGGCAGTCAATCGCACGACTCGAAGAGGATAGACGCACAGCAGTACAATTATCAGAATTTGAAGAAGAAGACAAGGAGAAATAGAGACATGAAAGGAAAAATCACAATCGCATTAGACGAAAAGACACGCAACCAACTACGAATAATCAGAGACGAGAAGTACGACGGACAGGAAGTTTCATTTCAGGAAACAATCGACCAACTCGTCAGTGAAGAAGTCGCGGAGTTGATGGAGACACGAGAGGCCATTGAAGCAAAGCAGGAGGACTTAGCAGAGTCCTTCGGTAACGGCGACACCACTTCCTCGAAGGAATCCACTTCAGACGACAGTGAGGTGGCTTCTAAGCAAGCTGAAGTTGCCTCGAAGATGTTTAACGGAGGAAAGTAGAATGCAGGGACGCAAGAAGGACGTTACCGTACCTAATTCACTCAATGCAGAGTTAACTCGTATGCGTCAAAACGGCGAATTAGATGAACTTCAAGAGAAGTACTCGAAGATGGTTGGCAGTAACAATACTGTCAAACTGTGGCTTATGGAGGCTGTAGCGGAAAAGGCCGTCCGTGACGGGATTGTTGAAGTGGATGACCCAGACGGAGAGATTTTCGTCACAATTGCAGGCGGTATCCAAAACGTCGAATCTGACGAGGACAAGGAACGCGACTCCTCCGGTCGATTCCAATAGAGAATGACCGAGTTTGTATCGGCAGAAGTAGAGTGTAGTCTAATCATTGGAGGGATGGACTACCTAACGACCGACCTTAACAGTAAGATTACCAACTTCAACGAGGTAGACCTCGTAGAGGCAACAGTCCTGCCGAAGGGCCACCTGTTTGAACCAGCAGAAGGCAATACGGCGACTGTCTACCTCGGAGGAGAGAAGATTTATACGGGATTCGTCGGTGACTCGAAGGACAACAGCAATGGGTCGTATGACATTAAGCTGTATAACGCGATTCATCGTCTGAAAACTGCGAGAGTAGACATTAGCGTAGACTCTCTTACTCCAGCCAGCGACCTCCTCGAAAACCACGTATTTCCTCAAGCAGGAATCGAGGACTACAACGTAGATTTTGCCTCTCCTGTAGAGTCTCGACTTGCACGCAAGCTTTCAAACGCTTCAGGGAATGACCTCCAGTTTGAGTCTTGCGTAGATTCTCCTCTCGTAATGGATAGGACGAATGCACCGGGAGACAAGGTAATGGAGGATATTTGCAGCCTTGTTAACGCGACTTGGTGGTGTGACGAAGACGGTATCTTACAGGTAGGAAAACCTGAAAACATCTACGTAGACGACGTTACTTTCGTCACAGACTGGAGTAAGGGCAAAGCGACACCTGCCTACGCTTCAGTGAAAGTCGTAGGAGACAACGTAGTGTCTGCCGAAGGCTGGGAAGGTCGTAATATGGTGTCTAAGGAGACTGCGAAGGCCGTTCGGTCGATTGATAACTATGCACAAGCGGCAGGAGTCTCCGAAGCTGAACACTCTAAGGCCAGAATGGATTTCGGCGTAGAGAAAGGCCTGCTAAAGGAACCAACCTATGTCCATAAGTCGAAGGACATTAAGACCTCAAAGCAAGCCGAAGCAGTTGCCAACCGACTGATTACGAAACTCATCCGACAAGCAGGACAAGGAGATATAACGGTGGTTGGTCGGAGTGATATTGCAGTAAATCAAGGTATCCGTTTGCCAGAGGAAATGTCAGGTACGGAATATCTTGTAGAAGGTATTGAGCATAGGGTATCAAACAGTGGTGGATGGGTAACTAAAATCCATCTTGCAGGTACTATTTCTTCGTGAGAAAGCCTGACGGTTTCCTTAGCCGCGCCGTGTGTTAGCTTCATCTCACAAGCAAATCCTCCTTGATTGAGCCTTACTGACGTAGCCAAAGCGTTCTGGTTGATGACCTGAACATTCACTTTCAATCATCCTTATATAATTGCATGAACTACCTACAATTGCGGGAGGAGAAACGGATGAGGTACGTAAAACCAATAGCTGTGCTGTTAACGCTCCTTATGGTAGGTGGAGTGGGAATTGCACCAGTGGCAGCAACGTCACACCAGTCGGCGAGTTCGTCAGTGAGCCAAACGCAAGTCGTAGACCAACAAAGCAGTAGTTCTCAATCGCACAACTACAACGGCGTGCAGATATCGGTGCAGAAGAACTACAATAAGCAAAAGGCGGTATCTCACGCCAGTAATTGGTGGCATCGAGGAGGCGGTGGCAGTAACGGCCCACCAACTCCGCCGCCAACCAGTGGTGACGATGCATGAGACACATTAGAATCCTCGCGGTGGTACTGACACTTCTGATGATAGGTGCGGTAGCTGCCGACCCAGTGGCGGCACGACCGCATCACTTTGCGAAATCATCAGTGAGCCACACGCAGGTTGTGAGTCAATGGAACGGTAATCACCAATCGCACAATTACGGCGGTGTGCAAGTGTCCGTGCAGAGCAACACGAATAGCCAGACAGCCGTGTCGAGTGCCGGGAATTACAACCATCAATCGAGTGATGATGATGGGGGCACTGGTGGCCCCGGTGGGAATCCGACTCAATAATCACGGCGACCTTCATTTTCGGTGGTTAACGGATTCACGAACCGTAATTTTCCGCACTAACCCCGTGCAAGGGCAAACAGTTTGCTCAAGGGGGTAGGGGTTAGATGTTGATGAGCGTCTGCAAACGGCTTATTAATATTCTTATTAGATAGCTGTCTTTTTCTCCTTATTCTGGGCAAAATCTACTCACTCATATTTTTTTGGAGTAGACTGGATAATATACTCATAGCTCAAGGGGGGGGAGTGGTACTCATTAACAAAGGGCAAATACTCTACGCTCACACAGGATTCTCTCGATTGAGCGGGGGGTGGTTGGTGGGCACAACTGTCAGATTTCTATATAAAGAATTCTATTCTTCGATTTCTTCGATGAAAAATTCTTTTGCTCGAAATCTCACTTGCTTCGAGGCGAGTTGGTTGTGGGAGAGAAGATAGCTTTAAGTTCCTTGCCGATTGATGGTAATACGTCGTAACCCGTAAGAAAACACGAACACCTTCTTCGAGGTCGAAAGCGACCGGTCGAGGGTGATGCCGCCGTAGAACGGCCCCGCGAAGTTCTCTCGGAACGCGTCGGAAAATCCTCGTTCGCGGAGGTACCCCTCGATGGACTCGTCCTCCCCCGAGAAGATTTCGCGGTTCGGCTTCCGGGCCAGTTCGCGGCGGAGTCGCAGGGTCCGCAGTTTGTCGCCGAGACGAACCTCGCGGTTCGCCATCGAACCGAACGCCGTACTCGGGTCGCGGACAGGGTCCGCCAAAACCGACCGTTCGCCGGGACGGGCGAGTACCGCACCCGGCGCGAAGCGGCGCAAATCGAGGTCGTCGTAGTCGAGTTCCCGCCGTGCCGCCGGGTAGGCGGTGAAGAGCACCTGAAACCCGCGGTCGAGGATGAATCCGTTTTCTCGTCGGCTTCGGACTCGACCCCCCACTTCGTCCTCGCGTTCGAACACCTGTACGTCGAGTCCCAATCGGGCGAGACGTCGGGCGGCCACGAGTCCCGCGAGTCCCGCCCCGGCGACGATAACCGTGGTCATACGAACTGGTCGGTCGTCGGTCCTAAACGTTTCTCGGCCGATCTGGTTGGGGTGGTGGTGCTACCGTTCGACGTTCAACGAACGAATCTTCTCCGCGAACTGCGTTCCGTCCGGTATCTCCTCCGGTGCGAACCACGAGACGTTCTCGATGGCCGCCGCAGTCGGGCGAATCTCGCCGCCGACCCGACGGGCGACGAATCCCGCCTGCAACACCGACATCGGCACGCCGTTTCCGTAGTCGAAGCGAAGCGTTTCGGTGAACAGCAGGTCGGTCACCTCGCACTCGATTCCGGTCTCCTCGTGTGTTTCCCGCTCGGCGGTTTCGGCGACCGATTCGTCTTCTTCCAGTTCGCTGTATTCTCCGTTCGCTATTTCCGAAGTGCGTAGCGCTTCGCCCTGCTCGCGGTATCCACCGCTCGCTGTCTTCGAGGTGCTACGCACCTCCCCCTTCCCTCCCGGTGGTTCCCACGCCGACGAGTGACCGGAGTCCTGCACCAACAGCACCCGTCCGTCCTCGACGACGAAACAGACCGCGACCCACGGAAAGACGTCGTCCGGCGTCGTCGGCGCGTCGTACTCCGGAACGTCCATCGTGGGGCGCACACGGTGAGGTGCGTCACCCCAGCGTTCCGTCAGCGATTCCCGGAGAACTTCGACGCGCGCGTCGAGAACGGACTGAACCCCATCCGGTTGCATGCCCGACAGTTGCGTGCAGGGGGCAAAAGGGGCGGGGGATGAACAGGGCTTAGTGTCCCGCCTGCCCACCATCGGACATGGAGACGACGGACGCATTCATCGGCCTGACGTGCGTAGACTGCGGCGAGACGTTCGACGCCGAGGTGGGGACACACCGCTGTCCCGACTGCGACGGCATCCTCGACCCGGACTACGACTACGACGAAATCGACGTGTCGCGTGCGGACTTCGAATCCCGACCGTTCGAGACGATGTGGAAATACGCGGAACTGCTTCCGTTCACCCGCGAATCGGCGGTGACGATGGACGAGGGCGCGACCGCGCTCGTGGAGTGTCCGAACCTCGCCGAGGAGATGGGCGTCGAACGCGTCCTGTTCAAGGACGAGGGGCGAAACCCGACGGGGACGTTCAAGGACCGCGGCCAGACGATGGCCGTGACGGCGGCGGCCCAACACGGTGCGTCGGACATCGCGCTCGCCTCGGCCGGAAACGCCGGACAGGCCGCCGCGGCGTACGCCGCTCGCGCCGACATCGAATCGCACGTCTTCCTCCCGACCCGCTCCGGATTCACCAACAAGGCGATGGTGAACGTCCACGGCGGCGACATGACCGTCGTCGAAGGCCGCATCGGCGACGCCGGTGCGGCCTACGCGGACGCGATGGAAGACGAGGACTGGTTCTCGGTGCAGACGTTCGTCACGCCCTACCGCCACGAGGGCAAGAAGACGATGTTCTACGAGATAGCCGAGCAGATGGACTGGGAGGTCCCCGACGCCATCGTCTACCCGACCGGCGGTGGCGTCGGTCTTGTCGGCATGCACAAGGCCGCAAAGGAGTTCCGCGATTTGGGACTCACCGACGACCTCCCGGCGATGTACGCCGCCCAAGCGACGGGGTGTGCGCCCATCGTGAAGGCGTGGGAAGAGGGCAAGGACGTTCACGAGGCGTGGGAAACGCCGGACACCATCTGCGGCGGCATCGAGATTCCCGACCCCGGCGCGAGTCCCATGATTCTGGATGCGCTCCGCGAGAGCGACGGCGGCGCGGTGGCGACCAGCGACGAGGACATCCTCGACTCGGCGGTCGCGGTCGCACAGAAGGAAGGTTTGGAGATGGGGGCGACCTGCGCCGCCGCCGCCAGCGGCGCGTGGGAACTCGCCCAGCAAGGGGAGTTCGACGAGGACGACACCGTCGTCATCCTCAACACCGGCGAAGGTAACAAGGACGACGACGTGCTCCGCAGTCACCTGATGGGAATGGGCGTCTAAGACAGGCCCCCCTCGTTTTCGACCAAAAGTTTATATCAGAAGCCGAAGCCAGTACGGCTCGGATGTGGAAAGAAAGGGCAGAGAACGACCGCTTGAGTTTCGATACGAGCGTTCCTCGAATCCGATTCCGACCCGTTCAGAGAAGGTCGCTCTCGACCAACCGCTCGACGGCTTCCTCGATTCTGTCGAGACTCGCCGCGTAGGAGATACGTGCGTAGCCGGGCGCGCCGAAGGCGCTGCCCGGAACCGTGGCGACGTGGGCCTGCTCCAGCGCATCCTCGCACCACTGCTGGTCGTCCGCTCGCGGGTCGCTTTGCTCCCCCCTCGCATCCGAGGCCCGTTGCGCCTCGCCCACCGGAATCATGAGATAGAACGCCCCGTCGGGCGTTCCGGCGTCCACGCCGTGCTGTTTCAGCAGGGCGACGAGGCGGTCACGGCGCTCGTGGAACGCCTCGACCATCTCGCTCACGTCGTCCTCGGTGTTCGCCAGCGCTTCGAGACCCGCGTGCTGGACGAAGTTCGTCGCCGCGGAGACGGAGTGTGAGTGCAGTTTCGCCGCCTCCGAGACGAACTCCTCCGGCGCGGCGAGGTAGCCGAGTCGCCAACCGGTCATGGAGTACGCCTTGGAGAAGCCGTTCACCGTTATCGTGCGCTCGAACATGCCGTCGAGGGTTCCGAGGCTGGTAAACTCCGCGCCGTAGGTGATCCGCTCGTAAATCTCGTCGCTGATGACGGTGATGTCGTGTTCGACCGCCAAGTCGCGGACGCCTTCCAGCGCGGCGTCGGAGTAGACCGCCCCGGTCGGGTTCGACGGCGAGTTGACGATGAGCAACTCGGTGTCGTCCGAGACGGCCTCGGCGAGGTCGTCGAGGCCCGGTTCGAGTTTGAAGTCGTGCGGCGCGAGGTCCACGCGGTTCAGGTCGCCGCCCGCGAGTTTGACCATCGCCTCGTAGGACACCCACGCCGGGTCGAGGAGGACGACCTCGTCCCCATCGTCGACGACGGTCTGTACGGTCTCGTAGAGCGCCTGCTTCGCGCCGGGGGTGACGATGACGTTGTCAGCCTCGTACGGGAGGCCGTCCCCCTGCAGTTTCTCCGCGATGGCCTCGCGGAGTTCGGGGACGCCCTTCGACGACGGATACCCGGTATGCCCTTCCTCCATCGCGGTTTCACACGCTTCCACGACGTTCGCCGGCGTCGGGAAGTCGGGTTCGCCGACGCTCAGGTCGATGACGTCCGCGCCATCCGCTTTCAGTTCCGACGCGAGGCTGCTGATAGCCAGCGTCGCGCTCGGTTCGACACGTTGAATCCTGTCCGAGAAGTCCATCATTGTAGTTCCTCCACTAAGTCGAGTGCACCTTCGACCGCCCGTGCACCGTAGTCGGTACGCTCGCGTGCTTCCGCCGCGGACATGCCGGGACCGGTGATACCGAGTGCGACCGGCGTGTCCCGGTTCAGGCTGACGTCGGTGAGCTTCTGCGTCGTTGCGGTCGTGATAACGTGGTCGTGGTCGGTGTCGCCGGTGATGACGGCACCGAGAACCGCAACCCCGTCGATGTCGTCCCGGCGGGCGAGGCGGTCCGCCGCGAGCGGCGAATCGTACGCACCGGGTACGTGTAGCGTTTCGACGATTTCCGCACCTCGCTCGGCGGCAGCCTCGCGCGCCGACTCCTCCATCTGCTCCGTTATCGGCGCGTTAAACTCCGCGACGACGAGTCCGAGCGTTACCATGTGTGGCGGGAGGCCAGCACGGCTAAAAGAACTACCGCTCTCCGCAAGGCTTGTATCCCCGCTGCGTCTTGAGGGGAAACAATGAGTTCGAGCGAACACCCGATTTCAGGGTGGACGACCCGAAATCGGGGTTTCGCTTCCGTTTGCGTCGTCACGGTTCTGGCGTTGGCGCTCCGCCTGTTCGCCCTCGGCGAGCGATTCGCCCACTGGGACGAAGCCCGCGTCGGCTACTGGATTCTCCGGTATCAGGAGAACGGCATCTGGAGCTATCACGCCACCATCCACGGGCCGTTTTTCCCGCAGGTGAACAGCGTCCTCTTCGAACTGTTCGGCGCGAGCGATTTCGTGGCCCGATTGCCCGTCGCGGTCATCACCGGACTGCTTCCGCTCTCGGCGTGGTTGTATCGCGACCATCTCCGGGACTCCGAAATGGTGGCACTTGCCCTCATCCTCGCCGTCAATCCGGTCGTCCTCTACTACTCGCGGGTCATGCGATACGACGTCCTCCTCGCGGCGTTCATGGTGTTCGCACTCGGGTTTTTCCTCCGTGCGCAGGCGAGTGGAAAAGCGCGATACCTGTACGCCGGAACGCTGACGCTGGCGCTCGGCTTTACGACGAAGGAGAACGCCCTGCTCTACGTCGCTTCGTGGGTCGGGGCCGCCGTTCTGCTGTTCGACCACCGATTACTCCTCGCACGCAATCACGACCGGGAATGGACGGAAACGTTCGCCGACACCGTCTCCGAGACGGGGCGGGGAGTCCTTCGGTTCGCCCCCCACATCGCCCTTTGCGTGGTGGAGTTCTTCGCGGTCATCGTCCTCTTCTACGCCCCGCGGGCGAACGGCACCAGCGGCCCGGGACTGTGGAAGGCGTTCTCGAATCCGGGAATGTTCGGCGCGGTGATTTCGGAGGCGACGCTCGGAACGTGGAACGAGTTCACCGGCCAGTGGGTCAAGAGCCAGGGTCACGCCTACCTCCCCTACCTCGAACACTTCATCACCGTCCTTGAACAGGGTGCGCTCGTCGTCGTCGTCCTCTCCGTTCTCGGCTTCATCGCGGCACGGTACGTCGATAACCGGCCGCGCGACCTCGTTTCGTTCGCGTTCTACTGGGGTGCGGTGAGCATCCTCGGCTACCCGCTCGTGACCGACATTCAGGCCGGGTGGGTGACCGTTCACGCCATCGTCCCGCTGGCGATTCCCGCGGCGGTCGGCGCGGGCGTCATCTACGACTGGGGTCGGGAAGCGTACGCGGACGACGACACGTTTTCGACGGGTGCCGCGGGTATCATCGCGCTCTTCTTCGTCGTACAGGTCGTATTTCCGGCGATAACCGTCGTCTATCTCCATCCGCAGGATGCGAACGCCCCCAAACTGTTCGGCGGCCAACGTCACAACGACATCGTGCAGTGGGGGCAACCCGCCGACGGCATCAAGCCGACGTTGGAGAAGGTCCAGCGCGTCTCGCAGGCGAACCGGGAAGGAACCGACGTGCTGTACTACGGCTATCTGAACGAGGACAGTTCGTACGTTTTCTACGTCCCGAACGAGGCGAACAACGACCGCTGGCCCCCGTCCAACAGTTGGTACAACCGCCTCCCGCTCCCGTGGTACACCGAGATGGTGGACGCGAACGTGGACAGCACGTTGAAGAACGAAACCCTCCAAGCCCGCCAACCACCGGTCGTCATCACCCGCACGTCGCGCAAGGGGGACGTCGGGAAGTACCTCGACGGTTACCGCGTCTACGACCACCATCTCACGCTCTGGGGTGCGCCCACGACGATATACATCAAAGACAGTGCGCTTCGGAAGGCGAACCGAGCCGCGCTGCCCGCAAACTGATACACGTTCGTGTTCATCCTTCGTCGTAGTTGGCAAATCTTATGCACCCACGGGGATAGGCTTCGGGTGATATGGTTACGGCATCACCGCTCACCCTCGGTGTCGTCGGCGGCGGGCAACTCGGTCGAATGCTCGCGGAGGCGGCATCGCCGCTCGGCGTCGAACTGGTCGTCCTCGACCCGACACCCGACTGTCCGGCGTCACCGGTCGCCCGCGACCAGATAGTCGGCGACTTCGACGACGAGGAGGCGATTCGAGAACTGGCCGAGCGAAGCGACGCGTTGACCTTCGAAATCGAACTCGCGGACCCCGACGTCCTCGAAGCGGTCGGCGAGGAGTTCGACGTACCGGTTCATCCCGACCCGGCGACGCTCCGGACCATTCAGGACAAACTCGTCCAGAAGCGTGCGCTGCAGGACCGCGGGATTCCGGTGCCCGACTTCCGACCCGTCGACTCCCGCGAGGACCTCCTCGAAGCGGGAGAGGAGTTCGGCTACCCGATGATGTTGAAAGCCCGCCGCGGCGGCTACGACGGGCGGGGCAACGTCCCCGTCGAGGACGAGGACGACGTGGACAACGCGCTCTCGCAGGTCTCGGGCGAGTTGATGGTCGAGGAGTTCGTCCCCTTCGAGCGCGAACTCTCGGTCATCGCCGTCAAGGGCGACGACGAGGTGGCGACGTTCCCCGTCGGGGAAAACGTTCACGAGGAGGAAATCCTCCGGCAGACCATCGTTCCCGCTCGGGCCTCCGACGAGGTTCGGGAACGCGCCGAGGACGTCGCCCGCGAGGTGTTGTCCGCTTTGTCGGGACGCGGAACGTACGGTATCGAGTTGTTCGAAGGGGAAGACGGTGAGATTTCGGTCAACGAAATCGCACCGCGGCCGCACAACTCCGGTCACTACACCATCGAGGGTGCGCTGACCTCGCAGTTCGAACAGCACGCCCGCGGCGTTCTCGGCTATCCGCTCGGGGCGACGGACCTCCGCAGTCCGGTCGTGAGTTCGAACATCCTCGGCGACGTCGACGAACCCGAATCCGCCGACCTCTCGGGGGTCGAAGGCGTGCTTTCGACCGACTGCGCGGCGTTCCACTGGTACGGCAAACGCGAGGTTCGCCCGCTCCGAAAGATGGGTCACGTCACGCTCGTCGGCGACGGCTTCGATACTGCCGACGAAGCGACGCTCACCGACTTGCTCGAAGAGGCGCGCGAACTCACCGACTCACTCACGTTCCAATGACCACCGCAGAATCCGTCACCACGCTCATCGAACAGTTCGAAGCCGAAGCGAACCGCGACCGACCGACGGAGGAGACGCCCGAAGTCGGCATCGTCATGGGAAGCGACTCCGACTTGAACGTGATGTCGGGGGCCTACGACGCGCTCACCGAACTCGGCTTCGAGGAAGTGACCGACGACGAGAATCCGCCGGACGCGCGGTTCACGTTCGAGACCTACGTCGTCTCGGCCCACCGGACCCCCGAGTTGATGTACAGTTACGCGAAGACGGCCGAGGCGCGCGGCTTAGATGTCATCATCGCCGGTGCGGGCGGCAAGTCGGCGGACCTGCCGAACATGACCGCATCGCTCGCGTACCCGCTCCCCGTCATCGGCGTTCCCGTGCAGGAGAAATCCGTCTCGTCGGTTATCGGGATGCCGACCGGCGCGCCCATCGTCGCCGTGGACGCGGGCAAGTCGTTCAACGCCGCGCTCTCGGCCGTGCAAATCCTCGCGCGCGAACACGACGACCTTCAGGAGCGACTCGTTTCATATCACGACGACTTACAGACGGACGTGGGGACCGTCTCACGCCGCCTTCACGAGGCGGGAACGCCTGCGTTCCGCGACGACGACTAACCGATATTTTCCCGTTCACTCCGCTCTTCTGAACAGTCGTTTCATCGGGGAGAAAGGGGGCGTTACTGAATAGAAAGCGTTAGTTACCCGAATGCGGGCAAGAGCGGCGCTGTCCGGCTATAATCTCAAGAATCAACGCTTATAGGGGTGCGCTCACAAAACACCGCCTGCTAGGAGAAAATCGGTAATGAATCCATGGGTAGCCATTGGCGCGCTAGTGCTCGTGGGACTCGCCATACCATTCAGTATGATGGCTGTGTCGAGTCTCCTCAGACCGAGCGTGCCTGAACAGGGAAAATCCGCCACCTACGAGAGCGGTGAAATTCCAACCGGGACGACGCGCATTCGGTTCAACATCCAATACTACATGGTTGCGCTGCTGTTCGTCGTCTTCGACATCGAGACGGTCCTCATCTTCCCTTGGACCGTCATCTATCGCAACGCTATCGACAGCGGTGTCAGCCTTGCGACGGTGCTCGTCCCGATGTTGGTCTTCATCGCGGTTCTCGTCGTCGGCCTCGCGTGGGCTTGGCGTAACGGAGCGGTGCGGTGGGTTCGTAGCCCCCGCGGAACGCAACGGAGTATGGAACAATGAGCAACGAACCACGGGAATACATACACGGTAGTACAGCACCCCAGACGAAGACCCGCGAGGCTCGGATGGGCGAGGGTGTCGATGACCGCTTCAACTCGAAACTTCGGGAGGCGTTCGGCGCGTCGCCGTTCATCCTCACGAAGTTCGACAAGTTCATGAACTGGGTGCGGGGGTCGTCGATGTTCATGCTGCAGTTCGGTATCGCTTGCTGTAGCATCGAGATGATGCACACCTACGCGGTCAAACACGATTTGGACCGCTTCGGGTCGGGTGTCCCGCGCGCGTCGCCGCGACAGGCCGACGTGATGATCGTCCCCGGGACGGTCGTCTCGAAGTTCGCGCCGCGGATGAAGCGCGTCTACGACCAGATGCCCGAACCCAAGTTCGTCGTGAACATGGGGTCGTGTGCCATCAGCGGTGGCCCGTTCCAGGAAGGGTACAACGTCATCAAGGGCGCGGAAGAGGTCATCCCAATCGACATTCACGTCCCGGGATGCCCGCCGCGACCGGAAGCACTCGTCTACGGCGTCGTCAAGCTCCAAGAGCGCATCGCCAACGGCGAGACCAGTCCGGTAACGGTCAAGCCCTACGAACTGGAACAGTTCAAGGACTTGGAACAGGACGAGTTGGTGGACACGCTCGCGGACCAGATCGACGAGGACTCGCTGGTCATGCGCTACAACTGGGCTGATTCACCATGAGTTCGCAACACGAAGTGCCGGCGGCGCAGGAACTCGACGGCGACCAACTCGCCGCCCTGCTCGGCGACCGCGTCATCGGTCGCGACGAGCATCTCAATGCGCCCGGATTCGTCGTTCGACCCGACGAAGTGCAGGACGCACTGACCATCCTGCGCGACGAGGCCGGATTCGACCACCTCTCGATGGTCACGGCACAGGACTACGAGGACCGCTACGAGAGCATCTACCATCTGAAGAAGTACGACGACCCGACGCAGGAAGTCAGCGTCGTCGTCCCGTCGCCGCGAGGTGCCCCAGCAAACCAGTCGGCTGAACCCGTCTACCGGGCCGCCGACTGGCACGAGCGGGAAGCGTACGACCTCGTCGGCATCGACTACGAGGGGCATCCCGACCTTCGTCGTATTCTCCTCCCCGAGACGTGGCAGGGACACCCCTTGGCGCAGAACTACGACCAAGACAGGCCACAGATCGTCTCGTTCAACGAGTACGAGAACCCGATTCAGGACGACCACTACGACCAAGAATCGGACACGATGTTCCTCAACATCGGCCCACACCACCCGGCGACACACGGTGTGTTGCACCTGAAGACGACGCTCGACGGCGAGCAAGTCGCGGACGTGGACCCCGACATCGGCTACCTCCACCGCTGTGAGGAGCAGATGGCCCAGAACGGAACCTACCGGCATCAAATCATGCCGTACCCCGACCGATGGGACTACGCGTCCGCTGGCCTGCTCAACGAGTGGGCCTACGCACGCGTGGCGGAGGACCTAAACGACCTCGACGTGCCGGAATACGCACAGATAATCCGGACGATGGGGGCCGAACTCTGCCGTATCGCGTCGCACATGCTTGCGCTCGGGACGTTCTGTCTCGACATCTACGGCGACTTCACTGCTATCTTCATGTACGCGATGCGCGACCGCGAAATCGTCCAGAACCTTCTGGAGGACTTGACCGGCCAGCGCATGATGTTCAACTACTTCCGCCTCGGCGGCGTCGTCTGGGACATCCCGGAACCGCGGGCGGAGTTCTTCGACAAGGTTCGGGACTTCCTCGACGGCCTCCCGGAGGCCTTGGAGGAGTACCACGACCTCATCACGGGCAACGAACTGTTCCAAATCCGAACCATCGGCACCGGGGAACTGGCCCCGGAAGTCGCTAAACAGTACGGCGTCACCGGTCCCGTCGCCCGCGCATCGGGCATCGACTACGACCTGCGCCGCGACGACCCGTACGGCTACTACGACCAACTCGATTGGAACGTCGTCACGGAAGACGGCTGTGACAACTACGCGCGCCTCCTCGTTCGGATGCGCGAAGTCGAGGAGTCGGCGAAGATAATCGAACAGTGTGTGGAACTGCTCGAGGACTGGCCCGAGGACGAACGCGAGATTCAGTCGAACGTCCCCCGGACCCTCAAACCGGAGGCGGACACGGAAACGTACCGCGCTGTGGAGGGCGCGAAAGGGGAACTCGGCATCTACATCCGCTCGGACGGGACGGACAAGCCCGGCCGATTCAAGATTCGAAGCCCGTGTTTCTGTAACCTCGCGGCGCTCGGCGAGATGTCCAACGGGGAGTACATCCCCGACCTCGTCGCCACGCTCGGCAGCCTCGACGTGATTCTCGGGGAGGTCGACCGATGAATCCGGTCCCGTTACAGGGGTCGAGTCCGGTCCTCCTGCCCGAACAGATCGCACGGGTGTTGGGCGGCAACAACCCCAGCGCGCCGATAGAGCTCCTCTCGGCGCTCATCGCGGCGGCCGTCATCGGCACCATCATGCTGACGATGACGGCGTTCGCGGGACCGTGGGCGAAACGGAAGATCACCGCGGCGTTCACGGACCGTATCGCGGTCAATCGTGTCGGGCCGTTCGGCCTGTTCATCATCGTGGCCGACGCGGTGCGATTGCTGTCGAAGGAACTCATCATCCCGGAGGGTGCAGACCGTCCGGCATTCGACCTCGCGCCCGTCGTCATGGCGGGTTCGGCGCTGCTCGGTTTTGCGGTCATTCCGATGGGTTCCCTTTTCGGCATCAATCTGCAACTCGCTGACCCCGAGACGGGGTTAGCGTACGTGTTCGCCGTCGCCTCCATCGCCACGCTCGGATTGGCGATGGGCGGCTACGCGTCGAACAACAAATTCTCGCTCCTCGGCGGCCTCCGCGCGGTGGCACAGAACATCGCGTACGAGATTCCGCTCGTCGTGACGGCCGCATCGGTCGTCCTCTTCACGGGGACGCTCCAGATGAGCCAAATCGTCGCCCAACAGCAGGAGACGCTCATCTCCATCGGCGGCATCGCGATTCCGTCGTGGTACGCGTTCGTGAACCCGTTCGCGTTCGTGCTGTTCCTCGCGGCGAACCTCGCGGAAGTCGGGCGTAACCCGTTCGACACGCCGGAAGCGCCGACGGAAATCGTCGCCGGATACCAGACGGAGTACTCCAGCGTGTACTTCGTGCTGTTCTACCTCGGCGAGTTCATCCACATCTTCCTCGGCGGTGCGATAATCGCCACGCTGTTCCTCGGCGGTCCGTCCGGTCCCGCATCGGGGTCCATCGGATTCGTCTGGTTCACGGTGAAGATCTGGGCGGTGTTCCTGTTCACGCAGTGGGCGCGTTCGGCGCTCCCGCGTGTTCGCATCGACCAACTCATCGAAATCGGTTGGAAGGGCATGCTGGTGCTCTCGTTCGCCAACCTGGTTCTCACGGCCATCATCGTGGGGGTGGTGCTATGATCGGACTACTCAAATCGATGGCAACGACGATGAAGCACGCACTGGACGGCTCGACGTTCACGGTCGAATACCCGGACGTCGCGCCCGAAGTAAGCCCACGCTTCCGTGGGATTCACAAGTTCAGCCAAGAGCGCTGTATCTGGTGTCGCCAGTGTGAGAACGTCTGTCCGAACGATACGATCCAGATCGTTCAGGACGACCAGCGCAACGGCGAGCAGTACAACCTCCACGTCGGTCAGTGCATTTACTGCCGACTCTGTGAGGAAGTGTGCCCGGTCGACGCCATTCTGCTCACCCAGAACTTCGAGTTCACGGGTGACACGAAGGACGACTTGGTGTACAACAAAGAACAGTTGAAGAACGTCCCCTGGTACAAAGACATCGACCCACTCGAATCGCGTGAACCGGACCGTAGCGCGTGGATAGGAGAGGGCGAAGGAGCAGTCGATTACCAGTAATCACGCCCGTCTCGAAATCTTGAAAGGGCGTTTACCCAAACCCAAAGGTGACTGAAATGGCATATGAAATGATCGCGTTCGCGTTGTTCGCCATCCTAACGGTGGCGAGTAGCGTGGGCGCCGTCCTGGTGCGGGACGTGTGGCATTCGGCGTTGTTGCTCGGCCTTTCGTTGCTGAGCTTCGCCATCCATTACGTTATGTTACAGGCGGAATTCGTTGCGGCGATGCAGATCCTCGTCTACGTGGGCGGGGTTCTCATCCTGATAACGTTCGCCGTCATGCTCACACGTCATTCAAGTACAGAGGAGGTGACTAACGCATGACATCACGGCCACGAATGCGTGACCCAAGCACGATGCTTCCCGGCGTCGTCGCGGTGGCGCTGTTCGCCATCCTCGCTGTGGTGTTCCTCGGCGCGTCGTTCGGCGACGCAAGCGGCTTCGCGAACGGAGCCAACATCACGGCGAGCATCGGCTATGCGATGTTCAACATCGGAAACGTCGGCGGTGACGCGCTCGTCCAAAGCGAGGGATTCCTCGTCGCGTTCGAGATTATCGACCTCGTGCTCGTCGCGGCGCTGGTGGGTGCGGTGATGCTCGCCACCCGCGACGACGACGATAGCAGCGAGTCTTCGTCGGCGGTCCTCGCCGACGGCGGTCGAAACACGGGAGGTGACGAGGAGTAATGGTGCCTGTCCAATACTACCTGTTGCTCTCCGCCGCCGTGTTCTGTTCGGGGCTGTTCGGTATCCTGACCCGAAAGAACGCGCTGATGTTCCTCATCAGCGTCGAGCTGATGCTGAACGCGGCGAACATCAACCTGGTCGCGTTCTCCAGCTATCACGGCAACCTGACCGGACAGACGTTCAGTCTGTTCACGCTGGCGCTCGCCGCCGCGGAAGTCGCAGTGGGAATCGGTATCATCCTCGTGCTGTATCGTAACTTCAACGACGTGGACGTGTCCCAAGCGACGACTATGAGGTGGTAACAATGGCGGCAACAGCATTCCAACTGGCACCGGTAATCGCACTCCTGCCGTTCGTATCGTTCCTGATCGCACTGTTCGGCGGCGAGTACGCCCGCAAGATGCTACCCAAGGGTGGCGCGATTCCGGGCATCGTCGCGACTGCCGGGTCGCTCCTCCTGTCGCTGTGGGTCTTCCTCACGGTGTCGGGTGGCGAATCCTACCACGAGACCATCGTGTGGGTCGAAGGCCTCGAAACCTTCAACCTGCACTTCGGAATCTTCCTCGACCCGCTGTCGGCGATGATGCTCGTCATCGTCTCGCTGGTCGCGTGTCTCGTGCACATCTTCAGCCTCGGATACATGAACGACGAGGGCGAAACCGGCCTGCCGCGGTATTACGCCGGTCTCGGCCTGTTCACCTTCAGCATGCTCGCGTTCGTCTTCTCGGACAACCTGCTGATGGCGTTCATGTTCTTCGAACTCGTCGGCCTGTGTTCGTACCTGCTCATCGGGTTCTGGTTCCGCGAACCGGGCCCACCGAGCGCCGCGAAGAAGGCGTTCCTCGTCACCCGGTTCGGTGACTACTTCTTCCTCGTCGGCGTGGTGGCCGTGTTCGCAACCTTCGGCACGGCACAGTTCGCGGGCGACCACTCGTTCGTTCACATGGCGGGACAGGCCCTCGGTCACGGCGAGGGCGGTGCGGGCAGTGCGGGCGAAGTAACGACTCTCTTCGGTCTCGAACCCGAGATGTGGTTCAACATCGTCGGCCTGCTCGTGTTGGGCGGCGTTATCGGGAAATCGGCGCAGTTCCCGCTTCACACGTGGCTCCCCGACGCGATGGAAGGTCCGACACCCGTCTCCGCACTGATTCACGCGGCGACCATGGTTGCCGCGGGTGTCTACCTCGTCGCGCGGATGTACGGCTTCTACGCCCTGCTCCCGCAGGTGCTCACCATCATCGCGCTCATCGGCGGCTTCACCGCGCTGTTCGCGGCGACGATGGGCGTCGTCAAACGCGAAATCAAACAGGTGCTCGCGTACTCCACCATCTCCCAGTACGGGTACATGATGCTCGCGCTCGGGTCGGGTGGCTACGTCGCGGCGACCTTCCACCTGATGACCCACGCCTTCTTCAAGGCGCTCCTGTTCCTCGGAGCGGGGTCGGTCATCATCGCCATGCACCACAACGAGGACATGTGGGACATGGGCGGTCTCAAGGACCGGATGCCCGTGACCTACTGGACGTTCCTCGCCGGGTCGCTCGCGCTCGCGGGTATCTTCCCGTTCGCCGGGTTCTGGTCGAAGGACGAGGTGCTCTACGCGGCGCTCAGTCACGGGCTTGGCGGTAATCCGGCCCTGCTGGTCGCCTACGCGATGGGTCTCATCGCCGTGTTCTTCACCGGCTTTTACACCTTCCGGATGGTCTTCCTGACCTTCCACGGTGAACCCCGGAGCGACACGGCACGGAAACCACACGGCGTGCACTGGAACGTGAAGTTCCCGCTCGTCGTCCTCGGTATCCTCGCCACCGTCATCGGATTCACCAACATGACCGTCCTGGCGGAGGCGCTCCACATCGAAAACATCGAGTTCCTCCACATGTGGCTCAACGGTCCGATTACCGAAACCGCTGCACACCACTACGAGGAACTCGTCGTCGGGTCCTACGGCGAAGCACAGGCGTTCTCGGCGCTAGTCTCCGGCGGCGTGTCGCTCGCGTTCGCACTCGCCGGTCTCGGGTTGGCGTGGGCGCTGTACAACGTCCCGGAACCCGTCGAACACACGGACAAGTTGGGCAGCGCGAAGACGCTCCTGTTCAACAACTACTACCAGGACGAGTATCAGGTCTGGCTCGCGAACGGGGTCACGCTCCCCATCTCGCGCGCGGCGGACAAGTTCGACCAAGGCGTCATCGACGGCGTGGTCAACGGCGTCTCCAGCGTGAGCCTGTTCGGCGGAAGCCGAGTGAAGCGCATCCAGAGCGGTGTCGTGACGAACTACGCGCTGTTGCTCACGCTGTCGTTCGTCGTCCTGCTTCTCGTCCTCGGATTCACGGGAGGTTGGTTCTAGATGATAGTCGAAGCACTTCTCGCGGTAACCTTGGTGAGCGCGTTCGCGGTGTTCCTTGCGCCGGACAAAATCGCAGGGAAACTCGCGTTCGTGCTGAGCCTGCTCCCCGCGGCCGGGAGCATCTGGATGTACAGTGCCTTCGACGGCAGCGGGAACGCCCTCTTGTCGGGCGGAACCCTCGCCTTCGAAGAGACGTTCAAGTGGGCCTCGTTCGGTCCCTACGCGCTGAACTGGCACGTCGGACTCGACGGCATCAGCATGCCGTTGTTGGTGTTGACGACGGTGCTCACGCCGCTCGCGATTCTGGCGGCGTGGACGCCGATTCAGTCGCGCCAGAGCCAGTTCTTCGGTCTGATGCTCTTCATGGAGATGAGCCTCCTCGGCGTCTTCTCGGCGCTCGACTTCTTCATCTGGTTCGTCTTCTGGGAGATGGTGCTGGTTCCGATGTACTTCCTCATCGGCATCTGGGGCGGCCCGCGGCGCAAGTACGCGGCGATCAAGTTCTTCGTGTACACCAACGTCGCCTCGCTGCTGATGTTCATCGGGTTCATCGGCCTCGTCTTCGGACTGGGTGATTCCATCACCTCACTCGATATGCCCGCCATCGCACAGGCGTTGAACAGCGGGCAGTTGGGAAGCCTCGGCGGCATCGACGCGGGCACGCTGAAAGTCCTCGCGTTCTTCGCGATGTTCATCGGATTCGGCGTGAAGGTCCCGATAGTTCCGTTCCACACGTGGCTGCCGGACGCCCACGTCGAGGCACCGACGCCGGTGTCCATCATGCTGGCGGGCGTCATGCTGAAGATGGGTACCTACGCGCTGCTCCGATTCAACTTCACCATGCTTCCCGGCGTGGCGAAGGACTACGCGTTCATCATCGCCCTCGTGGCGGTCGTGAGCGTCATCTACGGTGCGCTCCTCGCGTTGGCTCAGTCCGATCTGAAGCGTATCGTGGCGTACTCCTCGGTTTCCTCGATGGGGTACGTCATCCTCGGACTCGTCGCGTTCAACATGTACGGCGTCGGCGGTGCGACCTTCCAGATGGTCGCCCACGGTCTCATCTCGGGACTGATGTTCATGGCGGTCGGCGTCATCTACAACACCACCCACACCCGGATGGTCTCGGACATGTCCGGACTCGCGGACAAAATGCCGGTGACGGTCGCGGTGTTCGTCGCGGGCGCGTTCGGCTACATGGGCCTGCCGCTGATGGCCGGCTTCGCGGCGGAGTTCTTCATCTTCGTCGGCGCCTTCCATTCGACCGTGCTCGCGGGCAACGCGCTCGCGCTGTTCACGGCGGCAGCGATGTTCGGCATCGTCATCGTGGCGGGCTACCTGCTGTTCGCCATGCAGAGAACGCTGTTCGGGCCGTTCCGGCTCGAAACCGACTACGAGGTCGGCCGCGCGGCGTTCCACGACGTCGCGCCCCTCGTGGTCCTCATCCTGCTGGTCATCCTGTTGGGTGTTCAACCGAACATCTTCTACCACATGATTCAGGACGCCGTGGGTGAAATGGCGCTCCTCGCCGGAGGTGGTGCCTGATGGCGGCACTCGCGTGGCCCGACTGGGCCGCACTCGCGCCCGCCATCGTCCTCGGCCTGACGGCGCTGCTGTTGTTGGTCGTGGACAGTATCTACCCGCACACGCGGGACAACCCGATTCTCGCGGGTATCTCGACGCTCGGCGCGGTCGTCGCTGGCGGTCTGGCGGCGTGGTTCCTCGCCTCCGGTACGGGCGAGAACCCCATCTCGCTCTACGGGAGCGCGATGGTCGTCGACACGATGAGCCTGTTCTTCGTGCTCATCTTCACCAGCGTCACGGCGCTGGTCAGCGTCGCGAGCTACGATTACCTGAAGGGCAACTCGTATCAGGCGGAGTACTACACGCTGGTCGTCCTCGCGGCGACAGGGATGACGCTGATGGCGAGTTCGAACAGTCTCGCCACGGTGTTCATCAGCCTCGAACTGGCCAGCCTCCCGTCCTACGCGCTCGTCGCGGTGCTGAAGAAGAACCGCGGAAGCGTCGAGGCGGGTCTCAAGTACTTCCTCATCGGTGCGCTCTCGTCGGCCATCTTCGCCTACGGTATCAGTCTCGTGTACGGCGTCACCGGACACCTGCAACTGGACCTCATCGCGTCCGCGCTCGGAAGCGGTTTCGAAGGTCTAGGCGGCGTGCTCGGTATCGGCGTGCTGATGGTGCTCGGTGGCTTCGCGTTCAAGACGGCCTCCGTGCCGTTCCACTTCTGGGCACCGGAAGCCTACGAAGGCGCGCCCGCACCGATTTCGGGCTTCCTTTCGTCGGCCTCGAAGGCCGCCGGGTTCGCTGTCGCCTTCCGAGTCTTCGTCACCGCGTTCCCGATCGGCGAGGTTGGCTCCACCATCGACTGGGTGTTGGCCTTCCAGATTCTCGCCATCGTCACGATGACGCTCGGGAACTTCGCGGCAGCCACGCAGGACAAGGTGAAACGGATGCTCGCGTACTCGTCCATCGGACACGCGGGCTACGTGCTCATCGGACTCGCCGCGCTCACGGGCGGTAACAACGACTGGGTGATGGGCGGTGCGATGCTCCACCTGCTCGTCTACGGCTTCATGAACACGGGTGCGTTCCTGTTCATCGCGCTGGTCGAAAACTGGGGCGTCGGCAAGACGTTCGAAGACTACAACGGACTGTCGGAGAAGGCTCCCATCGCTTGCCTCGCCATGACCGTCTTCCTGTTCAACCTCGCCGGTCTCCCGGTCGGTGCAGGGTTCATGAGCAAGTACATCCTGTTCGGTGCCGCGGTCGGCGCCGGATTCTGGTGGCTCGCAGCGGTCGGCGCCATCAACAGCGCGCTGTCGCTGTTCTACTACAGTCGCGTCGTGAAGGCGATGTGGATAGAGGACCCGGAGGGCGAGTTTACGATTCGAAGCACGCCGACCGGCCTCTACGTGGCCGTCGTCGCGGCCGCGGTCATGACGGTCGCGTTGCTGTTCGCGTTCGGGCCCGTGGCGGACACGGCGTACAACGCCGCCGCCGCGCTGTTCGCCTGAACACCACAGAAATTCGTTTTCGGTCTCGTTTTTCGCGTTTCGACGTTTCTCCACGCCCCCTGTCGAGCGACAGCGGAAGACATTTATCCGGTTCCTCGAAATGCGGGCCATGAACCCCTCCTCGCCCCACGAATCGGCAACGACAGTGAGAGCGCGGGCGCTATGAACTGGCGGAACGGACTGCCACCGTGGTTCGTGTTCAAATATTATTTCTATCGTGCTACCGTCACGTTCGGGTTTATTTGGCCGATTCTCGTCCTGTTCCTTCGAGAGGGGGGACTCTCGTTCGCACGGATAGCACTCCTGAACACTGTCGCCATGGTCGTGACGCTCGTCGGCGAACTTCCGGCGGGATACGTCGGGGACCGAATCGGCCATCGAAACAGTCTGCTGACCAGTTCCCTCCTCCTGTGTGCCGCCTGCATCGGTTTCGTTATCGCGGACTCGTTCGCGGCGTTCGCCGTCGTCTGGACCCTCTGGTCGTTTTCGAACGTGTTCCAGTCGGGCAACGGGGACGCGTGGCTCTACGACATGCTCGACGCGCGCGGAGACGGAGACCTGTACACGCACGTCCACGGCAGGGGCGGTGCGGTCAATCTGTGGACGATGGCCGGAACGTCGCTCGCCGCGGGCGGACTGTACGCCATCGACACGAGCTATCCATTTCTCGCCAGTGCGATGCTCGTCGGATTCGGGGTTCCGGTCCTCCTTTCCTTTCCGGGCGGGGATTCCCGTCCTGCCGATGTCGAACCGTTCACCGTCGTCGACGCGTTGCCGGTCATCCGTGAGCAACTCCTCTCGCCGTCGCTCCGGTCGTTCGTCCTCTACATGGGCGTTTTCGTCGGTATCTCGATGACCGCCGAAAACTTCGTCCAGCCGATAGCGGTGACCCGGTTGTCGGTGTCCGCGTCGAGTCTCGGACCCCTGTATGCGGGGTTCGCGGTCGTCGGGGCGGTGGCCAGTTCGTACGCCGGTCGAATCGAGACGCGGTTGACGACACGGGTCGCCGTCATCGCGTTCCCGTTGGTGACGGCCGTGGCGTTCCTGCTTCCCCTCGCACTTCCGTTGTTAGCACTCCCCGTGTTCTTCCTCATGCGAGGGACTCGAACCCTCGTGAATCCGATCGCGAGCGGCTACATCAACCACCGTATCGAGTCGCGCGGCCGGGCGACGGTCCTGAGCGCCGTCGCGATGGTCTACGCGCTGGTTCGAATCCCAATCGAGTTGGCGACCGGTCGAATCGCGGATGGGACGAGTCCCGTACTCGCCCTCGCGGCGCTCGGCGTGATATTTCTCGGGGGTGCCGTCGGTATTCGATTGTGGTCCTCTCCGGTCGTCGCATCGAATGCGGACGATGGCAGTGCGGTGGACGGATAGTCCGGTCGTTCACCCACCGATTTAGCGTGTCGAACGCCCGTCACCACGCTGCGAAATCTCCACGGAGACCTGCTAGTGGAGCTGATTTTTACGTCCTCGCGTCGGAAACGGATTCCCAACAAGTTTTAGGTGTCCGACTATGAATCGGGGGTAAGATGGTTTCGCGGCTCATGCTCGGCTGTGGTTCCGTCGGGCATGCCATCGTTGAATCGGTGGCCGACTGGTCCGGGGGTCTCGTCGTCGTCGACGAGAGCGAAAATAGAGTCGAAACGCTCCGTACGGAGGGCGTCTCGGCGACGCAGGGCGACCCCACGGACCCGGACGTAGTCGCGCAACGACCCGAAGTCGATCTCGCCTTCGTTTGCGGGAACGACCCCGAGCGAAACTGGCACGCCGCACGTGCGGTACGGGAAGTCCACCCCGATGCGTATCTCCTCGTCTATACGGGCGAGGAACCGTCGAGGGAGAAACGTGAGAACCTCGCCGACATCGCGGACGAGTTGATCGACCCCGGTGCGGCGCTCGTCGACCACTTGCTACCGTTGACGGCCGGAGACACCGCATTTCGGACACACGAACTCCAACGAACCCTTCGCGACATCGACGGGAAACTCGGCATTTTCATGCACGACAACCCCGACCCGGACGCCATCGCCAGCGCGGTCGCGTTGGAGGGTATGGCGGAATCGGTCGGCACCGAGGCCGAGACCTGCTACTTCGGAGCGATTTCGCATCAGGAAAACCGCGCGTTCGTCAACCTCCTCGATTTGAACCTCCGAAACTTCGACGAGGGTGCCGACCTATCGGAGTTCGGCGGACTCGCGCTGGTGGACCACTCCTGTCCGGGCGTCAACGACCAACTTCCCGAGGAGATTCCGGTCGACGTCGTCATCGACCACCACCCGCCGAACCATCCGGTCGAAGCGCGGTTCGTCGACCTTCGAAGCGGTGTGGGGGCGACGAGCTCGTTGCTCGCGGGCCACTTGGAACGACTCGGTATCTGCCCCGACGAACGGGTTGCGACCGGGTTGCTGTACGGCATTCGCGTCGATACGAAGGATTTCACCCGCGAAGTCTCGGTCGCGGACTTCGAGGCGGCGTCGTTCCTGCTTCCCCACGCCGATACGAGCACCTTGGAACGCGTGGAGACGCCCTCCATCAGCGCCGACACGTTCGAGACGATTTCCCGGGCGATTCGAAACCGGGAACTCGACGGGACGGTACTCGCGAGCTGTGTCGGGGCACTCACTGACCGCGATGCGCTCGCACAGGCCGCAGACCGGTTGCTCAATATAGACGGCGTGACCGTCACGCTCGTGTTCGGATTCATGGACGGAACGGTGTACGTTTCCGCGCGCGCACGCGGCACCGACGTGGACCTCGGGGAGACGATGCGCGCCGCGTTCGGACAGATCGGGAGCGCGGGGGGACACGCCGACATGGCGGGGGCGCAGATTCCGTTAGGTCTCCTCGGCGAAGTCGAGGACGACGAGGAAGAATCGCTTTCGACCATCGTGGGGGAGATCATCACCGACCGGTTCTTCGAGACGGTTCGGTCGCGTCCGGGCCCCAACGATTTCGACGCGGAGCGTGAGCGGGTCGCGGCGTTCGACATCCAATTAGCGGACGACGAGTGACAGGCGGGAACTTTTTCTCCTACGGGGGCATCGGTACTTTGCATGGACGAGGGCGAGGAGGAAGCGGACCGAAGTGCGGCGTCGCGCGTTCGCATCGCTTCCGACGGCGGAACCGAGGGTATCAAAGCGAAGGTCAAGGAGTACATGACTCGCGACGTGGCGACGGTTTCCCCCGATGCAACTGTCGAAGAGGTCGCCCGACGAATCGCCGAAAGCGACGGACACAACGGATTTCCGGTGTGTGACGGCCGACGGGTCGAGGGCTTCGTCAGCGCGCGCGACCTTCTGCTCGCGGACGACCACGAACCGATTTTCAAGGTGATGACGCAGGAACTCATCGTCGCCCACCCGGACATGGTGGTCAACGACGCCGCGCGCGTCATCCTCCGGTCCGGCATCCAGAAACTGCCGGTCGTGGACGATGCGGGTAACCTCGTCGGCATCATCACCAACACGGACTTCATCCGGAGCCAAATCGAGCGAGTGACGCCGGAGAAGGTGGGCAAACTCATGCGGACCCTCGAATCCATCCACGACACGGAGGTCACACAGAGCCGCCGAAAGGTTCGGCTCGCCGACCTCGTGCCGACACAGGGCAAAGTCTACGCCGACGAACTGGAGGGTCGGGTGTACGAGATGGAGCGCGGACTGGCCGAACCGTTGGTCGTCATCGAGAACGGTAACACCCTCCTGTTGGCTGACGGCCACCACCGCGCGAAAGCGGCCGACAGGCTCGACATCGAGGAGATGGACGCGTACATCATCATCACCGACCACCGGGTCGAACTGGGGATGGCCGAGACGGCGCGCAAGGAGGGCCTCGAAACCATCGACGACATTCAAGTCGTGGATTACGCTCGCCATCCGCTGATGGAGACGACGAAGCGGTTGCAGTAGTCTATCCTCATTCTCACGGTTACTCCACGTTCACGACGTTCAGTTCCGTATCGAGCGTCAGCGTCGGCGCGTCTTCGTCGGAACCGAGAGAAACTTGAACCCTGTAGGGGTCCTCGGAAATCACCGAAGTCAGGGAGTCATCCCGGACGAACTCGAACGAAGTGAACGGTTTCTCCCGAACGTCGGTTCCGAGTTCGTGGAAGTGCGTGACGACAACGGGGTGGCGGACGACAGTAAGCGCGACGGGGAGTTCTATCCGCATCCAACAGGACTCACACTCGAACTCGACGATTAGCGTGCCGTGGTCCGGCCGATGCGGTTTGCTCACCTGCATCGGCCCGCTACACATCGAACAGGTCCCGGAAACAGCCCGTTCGATGTCGTGTTGCGTCTCCGCGTTGGCGAACGCGACGAGTTCCGGAATCGACCGATTCGCGGCGGCTTGCGGTGCGACGCTCGTTTGAAACAGTTTGCCGTGCTCGTCGCACTCCATCCACACCAGACCGTGGTCGAAGGCACCGGTCAGGCTCCGTTCGCACGAGGGGCAGTCGTGTTCGAGTGCGGCGGTTCGCGACCCCGGCGATTCCGTGAACGTTCCCGCACGAATCGCACCGACGAGTTTGAGCGCGGACCATCGCGCGTGGTATTTCCCGTCGCGTTTCACGACGAATCGGTCGCATAGTTTCGAGAGGTGGTAGTTGAACTGTCCCGCGTCGCGGACGCCGACTGCCCGCCTGAGGTCGGCGAACGAGAGTCCATCGGTCCCCTCGGCGGTCGTCCGTTCGGCGAGCGCCTCGACGATTGCGACGCGCGTCTCGTCGGCGAACAGCGCGAACGCCTCGGATGGAGGGAGTGAAGTCGAATCGTCGTCGGTCACGCTTGTCGATTTCCGGTATCGTCGCATAACGCTTTCGTGTCAATAACGAAACTGAACGGTCGTTCTGGAAACCGTTATGGCTTCTATCGAACAGATAGGAGTATGAGCGTCGAACCTCCCCGTCCCGAGTCGAGAACCGACGAGGGGACGGAAGCGGAGACGAAAGGACGGACAGGAACGAAGGGGAACGCGGACACCATCCTCCGCGTTCAAAACCTCCGGAAGCGATACGGAGGCGAGTCGGATGGAGTGACCGCCGTCGACGGCGTGTCGTTTGACGTGGACCGCGGGTCGGTCGTCGGACTGCTCGGCCCGAACGGGGCGGGAAAGACGACGACCATCAAGTCGATTCTCGGTCTGATACTGCCCACGGATGGGCAAGTGATAATCGACGGCATCGACGTTCACACCGACACGAAGCGCGCCTACCGGCACGTCGGCGCGATGTTGGAGGGCGCGCGGAACGTCTACTGGCGGTTGACCGTCCGTGAGAATCTCGAATTTTTTGCGGCACTGGCCGGGCAGCGTCCCGCTGCGACCCGCGGACGTCACGACGAACTCCTCGAACAGTTCGGCCTCGCGGACAAGGCCGACACGCCGGTTCGGGAACTGTCCCGCGGAATGAAAGGGAAGGTGTCGCTGGCCTGCACGCTGGCGCGTGACGTGGACGTCGTCTTCCTCGACGAACCGACCCTCGGGTTGGACGTGGAGAGTTCGCTGGAGTTGCGGGCAGAACTCCGAACGTTGGCGGACGAGACGGGAACGACGGTCCTCCTGTCGAGCCACGACATGGACGTCATCGAGGACATCTGCGACCGCGTCATCATCATGAGCGACGGCCATATCGTCGCCGACGACAGTCTGGACAACCTCCTCGACCTGTTTCGAACGCAAGCCTACAGCGTGCAGGTCGCGGGCGATATACTGCCCGAATCGCGGCAGGACCTCGAACGGCGGTTCGACGCCACGGACTTCGAGCAGCGTGCCGACCGGGAACAGTTCATCGTCTCCGTGACCGGCGACGAATTCTACGAGTTGACCGACTTCCTCCGTACAAACGACCTCTCCCTCGCGTCGATAACCTCCGTCGAACCGGATTTGGAGGAGGTGTTCCTCGACATTACGGACGATACCACTGAGGGCGTGGAGGACGGTGACGGCCGATGAGCTATCGGTCCGAGGATTCGACCGCACGGTCGGAGATGGCCGGAGCGACGACGCTCTTTGCGGCCGTTCTCCGCAAGCGGGTGTATCTGCTGGCTCGCTACCCCATGAACACGCTCGCGCAAATAGTGACGGTCTACCTCTTTTTCGCCGTCATCTTCTTCGGCGGGAAGGCGGCCGCCGGGAGCGTCGGCGGCGCTGCGGCGCTTTCGGACACGTTCGGCGGCCTCATCGTCGGATGGTTCCTCTGGACGATGGCGCTCGCGGCGTACTTCAGCCTCGCATCGAGCGTCACGCGAGAGGCGCAGTGGGGGACGTTGGAGCAGTTGTACATGTCTCCCTACGGGTTCGGGTCGGTCATGGCCGCGAGCGTCGTCGCGTATCTGCTGGAGAGCATGCTGTGGGGGGCAATCATTCTCCCACTGATGCTCGTGACGACCGGCCAGTCCCTCGCCGTGGACCTGCTGACGGTCGGCCTGATAGTCGTGCTGACGCTCCTTCCCGTCGTCGGCATCGGGTTCGTTTTCGCCGGTCTCGCGCTGTTGTACAAGCGCATCGAGAACCTCTCGCAGTTGATGCAGTTCGTCCTCATCGGCCTCATCGCGGCCCCCATCGCCGACTCCGAACCGCTCCGCTATCTCCCGTTGGTGCAGGGAAGTTCGATGCTCCAGCGGGCGATGCAGGGCGGCGTTCGCCTGTGGCAGTTCCCAGCGAGCGACCTCGCCGTACTCGTCGTGACCGCCGTCGGCTACTGCCTGCTCGGGTTTTACGTGTTCCAGCGTGCCGCCCGGCGTGCCCGACGGATGGGCGTGTTAGGCCACTACTGACCGTCAGCTTCTCTCTCACCGCCGATATCTACAACTCGCTCCGCCACCCACCGGAATCCATGCCGGGCGAGAGCAGCGACCCGACGGTCATCCGCGTCGTCGTGGTCCACACGAACGAAGTGGTGACCGCGCTCGAAGCCAGCGAACGAGGTGGGAACGTCGTGCTTCGAATCACGGCCCCGTTCGCCGGGCGAGTACGCGCGCGCCTCCACGCGGTGCAGACGACCGAGCCGGCCGACGACGGACGCGGCGGTCCCGCTCCGATTCGGATTCCGCCGCGGGACCTCGTCGCCGAGGGGGTTCCTGCCTATCCACGGGTCGACGAGACCGACCCGAGCGCGACCGATTCGACGGGGACCTACGACGTGGAGGCCCATCACGAGCGTCACACGGCGACGGTGACGGCGTGGCGCGACGGGGTTCGCGACAGCGTCGTCGATTCGGTCGAACTCGATACGACGGCGGGGCCGCACCGGGTTGCCGTCTCCGTTCTCGGTTGAGGGACGCGGCAAAAATCGCTCATCGAATCCTTAATGGATTGTCCGGCAGAAACTACTGTCATGTACGACGAGGACGACCTGCAGGAGATTCGGCAGGCCAGAGAGGAGTGGGAGGCGGAAACCCACTCGCCCGTTTTGGAGCGATTCGGGGAGCGGAAGGACCGCTTTGCGACCGTTTCCAACCTGGAAGTCGAGGACCTGTACGACCCGACGGACGTGGCCGACGTGGACTACGAGGAGGACCTCGGTTATCCGGGCGAGGACCCCTACACCCGCGGCGTCTACCCGACGATGTACCGCGGTCGAACGTGGACGATGCGGCAGTTCGCCGGGTTCGGGACGGCCGAGGAGACCAACGAGCGGTTCCACTACCTCATCGACAACGGGCAGACGGGCCTCTCGACGGCGTTCGACATGCCGAGCCTGATGGGCAAGGACTCCGACGACCCGCTGTCGGACGGTGAAGTCGGCAAGGAGGGCGTGGCGGTGGACACCCTCCGCGACATGGAAATCCTCTTCGACGGCATCGATTTGGACGAGGTTTCGACCAGTTTCACCATCAACCCGAGCGCGCCCGTCATCTTCGCGATGTACGTCGCGTTAGCGGACCAGCAGGGCGTCCCCCGCGACGAAATCCGCGGCACCTTCCAGAACGACATGCTGAAGGAGTTCATCGCACAGAAGGAGTGGGTCATCCCACCCGAACCGTCGCTTCACACCGTCACCGACACCGTGGAGTTCGCGGTGGAGGAGACGCCGAACATCAAGCCCATCTCGATTTCGGGCTACCACATCCGCGAAGCGGGTTCGACGGCGGTACAGGAACTCGCGTTCACCCTCGCCGACGGCTTCGCCTACGTCGAGGACGCCATGGAGCGGGGACTGGATGTGGACGACTTCGCACCCCAACTCTCCTTTTTCTTCAACTCGCACAACTCCCTCTTCGAGGAGGTGGCGAAGTTCCGGGCCGCCCGCCGCATCTACGCCACCGTAATGGACGAGTGGTACGACGCGGAGTCCGAGAAGTCAAAACAGCTCAAGTTCCACACCCAGACGGCCGGGCAGTCGCTCACCGCACAACAGCCGCTCAACAACATCGTCCGCGTGACGATTCAAGCGTTGGCGGGCGTCCTCGGCGGCACCCAGAGCCTCCACACTAACAGCTTCGACGAGGCGCTTGCCCTTCCGAGCGAGCAGTCCGTTCGCGTCGCCCTGCGAACCCAACAGATAATCGCCGAGGAGAGCGGCGCGGCGGACATCATCGACCCGCTCGGCGGTAGTTTCGCCGTCGAGTCGCTGACGGAGGAAGTCGAGGAAAAGACGATGGCGTACATCGAGGAGATAAAGGAGATGGGCGACGGTTCGGTGCGCGACGGCGTCCTCGAAGGTATCGACCGCGGCTACTTCCACCGAGAGATTCAGGAGGCCTCCTACGAGTACCAAGAGCGCGTCGAGGATGGCGAGGAAATCGTCGTCGGCGTCAACAAGTACGACATCGAGGAGGACACGAAGCCGGAAATCCTGAAGGTGGACGAGGAGACGCAGAACCGCCAGCTCGCCCGATTGGAAGAGGTCAAGGAGGAACGCGACGACGAGGCGGTCGAAGCGGCACTCTCCGACCTGCAAACCGCAATCGACGACGACGAGAACGTCATGCCAGCCATCGTGGACGCGGTGAAAGCCTACACGACGATGGGCGAAATCATGGACGTGTTCGAGGCCGAACACGGCGCGTATCAGGAGAAGGTCGGACTGGCCTGACGAGTGGAGTCGCTGGAGCCGAATTCACGGTCTTTATTTTGCCAACCGCCGCGTGTGAAGTATGAGCGCAGATGAGCTTCGAGCGCCGATTATCGGACTGCAGTGTACGCTGCTCGCCGTCTTTCTCGTGATAGCCTTTCCACACACGTCGTGGGTACTTCTCTTCTTTCCCCTCGTTGCCGTCGGAACGCTGTTTACCGTCGGGTGGGCCGTCGCTCCGAAGGAGACGGACACGTAGTAGCCTCCGAAGGCAATCCGTCGGAGCGCCTTTATTCGTCCGGCGCGATTGCTCGAATCCATGGAAGTGGCTATCCTCACCGTCGGTGACGAAATCCTCGCGGGCGACACAGTGAACACGAACGCGACGTGGTTGGCGACGGAAATCCACGACCGAGGCGGGTCGGTTCGGCGAATCATGACCGTTCCCGACGTAGAGGACGTCATTGCACGTCGGGTTCGGGAGTGGAACGACTCGTTCGACGCCGTCATCGTGACAGGCGGGCTCGGTGGAACGCCGGACGACGTGACGATGGACGCGGTAGCGACGGCGCTTGACGTACCACAGGCTGTCGATACCGAGGTTCGGGAGCGTCTGGAAGCGAAGGCGCGCCAGTTCGCGGAGGAGAACCCCGAATTGACCGACGAGTACGACCTCGATTTGGATCTCGACGAGGCGGCAACGCTGCCCGTTAGAGGGAGACCCCTCCTCACGGACGCGGGATGGGCACCGGGCTGTGCGGTCGAAAACGTCTACGTCCTCCCCGGAATCCCGCGGGAGATGAAGGCCATGTTCGGGCTCGTCGCCGACGAGTTCGGCGGCGAAGTCGTCTCCGAGACGATATACACGCCGGCGCCGGAAGGGGCACTCGGCAGCGTTCTCCGGGAGCTCAGGGAGCGGTTCGACGTCGCCGTCGGAAGCTACCCGGGTCGAGGGGACGACCCCGGTCGATTGAAGGTCACGTCCACTGACGCAAACGAGGTCGCTGCCGCGACGGCGTGGCTGCGCGAGAATGTCGAAGAAGAGACATCGGTCGTGAAGCGGGATGACATTCCGAATGAGCGTCCTGAAGCGAGTGCGGAAAGCGAAGAAGAATCGAGGGAGACGACCGAGTCAAAGGATGCCTAATTTTGACCCCGACCATCGAAGCAGAACAGAACTTCGATTCCCGAAATGGTCGGCGGACATAGCATATCTTTATGCACCTCGTTAAAGCATGCTAGCATGGATATATGACAGACGATACCGTGGAACTCGAAGCTCGGCTCGAAGAGGCAGAATCGTTTGAGCCACCGGAATCGTTCGTCGAGCAGGCGAACGTCTCGGACCCGGAGATTTACGACGAGTTCGAGGAGAACTGGCCGGAGTGCTGGGAGCGCGCGGCCGACCTGCTCGATTGGTACGACGACTACGACACGATATTGGAGGACGACGACGCGCCGTTTTATAAATGGTTCACGGGTGGGTCGCTGAACGCCTCGTATAACTGTCTGGACCGACACCTCGACGACAGAGGGGACGAAGTCGCTATCGAATGGATCGGTGAACTCGGCGAGACGCGAACGTTCACGTACGAAGAACTCCACCGCAAGGTGAACGAGTTCGCGGCGGGACTCAGGGAGATGGGCGTCGGCGAGGACGACGTGGTGACGATGTACATGCCGATGATTCCGGAACTCCCCATCGCCATGTTGGCCTGCGCGCGAATCGGCGCACCCCACAGCGTCGTATTCGCCGGCTTCTCCGCCGACGCGCTCGCGACCCGAATGGAGAGTGCGGCGTCCGAGTACCTCATCACCTGTGACGGCTACTACCGGCGCGGCGACCCGCTTCACCACAAGGAGAAGGCGGACAAGGGTCTCTCGCAGGTGGACCACGACGTGGAAACGGTCGTCGTGGATCGACTCGGCGACGAGTACGACCACCCGACGGGCGACGACGAGTACGATTACGCTGACATCGTGGCCGAACAGGAAGGTGCCGAGGTCGAACCCGTCGAGCGCGACGCGGAGGACATGCTGTTCCTGATGTACACCTCCGGGACGACGGGCGAACCGAAGGGTGTCAAACACACGACGGCGGGCTATCTGTCCTACGTATCGTGGACGTCACACGCCGTCCTCGACATCAAACCCGAAGACACCTACTGGTGTGCGGCCGACATCGGATGGATCACCGGCCACTCGTACATCGTCTACGGGCCGCTCTCGCTCGGCACGACCAGCGTGATGTACGAAGGAACGCCCGACTACCCCGGGAAGGACCGCCTCTGGGAGATCGTCGAGGACTACGGGGTGGACGTCTACTACACCGCGCCGACGGCGATTCGGGCGTACATGAAGTGGGGGAGCGAACACCCCGAGGCACACGACCTTTCCAGCCTTCGACTGCTCGGAACGGTGGGCGAACCCATCAACCCGCGTGCGTGGAAGTGGTACTACAAGCATATCGGCCACGAGGACTGCCCCATCGTGGACACGTGGTGGCAGACCGAGACGGGTGGTATGATGGTCACGACGCTTCCGGCCATCGGCACGATGAAACCCGGCAGCGCCGGGCCGCCGCTTCCGGGCATCGACGCTCAAATCGTGGACACGAAGGGCGAACCGGTAGGTGCAGGTCGCGCGGGCTATCTCACGGTACAGAAACCGTGGCCGGGGATGCTCCGCACCGTCTACAAGAACGACGACCGCTACATCAGCGAGTACTGGCAGGAGTACTCCGACCCCGACGCGGACGAGTGGGTGTACTTCCCTGAGGACGGCGCGAAACTGGACGAGGACGGCTACATCACCGTTCTCGGCCGCGTGGACGACGTTCTCAACGTCTCCGGGCACCGCCTCGGAACGATGGAAATCGAAAGCGCCATCGTCGGCGTGAAGGGTGTCGCGGAGGCGGCCGTCGTCGGCGGACACCACGACGTGAAAGGCGAAGCGGTTTACGCCTACGTCATCACCGAGGAAGGCTACGACGGCGACGAAGACCTCCACGACCGCATCGTGGAAGGCGTCGAGGACGGTATCGGACCCATCGCTCGTCCCGAGGAAATCGTCTTCACGCCGGAACTGCCGAAGACGCGGTCCGGAAAGATCATGCGGCGTCTGTTGGAGGATATCGCTAACGAAGAGGAACTGGGCGACACCTCCACGCTCCGTAATCCGGACGTCGTCGAGGACATTCAGGGGAAGGTCAAGAAGGAGTAAAAACAGATATATTTTCAGAATTTTTCCTATCTCTTGTGGTAATATTTTGTCGCATGAATAAATACTATATGTGGAAAGACGGTAACAACCACGAGGAGAGTATAACGGATGTCAATTGAAAATCGGACACAGGCAACGGTCAATGGGGAAGTCGATGGGCGATTACGTGGAGTAGGCGCGCTGCGGGGGGTAAAATAGATGCCCGCGAATACGAAAACCGGCAATCCGGCGCCGCTCGGACTCGTCGGCTTCGGCCTGACGACCGTGCTGTTGAGCATGATAAACGCGGAACTGCTTCCAGCGGCGGGGGAAGTCGTCGTCATTCCGCTCGCGCTGGCGTTCGGCGGAACGATTCAATTGCTGGCGGGAATGCTCGAATACCGCGAAGGTAACACCTTCGGTACCGTCGCGTTCACCAGTTACGGCGCGTTCTGGTGGTGGTTCGGCCTGCTCCTCATTTTCAGCGGCAACGGCTGGATAAGCTTGGAAGGCGCGACGACGACCCTCGGAGTGGCACTCATACTCTGGGGCGTCTTCACTACGTACATGTGGGTCGCCACGTTCAAACTCAACTGGGCGCTCTGGAGCGTCTTCCTCCTGCTTTCGGTGACGTTCTATCTGCTCGGCCTCGGGGACTTCCTCGGTATCGGCTGGCTGGGCGTCGCCGGCGGTTGGGTCGGCATCCTCACCGGACTGGACGCGATGTTCGTCAGCTTCGCCGAGGTAGCAAATTGGGCGTACGACAGGGAAGTCATCCCGCTCGGAAGCTCGCCGCTCAAGTCGAAATCGGGTCCAAAGACGCAACCGGCGGACTGACTACCACACCTCGAAATCGAAACGGTCGCCATTTTTGTTGTACTTACTTGCCAAACTTCCTGCGTCATCCGACCGACTCGATTCAACAATCGGGCAACAGTTATGCAGAGTCGAATGGTGTGCTTTTACGCACCATGGCACAGAATGGCATCGACGCGGAAGTGGGGGCACATCGTCGCGGGAACGGTTCCCGAAACCGAAACACGGGGGGAGAACCCGATGCCTGCTGAAACGAAAACCGGCAATCCGGCGCCGCTCGGACTCGTCGGCTTCGGCCTGACGACGGTTCTCTTGAGCCTCGTCAACGCCAGTATCTTCGGTTCCAGTCTGGAGATGGCAGTGATTCCGATGGCAATCGCGTACGGCGGAACGATACAGCTGTTCGCCGGACTGTTGGAGTATCGTGAAGGAAACACCTTCGGAACCGTCGCGTTCACCAGTTACGGCGCGTTCTGGTGGTGGTTCGCGCTCCTCGTCCTCTTCGAGTCGAACGGCCTCATCGACCCGGTGAGTTCGAGCGCACTCGGAATTGCGCTCATCATGTGGGGCGTCTTCACCGCCTACATGTGGGTCGGAACGTTCAAACTCAACTGGGCGCTCTGGAGCGTCTTCCTCCTGTTGGCGGTCACGTTCTTCCTCCTCGGCCTCGGGGATTTCTTCGGCATCGGTTGGCTCACCGTCGCCGGTGGTTGGGTCGGCATCCTCACTGGACTGGACGCGATGTACGTCAGTTTCGCCGAGGTGACCAACTGGTGTTTCGACAGGGAAGTCGTTCCGCTAGGGAGTGCACCCATCGAATCGAGTTCGAGTCAACAGACACACCCCGCGGACTGAGGGTCCCGAAACCGTTTTTGACGCCCGGAAGACGCCGAAGAGCGATATCCGAAGTATCGAGTTTCGAACGGTGTCTCGGTACCGACAATCACCGGTTGCAAGTCCTCTTGAAATGACGGAGATATGTACTCTTCTCGTTGTGGCATTTATTATACCATTCATGGAACCTGAAATAATACGTTAACTATTATTACGGACTGATTGGTGGGTGTTAGTATGGCACACGTCAAAGACAGGCTAACTCGTCGAGATGTCGTAAAGGCCGCGGGAGCGGCCGGCACAACTGGTATCGTGGGATTGACCGGCTGTTTGAGCGACGACGGAGGTAGCGGTGGCGGTGACGGCGGTGGCGGCGGTGACGGCGGTGACGGTGGTGGTAACGAGGATTACCCGTCGCTCGGCAACTATCCCGTCGAGGGTGACAAAGTAACGCTCGGGTTCAACGTTCCACAGTCCGGTCCGTACGCGTCGGAAGGAAAGGACGAACTGCGGGCGTACAAGTTGGCGGTAAAGCACTTGAACAACGGCGGCGGTTGGGTCGATAGCTGGGACGACTTGTCTGGTGACGGCGTTCTCGGCAAGCAAGTCGATCACGTGACCGGCGACACCGGAACCGACGCCGACCAAGCCCGCAAGCAAGCATCGCGAATGATAAGCCGTGACGACGTCATGATGATCTCCGGTGGCTCGTCGAGTGCGGTGGCTATCGCCGTCCAAGGCCTCTGCCAGAAGGAGAAGGTGATGTTCATGGCCTGCCTCACCCACTCCAACGATACGACCGGAAAGGATTGTGCGCGATACGGTTTCCGTGAAATGTTCAACGCGTACATGACGGGACAGGCACTCGCACCCGTGGTGACGGAGGAGTACGGGAAAGACCTCAAGTTCTACCAGCTGTACGCCGACTACAGTTGGGGGAAGACCCAACAGGCCTCGATGAAGAAGTTCTTCGAGGAGGCGGGATGGTCACAGGTCAAGAGCGTAGCCACGCCGCTGGGAACCAAGGACTTCTCCTCGTACCTCTCCGAAGCGGCCAACTCCGGAGCCGACGCCTTGTTCTTGAATCACTACGGGCTGGACGGTGCGAACTCCCTGAAGGGGGCTATCGAAGCAGGAATGGATCAGGACATGGAAATCGTGATGCCTCTCTACAACCGCCCGATGGCGCAAGCCGCGGGCGGTGCAATCGACGGCATCTACGGTACCGTCGCGTGGGACTCACAAATCGACAACGAACCCTCGAACTCGTTCACGAAGTTCTTCGGGGAGGAGTACAACGGACGGGTTCCGTCGGGACCGGCACAGCTCGCCTATTCCCAAACGCTCCAGTACGCGGCGGCGGCCGAGCGAGCCGAGACGTTCTATCCCCCAGAGGTCATCAAACAACTCGAAGGATACGAGTACAGCAACCTCGGGATGGACCAAGAGACGATGCGCAAGTGTGACCACCAAGCTCAGCGCGCAGTACCGGTCGTGAAGGGACTGCCGAAGTCGGAGCAGAAGTCCGGGAAGTTCTTCGAAATCGTCCAAGTCACCTCCCGCGACAAACTCGGTTACGAGTGCGGACAGGGTCCGGCCTCGAAGTGTGACCTCGGTTCCTACAAATAATCGACTCGGTCACGATGCACACCGACGCTTATATTTGGTAACGCGTGACTAATTTGGTAGAGTATGACTAACATTGATGACAAAAACTACAGACACATGATAGCTACGCATCAGCGGGAGGGGCAGTCGTGAGCATCGTTTCGGAATTGGCGACGATACTGCTGAACGGTCTTCAGCAAGGAGCCATCTACGTACTGGTCGCCATCGGCCTGTCGATAATCTTGGGGACGCTCAAGTTCGTCAACTTCGCTCACGGGGCGTTGTACCTCATCGGGACGTATCTCGGGCTCCTCATCACGCTCAACATCAACATCTCCGACGGAAAACTCGCCGAATGGGGGTTCGGACAGGTCGGTCTCGATTTGGGATTCCTCCCGGCGCTCGTTATCGTTCCGATAGTCGTCTTCGGAGTTGGTCTCCTCATGGAACGGTTCGTCGCCAGACCGTTCTACGACCGCCCCGACACCGACCAAATCCTGCTCACGTTCGGCCTCGCCATCGTCGTGCAAGAGGCGTTCAAAATCCTGTTCGGCGGTCAGAGCTACAACTTCGCTCGCCCCGCCCGGACCAGTTTGGGTCCCCTCGAACTCCAGTTGAGCGGTCCTATCGGCCTACCGCTGGTGGGGACCATCGGAATCTGGCGTCTCTACGTCATCGCCATCACCGCCGTACTGGTCGCGCTCGTGTACTTGCTCATCGAGTACACCGACTTCGGACTCGTCGTGCGCGCCGGGACCCGTGACGCCGAGATGGTTCGCCTGCTCGGCGTGAAAATCACCCGACCGTACCTCATGGTGTTCGGGGTCGGCGCGGCGCTCGCGGGCGTCGCCGGCGTCGTCGGCGGGACGCTCTATGCGGTGAATCCGAACATCGGGATGGAGGTACTCGTTCCGTCCTTCCTCGTCGTCGTCATCGGCGGCGTGGGAAGCATCCGAGGTGCGGTCGTCGGCGGAATTCTCATCGGACTCACTCTCTCGTCGCTGGTCGCGGTCGCACCACAGTGGTCACAGGTCGGCATCTACGTTCTCGCCGCCATCATCCTGCTGGCGCGGCCACAGGGCCTGCTCGGCAACGAGGAGGTTGCTCCATGAACGACGAAACGTCCGAGCGGACGACCGAAGACGGCCCCTCGCTGATCGAATCGGACGTCGCTTCGACGTGGGATCGGTTCGGCAGCAGCGAACGCTCTATCGTCGGCCTCACCGTGCTCGCCGTCGCCGTTTTCCCGTGGTTGTTCGTCCGTGCGCCGGTCATCAGCGGCTTCCTTCGGGGCTATCAGTCGCTGGCGTCGCTCATCCTCATCTGGGGTATCTTCGCGCTCGGGTTCAACCTGCTCCTCGGTTACACGGGACTGCTGTCGTTCGGTCACGCCGCCTTTTGGGGCGGCGCGGCGTACGCCGCCGGAATCTTCAGCGCCAGCGTGAACGGCAGTCCGATACTCGTCGTACTGTTCGGAACCCTGTTTGCCGTGCTGTTGGCGTGGATACTCGGGTTCGTCTCGCTGCGGCGCGGCGGCATCTATTTCTCCATCCTGACGCTCGCGTTCGGCCAGATGGCGTACTACCTCGCCCTCTCTCCCCTCCAGGGATTGACGAACGGGGAGAACGGCTTCACCGACGTGAACGTGGGGAACCTCTTCGGCTTCCTCGACGCGTTCGCGGCGTTCGAGTCGATTCCACTCGATACGCCGATTCCATTAGTCGGCGACTGGCTCTACGTGTTCGTCGGGGCCATCACCGTCCTCTGCGTCGCCGCCGTCGTTCGAATCCTCCATTCGCCGTACGGGTTGGTGTTCAAAGCGATTCGGGAGAACAAGCAACGCGCATCGTTCGTCGGATTGAACGTCTGGCGGTACAAACTGATGGCGTTCATCCTCTCGGGCACGTTCGCCGGTGTCGCCGGGAGCCTCTACGTCGTTCACGGCTCGTACGTTCCCGTCGAATCGTTGTACTGGACCACCAGCGGTGAAGTCGTCGTCATGACCGTCCTCGGCGGCGTCGGGTCGATGGTCGGGCCGATGCTCGGTGCCGGTCTCTATCTCTATGTGGAGAACGTCGTCGCCGCCAATGAGGCGATCCAGCCGTACTGGCACCTCATCCTCGGACTCATCTTCGTCGCGGTCATCGCCCTCTTCCCGGAGGGAATCTGGGGAATCGTGGGACGGGTCCGTGAAGTGATTTCGCGGCCCGCGACCGACGCCGAAGGGGAGGGTGGTGACTGATGGCGCTCTTGAATACCGACGGACTCACCAAGGAGTTCGGGGGTCTCGTCGCCGTCGACGACGTGGACCTCGAAATTCACGAAAACGAGAGCGTCAGCGTCATCGGCCCGAACGGGGCCGGGAAGTCCACGCTCATCAACCTCATCACGCGGATGCTCGACCCGACGGGGGGCGATATTCGATTCAAGGGCGAGTCGATAACGGGCCTCGAACCCCACGACGTCGTCCAGTCCGGAATCAGCAAATCGTTCCAAACCGCGTCAATCTTCCCCGACCTGACCGTCGAGGAGAACGCCCGTATCGCCGCGCTCGCCGCCGAACACGGGTCGTTCAGGTTCAACTTCCTGCGGCATCAGCGACGGTATTCCGAGGTGGACACGCTGACCCGACAGACGCTGGATTCGGTCGGGTTACTCGGCCAGCGAGAGACACCCGCCGTCGACCTGCCGTACGGGGATAAACGCCGCCTCGAAATCGGAATCGCGCTGGCGAGCGAACCCGACCTGCTGTTGATGGACGAACCCACGGCCGGGATGTCACCGGAGGAGACACATGCCACCGTGGACCTCATCGAGCGCGTCAAGGAGGAACTCGGTCTCACCATCCTGCTGGTCGAACACGACATGGAAATCGTGTTCAACGTCTCCGACCGCATCGTCGTGCTGAATCGTGGACGCGTCATCACGGCAGGAACGCCGGACGAGGTTCAGGGCCACCCGGAGGTTCAGGAGGCGTATCTCGGAGGTGTAGAGCTATGAGTCTGCTCGGCCTCGAAGACGTGGACGCCTACTACGGGGAAAGCCACATCTTGCGTGACGTGACGATGCGCGTGGAGGAAGGCGAGGTGTGTGCGCTCCTCGGACGCAACGGCGCGGGCAAGACGACGACGCTCCGGAGTATCGCTGGCGCACGGCCGCCGGACGTGCGCAGCGGGTCGGTTCGATTCAGGGATGAAGACATCACCGCGATGGAACCCGAGGACATCTCCACGCGAGGCATCTCGCTCGTTCCCGAGGAACGTCGCGTCTTCCCCAATCTCACCGTCGAGGAGAACCTCCACCTCGCGGAGGTCGTTCACAACAAGTCGAACACGGTCGGACGGTCGATACCGCAGGTCGAACACGTCGGTATGACGACCGAGGACGTGTACGACGAGTTCGAGCGCCTCCGGGAGCGGAAAACCCAGAAAGCCGGAACGTTGTCCGGCGGCGAACAGCAGATGCTCGCCATCGCGAGGGCGCTGAAACAGAACACCGACCTGTTGATGTTGGACGAACCGTACGAAGGGTTGGCGCCACAGATAATCGCCAACGTGGAGGATGCGATTCGCCGCATCAGCGAGACCGGAACGACCATCCTGCTGGTCGAACAGAACGCGGCGGCCGCTATCAAACTCGCCGACCGATGCTACGTCGTAGACCAAGGGAAAATCGTCTTCGACGGAACCGCGGACGAACTCCGTGACGACGGCGAAACGAGGGAGCGATACCTTGGCGTCTGAAACCGGTGATCCGGATGCGCTGTTCGACGCCCTGCTCGACGAGGGGGTCGTTACGGAGAACGGCACCATCGCGCTCGCGGACGACTTCGAACATCGCTGGTCGATATATTACGACACCTACGCGAGCATCACGCCCGACGCGTTCGAGGAGAGCGTCGCCGAGACGTTCCGTATCTCACGTGATGAGGCTCGTAACAGCGACGTAACCCGTGCTGGGTTCAGCTACTACCTCGCGCTCCGTGCGCATTTGGAGGACGAATACACTCGGACGGAACTGGGACTGATGGCCGACATGGTCGCCGAAGTCGGCCCATCGTCGCCGGTCCCCGACGACGTGGACATCCTCTCCGACGAGACGTATCGGGAGTTTCTGGCAGCGCATCCCGACTGCATCGTCTCGGTGTGGAAACGTGACTGCGAACCGTGTGAGGCCATTGCCGCCAAACTGTCCGAACTCCGGGCGGGTATCCCCGACGACGTGGCGTTCGCCGGTATCGACGGTGACGACGTCGTGGCGTTCCGACGCGAATTCGAGGTGACGGCGGCCCCGTCGTTCCTCTGTTTCCGCGACGGAGAGTGCCGGGAGACGGTGACGGGAAGCGTCGAAATCGACGCGTTGGTGGAGTCGTTTCGGGGAGTGTACGACTAAGGGTTTACCGCTCCAAACGCTGGTCGTCTCCGACACACCCGTCTCGACCATTCCTCTGTTTTCGTAACGGCGCACCCCCGTCTACTGCTGACCCTCGCCCGCGACGAGCACGGGACGCTTTGCGGTCAGGATGACCGACTGGGCGACGCTGCCGAAAAGGGCTTTTCCTGCTGGCGAACGTTTGCGCCCGCCGACGCAGATACAATCGACATCACGCTCATCGGCGACATCGAGGATGGTATCCGCCGGGTTTCCGCTCGCCTCGACGATGCCCGCCTCGATTCCAGCGGTTTCGAGGGCATCCTTCGCCCGTCGGACGCCCGTTACCTGCGGTGCGGAGGCACCGCTCGGATTGTCGGTGAAGGAGTGGAGAAGCGTGACCTCTACCTCGGCCTTCGCCTCGGAGAGGTCGATGATAGCGTTCGCCTGCGCCACCGCGCGCGATTCGGTTTCGTCCACCGCGAGTAGGACGTGATACATGGTAACAAATCAAAGTCAACCGTCTTATCCCTTCGGGTGAGCCTCATCGTACCGCTCGGAGACGAACACGACCAACGAGAGGAGGACGCCGAGCAACAGACCGATGGTCACCATCCCGAAAATCGCGAGTCCGACCGGTGTGGGTTGCAGTTGGATGACGCCGAGCAGTTTGACCGCGCGCAGGTCGTCCGGCCCGAAGGCACCGAGGAGAACGCCCACGAACCCCGCGAACGAGACGATGAGGACGTATAAGCCGACGACGAGCGAGCGACCCTGAAGTCGAGAGGACACGAGAAACCGTTTCGACAGGGCAAGGATTAGCCTTTTCATCCAGACGCGCTAAGTCCGAGTATGTCCGAAAAAGAACTGCTCCTGCTCGTCCTCTCCGGCATCGTCGTACTGATGTTCGTAATGGGTATCGTACTCGCATCGACGTAAGCGACCGAGTACCGTAACCGAAAAAACGTCGTTCGAATCAGTTCTCGTTACCGTTCTTCCGAAAGTCGTTCGTCAACGGAAGAGAGGAGTCTTCCGAGGTTCGAAATTACTCCGATTCCTCGCCGCCGTCCGTAAGCGCGGTTTCCTGCTTCTTCGCGAACCAGGACCACTCCTTCGAGAGCATACCGTCCTCGCCGAGTTTCCACGGGTCGGCGGGGGCCGGTGGGCCTTCGAGCCACGACTGGACGACGTTCCAGACGAAGATGAACTGGCCGATGCCGATGATGAACGCACCGAGCGTGGCGACCTGATGCCACGTGGTGATGAGGGTGATGTCCGCGACGTTGAACTGGTAGGTCGCATACCGGCGCGGCATGCCGCCGTAGCCGAGGAACAGCATGGCGAAGAACGTCACGTTCGTCCCGATCATCGTGAGCCAGAAGTGGGCGTGTGCGAGCGACTTTTGGTACATCTTCCCGGTGTAGATGGGGAACCAGTAGTAGAAGCCGGCGAAGGCAGCCACGGCGATGGCACCCATCACGATGTAGTGGAAGTGGCCGACGACGTAGTAGGTGTCGTGGAGCACGAGGTCCACCGGAATCGACGCGAGGAACACGCCCGTCACGCCGCCGATGATGAAGTTGGAGACGAAGCCGATACAGAACAGCATCGGCGCGGTCAGCCGTAGCCGACCGTTCCACATCGTCGTTATCCAGTTGAACGTCTTGACGGCGCTCGGTATCGCGATCGCCATCGACACCGCCATGAAACTCGCGCGAAGGCGCGGGTCGATACCGGTAGCGAACATGTGGTGGGCCCACACACCGAAGGAGAGCACACCGATTGCGAGCGTCGAATACACGACGAACTTGAACCCGAACAGCTTCCGACCCGCGAAGCGCGGGAGGATGAGACTGACGAGTCCCATCGGCGGAAGGACGAGGATGTACACCTCGGGGTGACCGAAGAACCAGAACAGGTGTTGCCACATCACCGGTCCGCCACCGCTCGCCGCGAAGAACGTCGTCCCGAAGTTCCGGTCCAGCAGGAGCATGATGAGCGCGCTGCCGAGGAGCGGGAACGCGAACAGGATGAGTCCCGACTGCGTGAGGATGGTCCACGAGAAGATGTCGAGGTCCGGCCATCCGACGTCGTCACCGCGTTCGGTGAAGATGGTCGCGATGAAGTTGATGGCACCCATCGTGGCGCTGACACCGGAGAGGTGCAGGCCGAGGAGCATCATGTCGACCGCGGGGCTGACCTGCGCCTGACAACTGTAACTGGCCGTTTCGACGGCTCGGCCACACGCCGATAGCGGCGCGTACATCGTCCAGCTCGTCTGTGCCGGTTCGATGCCGGCGAACATGAATAGCGGGAAGCCGATCCAGATGAGGATTGCCGCAGGTGGCAACAACCAGAAGGCGATGGCGTTGATGCGCGGGAACGCCATGTCGTCCGCGCCGATGAGGAGCGGAATGAAGTAGTTCGAGAACGCCGCGATGACGGGCGTCCCGAACAGGAAGAGCATCGTAATGCCGTGTGTCGTCAGCAGGCTGTTGTATATATTCGCATTAAACAGGTTCGTGCCCGGCGTCAACAGTTCCGTGCGCATGATGAGTACCGCGATGCCACCCCACGCGAAGGAAAGGAGACCGAACGTCCCGTATAGTATCCCGATGTCCTTGTGGTCCACCGTCGTGAACCACCGAATGATTCCGGCAGGCTTCTCGTTGTGCGCCTGCCCGGTCGATTCTGCATACCCGTAGCCCCCGCCGCTGAGAGGTGTATAAGACCGCCAGTCCTCGATCCGTGCGAGGAACGAAGCGACCGCCAGCAAAAACACTCCCATGACTACGGTGAGAGCTATCTGCCCAGTAGCTGCCATGGAAGAGGGTGTGAACTACAAGGTAAAGAAAGGTTAGGTTCCGGTCGTGGCCTCGATTTTCAGTGCCGCGATATACGTTAACAGAGCGAGGGCGACGAACGGGACGACGACGAGTCCCCAGCTGATCACTTCGATGAGGGTGCTACCGCCCCATGCACCGAACCCGACGAAGAGGATCAGAAAGAACCCCATTATCCCGAGCGGGATGATGTTGACGGTGAGGTCGAGGAGTGTTTCTTTGTCGAAGACGCTTTCTGCCATGATACGTGAACGTAGCGAACACGAGGTAAAATAGGTTAGTGGTTCGCGCTCGGTCGGAGACCGGTTTCAGATGGGTTTCGGTTGCCAGAGCGAACCGGCGACGCCGCCGACGAGGAGGACGGCTCCTCCGACGAGAATCGCCGTTCCGCGGAGCCGGATGGAGCCCTGCGTCGTGGCCCAGATGAGACCTCCGACGGCGAACGAAACTACGGCGGCGGCGACGAGTCCCTTCCACGGGTCGCTTATGTACTCGGATTCACGAAGGATACCGACGATACTGCCGACGAACATCAACATGCCGCCGACGGCGATGGGAAAGAGAAAGTCCGCCATCACGATACCGGTCTCGAACAGCGCGAGACCGAACGCGACGAACAGCGGCCACGGACTGGATTTTCGGTACTGATCGGAAAGTCCCGGTTGCTCGTCCATGCACGGGACTTCGGGCTTCAGTGCTTTCACGGTTGCGTCTTCCTCGTCAGTCCCCGCCGACCGCATCGACGCGCTCGCCGGGTGCGGGGTCGGTGCTGTAGAGCAGGGCGAAGACGGCCGACGAGACGACGATGAACCCCGACGCCGTCCAGAACGCGACGAACACGCTCGTCGCGTCCCAAATCGCGCCGATGAACACCGGGCCGCCGACCTGCCCGATTTTCCACGCGATGGAGCGAAGCGAGAGGCTGGACGCGACGGCGTCGAACTGTTCGCCCTCCTCGACGAACAGCGCCATGCTCGCGGGGAGACGGAGGCTGTCGCCGACGCCCAACACGGCGTACGCCGCGAAGAGGACGAAGAACGCCGGCGGGAGCGCCATCTCCGCGCCGAAGGCGGCGACGGTCATCCCCGGAATGAAGTCGCGGGCCAATCCTGCGACCGGAATCAGCGCCGTCCCGAGCGCGTACACGAGCGCGCCCGCGAGAATGAAGTAGTACTTCTTGCCGACGCGGTCTGTCCAGTCGCCGACTTTCCCCTGCGTGAGCGACTTCGTCAGCTTCCCGCCCGCCATGATACCGCCGACGACGAAGACGTTGATGTCGAACACGGTATGGGCGTAAATCGGCAGGAACGTGATGACGGCCATCTTCCCGACGCTGAACGAGAGGCGAAAGAACACGAGCGCTTTGATGGCCGAGCGACCGAGGAGGGTCTCGAACGTCTCGCGACTGCTCGACTCCTCGGGGTCCTTCCGCCCGCCGGGGTTGTTCCGGAGGAAGAAGAACACGGCGAGAAACGCGCCGATGGTGATGAGACTCAGGGCGGCATAGGTGATTTCGAACCCGTACAGGTACAACAGCAGTCCGCCGAAGATGTCGCCGAACAGGCTGGAGAACGCGCCCACCTGATTGTACGACCCTATCCACAGTCCACGGGAGTCGTCGTCGCTGATCTCGCCGACGACGGTCGTTCCGGTGAGCCACAGGATGCTCGCGGCGGTGCCCTGAAACACGCGCATCAAGATGACTTGATTGACCGTCTCGACGAAGCCGAAGCCGACGAAGACGAGGACGTTGAGAAACAGTCCGAACAGCAGGACCCGTTTCGAGTTACGGATATCGATGTAGCGTCCGAGCGGGAGGACGATGAGGAGTTGAACCACCGCGAACGCGGTCCCGAACATGCCCTCCATGGTGCTCGACGTGTGGAACATGTTGGCGTACATCGCCAGCGCGATGAGAATCGTCGAGTACGCCTGACTCCGGGCGAACGCGGTGCTCGCCAAGGCGATGAACTCGCGGTTCCGATAGAGGCGGCGCGCCCCGCTACTCGTCTCTCCCGACACGGTTACGAATCGAAATAGTGAGGGAGGTATAAGAATCTCTGCCTTCGTTCGGTGAATTGCCGAAAGATTAGACGACGATTACTCTTCGAGCGCGTCCGCGATGCGCTGGAGTTGTCGGGTGGCGTCTCGAACTTCGTCCCGAAGTTGCCGCACTTCGCGAACGAGGTCCTCGTCGCCGCCCTGCTCGCTTCCGCGGCCGCCGCCCATGCCGCCGGCGCCGGGACCGCCGCCCATCATGCCGCCCATCATCTGTGCAAACGGATTGCCGCCCATTCCACCGGGACCGCCACCGCCGCCGCCCATGGCTTCCTTCAATCGCTCTTCTCGGTCTTCATCGCCCTCTTGCGCGCGTTTCTCTCGGATTTCCTCGACGCGCTCTTGGAACGTCTTTTCCTCCTCGTCTCCGTTATCGTTGGCTTCCTCGTCTGCCATACCCACCCGTTCTTCCGCACGCCCGAAAAGGGTTGTGTCCCGTGGAACGTCCCGCCACCCGGAGAGTCCTCTCACCGTTCGAGGACGAACCCCGAAGTCTCGCGTCGAACGCGGCGAACGGATGCTTATCCGCCGGAATCCGTCGTTACCGTGGGGTCGCAGTCGGTGAAAGGGTCACACCCCGACTCGGAACTGAAAACAACCGAAGAGAACTCCCGCCAACCCCGTGCTGGGTACCCGTTACGCCGTCTGAACGATGGAAACGGTTGGCGGGCTTGAGATTCATTGCCCTCGATACTGCAAGCGAGTAGATGTCTCGGGGAACACTCGGTTCGATACTCGCCAGCCTGCCCGAGCGTCGCAACCGACTCGTTCTCTACTCGCTCGCCCAACACGCCGAAACCGCGCCGGTCGAACTCGAAGTGCTCGCCAGGGATGTCGCGGCGTGGGAGCGCGAGGAAACCCCAAATGCCGTTTCCGACCGTGCATTCGAAACGGCGCTCGAAGACCTCACACAGACGCGATTGCCCACGCTCTCCTATCGTGGTTTAGTCGAGTTCGACCCGCTGAGCGGACTGGTCGGGCGTCCCGCCTACTCCGCACCGGCGAACACCCTCCTCGATTGGCTGGCCCGCGTCGAACTCCCGTCCCGTTTCTGAACCCTTAAACGCGAGCAAGGACTTACGACGTATATGACCGAGGAGGAGGCCGCCCAAGCGGTAGACGAAGCACCAGCCGACCAGGAATCCCCGGCCGAAGGGGACGCGACAGCGGAAGAGGCCCCGAACGAGGACCTCCTTGGACCGGAGGCAACCGACCTCGTCGCGCGCGTCGCCACCGAGGACGAGGTCCTCGCCGCCGACGTGGAGGAGCGCCTCGCCGCCATCGAATCGGAACGGCAGGAATTAGACGCGGAAGTGGACGACCTCAAAGCGCGACTGCGACGGAACCGCGCGGACTTCAAGAACTACAAGAAGCGAGCGAAAAAGCGCCAGCAGCAGCTCGAAAAGCGCGCCACCGAGGACCTCATCGAGCGCCTCATCGACGTTCGGGACAATCTCCGCCGAGCAGTGGAAGCCGAACACGAGGACGTCGAGAGCCTGCGCGACGGCGTGGAAATCACCTTGCGCGAACTCGACCGCGTGTTCGAGGACGAAAACGTCTCGCAAATCCACCCCGAATCGGGTGACGAAGTGGACCCGCAACGCCACGAAGTGATGCTCCGCGTCGAGAGCGACCACCCCGAGGACACCATCGCCGACGTGTACCAACCCGGCTACGAGATGGCCGACAAGGTCCTGCAAGCCGCGCAGGTGACGGTGAGCGACGGTAGCGGAGACGAGTAACTCGGAGCAGTTCTGGACGATTCTCCCGGCACGGTAGACGACTTGCGGCCGAAACGACGAGCGTGAGCCATGGACGACCGCAAAGTCGATTCACGACGGGCCACGGCATCGGATGTGCGCGGCAGGTGGTGTATCGGTTCGATATAAAGGCCCCGAAGCGGAGAGGCGATGAAAACCCAAATCGCATGACTGCGTTGGGATGAGTTTCCGCACATCCTCGGAGCGTCTAGTAACCTTTAACCGGCGCAAACGGGTAGGTTGGCCCAACAATGACGAGCAACAAGATACTGGGCATCGACCTCGGTACCACGAACAGCGCGTTCGCGGTTATGGAAGGTGGCGACCCGGAAATCATCGTCAACGGCGAAGGGGACCGGACCACGCCGTCCATCGTCGCGTTCTCCGACGACGGTGAGCGTCTGGTCGGGAAACCGGCGAAAAACCAGGCGGTCCAGAACCCCGAAAAGACGATTCAGTCCATCAAGCGGCACATGGGCGACGACGACTACACCGTCGAAATCGAGGACGAGGAGTACACGCCGGAACAGATCTCGGCGATGATCCTCCAGAAGATCAAGCGCGACGCGGAGGAGTACCTCGGTGACGACATCGCCAAGGCGGTCATCACCGTGCCCGCGTACTTCAACGACAGACAGCGGCAAGCGACGAAGGACGCCGGTGAAATCGCCGGCTTCGACGTGGAGCGCATCGTCAACGAACCGACGGCGGCGTCCATGGCGTACGGACTGGACGACGATACGGACCAGACCGTCCTCGTGTACGACCTCGGTGGCGGAACGTTCGACGTTTCCATCCTCGATCTCGGGGGCGGCGTCTACGAAGTGGTCGCCACGAACGGGGACAACGACCTCGGTGGCGACGACTGGGACCACGCCATCATCGACTACCTCGCCGACGACTTCGAGTCGAATCACGGCATCGACCTCCGCGAGGACCGGCAGGCGCTCCAGCGTCTAAAGGACGCGGCCGAGGAGGCGAAAATCGAACTGTCGAGCCGAAAGGAGACGGACATCAACCTCCCGTTCATCACGGCGACCGACACCGGCCCGGTCCACTTGGAGAACAGCCTGACCCGCGCCAAGTTCGAGTCCCTGACCAGCGACCTCATCGACCGCACGGTCGAACCGACCGAACAGGCCCTCTCGGACGCGGGCTACGGGAAGAGCGACATCGACGAGGTAATCCTCGTCGGTGGGTCCACTCGCATGCCGCAGGTCTCCGAAAAGGTCGAGGAACTGACCGACCAGGAACCGAAGAAGAACGTCAACCCCGACGAGGCCGTCGCGCTCGGCGCGGCGATTCAGGGTGGCGTTCTCTCCGGCGACGTGGACGACATCGTGTTGCTCGACGTGACGCCGCTCTCGCTCGGTATCGAGGTGAAGGGTGGCCTGTTCGAACGCCTCATCGACAAGAACACGACCATCCCGACCGAGGAGTCGAAGGTGTTCACCACGGCGGCGGCCAACCAGACTTCGGTGCAGGTCCGTGTCTTCCAAGGTGAGCGCGAAATCGCGAATCAGAACGAACTCCTCGGCGAGTTCCACCTCGCGGGTATCCCGCCGGCACCCGCCGGAACCCCGCAGATCGAGGTGTCGTTCAACATCGACGAGAACGGCATCGTCAACGTCTCCGCCGAGGACCATGGCTCCGGCAACAGCGAGGAGATCACCATCGAAGGCGGTGCCGGCCTCTCGGACGAGGAAATCGAGAAGATGCAGGACGAAGCAGAACAGCACGCCGAGGAGGACAAAGAGCGGCGTGAACTCATCGAGGCGCGCAACGCCGCCGAAGGGTCCATCCAGCGCGCCGAAACGCTCCTCGAAGAGAACGAGGAAAACATCGACGACGACCTCGAAGACGACATCCGCGACGAAATCGAGACCGTTCAGGAGACGCTCGAAGACGACGACGCGTCGAAGGACGACCTCGAAGACGCGACCGAAAGCCTGAGCAAGTCGCTGCAGGAGATCGGCAAACAGATGTACCAGCAACAGGAGCAAGCCCAGCAGGCCGGTGCCGCAGGTCCCGGCGGAATGGGTGGCGGCATGGGCGGCGGCCCGAACCCCGGCGCTGGTGCGGAGGCCGGTGCCGACGACGCGGACGAGTACGTCGACGCCGACTTCGAGGATGTCGACGACGAAGACGAAGACTAAGGCAAACGCGTCGAACTCCCGTACGTCCGTCGTTTTCGGGCGTGACGGGCGATAGACGGACGATTCAAATACCATCCGACATTAGAAACGATAACTGATGAGCGAGGACTTCTACGACGTACTCGGTGTAAGTCGAGACGCCGACGAGGACGAAATCAAGAGGGCGTATCGCAAGAAAGCCGCCGAGTATCACCCGGACGTGAGCGATGAACCGGACGCCGAGGAGAAGTTCAAGAAGGTGAAAAAGGCAAAGGAGGTGCTCTCGGACGACGAGAAGCGCCAAGCCTACGACCAGATGGGTCACGACCGGTTCGAACAGGCCGAGAAACGCGGCGGGTTCGACGGCGGGGCCGGTGGCGCTGGCGGTGCCGGACGAGGAAATCCGTTCGGCGGCGGTGGTGGTGGCGGCATGGGCGGTATGGGCGACATCTTCAACGAGTTCTTCGGCGGTGGCGGCGGGCGTCGCAACCCGAACCGCCCGCGACAGGGGTCGAACCTCCGGACGGGCATGGAAATCGACCTCGAAGAGGCCTACGAGGGCGCGCAAAAGCAGATTACGGTGCGCCGTCCCGAGCGTTGTGACGCCTGCGACGGCGACGGCCACCCGCCGGGTGCGGACGTGAACACCTGCCCCGAGTGTAACGGGCAGGGGCAGGTCACGCAGGTCCAACAGACGCCGTTCGGACGCGTTCAACAGTCACAGACCTGTCCGCGCTGTAACGGCGACGGGCAACAGTATTCGGAGACGTGTGACCAGTGTGGCGGCGACGGCATCGTCCAGCGTGAGGCGACGCTGAAGGTGGACGTTCCGGCGGGTATCGCCGACGGACAGACGCTACAGATGGAACGCGAGGGTGCGCCGGGCGAGAACGGCGGCCCGAACGGTGACCTCCTCATCGAGGTTTCGGTGCGCGAACACCCCGACTTCGAGCGCGACGGTGCCGACCTCTTCTACCGGACCGCACTTTCGTTCCCGCAGGTCGTGTTCGGCGACAAGATAGAGGTGTCAACGCTCGCCGGGTCGGTCGAGATGGACGTCCCGGAGGGGACCCAGAGCGGCGAGACGTTCCGCCTGCGCGGCAAGGGAATGCCGCGCCTTCGCCGGCGGGGCAACGGCGACCTGTTCGTCAAGGTGCAGGTCGTCACCCCGGATTCGCTGAACGCGGAGCAACGCGAGGCGCTGCAGGAGTTCGCGGAAGCGGGCGGCGAAGAGGTGAACGTCGAGAAGGGCTTTTTCGAGCGGATCAAGAGCAGTTTCTGAGCGGCTAGCCGAACAAGCTAAGCCGTTTTGTGCTGATATATAGGTAACACGTACTCGAATGACTGGCCCGAAACTCTCCCGTCGGCAGTTCGCGCAGGCACTCCTCGGAACCACCGCGTTCGTCGCGTTTGCCGCCCCCGCACGCGGGCAGGCCGCGACGTTCGAGCTCAGCGGACAGGTATCCGGATGGGTGGGACAATCACCCCCGCCCATCGAGGGGAACACGAACCCGACCCTCCAGATGATAGCCGGAAAGGACTACGTCATCGCGTGGGAGAACATGGACGGCCACTCGCACAACGTCGCCATCGGCGACGGGGAGGGCAACGTTCTCGAACGGACCGAAGTCGTGGAGACGACGGGGACGACCCAGACGCTCGAATTCACGGCGACCCGGGAGATGAAGACCTACTTTTCGGAGTTCGACCCGGAGACGATGCGCGGGCAAATCGAAATCGTCCAACCGACGACGACCGGGACCGGGACCGCGAATAATTCCAGCGCGACTAACGGAACCGTCACGGGGACGACGACCGGGAAAACGACGACGAGTTCGACGAAGACGACGACGACTTCGGCCACCTCCGAAACTACGGAGACGACGGGAACGAACGGTTCGACGGGCGAGGAGACCACATCGACCACGGACGGCGGCGACCTGCCCGGATTCGGATGGCTGGCGGCGCTCGGAAGCATCGCCAGTCTCGGCTACCTCATCCATCGAAACGAGTGACGCGCACGGGACACGACGGTTGGAGTTCTAGCAAATCACCGGAAAATCTCCGATTTTCCGGGCCGACGACTGAACGGAGCGGAGTTCTCGTGAGTGAAATCCTCGTGAGTGAAACGAACGAGGGCAGGGAAGACGCGGTTTGTTTTCCCGTGTGAACGAGAGCAAGGAAGGCGCGGAGCGCCTTCCGAAGCGAAGTGAAGGAGGAGTGCTTTTGATGAACCTTTTACAGGGAATGCGAGGGAGCGAAGCTCCCTCGTTCCTTCACGGCTTCGCCGTGAAAAAGACTGTCAGCGCGCGAGCGCTGCGGCACGCGACGCTGACTTCTGACCGTCGTAAAAGGTTCTACATCGGCAGGAACAGCAATCCAGCGCCGATGATGAGACCGCTTCCGATGAGAACCAACACGCAGTAACCCATGATGTCGCGGACCGAGAGACCGCTGATGGCGAGGAGCGGGATGGCCCAGAAGGGCTGAATCATGTTCGTCCACGCGTCGCCCCACGCGGCGGCCATGGCGACGCGGGGGACGCTCGCGCCGCTCGAATGGGCGGCCTTGACGAGGGTTTCACCGACGACCGCCCACTCGCCACCGCCGCTGGGGACGAAGACGTTGACGATGCCCGCCGTGAGGAACGCGACGACCGGAAGCGTTCCGTCGGGCGAGAGGTGAACCATGCCCTGTGCGATTTGAGTGGCGAGGCTGGTCGAACCCTCCGGCGCGTAGCCCATGATGCCCATGATGCCCGCGTAGAAGGGGAACTGGAGGATGATTCCCCAGACGTTCTCCACGCCCTCCTTCATCGCACCGATGTACGCCGAAGGGGTTCCGTGGAGCGTGATACCGAGGAAGAGGAAGGTGAAGTTGACGATGTTCAGGTTGAGGTTGTTCCACGGCATCGTTCCGTCCGCGATTCCCCGACCGAAGTAGCCTGCGACGGCCAACAGTCCCGAAAAACCGATGGCGTACGCGACGAACGAGGAGTGTTCGATTCGCTCCGCGAACGTCATCTCGTCGGACGTGGGCGACGGCGTGACGGCGGAGTCGGCTTCCGTCCCGCCGTCGGTCGCGGCGTCGAGTTTCGCGGGGTCGATGGGGCGTTTCTTCTCGTCGCTCTCGGGGTACATCAGCAGGAACAGAAGCGGGAGGAACACGAGACCGACGAGGACGAAGACGACGATGTTGGCGACCGTGAAGATGGTCTGGCCGGTCGAAATCGTGGAGTTCAACACGCCGCTCGCGAGCAGGAAGTTGTCCTCCCCGGACGAGTTGAGGACCAACGGAATCGACCCGGCGAGGCCGCCGTGCCACACCACGAACCCGGAGTACGCCCCGGCGACGATGATGGGGAAGTCGATGGTTCGGATCTCCTCCGCGATTTTCCGCGCGAAGATGGCACCGACCACGAGGCCGAGACCCCAGTGAACGAACGAGGCGACGGCGGCGACGACCGGAACCAACGCGGCCGCGCTCCGTTCGCTCGACGGAATCGACGCCATGCGCGAGAGGAACCTATCGACGACGGCCGACTGCGCGAGGGCGTACCCCGTCATTAGGATGAGCGTCATCTGCATCGCAAAGGAGAGGAGTCCCCAAAAGCCGCCGTACCAGCCATCGACGAGGATGTTTTCCGCGTGTGTCACCGTTCCGCCCTGTGGGGTGACGAACGCGAGTGCCAACCCGAACGCCACGAACGAGAGGATGATTGCGAACAGAAACGCGTCCGGAAGGTAGCGTTCCACGAGTCGTGAACTGCCCTCCGCCATCCGCCTGATTACGTTTGCCATGATTACGATTGTGCATGTCTAGTAAACAATTATAAACGTTCGTCAGACGCGGCAGTGGTGAACTGTCGCCGAGATTCATGATGGATTCTATGGATTTTCAGCGATCATAAAATCTCAGACCGTTCGAATCGGCGGGCTTTTGCACGCACCGAGAGGAGAACCGGTATGAACACTCTGGGCGACCTCGTTGCCCGAAAACGGCGAAGTGACGACCCGGCGCTTTCCGTTCCGGACTCGCGGGGGTACGACTACCACCGACTGTGTACGACGGCGTGGAAGACGGGGAACTTCTTTCGACACCTCGGTGTTCGGGAGGGCGTGACGGTAGCCATCAACCCCTCGCCCGCCGCGCAACCCGTCCTCGGGTTCTTCGGTGCGGTGCTGCTCGGGGCGAGCGTTCGATTCGACCCGCCGACGGAAATCGACGCGCGGGTACTCCTCGCCTCCGGGGAATCGGTCGAGGAGTACGAACTCCCGCCGGGCGGGCAGTACGTTTCCTACGGCGACGCCGTCCCGGACCCGACCGTCTCGCACTTCGAAACGGACGTCTGGAGCGAGAACCCGGTGTTCCCGGAGACGTCGCTCCCCCCCGAAACGGCCGCCCTCTCCCGTTCCGACGACCGAGAGATATCGCACGCCGACCTCCTCGACGCCGGAAACGCGGTTGCATCCGAATGGGGCCTCGAACCCGGGGATTCGGTCGCGGTTCGCGCGCCGCTCGCGAACCCGGGAACGGTCGCCGCTGGACTCGTCGCGCCGCTTCTCGTGGGTGCCGAAATCGTCCTCGATGCCGACCGAACCGCCGACTTCGCCGTCTCCGATTCCGCCGCACCCGAACCGTCCGTTCTCTCTCCGGACGAGGTCCCCCTGTAACCGTTCGATACCGGGACCGCTTCCTTCCGGACCGCCGCAACCACACCGGTTAGGTTCCCGGCCCGCAAACGAACGGCCGTGACCGACGAGTTTCCGCCCATCGGTTTGGGGACGATGGGAATCGACGACCCCGACCGAATCGCCGCCGCAATCGAGATGGGGTATCGCCACCTCGACACCGCACAGATTTACGATAACGAGGAAGTGGTCGGCGAGGCCATCGAACGCGCTGACGTCCCCCGTTCGGAGCTGTTCGTCGCCACGAAGGTGTGGGCCGATAGCCTCGCACCCGGCGACGTACTCGAAACGACCGCGGGAAGCCTCGACGAATTAGGGCTCGACGCTGTGGACCTGCTCTACGTCCACCGTCCGATAGAGGCTTACGACCCCGAGGAGACGCTTCCGGCCTTCGACGAACTACGCGACGAGGGGCGAATCCGGCACGTCGGCGTGAGCAACTTCACGGCCGACGAAATCGCCACCGCACGCGACATCCTCGACGCACCTGTTTTCGCCCATCAGGTCGAGATGCACCCGCTCTACGGCCAGACCGAACTCCTGGCGGACGCTCGGGAGAACGACACGCACCTCGTCGCGTACTCGCCGATAGCGCAAGGAGAGGTGTTCGACCTGCCCGTCCTGAACGACCTCGCGGAAGACCACGGCACAACGGAAGCCCAAATCGCGCTCGCGTGGCTTATCGAGAAGGGTTCGGTGCCGATTCCGCGCTCCGCGAGCGAGGGTCATCTACGGGAAAACCTCGCGGCCACGGACGTCCGACTCGCCGCCGAGGAAGTCGAACGGATCGACGCCATCGAGCGCGAGGAGAAGCTGTTCGAGTAATGGAACGTTTCTCCGACCCGACTCGAGCGATACCGCTCGGACGCGACGGTTAGACGACTGTACGAGAACGCTTTTCTCGATGCTCGGAATCGACTTCGGTGGAGATGGCGGTACACGCGAGCGATATCGAGTTGGTCGTTAGCTTCGGAATACTCCTCTGTAGCCTCGTGTTGGGTACGTTGACGTTCCTGACCTGGAGACGCGAACGAGAGCGGCGATTGTTCGTCGTCACCGTCGCGTACGTTCTGTTCGCGCTTCGGGGCCTCGCCGTCGTCCTCGAAGAGACGTTCCTCGAATCCGTTCGGCCCGAGCTCATCGACCACCTCTCATCGGTGTTCGTCCTGCTCGGCCTCCTGTTGTTCTTCGTGGCTATCACACGGGACTGAAATGGACGAACCCCAACTCGAATCACGGCGCGTCCTCTTCGGTGAAATTCGCTCGACGCCGGGGATCCACTTTCGCGAACTCCTCCGTCGATACGAGTTCGCGCAGGGAACGGTGCAGTACCACCTCCGATGGCTGGAAGAGGAAGGCCTGGTCGAATTGTCCGATGACGGGACCTTCACGCGCTACTATCCGGCCCACTCGTTCGAGACGACGGACAAGACGACGATGAACGCGCTCCGCAGGACGTACTCCCGCCGCATCATCGCCCACCTCGCCTCGGAGGACGAACTCAGCACCGCGACGCTAAGCGAACGCGTCGGAAAGTCCCGTTCGACCGTCTCGTGGCACCTCTCCCGCCTTCACGACGAGGGAATCGTCGAGAAGGAACGCGACGGGCGCGCCGTACTGTACTCCCTTCGAAACCCTTCACAGGTGATGCGCCTCTATGCGACGTATCAGGCGAGTTTCCGCGACCGACTCCTCGACAAAGTTCTGGAACTGTGGGACGCCTACTGAGTCGGGCGGAGGACGCGGGCTCCGCCGAGGAGCTTCGTGACGAGCGCGATACCCACGAATCCGACGGAGGCGACGATGAGCTGTCCGAGAAGCTCGTTCGCGTCGCTTCCGACGGCGACGGCGTGGACAGTTGCGAACGCGAATCCCCCGTATGCCAGCGCGTGAATCGCCCTCGGGTGTTCGAATCGGCGGGGTTCGAGAAAGCCGAGGACGGCGACGATGACCAACACGAGCGCAACGCCACCTACGCCGACTCCGGCGACGAACAGGTAAAAGGGATAGTTCGGCGCGGGCGCGATGCCGTCCACGACCAGCCACGCGTCGATAGTCCCGACGGCGGCGTGAAGCGCCATCACGCCGACCGCGAAGACTGCGAGTTCGATATGGATTCGAACGGAGAGACGATGTACCACGCCGAACCGTCGATCCCCGAAGAACACCCCGGTCAGTACGGTGAGCCAGAGGGCCGGATAAAGTACCACGGCCGACGCCCGGTCGAGATACCAGAGCGCAAGGGTGGCGACTTCGTTCATGACGCGTGGGTCGTCGTCACGACAGTACCACAACCGTTCGAACAGGTTCCGGCGGTGTTCGACCTGCCGCCGTGGTCATCGTCTCCACCGTGCTCGTTCTCGTGGTAGTCGAATACGTCCCACCACTCCCCGTCGCGCCTTTCATACCGCTGTGGATTGGTTGCTTGAGGCGAGTGCGTGACGCTCGGGGTGTCTTGTGCCCCCCGCTGTGCCGTTCGATAGGCCATGACCCCGCTCGCGAAGACGAGCGCGAGAACAACGATGACCAGTGCGACTAGCGTCCGACGGCGCTTATCGGACGTGCTCATCGAACCCCTCCGTTTCGCGAAAGACGCCCTGATGGACGACTAACGCCTCCAACCCGTCCCACTCCTCGGCGAGTCGAATCGCGTCCGCGGGTCGGAGCGCAGCAAGTGTGGTTGCAAGCGCGTCTGCCTCCATGCAGTCCCGCCGCGCGACCACCGTCACGAGGTCGTTGTGTGCGCATATGCGCGACTCCTTCGGATTGTAGATGTGTTCCGTTCCGGCGCGATTGCGGCGGTACCCGCCGGACGTGGCAACGTTCCACGGCGTCGAGAGTACTCGAAGGTTCGTCTCGGTGCCGTATGGGCTTTCGATTCCCACCGGTTCCGTCGGGTGAGCGATGTCGCCGCCGCCATCGACGAACCCGCGTCGGCCGACGCCGGAGAGGTCGGCTTGCGCCCTGTCTACGATGTATCCCTTAGCGAGGTCGTTGCAGTCGAGCGGTCCGTCGGTAATCACGGTGTCGCCGTCGACCGTAACCGCCGACGGTTCGAACGTCTCGGAGACGGTCGAACGCTCGCCACGGATGTACGCCTTCAGTTCGTGTTCGACGGTGCCGTGGTGGATATCGAAGACGCCGTCGGTGCGGTCGTAGTACTCCAATCCTCGCCGAACGATTCGTGCGATGTGAGGGTTCGTGACGCACCCCGACCGATTTAGTCGAGCGACCTGACTCGATTCGTCGAACGTATCGAGTTGCCGCTCCAAGCGAAACGCGGTGTCTTTCGCCCGCTCGCACGCCGCCTGCGCCCGCACGCCCTCAGCACGTATCCGAAACGTCGTATCACAACAGCGGAACGACGTGCTGGCTTCGCCGACTGCGGCGTACAATCTGCCGGTGCGTTTCGAGACGTCGGATCCCGGTAGTTTCGGAGGGCGGTGCATGAGAATGAGTTCAAAGGCCGATAGAATAGGGATTCGCGTCCATCCGTCGAATGTTCGTTCATTCGTCGAATGGTCACTGCTCGGAATCGAGCCTACCGCGGGTTCGAGGGGTATCAGTTCGCGTCTTCGAGTCTGTCGAGCGCGTCCGGGTTCTCGATGCTGGACATGTCGCCCAACTCCTCGCCAGTGTACGCCGCCTCGATGGCCCGGCGGATGATTTTCCCCGACTGGGTTTTCGGGAAGTCATCCACGAAGAGGACTTCACGCGGGCGGAACGGCTTACCGAGTTCCTCGCCGACCTGCTCGCGGAGTTCGGCGCGGAGACCGTCCGACACCTCGACGTCCGGTTCGAGAATGACGTAGGCGACGACGGCCTGTCCGGTCGTGTCATCCGGGACGCCAACCGCGGCGGCCTGATTCACCGCCTCGTGGTCCATCAGCGCGCCTTCGACTTCGGCGGGTCCGACTTTCCGTCCGGCGACGTTGATTGCGTCGTCGGAGCGGCCGTGCAGGAACCAGAAGCCGTCCTCGTCCTTCTGTGCCCAGTCGCCGTGATTCCACATGTTCTCGAACCGCGACCAGTAGGTGTCCAGATAACGTTCGTCGCCCGACCAGAGCGACTTCGTCATCGACGGGCAGGAGTCGCGTGCGACGAGATAGCCGCGTTCGTGCGCGTCGGCGATGGACTCTCCCTTCGCGTTCACGATGTCGATGTTCATGCCGAGTCCCGGCCCGCCCAGCGTGCAGGGCTTGAGCGACTGAATCGGCATCGGCATGAGGAAACACCCGCAGATTTCGGTGCCTCCCGAGATATTGATGATGGGTGCCTCGCTCCCACCGACGTTCTCGTAGAACCAGTGCCACGATTCGGGGTCCCACGGTTCGCCGGTCGAACCGAGCAGACGGAGCGAGGAGAGGTCGTAATCGTCCAACCACTCGTCGCCGTACTGCCGGAGCGCCCGAATCGCGGTGGGCGAGATGCCGAAGACGGTCAGGCCGTGACGGTCGATCATGTCCCAGAAGCGGTCGGGGTCGGGGTAGTCCGGCGCGCCTTCGTACATGAAGACGGTCCCGCCGAAGGCGTGGTTGCCGATGAGCGTCCACGGTCCCATCATCCACCCGATGTCGGACACCCAGAAGAAGCGGTCCGCATCCTTGTGGTCGAAGCCGAAGTAAATCTCCTTCGCACACTGCATCAACTGCCCGGCGTGCGTGTGGACGATTCCTTTCGGTTTGCCCGTCGTCCCGGAAGAGTAGAGGAGCATGGCCTCGTCGCTCGAATCCAATTCCTTCGTCTCGTACTCGTCGTCCTGTTCGAGGACGGCCTCGGTCCACTTCTCGTCCCGTTCGTCGTCCCACGGAATACCGTCGGACGAGTCCGACGAATCCCCGTTCGCTTCGCTCGTGGGGACGTCGCCGCCGAGTCGGTCGTAGACGATGGTGTGTTCGACGTGGCCCGCCTCCTCGATAGCCTCGTCCGCCGTGTCCTTCAACACGACTTCGCTTCCGCGGCGGTAAAAGCCGTCACCGGTGAACAGCACGGAACACTCCGAATCCTCGATTCGGGTCGCGGTGGCGTCGGTGCCGAACCCGGAGAAGATGGGGACCGCGATTCCGCCGACCTTGAGGATGCCGTACAGAATCGAGATGACTTCTGGAACCATGGGCATGTACAGGCCCACCGTATCACCCGTCTCGATGCCGCGTTCTTCGAGCGCGTTGGCGACCTGGTTCGCCTCGCGATACAGTTCGTGGTACGTGATTTCGCGCACGTCGCCGGGTTCGCCCTCCCAGATGCAGGCGACGCGGTTTCGGTTCGGGCTATCGACCCGTGCGTGCCGGTCGAGGGTGTTGTGGGCGATGTTGATTTTCCCGCCGGGATACCAGTCGGAGAACTGTGGCCCTTCGCTGTCGTCCCGAACCGTATCGTACTCCTCGTAGAAGTCGATATCGAGGTACTCGACCATCTCGTCCCAGAACCAATCCACTTCATTGCACGTTCGTTCGATGAGTTCCTCGTAATCGTCGATACCGTGTTCCTGCATGAACTCCCAGACGTTCGTCGATTCCACGAACTCTCGGGTCGGTTCGTGGACGATTTCGTCTACATCAGCAAGCGTATCCATAGTATGATCTCCGTGTGGCAAACGTTGCGCACCCGCCTCAAAATAGTTTATTACATTTCTAGGGCAGTTCGCTTCCCGTCAGGTCGAGGCGGGAGACGACGCCCTTGAGGTCCGCGGACTCCTCGATTTCGTCGCGGATTCGTTCGCGCGTGCGAACGTCGCTCGAATTCGCGTCGTAGGCGCGCACGTACTCGGCGCGGGAGTGCTCCTCGAAGGCATGGCGGATGGCGAAGTAGCCGTCCGGGACGACCGCCCCACAGACTTTGCACTCGCGGCGTTCGTGCTCTGCGGTCTGGTGGACGATGGCGTCTTCGACGCTTCCGAACCGTTCGCCGCAGCCATCGATATCACATTCCCAAGCGCTCATAGTCGTGTGTGAATTCTCTAATTCCGATGATATAACTGTTTCTTGCTCGCCAAGCGAGTGCGGGTCGAACCGCCGAAAGCGATTGGACACACACGTCCGCCCGTTCCGGAAACGCTGGTCAGGATTGTCGAACTATCTCACGAGTATCGAACATAATCGTTCATTCTATTAATCACGAACTTCCGAAACCAGAACCACTATCGTCGGACCCACGAAAGAAACGAGCGTGACCGACCGCGAGGAGTTCAGGGTAGACATGCACGTCAAAGTGCTGGACGAAAAGGTCGTCCGCCGGGCGAAGCAACGCGGCCTCGACGCGCTGGTGTACGCACCGCACTTCGTCCGCCTTCCGGAGGTTCGTCGCCGGGCCGAACGGTTCTCAGACGATGATCTCCTCGTCGTCCCTGCCCGCGAGGTGTTCACTGGAACGTGGCGGAACCGAAAGCACGTCCTCGTCATTGGACTCGACGAACCGATTCCGGATTTCGTCTCGCTCACGGGGGCGATGGCGGAGTTCGACCGGCAGGACGCCGCCGTCCTGATTCCCCACCCGGAATTCTTGAACGTGGGCGTCACGGAGGCCGACATCCGCGTTCACGGCGACGTGATTCACGCCGTCGAGACGTACAATCCGAAACACTGGGACCGACACAACCGCCGGGCGAAGGCCATCGTCGAAAGCACGAACAAACAAGCGTTCGGGTCGTCGTACGCACACCTCCGGGGAACCATCGGGGAGGTCTGGACGGCATTCGACACACCCATCGAAACCGAATCCGAGTTGGTCGAACGACTCCGGGCGGGGGACGTGACGCGCGTCGTTCACCGCACGGGAAGACGTCACGAACTCCGACGACGGATGGAGTTCGCACATCTCGGGTGGGAGAACTCGTGGGGAAAAATCGACCGTCTCGTTCTCTCGGGAATGGAACCGACACACCCCGACCACGACGCCTACGACGGGCAGTTCGACGACATCAGCGTTTACTGAATCCCGACGGCCGTTAGTCCGGCGTGGACGAGGAACTGCCGATTGACGAAGAGCGCCGCGACCGCCAGTTCGAAGGCCGTCACGCCGAGCGTGACCATCGTCGCATAGTTGCTGCTAACGGGGACGCCGAACGGCGCGCCGAACTCCCTCTCGTACGGGTAAAACAGTGCGAGGCCGCGCTTGCTTCCGAGCATGTCGAGGGCGTAATGCGTCAGAATACCGATCCAGACGAACTGCAAGTTCCCGAACACCATGGGAAAGACGTAGAACAGCGCGAGTACCGGAAGGTTGTGCAGCGTCTTCCGATGCTTGCCGAACGCGGTGTCCACGTCGGGAAAGAGCGCGCCGAGAATGACCGGCACGCCGACCTCCACGATGGTGTAGAACGTGGTCGTATCCCCCGTCGGGTGCAGGACGTATCCGAGCCCGATACCGAGAAGTGCCGCGTTCATGACGTGTTCCTTGCGATTCATTCGATTGCAGGTCCCACCCTGCAGTATCAAGGTTTTCCTTTTCTTCCCCGATTCACTGTAGTTCGTCCAAGAGATTCGACAACGCCTGTCGAGCAATTTGTGCTTTTATTTCCTGTCTCGAACCATCGAATTCGTGGCGCGCGACCACCGAATAGCTTTTGCCGCTCGCCCATTCGTCGGCGTAGGCGACGCCGATGAAGACGGTTCCGACCGGTTTCTCCTCGGTGCCACCGCTCGGCCCAGCGATGCCCGTCGTGGCGACGCCCCACGTCGTTCCGGCAACGTCACGCACGCCGCGAGCCATCTGGCGGGCGACGGGTTCGCTCACGGCACCGTGTTCGTCCAACGCCTCGCGCGTGACGCCGACGTGTTCCATTTTTGCGTCGTAGGAGTAGGTGACGAGTCCCCTGTCGAAGTAGTCGCTCGACCCCGACACGTCGGTCAGCAGCGACCCGATGAGGCCGCCGGTACAGGACTCGGCGGTTGCGACAGTCGCGTCCGACTCCCGGAGCACGTCTCCGACTCGCTTTTCGATGGCTTCCTCGTCTGTGTTCATGACGGAGTGGACGGGTCGGACGAGAAAGAAAGTGCGGGTCGGAGAGAACGGGCCGATACCGAATTCACGGGTCCTACCGAGTCGGAATCTCCTCCAACATTCCAACATAAATTATGGTGTGACAATGTCACACAGTATCTTGATCGCGGTCGTTCCGAGAAATACTCTCGGAACATCACTCGATTCAGGCGAAAGAAAGACTTGCCAGTGCTGCGACCTTGGGATATGGACTACGACACACCCCTGTTCTTTCACGTGATGACGTATGCGACGGACGCGGACCACGACGTCATCGACATGGTGAGTGGGAATCCGGACTGGGGATCGCCGCCCGGTATCGCCGACGGACTGCACGAGTATGCCGACCTCGGCGGAGCGGATTTCCAGTATCCGCCGAGCGAAGGACTGCTCGAACTCCGCGAGGAGATCGCTGCGCGGCGCGACGTCGATATCTCGCAAGTGGTCGTGACCGCTGGCGGTGGCGAAGCCAACTACCTCGCCATGGCGCGGGCGATGGAACGCGAAGCGGGCGACGAGTTCATCCTGACCGACCCGGTGTATCCGTACTACCCCGGCAAGACGACCATGCTCGATGCGAAACAGCGCTTCGTCGCCACCGCCGAGGACGGAACGCTTGACCCCGACGACGTTCGGGAAGCGGCGAGCGAGGACACCGCCGGAATCGTCGTCAACTCACCGAACAATCCGACCGGGGCGGTGTACGACGAGGAGACGATACGAGAACTCGTGGAAATCGCGAAAGAGTACGACGCGCTCCTCGTGAGCGACGAGGTGTACGACCACTTCGACTTCTCCGGGAAGTTCACCAGCGCGCTGACGTTCGATTCCGACCACCGGATCGTCACGAACTCGTTTTCCAAGTCGCTGGCCATCACCGGGTTCCGCGTCGGCTACGCCGTCTTCCCGCCTGACCTCGTGGACGTGGCGAAGACGCGTCACATGCTGACGAACGTGGCTGGAAGTAGGCCATCCCAATACGCGGTTCTCCACGCGCTCCGCGAGACGACGCGGGAGTACTACGAGGAGAACCGAACGCTCCTCGAATCGCGTGTCGAGACGTTCACCGACGCCCTCGACGCGGCGGGCGCGGACTACACCACGCCGGACGGAGCCTTCTACGTCATGGCGCGGTTCCCCGACTTCCCCGGCACGCTCTCGAACGTCGAGCGACTCATCGACGAGGGAGGCGTAGCTGGCATGCCCGGCGAAGCCTTTGGCTCCTCGCGTGAGGACTGGGTTCGGTTCGCGCTCGTCACGCCGCGCGTGGGGGAGGCGGCCGAGCGACTCGCGGACTACTTCAGCGACCGCTGACCCGTCCGATTGGCGCACCCGTGTTGGGTTAGGCAGACTGTGGGTTGCGAACCGGTCGGAACTTCGAAACCCGAAACCGTCCATCGGGGTTGGTTTCGGGTTCGTATTTAAATCCTCGTGAGCGAGGCGGGAACGTTCGAACCGGTACGCGGACAACAGAAGGTACGTAAACCCTCACCCGATAGCTCCGGGTATGGCTGAAATCGACGTCGAACCCGTCGAGCGAATCGAGGAGGATGTCGTTCCAACGGGTATCGACGCACCCGAGTACGTTCTCTACGGCGGGAAAGGCGGCGTGGGGAAGACGACGATGGCCGCCGCGACCGCGCTGGCGAGCGCGCGCGACGGAACCAGAACGTTGGTCGTCTCGACCGACCCGGCACACTCGCTTTCGGACACGTTCGAGCGCGATATTCCGGCGGCGGCGACGCGGATTCGTGAGGACGTTCCGCTGTACGCCGCCGAAATCGACCCGGACGCCGCGCTCGAAGAACAGGCCGGGATGCTCGGCGGGGAGAACCCCCTCGGCGGAATGCTCGGCGACGAGGACGACGGCCCGATGGCCTCGCTCTTGGGCGGTGCGATGCCCGGCGCGGACGAGGCCGCGGCGATGCAGAAGTTGCTGGAGTTCCTGGACGACGAGCGGTTCGATAGGGTCGTGGTGGACACCGCGCCGACGGGCCACACGCTTCGACTGCTCGAACTCCCCGAACTGATGGACACGATGGTCGGCCGGATGATGAGCCTCAGACAACGGTTCCAAGGCATGATGGACGGCGTAAAGGGGATGTTCGGCGGCGAAACCGGCGACCCCGAGGAGGGAATGGACGACTTGGACGCGTTCAAGGAACGGATTCAGGAACTCCGGCGGACGCTTCGGGACCCGTCGAAGACTGACTTCCGCGTCGTCATGATTCCAGAGGAGATGAGCGTGTTCGAATCGAAACGTCTCCTCACACAACTCGACGAGTTCGGGATTCCCGTCGGGACGGTTATCGTGAACCGCGTGATGGAGAACCTCGCCGACGTGACGGAGTCCGTCGATTCGAGTCGGTTTGCGACGCCGAACCTGGACGATTGTGAGTTCTGTAAACAGCGATGGGAGGTCCAGCAGGGCGCGCTTCGTGAAGCACAGGACGTGTTCCGTGGCCACACCATCAAGCGGGTCCCGCTGTTCGCCGACGAGGTTCGCGGCGAGGAGATGCTGCGCGTCGTCGCCGCTTGCTTGGACTAACCTACTTCGCGCGGAGTTCGCTTCGAATCGAATCGGTTCGAAATCAGTCGAAGAACTTCTTCACCCAGTCGTTGGTGGAGAGTTCCGAAACCGCCCCGTACAGTTTGTCGAGCCATTCCGCGGGGAGGATTCGCGCGTAGTCGGTCAGGTGAGCGACCGTTCCGACCGGATACCGGGCGTCCGGATGTTGGACGTTCGCGGCGTCCAGGATTGTGTCGGCGACCTCCTTGGGGTGGACCGCACCCGGCATGCCGCCGTCGATGGCCTGCCGGTCGCCGTACATCTGATAGAAGCGTTCGTAACCGCCCGAACGCTCGACGCCTTCGACTTCGTCGCTGGCTCGGTCGTAGAACTCGGTGTCAACCGGACCGGGTTCGACCAGCACGACGTCGACGTCGTACTCCTCGACTTCGCCTCGGAGGGAGTCCGAAACCCCTTCGAGGGCGAACTTCGACCCGCTGTAGATTCCCATGCCGGGGACGGCCACGCGGCCGACGGCGCTGGAGACGTTGATGATGTTCCCCTTTCCGCGCTCCCGCATGTGGGACAGCGCGGCCCGCGCCAACCGAAGCGGCCCGTAGACGTTCACGTCGAACTGCGCGTGAACCTGCTCTATCGGAACGTCCTCGACCGGTCCCGGTTGTGCGTAGCCCGCGTTGTTGACGAGGCAGTCGAGATGGCCGTGTTCGTCGATGATTTCGTCGATGACGCGTTCCACGTGGTCGTCGTCGGTGACGTCGAGCGTCGAGATGTGACATCCCTTCTCCCCGAGCGTCTCGATGTCGGCGGGATTTCGGGCAGTCGCGTACACCACCCAGCCGTCCGCGAGGAACGACAGGGCGGTTTCCCGTCCGATTCCCGACGAACAGCCGGTTATCAGCACAGTCTCATCCATGGGGTTTCCTTCGGACGGGGGTGGCTAAGTATCAACGGTTTCCTTTACTTCATCGGCGTACGCATCAGCCCGCCGGGTCGGTTCGGGAAGCTTGTAGCCAGCACACAGTTGCCAGACCAGGTCCGCGGCCGCTTCGGCGCTCACGCGATGGCCGGGACTGACGTACAGCGGGTTAACGTGGCGTTTCTCGGGGTTCGGATACTGGCGTGACTGGAGCGCGTAACCAATGACGGTCCCGTCCGGCGCGCTGACCCGCGAGTTCGCTACCACGGGAACGCGCTCCCCTTCGGACAGATGTCCCTGTGGCGGGTCACGGAGGTCGCCGCAGAGGAGGTTTTTGGCGACGCCGATGGCGGGAATATCGAGCATCACGCCGATGTGCGTGGCGATTCCGGCCTCCCGGAAGTGGATTCGTCCGCTTCCGTCCACGATGGCGAGGTCGGGTTCGACAGTCAGTTCCTCGAAGGCGCGCAAAATAGCCGTCCCCTCCCGGAACGACAGCAGGCCGGGGATGTACGGAATCTCCGTCTCGACGGCGGCGTGGGCACGCTCGATGACTTCGCCGTCCCGCGACGCCACGAGTGCGCTCACCGCGAGGTCGCCGAGGAACGCTTGGTCCACGCCGACGACGACGGGAGGTTCGGAAGAGTCGATAGACGCGGCGGTGTTCGAATCGTCCCCGTCCTCGCCCGTTGGGAGATGAGTCTGTGCGTCGTCCGTCGGTTCGGCGCGGACGCTCTCGGGGTCGAAATCGAACGCGTCCTCGAAAATCGCTGCGTCGGCCACCTCGTACTGCAGTTCCTCCATCTCCTCGCGTGACAGCGAAGCGTCCGGCGCGAATTCGGGATGGGCGAGGTGCATTAGAACCGTCTACGCCCGCCCATGCCGCCGCCCCGTCGCCCGCCGATGTCCAGTTCCGAGGGGCCGCGTTTTCCTTCCTTCTTCAGTTTCGCGCCGTACAGCAGGCCGATTCCCAGCCCGGTGAGGTGGGCCAGTTGCGCGACCCCGCCCGCACCTGCGCCGCCGAAAACGCTCGCGAACCCGGAGTAGACGGCGAAGAGGGCCGTCGCGAGCCAGAGTGGCATCGGGATGATGAAGTAGATGAGAATCTTCATGTTCGGGTTCAGCACCGTGAGCACGCCCATGACAGCCATGATAGCGCCGCTCGCGCCGAGAACGGCGGAAGTACTGCCCATCATCGCGACGATACCGACCTGTGCCAACCCGGCGAGGATACCGCTTACGAGGAACAGGGCCGTGAACTTCCTGCTCCCGATGCGCCGTTCCAGCACGGGGCCGAAGAAGTACAGTGCGATACCGTTGAAGAGGATGTGCGTGAAGCCGGTCGGATTGTGCGCGAAGATGGACGTGACCCACGTCCAGACCCGCCCGATGTGCGTCGATTGGAGGACGAACAGTTCGGAGAACAACTGGGCGTCGCCCATGACGTTGAGGACGACGAACTCCGCGACGAACGTCCCCACCATCAGCGCGAGGAACACGAACGTCATGTTCCCGCGGAAGTAGCTCAGCGGACCACCGGGACTCGTGTCCACGCTGAACCGGCCACCGCCCTGATTGTTCGCGCTATCGTCAAAGCCGCTGTCGAACACTCCCTCCGGGTCGTTCCACTTGTTCAACCCCGGACAGGAGTGGTTCTCCGGCAGTCGGTGTTCGGCGCAGAACGTCCCGCCGCACATTCGACACTGGTACGGCATGTTCTCGTCCTGCCCACACACGTCGCATTGCGCCATTGTTGCATGATTTGAACCGATAGGCCAAATGGGTTTGGGTGAACTGACACGCGACAATCAGTGCGACCAATTCGACGGTCGAAATCGGGAATCACGCGGGGTTTCGCGCGCCGTAGACGGCGAAGTTGTAGTACTGCCACACCGACGTCACCGATTCGAATCCGGCCTCCCGAAGCCAAAGGAGTTGGTCGGTCAGCGTGTCCGGTTCGTCGTACTCGTCGCTGGCCTGCCAGCGGTTCATGAACTCCTCTTCCTCCCATCCCTTCGAACGCACCCAGTTCTCGATCATCGCGGAGCCCAGCGTTTCGAGGTGGGGCGCATCGAATCGAATCACGTCGCCGTTGACGAACCATCCGCCGGGGACGAGGGCGTCGGCGAGCGAGTCGAAGAGACGGCGCTTTTCGTCCGACGGGAGGTGGTGGACCGCGAGCGAGGAGATGGCGAGGTCGAACTCGTCGGTCGCCGTCGGATAGTCGTCTGGGAAGGTTCCCTGCACGATGTCGGCGCGGTTTCCGAACGTTTCCAGTTTACGCTCGGCTTCGGCGAGCATTCCCTCGCTGTGGTCCACCGCGAGGACCGTGCTCTCCGGAAAGCGGGTCAGTAGTTTCGTCGTGAGTTCGCCCGTCCCCGCACCGAGTTCGAGGACGCGAATCTCGTCGGTCCGGTCCTGCGGCGGCGAGTTCAAAATCGCGTCGTGAAGCTCGTCGTACCGCGGGACGATGGCTTCGATACCGGGGTCGTAGAGACGAGAATCCGCAAACACTTCGCCGGGCTTTTTCATGCCACCAGTACTCGGCGGCCCGAGTAATGCTTTTTCTGGCCTCATCCAAAGGAGGCGAATTATGACCGAAACGCATAGGGCATGAGGTTTTTGCCCTCAGGACGAGGAGTATGGAGTGTGAAGGAGTACGAACGCAAAGGACTGCTGGAACGGGTCGAGCGGGAGGGTGCGACGGTCGGCGAATCGATTCCCGAGACGATTTCGGTGCAGGGACGGGACATCGACCTTCGGGAGTTCGTCTTCGAAATCAAGCGGCGTGACACTGTTCCCGCCGGAGAACGGGACCGCGTGGAGCAGGCGAAGACGAATCTGCGCCGCGAACGACTCCAGCGAAAAGAACGCCTCGAAGAGGCGGACATCAGCTTCGAGGAGGGCGAGCGGTTGGTCGAGAGCGTCATCGGCATCGACCGGGCGCTGAACGCGCTCGAAGGTCTCGGCTCGACGAACCTCGAAGTGGAAGAACAGGCGAAGGAGGCCGCCGACCAGAAACGGTGGGTGTCGTTCCTCCAGAAAGCACTCGGAAAGGAGAGCGCCGGAAAACGGTCACGACTATGAGCAGAAACGCCGAAATAGCGGAGTTGTTCGAGGAGTACGCCGATTTGGTCGAAGCGCAGGACGTCCAGTACAAGCCGCAGGCCTACCGTCGGGCCGCGGACAACATCCGCGACTACCCCGAAGCAATAGAGGAGTTGGCCGCGGAGGGACCGGACGCCGTCGGACGGATTCCACAGGTGGGAGAATCGATAGCGAGCAAGGTTGTCGAATACTTCGAGACGGGCGAAATCGAGGAACTCGAAGAGGAGCGGGCGAACCTCCCCGTGCAGATGATGGAACTGACGCGAGTCGAGGGCGTCGGCCCGAAGACGGTCGGCGACCTCTACGAGGAACTCGGCGTGCAGACGCTGGACGATTTGGAGGAGGCCGCCCGTGATGGGCAGATTCAGGAGATAAAGGGCTACGGCCCCAAATCCGAGGAAAACATCCTCGACGGTATCGAGTTCGCTCGAACCGTCCGCGGACGGGAACTGCTCGGCGACGCTCGCCCGGTCGGCGAGCAGGTGCTCGCCTTCTTCGACGACGTACCGACCGTCGGCCGCCACGAACTCGCCGGGTCGCTCCGTCGCTGGCGAGAAACCATCGGTGACATCGACATCCTCGCGGAAAGCGAGGAGAAGGAGGCGGTCATCGACGCCTTCACCGACTGGGAACGGGTGACGGAGGTCATCGAAGCGGGAAGCGACAAAGCGTCCATTCGCGTCTCCGACATGCGCATCGACCTTCGGGTCGTCGTTTCCGAGGAGTTCGGGAGCGCCCTCCAGTATTTCACCGGGAGCAAGAACCACAACATCACCCTCCGGAACTACGCAATCGAGCAGGGATACAAGGTGAACGAGTACGGCGTGTTCGATGTGTCCGACGTCGAGGACCCCGACGCGGGACAACGAGTCGGCGAGCGGGTCGCGGGCGAAACGGAAGCCAGCATGTACGAGGCGCTCGGCCTGCCGCTCATCGCCCCCGAAATGCGCGAGGACAACGGCGAAATAGACGCCGCGCTCGCCGGAGACCTGCCGGACCTCATCGAGGTGGGCGACGTCCGCGGCGACCTGCACCTGCACACGAACTGGTCGGACGGGAACAACACCATCGAGGAGATGGTCGAGGGGGCGGCCGACTTCGGCCACGACTACATCGTCATCTCCGACCACGCGACGGGGTCAGGAATGGTCGGCGGCGTCGGGTTGGACGACGACGAACTCGAAGCGCAGATGGACGAGGTTCGGGCCGTCGCCGAGGACGCCCCGATAGACGTGTTCACCGGCGTCGAGGCGAACATCGACCCGGACGGGGGAATCAGCGTCGGCGACGACGTCCTCGACGATTTGGACATCGTCGTCGCCTCGCCACACAGCGGTCTCGACGGCGACGCGACCGAACGCCTGATTCGAGCGATAGAACATCCGAGCGTCGATATCTTGGGCCACCCGAGCGGCCGACTGATCAACCGGCGTCCCGGCCACGATTTCGACGTGCGCGAGGTGGCGCGCGCCGCAGCGGACAACGGTGTCGCGTTGGAGATAAACAGCAATCCCCACCGACTCGACCTCTGGGGTGCGGCGGTACAGGTCGCAATCGAGGAGGGGGCGACCATCGCTATCGACACCGACGCCCACAGTCCCGGCGAGTACCGAAACGTCAGATACGGAGTGCATACGGCGCGACGGGGATGGGCGGAAGCGGCGGACGTGCTCAACGCCCGCGACGCGGCGGGCGTCCGCGAGTTCCTTCACTGATGGGCCGCCGGTTCTTCCTCGACGTGATGTTGGGTCGGCTCTCGACGTATCTCCGTATGTGCGGATACGATACTGCCTACGCGCTCGACAGGGGGGTCGAGGCGGACGACGCGATTCTCGAACTGGCCGAATCGGAGGACAGAACGTTAGTGACGCGGGACGTGCAGCTTTCCGAACGCGCCGACGACGCTCTCCTCATCGAATCGCTCGACGTGCGCGACCAGCTCCGCGAACTCCGGAGCGTCGGGGTGGAACTCTCGCTTTCGGAACCCGCACGCTGTTCCGATTGTAACGGGAAACTCGTTCGGGACGACGGACCGGCCCCCGACCACGCGCCGGACGGCAAACGGTTCTGGCGCTGTAGCGATTGTGGAAAACGATTCTGGAAGGGGAGCCACTGGGAGTCGGTCGAAACGACACTTTCGGGGCTGTAGAACGGAATCGGGCCTTACCGGTTCGACTGCCACTGGTCGCAGGCGTCCATGTCGGTCATCCGCTCGTCGTGCAAGCCGCAGTACGGGGTCATTCCCGAGTCGGTGCGGACGTAATCGAAGTGCGTGCAGTTGCCACAGTAGGCGTCCGTTTGCGCCGGTGTGGGAGGCGCGGCAGCAGTCTCCTCGGTGTCCAGCGGCGAGGTGATGTCGTCGGCCGCCGCGCCGCCGTCGCCGAGGGGTTCGGTGACGGTTCGTTCCATGCCGGTCGGTTCGTCGCCGAAGATGCCGATGCCGCCGAACCCGCGCGGTTTCTCGACTTCGATGATTTTCGTCTCGCCCTTGCGCGTGACTTCCATCGTCACCGTCCCGCCGGGGTCGTTTCGGGTCTTGAAGTTCACGACGGCGGTGAACAGACACCAGAAAGTCGTGATGAGGCCGACGAAGTACACCGCGACGACGGGGAGCGTGAGGTGTTCGCCGTGTCCGCGCCAGTGTTGCGGGTAGGCGTACCAGAACATGGCGAGGCCGAGAATCGTGATGCTCGACCCGATGGCCGTCGCCGCTCGAACGCGGTCGCTCGTCGCGGGGAGGACGGCGAACACGCCGACGAAGACGGCGGGAACGCCCAAACCGGCGGTGATACCCGCGATTTTGTACGAACCGTACTCGCCCAATCCCATTGCCGCGAAACTGTTCGTCGTCGCCGCGAGGATACCCACGACGACGAGCAACGACCCGACGAGAAACAGGCCGACGCCGAGATAGAGGCGTCGTGGGCGTTTTTTCACGCCGCCGTGCCCTTCGTACGTTTCCCCGAGGCTTGTCATGTGTCTGCCATTGTATCGCGGGTACTAAACTACTGCGTCAGACAGACATCACTACCGTTTGATTTCGGCCACGAAAACGGCAAAAGTCGCGTGCATAGGCGAGGTTAATAACATACTCGAATCGAACTATTTCCGACAAACGCCAGACGTGACAGTGCCAGATGTGACATTCGGCGGATATCATGGCAGCGACCGAAGGGAGCGATAGGCCGGTGACACAACCGTCAAAATCCACAATTTTCACAGGCACGAGGAGTCCGCCGGTGACACAACTGCCGAAATCCACCGGAGACACAACCACCGGAAACCTGTCACCCTCCGGAAAATCGGAGATTTTCCTGGCCAAGGAACCCCCTCTTGTGCGTCTTTGACGCGCAAAAGGGGGTGACGACGGCTTTTGGTCCAGCTTTTGCAAGGGAGATAGGCCGAATCCGGCGCGGATCGCGCCGGATTCGGCTCCCGACCGCGGCAAAAGGTGGGTTCGAAAAACCTAATCCCCACCCTGCCAAACGCCCCAGTATGGCTGACGATACCGAAGACGAAGGGCCTGCTGTGGAACTCGGCGACCGCGAGCCCGTCGATGGCGCACCGCTCGCACGAGTCTCCTCGCGGTTGTTCTGGCCCATCCAGAAGAGCGAAGTCGCACGAAAAGAGGGCGAAGAGACGATTCGAACCCCCGACGGACCCCGTGAACTCGCGTCCGTGCTCGACGAGGTAGAAAGCACGTACTTCCAGAGCGAACAGGAGTTCACCAACGCCGTCGAGGACGCAGTCGGAACGGGTCCGATTCCGACCGCCGACGATTCGTGAGCCTCTCCCGGAGCGTCGAAGAACGGACGTTCGGCTTAACGTGGGTACAGTTGTCGCTCCTCGTCGGGGCGCTCATCGCGGCCGCATGGTCGTACTGGCCGAGTACCGGCGGTAGTCTGAACCTCCGCGTTTTCCGCGACGTGACCCTGTACATGGTCATCCCCGGCGCGCTCGCGGTGACGCACGGCCGCCATCTCGGCTATCGGGTGGACCGGAAAGCGATACGCAACACGCTCGTTCTCGCGGCCTTCGTCGTTCCGATTTACGTCGTCGGGTCGTCGCTCCCGACGATTCGGACCTACTATCCGATGTGGGAGACCAACGCCGCGCTCGGAAACTTCCTCCCGCACGCGGTAAAGCAGTTCATCGTCGTTCTCGCCGCCGAAACGTACTATCGGGGCTTTCTCTGTGTCGGCGTACGGAAAATCGGCTTCAAGAGCGTGTTCGTGAGCCCGATAATCTATGCGTTTCACCACTTGGGCAAACCGCCCGTCGAGGTCATCCTCTCGGGGCCGACCGACGTGCTGTTCGGGGCAGTGGATTACAACTGTGATTCGATTCTGCCGTCCGTCGTGGCCCACGGTATCGGTCTCATGCTCCTCGATTGGTTGGTGCTCCACGACCCGCTCATCCCGCCGGAAACGGTGTTGCACTGGCTGGCGTGGCTCCCGGTACACCTGTGATGTTCGAAGTGGTCGAACGGGTCGAAGAGGAGGTGTCACCGATGACGGCGCTCACCGTCGCCATCGTCGCGGTGAGTACGAGCGCCATCCTCATCGAACTCAGCAGCGCCCCGAGTATCATCAAGGCGCTGTACCGGTCGCTGTTCACGACGCTGTTGCTCGCGCCGCTCGCCGTTACGCGCTATCGGGACGACCTTCGAACGTTCTCACCCCGTGACTTGGCCATCGCGGTCGTTACCGGGTGTGCCCTCGCCGGACATTTCATCGCGTGGTTCGAGAGTTTAGACTGGACATCGGTCGCCGCGTCGGTGACGCTCGTGCAGTCACAACCCCTCTTCGTCGCGTTCGGCGCGTGGGCGCTGTTGGACGAACGAGTCTCCAGAAAAACGATGGTCGGCATCTTCATCGCACTGCTCGGGATGGTCGCCATGTCGTTCGGCGACCTTCTCACGAACGCGGCCGCCGGGAACCACGCGCTCTACGGAAACGCGCTCGCCGTCGTCGGCGCGATTGCGGCGGCGGGATACGTCCTCGCCGGTCGGTCGCTCCGACAGCGGGTGTCCCTTATTCCCTACGTGACAGTCGTGTACGGCGTCTCCACGGTCGTTCTGTTCGGTGCCGCGCTGGTGAGCGACGCGACGGTTTCCCCCGCCGCGTACGGTCCGACGGAGTGGCTTCTGTTCCTCGGAATGGCAGTCGGCCCCGGAATCTTCGGCCACACCGTCATCAACTGGGCGCTGAAGTACGTCGAGTCGAGCGTCGTGAGCGTCTCGCTCCTCGGCGAACCCGTCGGTAGCACGATTCTTGCGGTGGCCATTCTCGGACAGGTACCGGGAGCCGCGACGATAGTCGGCGGTGCCGTCGTTCTCGGCGGCATCTACGTCGCTTCGACCGGACGGGACAGTCAGTAAGTCGACAGCGAATCAATAATCCGACGGACGATCAGTAGCTGGGCCGCTCCTCGTACTCGATGGGGTCGCGTACGCCGACGTTGCCGAACGCCTGCAGGCGGAGCGCACAGGAGTCACAGGTGCCACAGGCTGGTTCTTCAGCGCGGTAACAGCTCCACGTCAGTTCGTACGGAACGTCGAGTTCGACGCCGCGTTCTGCGATGTCGGTCTTGCTGAACTCGACGAACGGCGCGACGAGTTCGATGTTCGTGTCGTCCTTCGTTCCGGTGTCGACGACGGCCTGAAACGCCTCGAAGAACTGTGGGCGGCAGTCGGGATATCCTGAGAAATCTTCGCTGTGTGCGCCGATGAATACGGCGTCGCAGTCGTTCGCTTCGGCACAGGAAACCGCCATCGAGAGCAGGTTCGAGTTCCGGAACGGGACGTAGGTGTCCGGCACTTCGTCGCTCTCCAAGTCGGCGTCCTCCACGTCCATCGCGTCGTCGGTGAGGCTGGACCCCCCGATCGTGGCGAGGTGGCTCGTCTCGACGTGGAGGAACCCGGCATCGAGTTCCTCGGCCTGCCGTTTGGCACAGTCGAACTCCTTGCTCTCGGTTCGCTGGCCGTACGAGGTGTGCAGGAAGAAGGGTTCGTACCCTCGCTCGCGCGCTTCGTAGGCGGCGGTGGCGCTGTCCATCCCGCCGGAGGCGAGGATGACGGCGCGCTTCTCGGTCGATCCGTCGTCAGTCATCGCGCTTTCGTTCGCTTCGTCGGATGCGTCGTTTCGTGTCATGTCGGTGTTCGTTAGCGTTCGATGTTCAGGTTCCCGGTGCGTCGTTCCACAGGTCCACGTGCAGTCGCGGTGTGTAGCGGTAGCCGTACTCCATCGCCAGCTCCGCGACTCGCTCGCGACTTTCGTCCAATTGCTCGCGGGTGGCTCCCTCCGGCATCAACAGCACGTCGGTGTCCGAGAGGGATTTCGTGGCGGCCGTCCGAATCTCGGAAACCAACCCCTCTATCTCTTCGAGGTCCGCCTCGTCGGTGACGACGAACTTCATCTGGGTGTCGTAGGCGTCCACGAGACACCCCAACGTCTTCACGTCGATTCGTCGCTCCTCGTGGCGCTCCTCCCACTCGCCATCGCCCTTCGGGTCGTTTTCGGGCGTCGGGGTCGAGGAGGCCAGTTTCGGACTGACGCTCGCCAAATCGATGGCGGCGTCGCGGAAAATCGTCCCGTTGGTCTCGACGGTCGTGTGATAGCCCATCTCCGAGAGGCGGTCGAGCAGGGTGACGGATTCCTCGTGCACCAGTGGTTCGCCGCCGGTGAGTACGACGTGGTTCGCGTCGTAGGATTCGACCTCTGCGACGATTTCGTCCACCGTCATACCGGCGTGTGTTGGTTCCCACGACGTGTGATACGAATCACAGAACCAACATCGCAGGTTACAGCCGCTCGTCCGCACGAACACGCTCGGCGTTCCCGAGAGCGTCCCCTCCCCCTGTAGCGAGTAGAACAACTCGTTGATGGGAAGCGACGGTTCGGAGTCAGACCCCTCGTACTCGTCGTCGCGTTCTCCCTCGCTCGGTTCGGTCGCGTTCACGGGCATGGTTAGACGTGGCCGCCACAGAGTTCCGCGGTCTCGCTCACTTCGACCGCCACCGCGGAGACGTTGTCCGGCAGTTCTTCGCGAAATCGGCGTTCGAGTTCGAGGCTCATCACTTCCGCCGTCGGTGGGTCCTCGAAGAGGACGACCGCCGACCCATCGCCGCTCTCCTCGAACGCCTCCACGAGCGGGTCCCCTTCCTCCAAGAGGAACATGTGGTCCCACTCGGAGAGTATCGTAGTAATATCTCCTTTGTCTACGACCCACCCTTCCTCGGTGAGTTCGCCGGTGACGGTTACCTCGATTTCGTAATTGTGGCCGTGCGGGCGGCTACATTTCCCGTCGTGGTGCAACAGACGATGTCCCGCGCTGATGCGAATCGGGCGGTCACGCCCGATGTGAAGCGTCCGTTCCGGAGATGATTCGAGTAACGACTCAGGCATACTCGAAGATTATCGAGCGAATACTTAAAATGAATCCCTCCGGAGTGACCACCGTCAGAGGATGACATGGAAGGGGTACCGGTTGTATGGACAATAAGCGTGTTACGTGATGAGTAGAGAAACAAAAATCGGACCCGTGATGGTCGCTCAGTGCGCCTCGTGCTGTAGGCTCAAAATCGGAAGACGGTGTGAAGAAGAATGCTCCGTCAGGAATATCGAACTCGCCGAGACGGTCCGGGCATGCGGCGCGGAGCGCCGTTCCGGGCGTGCGACTCGCCTGCTCGAATCCCTTCCGTGCGCTGCTTTTCCGTCACTTCGTTCCTCAAAAGAGTGCTCCGTCAGGGATTCGAACCCTGGTCCTTGCCGTGAGAGGGCAAGATGATTGGCCGGACTACACCAACGGAGCGTGTGTACTCTTTCGTAATCGCACGGACCGTTTAACAGTTGCGTTTCGATGGCGCTGTGGCGGGGGCTCACACATTCGGAAACGCAAACAGGCATGGCTTTTCATTCTGGCTATCAGCAAAAGGATGGCGGAATTATCTGTCCAGCGGAGACCCGGCAGCGTCCGGTTCGTGACCGTCGAGGCTGATGATGTTCTCACGGCCGACGCGAAGTTTGCTGATTTCGCCGTCCTCTTCCATCTCCGAGAGGAGCATGCTGACCTTGGATTTCGACCAACCGGTTTCGTCCACGATGTTGACTTGTTTCATTCGACCGCCGTTCTCGCGGAGGAGTTTTTTCACCCGCGCCTCGTCGGTGAGCAACTCCTCGTCGCTGACCGCCGGTTCGGCGGGACTGGTCGGCGATTCCGTGGCGGCGGACCCGCTGCTGCCACCGCCTCCGCCACCGGGGGTACTCCGGCCGGACGAAAGCGACCCGAGGCTTCCCTGTCGCCAGACGAACACCGCGGCCAAACCGATGAGGAGGACGACGGCGGCGACGAACAGCATCGTGGGCGAGTTCGAACCCGACTTTTCGCCACCATTGCCCGGCGGTGCGCTCGCATTATCGGTGGTCGACGAGGGGGCGTTCGTCGTGGAACTGGACTGCGGTGGTGAGGAGAACGTCACCATCGGTCGTTGGTCGTTGAACTCCCGTTCCCCGGACCACGAAACGGAATCGCTTTCGGCGAGCGTACTGCCCGCTATACTCCGCCCTTTCACCGGCTGTGCGGATTTGAAGGACATCCCGTCGGCCGGTTTGATGACGAGTTTCTGGTTGTTCCCGAGATAGAGACCGCCTTTGAACACGTCGCCCATTACGGTGGTGTTGCCGCTGCCGTACGCGAACGCGCTCCAACGAAACGACATCTCGACCACGCCGCGTTTCGTATCGTCCGTCATCCCGGGGTGGTCGACGAAGGCTCGTTTGGAGAAGTTACTAGCGGTCATCTTTCGTTTCGTCTGGTTGTTCGCCGTCGATGTCAGTTTGACGGCATTTTCCCTGAAATTCGTATACAATTCCGTATCTGAACTGTTGAAACTATTTGCAAACTCCTTGAATTGCTCGTGTTCCTGTTTTGTTTCCAACGTCTTCTCGTAACGGAACGTCCAGAGAGCGTCACCGTCACTGTTAACGAGAATGATGAATTCGACGTCATCGAACTCCTGGGAGGTAGTGATCTTCTGCGGAGTCGTCGGAGCATTGCTCTGTGCCGTTCCGAACGCGGGAAACGACGCGATGAGCAGCACCGTGATGAGGCCGACAGCCAGGAGCCGTCTCATGTACCATATCGTCCATGGCCGGATATAAAAGACCTTGTGACGTGAGGCCGTCAACGAACTATGTTACCATTGGACACGGTGTGTTCGGGTGATTGCCACGTCGTCACGTCCTCACGAGGGTCGGAACCGAGGACGACGAGGTCGGCACGATATCCTTCCTCGACCAGTCCGATGTTCGACAGGCCGAGGAGGTCGGCCGCATTGACCGTTCCCGCCTCCAGCGCTTTCTCCGGGGAGAGCCCGTACTCGGCCATCAGTTCGAGTTCCTCGGGGATGTCGGCGTGGAAGTTGAACGGCGTTCCGGCGTCGGTTCCCATCGCAATCGTCACGCCTGCATCGAGCGCGTACTCGAAGGCGTTCTCGAAGGCGATAGCTGCCTCCTCTGCCTTTTCGACCGCGTAGGGTGGGATTCCGGCCTCCGTTCCCTGTTCGACGATACCGTGGAGCGCCTTCGCGGTGGGAACCCAGTACGTCCCCCGTTCGACCATCATCTCCGCCGCTTCGCGGTCCATGAACGTTCCGTGCTCGATACTCGAGATGCCTGCTCGGACGGCGTTCTTGATACCTTCCGTTCCGTGTGCGTGAGCGGCCGTCGGAGTGTGTTTCGCGGCGGCGGTTTCGACGAGCGTGTTCAACTCGTCTCCGTCCAACTCCGGGGAGCCAGTGACCGCACCCTCGGTGAGGACGCCACCGGTCGCCATACACTTGATGACTCCCGCACCGCGCTTGAGTTGTTCCCGCACCGCCTTTTTCACCTCCGCTTCGCCGTCCGCTTCGCGTCCGAACCAGTGGCCGTGACCGCCGGTCATCACGACGTTCTGTCCGCAGGCGACGATTCGCGGTCCCTCGATGAGCCCCGCTTCGACAGCGCGCGCGGCGTCGAGCGCGAGCGTCGTCGGTGAGCCGAGGTCACGAACGGTCGTCACTCCAGCGTGGAGCGCATCACGGAGGTTCGCCGTCGCACGATAGGACAGCATCATCTCGCTGTCATCGTTCAACGAGGTCACGTCCGGCCGCCCATCCATCGAGGCGTGGATGTGCGAGTCGACGAGGCCCGGTGCGACGAACTTCCCGCTCACGTCGATTTCTTCGTCCGCGTCGGAAACGTCACCCACCGAGACGATTTCCCCTTCCTCGATTGCAACGTCCGCCTCCCGGATTCCGGCCGCGTCTACGACATCTGCACCGCGAAGTACCAGCATGAGCGGTGTGAGACGCGCTGCCGTGATAACCCTCCGGGTCGCGGCAGGGTGAGACGTAAGCCATCGACGCTATCGTGTTCGCGGCGGGACAGGAGAACTCGACGCTCAGCGAAATCGATGTCTATTGCCGGGACACGCTCTCGGGATTCTACGGCCGTATTCGTGGTTTGGACGTTTTGGCTATCCGTACCCTTCGTACTGCACGTGGTCCTCGGGAACGCCGAGGTCCTTCGCCGCACTGGCGAGCATCGACACCATCGCGTTGACGCCGCAGGCGTACACTTCGAGGTTTCCCGGGTCGATTCGCGCGTCGATATCGTTGGCCGGTTCCGTGGTGTACTTCGCGAGGTCGTACGAGAGGTTGTCCTCGGCCTCCTCGACCAGGTACTTCACGAGCGTCTGCTGGACGTAATCGGTTTCCCCTTCCCAGTCGGTGAGGTACTCCTCGCGCGAGCATGTGGGAACGAAGTGGAAGTTCTCGTGTTCGTCGTCCAACTTCTGGAACTCCTCGCGGTAGGCCAAGTCGTCCTTCCACGACGCGCCCAAAAAGAGCCACAAGTCGCGTCGTTCGCCCGCGTACTCGTCGCGTCCCTCCTCGAAGGTGTACTGTATCATGCTCCGGAGTGGCGCAACGCCCGTCCCAGTGGCGAGAAACGCCATGTCCCGACCGGAGGGCTCTTCGAGGACGAAGTCGCCGTTCGGTCCGCGAACCGTCACCCGGTCGCCTTCCGAGAGGTCCTCGAACAGTTTCGACGTGAGTCGTCCGTGTGGAACCCGCCGGACGCAGAGTTCGATTCCCTCCGCGTTCGGCGAACTGGCGATGGAGTAGGGTCTGGGCGTGTGTTCGTAGCGCATCGTGGCGTACTGGCCGGGAACGAAGTCGAACTCCTCGTCCATCTCGACGACGACGCTCATCAGCGAGGAAAAGGGTCGTTGGTAGCGGTCCTTCAACGACGAGAGTTCCGTCAACAGGTTCCCGTGGCCGCGCTCTTCGTCCTCTATCACGGATATCAGTTCGTCCCAGTCGGCGTTCTCGGATTCGACTCTCCCCGCCCACTCCTCTCGTCCGTGGACGTCGAGGAGTTCTGCGGCACGCTCGACCACGCGTTCGGTTCGGTCCTCGTCGAGGGGCAGAATGTCCGCCACCCTCGCGGAATCCGTCACTAACGGAAGCTCTTCGGCCCGTCTGTGTTGTGAATGCTGTGATGGGATTTGCATGGCCGCACTGTGTACGGTGACACGTGCGAGCGATAAAACGCTTCTCGCCGTTCCGAAGTCCGGTGAAAGCATTCGCGCGCCGCGTCCACATCTCGGTGTGTCGCGTTCATGGTTCGGAACGCCGTGCCCGTTCCCCCGGCGCACTCGGCGACTACCGAAGCGCCTCGTCGACCTTCTGGATGGGATGTGGCGGTTCCTCGCCCTGCCAGTCGCCGAGTTGTGTGCGACAGGACGCGCCGGGCGCGACGACTTCCGCTCCCTCGCTTTCTTCGACCTGTTCGAACAGAATCGACCCGACGGCCTTGCTCATCGAGTAGTGTTCGGCCTCGTAGCCGAAACTGCCCGCCATGCCGCAACAGCCGCTGTCGAGAGCGTCGACCTCGTATCCCGCCGCTCGGAGGAGGTTCACGGCGTGACCGTCCTTCTTCGTCGCCTTTTGGTGACAGTGGCCGTGGTAGGTCAGCGACCCCTCGCCGGACAGCGCCAGGTCGAGGCCGAACGCATCGAAGTACTCGCAGATTCCGAAGGTGTTCGCGGCCAGCCGTTCGGCTTCGGTACGGAGTCCGCCGGCCTCGGGGTCGGCGGAGCGCGGTTCGGTGTACTGGCCGCTCGACGACCCGGACTCCTCGTTCACGGGAAGCAAGTCGAGGTAATCCGATTGGAACATCACCGCATCGGACGGTTCGACCACCACGACGTCCCAGCCGTCCCGGACGAACGAGGAGAGCGCGCTCACGTTCGTCTCGGCCTGTTTGCGGGCCGTATCGAGCATTCCCTTCGAATGAGCCGGTCGTCCGCTTCCGGCCACATCGTTCGGGATTCGAACGTGAACGTTCGCCGCTTCGAGGACTCGAATCGCCGCCTTCCCGGCCTCCGGGTGATTGTGGTTCGTGTAGGTGTCGGGAAACAGGATGACGCGTCGGGTCGCATCCTCCTCCGAAACGCGGGTGCCCCGCTCCTCGAACCAGTCTTCGAGGGTTTCGCGGTGGAAAGTCGGCAGCGTTCGTTCGCTCGCGATGCCGAGCAGTTCCTCCGCGAAGAACCTCGCGCCGGGGAGTTCCGTCGCCCAGTTCGAGACGGGGGCAAAGGCGCTACCGAGCGAGGAGAGGCGGTCGATGTTGCCGAAGATGCGGTCGCGGACGGTTTTTCCGTGTCGCTTTTGATACTCGTGTTCGACCTCGGCTTTGAGTTTCGCCATGTCCACCTCCGACGGACAGTCCTTCGCACAGCCCTTACAGCCGATACAGAGGTCCATCACCTCGTGCATGAACTCCACGTCGAACTGCTCTTCCTCCTCCAAATCCCCGCTCATTGCCTGTCGAAGCATGTTCGCCCGACCCCGGGTACTCGTTATCTCCTCGTCCGCCGCGCGGTAGGTCGGACACATCACGCCGCCGGTGGTTTCCTGCCCGCCGCGACAGCCGCCACAGCCGTGACAGAGTTCGACCATCCCCTCGAAGCCGTTCTCGTTCTCCCAGTTGAGGACGGGGTCGAAGCCGGAATCGAACCCGTAGTCGGGGTCGAACCGGAGGTTTTCGGTCATGTCCACGTCCCCACAGACCTGTCCGGGGTTGAGGAGCCAATCGGGGTCGAAGGCCGACTTCAAGTCGCGGAAGACGTTCCACACGTGGTCGCCGTACAGTTTGTGGTTCCACTGAGTGCGGGCGCGGCCGTCGCCGTGTTCGCCCGAGACGCTCCCGCCGTACTCGACCACGAGGTCGGTTACGGCGTCCGCGATGGCCTCCATCTGGTTCACTCCGGCGGGACTCTTGGTGTTGACGAGCGGGCGAACGTGCAGACATCCCGGTCCGGCGTGGGCGTAGACGCTGGCGAAGGTGTCGTTGTCCTCCAACACCTGCTGGAAGTCGGCGACGTACTCCGGAAGGTTCTCCGGCGGAACCGCGCTGTCCTCGATGAACGAGATGTGCTTCGCGTCGGTCGTCCGCGACAGCAGAATCGGCAGGCCTGATTTCCGCAGTTTCCAGAAACGAGCGCGCTCTTCTTCGTCGTGGGCTTCCATCGCGTTGAGCGCCCGAACCCCCTCGCGGTCCGCCCGAAGCTTCGAGACTTTTTCCCGGCCGTCCTCGTCGTCCGTCGCGTAGAACTCCACGAGGAGGACCGAATCGGTCCCGTCGGGAAGCATCGATACCACGTCGTTGAACTCCTCCGTGTCCTCGGCGAGCGAGATGAGGACGTTGTCGAGCACTTCGACGGCCGACGGGTCGTGGTCGAGAATCGGCGCGACGTCCTCCATCGCGTCGTTCAGGCTTCCGTAGGTCAACAGCGCCATGGCCTTGGTCTCGGGGATGGGTTCGAGACTGACCGTCGCCTCCGTGACGATGGCGAGGGTCCCCTCGCTTCCGGCGAGCAGACGCGCGAGGTTGACGTGCCCTTCCTCGGCTTCCTCCGCGAGTCTGTCGAGGTTGTATCCCGAGACGTTGCGCTTCAGTTGCGGAAACACCTCATCGATGGCGTCCGCCTCGTCCTCCACGATGCGAAGTACTTCGGCGTAAATGCGACCTTCGAGCGAATCGTCCCCGGCACCCTCGCGGAGTTCGTCCAGCGTCACGTCGCCGAACGTCGTCACGGTACCGTCCGCGAGGACGACCTCGCATTCCTCGACGTAGGCGTCCGTCTTCCCGTATTTCAGCGAGTGTGACCCAGTGGAGTTGTTCCCGATAGCCCCGCCGAGAGCGCTCTTGTCGCGCCACGCCGGGTCGGGCGCGAACTTCAAATCGCGGTCGGCCAGCGCGCGGTTCAACTCCCCGAGAACGATTCCGGATTGGGCGCGGGCGGTCTTCCCGTCCGGGTCGAAATCGAGCAGCGCGTCCATGTGCCGAGTGAAATCCAATACGACGGCCTCGTTGACGGACTGTCCGGCGAGGCTGGTTCCCCCGCCGCGCGGGAGGACGGGAATCTCGCGGTCGGCACAGTACTCCATCACCGCCGCCACGTCGTCGGTCGACGTCGGAAAGACGACGCCGATGGGCGTCACCTCGTAGGCGCTCGCGTCCGTCGCGTACAACTGTCGGGAGTATTCGTCGAAGCGGACCTCGCCGTCGATCAGCGTCACGAGGTCGGAGACCAATCCTGTGCGCGCTACGGTATCGGAATCGGAGTGATAGTCGTAGTTCGCGCGCTCGTCGCGGGCCGGGTCACCCGCGTCACGTGTTGCCATAGGATGACGTAAGGAAGGGGGACCGAAAAGTCATGTGGGGTCGGGGCAACGAAAGGGGGTAACATTCGACACGCGAATATCGCGATGTCGCGCGACCGTCCGGCTTCCTTACGCCCGCCCGACGTTCGGCGACGACGTGCGAACGAAGTCGAAGAGGACGTCGCGTTTCAGTAACGCGAAGCCGGTGAAGATGGCGGCGAAGCCGATGACCGTCGTGCTGGCGACGATTTCGCCGAGAACCAACCAGCTGAGGAGCGTCGCGACGACCGGTTCGAGGTAGCCGACGAGGCTGAGTTCGGTCGCGCCGATGGTGTCCAGCAGGTGGAAGTAGATGAGGAACGCGACGACGCCCGAGACGAGTACCAAGTACGTCAGGGACGCGACGGCGGGCAGCGACCAATCGATTGCGGCGGGGGACTCGCCCGAACCGAGACTGACCGCGTGTATCAGGACGGAACCGAACAGCATGGACCAGCCCTGCAGTGCGGGCACCGAGATGCCGGTTTCGAACGGTTGGCTAAGCACCGACCCGAGAGCGAAACTCGCGGCCGCAAGGAAGACGAGGGCGATACCGACCGCGTCGGTCGAGAGGAGATTCGCGGGGGTCGGGTTGGCGACGATGGCGACGCCCACGACGCCACAGAGCAGGCCGACAGCACTGAGGGGGGAGACGTGTTCGTCGGCGAAGAGGGCGCTCGCGAAGACTGCGGTCAGAACCGGAGAGAGACTGACGATGACCGCGGCGAGCGCGCCGGGGACGTGTTCCTGCCCGAGATAGAGGAGGCTGTGGTGGCCGGCGATGACGAACGCACCGATGGTGAGGACCGCGAGTACGTCGCCTTTGCGCTGCGGTTTCCAGCGGTCCGTCGTGGCGGCCGCGTAGCCGAGGATGAGGAGGCCGGCCACGTCGTAGCGAACCGCGGCGAACAGGAGCGGTGGGAAGTGATGGAGTCCCACGTCGATGGAGACGAACGAGCCGCCCCAAAACAGCGCCAATAATGCAAACATCACACCGTTCATCGGTAGGTATCTACCAAGTTTCGTCGGAGTCATAGATTTCTATCCAACTGTATCAGGTGCACACTGTTAAATCCTTCTACAAGCATCTCCACCGATACTGAATCACACACCACCAATCGAGGAAAAGTTAGACACAATTCCTATTATTGAATCGTTAAGGACTTTCCTTTCGAACGAGGGAGGAACCAGACGTTCGGCGAACTCCAGCCGTTAAGTATGACCGACGTATAGTTCGAAATCAATGGACGAACGCGACGTTACCCTGCTCAAGGCGATTTCGGACCTGGAAACCGGCAGTCCCGAGAAACTACACGAGGAGACGGACATCCCCGTCTCGACCATCCACTACCGCCTGAACAACCTCAGGGAGGCGGGCGTCATCGAAAACGATCTCTACGACATCGACTTGGAGGAGTTCGGCCTCGGCGTCACCGTCGTCGTGGAGGTGTTCGCCGACTACACGGGGTCCTACCGCGATTTCGGCGAGAAGATACTCGACATCGAGGGCGTCACGCAGGCGTACTTCACGATGGGGGAAACCGACTTCATCGTCGTCGCACACCTCACCGGACGCGAGATGGTCGAACGGCTCATCGGCGACTTCGAGAGCATCGAGGAGGTGGACAGGACGAACTCCACGTTCGTCATCTCCACGCTCCGTGACTCCCATCGCGTCCTCCAAAGCTACAGTCTGGACACGCTCCTCGACGAACTCGCCGAGGAGTGAGTCGACGACGCGCTGTGGCCTTTCGCCGAACGAAAGCACGAAACCCCTGCCACTCCTACGCCGCGATATGATTCGAAACATCGCTGCGGGCGTGCAGGCGTTCACCAGTAACGCGTTCCTCGTGGACGGCGACCGGACCGTCCTCGTGGACACCGGGTCGAACTTCGACGCCGTGGCGCGGGTCGAAGAGGCGGTTGACGACCTCGATGCGGTCATCGTCACGCACACCCACCCCGACCACATCGGCAATCTGGAAACGGTCAAAGACGCCTTCGACGTCGAAGCGTTCGGCTTCGATACGTCCCAACCCGGCATCGACGTCGCAATCGAGGACGGGGAAGTCGTGACCATCGGCGACGACGACTACCGCGCGCTTCACACGCCGGGTCACAAGAACGACCACCTCTGTTTCTACTCGGAATCGGTGGACGTCCTCTTCGCCGGCGACCTCGTCTTTCAGAACGGCGGGTTCGGCAGAACCGACCTCGAAGAAGGGGACCGGTCGGCGCTCATCGAGAGCATCGACCACGTCTTGGACGCCGTGGACGAGGACCTGCGCGAGATGCACGTCGGCCACGGGGCGAGCGTGACGACGGACCCCTACAACGACGTCGAACTGGCGTCGCAAGCCGCTCGGATGCGATAACCGTCGGCGCTACAGCAACGTCCCGTAGGCGTCTCCGTACACGTCGGCTATCTTTTCGGGGTCGTCACGCTCCGCCTTCGACAGCGGTTCGAGCGTCGTCGTTTCCGCGGGGTCGAGGAAGTTCACCACGTCCCCCACGCGCTTTTCCATCGTCCCGTCGTGGACGCTGTTGTCGGCGACGTCGCACGCCCTCGCGTAGCGCGCGCCGTCGTACACCCGAACGCGGCGGGGTTCGACCACGGCCACGGTGTCGAACTCGACACCCTGAATCGGACGGGCGATGTCGCTGTAGGACTCCACGACCGCGCGGTCCTCGCTTCGGATGCGTTCGGCGACCGCTCGAAAGTGCGGGAGGTACCGACGCTCGGTTTGGTCGTTCAGTTCCGCGAGGGAATCGACGACCACGGCGTCCGAGAGCGGAAGATTCTCCCGTACGACGTCGGGGAGCGAGACGGTTCCATTGACGACGAACCCGTCTCCGACGCGGTCCACGAGGAACTCGCGTCCGGACTGACCGAGGAGGCCCTTTCCCTTGCCGGGCGCGGGCCGCCAAAGTCGATGCACCGGGTTGAGCGCTTCGGGTGTCGCGTCTCCCCCGCTCGCGCACGCGAGTCGCTTCGCGTCCTTGCCGTACAGTCGCCCGTCACGGAGCGCACCGGTGGCGTCGTCGTGGTCGAACCAGAAGTCGTTGCCTGCGCGGGGTTTGAACCCGATTCCGTCGATGTACGAGAGGAGGCCGACCGTGAAAGTCGTCTTTCCGGCGTCCACGCGGTCCCCGCCGGCCACGAGGAGCGTCATGTCTTCAGACCGTAGTAGCCCGGTTCCTCGTCGCTCGGCGGTTCGGCGACCACGAGTTCTTCGGAGTTTCGCATCACCCACGGAATCGCCCAATCGAGCAGGATGTCCTCCGTTTCGACGTCGATTTCGGCGTCCGCGTCGAGTCCCTGAAGGAGGCGTGCGATTTCGTAGACCGAGTACATCGTATCTTCGTCGAGCAGTTCCTCCGGTTCGTAGAAGTCACACGGGTACAACTGCTCGAACTCGTCCTTTGGCTTCGGCATGGTTCAACGTACGTCCGACCGGGCGTAAAACCTCCCGACTCGTCCGCCGGTGCCCGCGATGTGTTCTTCGCTAAACGTATTAAATATAACGAACGAAAATTATAACCGAGTTTTTATAATAGAGCGTTCAAGATAGAAAATGACATGCACGAGGAATCGGGAAGCGAGACAAAAGAAGCCCTCGTCTCCGCCTTCGCTGAATTCGGCGGGAACTCCCTCCGTGATATTTGGCTGTTCGACCAATCTGACTACGAGATGTTATTTCTCAGGGAGGATGTCGCGGAGAAACTCGAAGAAGTGGACGTGGCGAAGTTCATCGATAACGAGCGGTTCGGGTTCATCACGCAGGACACCTACGACCAACTGTACTACGCCTCCTACCAGTACACCGTCAGAGGGTTCGGCGACTTCGAGCAGTTTCGGATGTTCTTCGACGACGACGACCGACACGTCGGCGTGTTCGCCAGCCTCGACCAGCAATCCAACGGATACGATTACCAATCGCTGTACAGACACGTCACGGATATCGCATCCGGCTACACGGTCCCCGAGATCGTGTCGCAAACGGAATAGCGTCCGCTGTTAGGGTCGTTTACTCGAAAGAAAATCGGTGGGTTCGGGCTTATTCGAACCGCGACACGACGTTGTCGTACTGTTCTGCGACGTTGTCCCAGTCGATGACTTCGAAGACGTTCTCCACGAAGTCACCGCGGTCCGGCCCGTAGTCGTAGTAGTAGGAGTGTTCCCACACGTCCACCGCGAGAATCGGGTGGCTACCCCAGAGTGCGCCCTGGTCGTGCTTGTCGACTTTGACGTTGCGAAGCTGTTTGGCAACTGGGTCGTACACGAGGAGTGCCCAGCCACCTGCGGCGCTCGCGGCGGCCTCGAACTCGCCCTTCCAGCCCTCGTAGGAACCGAAGTCCTCCTCGATACGGTCGGCGAGGTCTCCCTCGGGTTCGCCGCCGCCGTTCGGGTCCATGTTCTCCCAGAAGAGGGTGTGGAGGTAGTGACCACAGCCGTTGTGGGTCACGTTACCCAGCGCACCCGCCGTGCCGGAGTAGTCGCCGGACTCGCGGTTCTCCGCGAGGGTCTCTTCGGCACTGTTGAGGCCGTTTACGTAGCCCTGGTGGTGCGTGTCGTGGTGCCACGTGAGAACCTGCTCGGAGATGTGCGGTTCCAGCGCGTCGTAGTCATACGGGAGCGGTGGTAGTTCCGCGTTCGATTTTTCTGCCATATATGTATTACCTCCACTAACTATATCTCTCCTCGGCCTGTTAAACCTTGAGGAGAAATTCGCTAACATATGGCACGATAAATCGGCAAAATATTCCGATTTCGGGCGTCTTCTCGGCCCTTACATCCCGCTCGCTTCGTCGTAGCGTTCCTCCACGTCGTCCCAGTTGACGACGTCCCAGAAGTTGTCCACGTACTCGCCGCGGTTGTTCTCGTACTGGAGGTAATACGCGTGTTCCCACACGTCGAGGACCAACAGCGGAGTCGCCAACGGCGACTGGTTCTGGTGGTTCTCGGCCATGCTCACGATGGGTATGTCGGCGACGTGGTCGTAGAGCAACATCCCCCATCCCGACCCTTCGACGCCCTTCGCGGCCTCCGAGAAGTGCGTCTTGAACTCCTCGAACGACCCGAACTGGTCGTCGAGGGCGTCGGCGAGGTTGCCGCCGGGTTCGCCGCCCCCGTCCGGGGACATGTTCTCCCAGAAGACGGAGTGATTGATGTGGCCGGAGAGATTGAACGCGAGGTTGCGTTCGACACCCTTGACGTCCCCCCACTCGTCGTTTTCGCGCATCCCTTCGAGCGTGTCCAGCGCCGCGTTCGCACCGTTGACGTAGCCCTGATGGTGTTTGTCGTGGTGCAGTTCCATGATGCGTGCGTCGATGCTCGGTTCCAATGCGTCGTAGCTATACGGCAGGTCCGGTAGTTCGTAGGTTGCCATTGATAACCCCCGGAAGGTGGTCAACGGTCGTCGTGTTAAGTGTTGAGGCGAAGGATAGACGTTCGTCGAAGGTTTCGGCGATTCCGGTAACAACACACGATATGACGGACGTGAGACGCGAATGAGCGCGCTCGTTCGATGACATGCTATCGTCGAACGTCGCCGTGAAAAATAGGTGTCGTCAGGTAGATCGAACGAATCGCCAGTCCGATTTAGTCCTCGACTTCCTGCTCGTTTTCGTTCTCGGCGTTCGACCACGCGAACTGCGAGTTCTGGTTGCTCTGTGCGCTCGCTTGGATGGCGACCGCGTCGCCGGACTCAGCGCCACTGTTACGACCGTTAACGGCGGAGTCCATCGGCTGACCGTCCCGCGGACTCGCGCTAAACGCACCCGAGAAGGCGACGTTGTCGTCCTGGTGGTTGCTGTTGTACTGCAGGACACCTTGGTCTTGGTCTACGTGTGAAACTGCGACTTGATCGCTATCCTGTGAATCCGCCGCGGCGTTCCCCGCGAAACCGACCGCGAACAGGCTACCCACGACCGCCAGTGTGAGCAGGATTTTGATGGTCTTTTTCATTGTAATCTCCTGGGCACGTGCCCCACCTCCCACTGCACGAAGCGGGTGTGACCCTATCGTCGCCTGTCGGGGAATTCCTACTTCAATCCCGACCACCGTTGTGTGAAGTCCGGCAACCGCCGATGGCCGTTTTCTCGATTAATTCGTGAGTAGCGAGGATTATCCCGCCCGCAACAACCGCGCGCCGCTTCACGCTCGATACCGGACAGTATCATGATACTGTGTGTTTGCGGGTAAACGGAAACGCTTCACCACCGTTCAAAGCGTGTTCCGTACAGTTGTGAACGCTACCGTAGTCATACGACGCTTACCCGATTCACCCTCTCGCGTTCTCGAACATCGTGATGGCCATCTCGCGGCGCTCCGAGTGGTCCACGATAGGGTCGGGATACTCGGGTGCGAGATTCTCCCGTTCGTCCGGGTCGAGTTCGTTCCACTCGTGAACTTTCTCCGGGGGAACGTCCGACAGTTCGGGGACGAACCGTTTGATGTACTCGGCGTCGGAATCGAAGCGTTCGCCCTGCGTCATGGGGTTGAAGATGCGGAAGTACGGTTGGGCGTCCGTGCCGGTGGACCCCGCCCACTGCCATCCGCCGTTGTCGTTCGCGGTGTCGTGGTCCACGAGTTTCCGCCGATACCAGTCGTAGCCCTCGCGCCAGTCCACGAGCAGGTCCTTCGTCAGGAAGGAGGCGACTATCATGCGAACGCGGTTGTGCACCCACGCCTCCTCGCGGAGTTGGCGCATCCCGGCGTCCACGATGGGATAGCCTGTTTCGCCGTCCTTCCACGCCTGCACGCCGTCGTGGTCGTCGCGCCACGCGATGTCGTACTGGTAATCCTTGTAGTTCCCCGCGACCACGGACGGGGTATCGTCGAGGACGTGCGCGTAGAACTCCCGCCACGCGAGTTGGCCCTGAAACTCCTCGACGGACTCGGCCTCGTCCTCGCTCCCGGCGTCGTTTCTCGCCCGCTCGGTCGTCTCCCACACCTCTCGGATACCCACGGTGCCGAACTTGCAGTGCGGCGAGAGTCGGGACGTCGCTTCGCGGGTGGGGTAATCGCGCGCCTCGTCGTACCGATACACGTCGCGCTCGCAGAATTTCGAGAGCAGGTCGCGTGCCGCCTCGGTCCCGGCGGGTGGAATCGTCCCTTCCGGTTCCTCGAACCCGAGGTCGGCGAGCGTCGGAATTTCGATTCCGTTTTCCGCGACTTCGTCCGGAACGACGATTTCGTCGGGCGCGTCGAACGGCGCGTCCTTCTCCCGGTCGCGCCACTTCTTCCAGAAGTAAGTGTAGACGGAGTAGTAGTCGCCTCGATTCGTCGTGATGCTTCCGGGGGTGTGTAACAGCGCGTCGTGGAACGCCTGCCGTTCGATTCCTGCCTCGGAGAGCGCGTCCCGAACGTCGGCGTCGCGCGCTTTCGCCAACCCGGAGTAATCCCGGTTCCAGACGACGGCATCGGCGTCGCACGCCGCCGCGATTCGGGGTATCTCTTCGCGCGGGTCGCCCCGGAGGAGCAGGAGGTCCCCGCCACGTTCCCGGTAATCGTCACGGAGCGATTCGAGCGCGGACAGCATGAACGACACCCGAGGCGGGGCCGCGTGGGAAATGACCGCCTCGTCGAAGACGAACACCGGAAGCACGGGGTCGCTCGAAGAGAGAGAGCGGTTGTCTTCGACCCGGAGGTCGCGGCGATGCCAGTGAACGTACATACCGGACGGATGGGGTGAGTTCACTTAACCGTCGAACCCACTCTGTGGGGTTTGTGTTCCGGCGTGGGGCGAACATTTCAAGCTCCGAACACGGCCTTTCGGTGATGTTTTATAATGAGCGTCCTCGTTATACACAACCATGGTAAATCTTAGCGCATCGGTTGCGGACACGGTTTCCGACTACGCGGACTCCCCGGCCATCGTCACAGAGACGCAAACGCTGACGTACGAGGACCTCTGGGAGCAGGTCAGCGGTTTCGCCGCCGGGTTGGAGGAGCGAGGAGTCGGCGTCGACGACCGGGTTGCAGTCTATCTACCCAACGTCCCCGAGTTCGTCCTGACGTTCCACGGGACGCTCGCGGCGGGCGGCGTCGTCGTCCCGATGAACCCGCAGTATCGGACGCGAGAAATCAGCCATCTCCTCTCCGACAGCGGCGCGAAGGTGGTCGTCACCCTTCCGGACCTCGTTCCCGTCGTGGAGGCGGTCCGCGCGGATACTGACGTGGAGTACGTCGTCTCCGTCGGCGAAAGCGACGAGGAGGGCGTGACGTTCTTCGGCGACTTCCTCGGCGAGGGTGACGGCGAAATCGTACCACGAGACGACGATGACCTCGCCGTCCAACCCTACACCAGTGGGACGACGGGAACGCCGAAAGGGGTGGAACTGACACATCACAACCTCACCTCCAACGCGCACGGGTCCGCGGCCCTCGCGCCGGGTGGAATCGGTTCGGACGACTCCCTCTTGGGCGTCCTCCCGCTCTTTCACATCTACGGAATGACGGTCTGTATGAACGGGACCCTGTTCAGTGGCGGTGCCTTCTACCCACTTCCGACGTGGGACGCCCAGCAGGCCCTGTCGCTCATCGAAGAGGAGGAACTGACGCTGATGCACGGCGTCCCCGCGATGTACAACGACATCATCAATCAACCGAACGCCGCCGACTTCGACCTCTCGTCCCTCCGACTCGCCGGTGTGGGCGGCGGCGGCATTCCCATCGAAGTGCTCCGACGGTTCGAGGAACTGTACGACGCGAAGATATACGAGGGCTACGGCCTGACCGAGACGAGTCCCGTCACGCACTTCAACACGCCCGATAAGGGTCGCCGGGTCGGCAGTATCGGGACGACCATCGACGGCGTCAGCGCCAAAATCGTGACCGACGACTTCGAGGAGTTGCCGCCGGTGGAGAAGGGACCGCTCGCGGAGGACGACGCCGAACTGGACGACGTGACCGGCGAAATCGTCATTGCCGGACCGAACGTGATGGCTGGCTACGCCGGTCTCCCGGACGCGACGGCGGCGGCGTTCACCGAGAAGGACGGGGAGCGCTGGTTCCACACGGGCGACATCGGCTACTGGGACGAGGACGGCTTTTTCTACGTCGTGGACCGCAAGAAACACATGATAAACACGGCGGGCTACAACGTTTACCCACGCGAAGTCGAGGAACTCCTCTTCGAACATCCCGCCGTCGCGGACGCCGCCGTCGTCGGCATCCCGGACGAGCGCCGGAACGAGACGATCAAAGCCTTCGTCGTCCTCACGCCGGACGCGGACGTGACCGAGGACGAGATTCAGGAGTACTGTCTCGAACGACTCGCGGCGTACAAACATCCGCGCGAAGTCGCGTTCGTAGACGAACTGCCGCGCACGACCACGGGGAAGGTCCAGAAGTTCGAACTGCAACAACAGTAGCGAAGTACTGATAGAAAATTTGATAGTATTGGGATCGGATAGTTCGGATGGCTGGCGTTCACCAGCCCTATCGTGACCGTTCACGGACGAACGGTTTCGTTGTTCATGGTTTCAGAAAGCGGGTCCGCTCCTCGCCTCGGCGACCCGTTCCTCTGATGCGACCTATCTCTCGACGACGATATCGGCGACCATCCCCATCGCCTCGTACGGTTGATACCAGTAGCGGTACGTCCCCGGAACCTCGAACGTGTAGTGGTAGCGATAGCCCGATACGGCTACGAGGAGGTGTCACCTTTCGGCGCGACGGGTTCGTCGTCCGCTTCTTCCGCCGGGACGTGCCAGCGGAGCGTCACGAACCGCTCCGTTCCGTCGTCCGTGGAAACCTCCCCCTCGGTCACGTCGATGTGGCCCGTCGGCCGGGTGAATTCCCTCCGGTCGTCGGTTGCGGCCGGACGCATCCGCTCGTAGCGCCCGGTGACCCCCTCGCGGAGGTCACGGAGGTAGTCCGCGAGTTCGTCGCGGGTCAACGACGCTTCGCGTTCGGTCCCGTCGTCGACATCCTCGACCGTATCGGAGTACCCGCCGAGGACGGCGTTGATGACCGCACCGAGCAGGAGGACGAGTCCCGAGAAGTACAGCCACGTGATGACGACGATGACGCCGCCGAACAGGCTGGCGGAGCTATCGCCCTTGGACGCTAAATACACCTGAAAGAGCGCTTGGAGCGCGGCCCACCCGACCGCCGCGAAGACCGTTCCCGGCAGGACCTGTCGCCACTCCAGTTCGGCGTCCGGGAAGACGTAGTACATCGGAAAGAACGCGAGAATCAGACCGGCGACGAGTACCAACGGCGTGAGGAGTCCGAGGTACGGCACGGTGTCCGCGAACGCACCGAACACCGCGCTGACGAGCACGGTTGCGACGATAGCGACCGTGAGTGCGACGAGGACGACGAACGCGTCTTTCACTTGGTCGACGAAGGAGTTCTCGCCCTCGGTATCATAAATCTCCGAGAATGCGGTGTCGAGACCGCGGAATATCTTCAGCGACCCCCACACGAGGACGACGAGTCCGATGAGCGACGCACCGCCCGCGGACGCGTTGGACCGAAACACCTGTTCGATGACGTCGGCGATGGGTCCGGGAAGCGAACCCCCTGAGAGTTCGATGATTCTGTCCTGGAGTCCTCCGCCGACGACGCCGACGACGATGAGGAGCAAGAGGAGTATCGGTGCGAGCGAGACGAACGCGTTGTAGGCGATACCCGCTGCCATGAGCGTCACGTTCTTCTCCGAAAAGTCCGAGGCGACCCGCTTTCCGGTTCCCGTTATTCTGCCGAGGCTGACCATGGATGATGGAACACGATGACGGTAAAGAGCGGTGCGGCCGATGACACGTCTCCTGCTACAACCATCCCAACCGCACTTGTCCCTCGTAGTACTCCCGTGCGCGCCGAATCTTCCGGAACAGGTAGGTGGCTACCAACCCCGAAAAGACGAGGACGTACACCAACAACCAGAGCAACACGTCGCCGCCGAAGACGGCGGAGAGGACGTTCGTCACGAACCCGGCGGTCGAGTTGTAGAATCCGTGCAGGAACGCCGGAAGGGCGATTCCCTTGACGATTATCGGGCCGCGGTTCGCGGGGGCGATTTTCGCCAATCCGAGGTAGTAGCCCGAAATGGCCGCCCAGAGGACGTGATTCGGGCCGACGATGGCGCGCGTCACCGCGACGCCGGAGACGGTGACGGCGGTGCCACCGTGGATGCCGACCGACCCGACGACGTAGGTCAGGTTCTCGATGGTCGCAAAGCCCAATCCGGCCATCGCGCCGTAGACGGCACCGTCCACCGCCGTCTGGAAGTGCGGCGTCCGATAGGCGTGGAACCGAACCGCGAGCCATTTCACCGTCTCCTCGACCGGCCCGACGACGAGGAAGAAGAACGGCACGATGGCGAGGGTCTCCACGCCGACACCGGACAACACGCCCATTCCGACGGTGTTGATTATGGCGGCGAACGCGGCGAACACCAACCCGAGGAGGAAGGTGGCGACGAGCGTCGGAATCGGTTCGCGTTCGGTCGGGTCGGCACGCCAGATGTACACCGCGAGGAGCAGTGCGGGCACGATGGAGAAGAACGAGAGCAACCCGAGAAGTGGGCGTCGCGCGAGCGTCGTCGACACCAACCCGAGTTCGATGAAGACGAACGTCAGGGCGAGCAGGAGCGTGACGCCGCGGGTCGCCTCGGAGAGGACGTGGTATAGCCGAACCGAAAGCCTGTCTACCCGCGTTCTCGGCTCCCACGACTCGATGTCGTACGAATCCTCTCCCCTCACCATCGTTTGTGTCCCTCCGTCGGCCGTTCTCTCCCGGTCGTTTTCCCCCATACCCGTAATGGCTACGGGTGCGACCCTCAAAGGGTTTCCTCGGCCACCGAACCGTCAGCGTTCGCTTTCGCGCAGGGTCGCACGGGACACGTCTTCGAACGAGACGTGTCCCGACAGCGCCAACGTCAAATCGAGGTCCGCGAGGAAGTTCTGCAACACGTCCCGCACGCCCTCGCGTCCCGCGATTGCGAGGCCGTAGACGTAGGGTCGCCCGAACAGGACCGCATCGGCACCGAGCGCGATTGCGCGGAACGCGTCCGCCCCGCGGCGGACCCCGCTGTCGAAGAGGACGGGTACGTCGTCGCCGACGGCATCCACAACCCCGGGAAGTGCGTCGAGCGCGCCGATTGCGCCGTCCACCTGTCGCCCGCCGTGGTTCGAGACGACGAGACCGTCGACGCCGCGTTCGACCGCTTCGCGGGCGTCGTCGGGGTGGAGGATTCCCTTCAACAGTATCGGAAGGTCGGTGTGTTCCCGGAGGAAATCGAGGTCGTCCCACGACAGCGACGGGTCCCCGAAGGTCTCGGTGAACCGCCAGAGCGCGGAACTCGTGTCCTCCTCGGGCGGCGAGTCGAGCGCGTCGCGGAACGCCGGGTCCGAGAGGTAGTTCGCCACGCCCTCGCCGTCGAGGAACGGGAGGTACGCGTGGTCCACGTCGCGTTCGCGCCACCCCATCATCGGCGTGTCGAGCGTAACGACGACGGCCTCGTAGCCCGCGTCTTCGGCCCGCGAAACGAAGCTCGCGGTCACGTCCCGGTCGGCGCTCCAGTAGAGTTGGAACCAACCGAGCGTGTCGCCCAACGCCTCGGCCACGTCCTCCATCGTCTCCGACGACGCCGAACTCAACACGAGCGGCACGTCGAGTTCGGCGGCGGCCCGCGCGGTTGCGAGTTCGCCCTCCTCGTGGATGATGGACTGGACGCCGATGGGCGCGAGCATGACCGGGACGGGAAGCGTCTGCCCCAGAATTTCGACCGACAGGTCGCGCTCCGACACGTCGCGGAGCATCCGCGGCACGATTCGCCAGCGGTCGAAGGCGCGGCGGTTCTCCTCCTTCGTGCTCTCCGACCCGGCAGAACCCGCGACGTAGGCGTGGGCTTCCGGGGGGAGGTTCTCCCGTGCGAGGTCCGCGAGTTCGTCGGGAGAGGTCGGGAGGTCCGGCGTCTGGTCGGCGAGCATTCCGCCCGCGTACACCTCTCGCTGGCGGTCCGGTCCGAATGGTTTCGAAGATTCGTCCATACGGAACTGACAGACCGTGAGGGATTATACTTTGTTCCGAACGGCACGGCGGCGGTGTCGGACCGCACGGATTCGAACCCCGCGTCGTCGGCGAGCGAGGCGTATCGTCAGAACCGGTCCGGCGTCAGATGGACGTGGAACAACTTTTCACAGTCCTGCTCGCCGCAGACCGGGCACGAATCGTCCTCCTCGCGCACATCGAACTCGTCTTTCGCTACGGGCGTCGCCGCCGAGATGACTCGCGTTCCGGCGTGGCCCAATTCGTACCCCGACTCGGTCTGCCTGACGAAGTACTCACAGAGCTTCGTCAGGTGGTAGTTGAACTTGCCCGTGTCGCGCACCCCGACCCGCTCGCGGAGTTCGGTGAAGGAGAGCGTCTCCGAGGCGTCGGCGAGTTCCCGCAGGATGGACATCCGAATCTCGTTGCCCAGCACGGAGAGCGCGTCCATCGAGGGTTCCGTCCCGTTCGTCATGTCGGTGACGTTCGATGGGATCGCCCATCAATCCCCCGAAAACGTATTTCCGTACTTACAGAACTGGCGTTCACCGAACCCTCATCACCCTCGCGCTGGGACGGTGTGTATGGCTGAAATCGACTCGTCGGCCGAATCGGCGGGATGGCGCGGCCGGTTCGGCGCGTCGAAAACCGGGACGCTTCTCGCCAATACGGGATTCCGACGGCTGTATCTCGCCCGCACGGTCAGCGGCGTCGGCGACGAACTGTACTTCATCGCCGCGATGTGGTTGGTGTACCAGTTGACCGGTTCGACGCTGTACACTGGCGTCGCTGGATTCCTCACCCGACTCCCGCAAATCGTCGGGTTCCTCTTCGGCCCGCTCGTGGACCGCTCGCGCCTCTCCCGCCTGCTCGTCCTCGTCGCGGCGGCCCAAGGCGTCGTCGTCCTCGCCGTTCCGCTCGCGTCCCACGTGGGGGCGATGAGCGTCCCCCTCGTCCTCGCCGTCGTGGCGCTCCTCTCCCTCCTCGGACGGGTCAACGCACCGGCGGAACAGGCCGCCCTCCCGCGTCTCGTGGACGACGAACTGCTTCCCCGAGCGAACTTGTCGACTCGGCGACACAGCAGACGCTCGGTGCGTTAGCACAGGCGCTCTCGGGTGCTCTCATCGCCGCGTTGGGTTCCGTCGCGCTGTTCGTCTTCGACGCGACGACGTTCGCCGTCGGCGGACTCTTTTTCGTCCTCCTCACCGTCCCGACCACGGAGAAGACGGGCACGTCCCCGTCGGCGGGGGAGTACGCGGCAGATATCCGCGAGGGGTTCGACCTGATTCGAAGGTCCGTCGTCGGCCACATGGTCGTCGCGGCGGGTATCGCGACCGCGTTCACCGGCATGTCGGCGTCGGTCCTCCCCGCGTTCGCCGACACGTTCGGCGGGGCGGAGACGTACGGACTCCTCATCGCGTCTTCGACCGTCGGACTCCTCCTCGGGTCGCTCGTCGCGTCGCGGTTCGAGTCCGTCCGGTTCGGGCACGTCACGGTCGTCGGATTCCTCGTCGCAACGGTCGGACGGGTCGCTGCCGTCAGTACCGGATGGCTTCCTGCGGTACTCCTCGTCTACGGCGTCGCCGCGGTTCCGCTCGGCATCTACAACGTCCTCGTCAGCGCGACGATTCAGACCGGCGTCCCGAACGACCTGCTCGCTCGCGTGAGTTCGACCATCGGTAGCCTCATCGCCGTCGTCGGTCCGGTCGGCTACCTCCTCGGCGGCTATCTCGGAGACACCGTCGGAAGCCCCATCGTCATTGGACTGTCCGGCTTGGGGTACTGTCTGCTCGCGGTCTACTGGTTGGCGATTCCCTCGCTCCGCGGGTTCCCCCCCGTTACCGGCATGGAACCGAACTCCTTCGGCGCGTGAATCGGTCGGCGCTCCCGGTGGATGAACGGGTTTCGCAAAACCGCGCGTTCAACTCCCGGAAACTCCCGAATCGTGAACATCGACACTGATAGGTGTCCACACGAATCATTCGTACAGAATGGCTGCAACGAGAACGGTTCATCTCCCGGTCGCGGCGCAACCGAGCGTTGAGACGCTCGTGGACCTGACACAGAAGGCAGAGGAGTTGGGCTACGACCACGCGTGGCTTCCCGAGACGTGGGGCCGCGACGCGGTGACGAGCCTGACGGCGATGGCGCTCGGGACGGACGAAATCGGCCTCGGGCCGTCCATCGTGAACGTCTACTCGCGGTCGCCCGCGCTCATCGGGCAAACCGCCGCCACGCTCCAAGAGGTGTCCGACGGGCGGTTTCGCGTCGGCATCGGCCCGAGCGGCCCGGTCGTCATCCAAGGGTGGCACGGCGAGGAGTTCGACCGTCCCCTTCGGCGCACCCGCGAAACCATCGACATCGTTCGGAAAGTGCTGTCGGGCGAGACGGTGAACTACGACGGCGACTGCTTCACGTTAGGTGGCTTCCGACTGCGATGTGACCCGCCGGAGACGCCGCCGCCGATAGACGCCGCGGGAATGGGACCGAAATCGGTCGAACTCGCGGGTCGATTCGCCGACGGATGGCACGCGACGCTGTTCACGCCGGACGGCATGGAGGACCGACTCGCCGACCTGCGTAGGGGCGCGGACCTCGGGAACCGCAACGTGGACGACGTAGAAGTGACGCTCTCGCTGACCTGCTGTGCGTTGGACGACGGCGAACGCGCCCGAACCCTCGCCCGCCAGCACGCGGCGTTCTACATCGGCGGCATGGGAACGTACTACCGGGATTCGTTGGCTCGACAGGGCCACGAGGAGGTCGCCTACGACATCTCGTCCGCGTGGGCGAACGGCGACAAGGAGCGGGCGACCGAACTGGTGAACGACGACCTCTTGGACCGACTCGGGGCTTCGGGAACGCCCGAACGCGCACGCGAGGAGTTCCGGAAGTTCGCCGACATCGACGGCGTCGATGCAATCGCGGTCGGCTTTCCCCGCGGTGCGACGGTCGAAGAGGCGCGCGAGACGATGGCCGCGTTGGCTCCCTGAGCCCGAACTGGTTGGGGGACAGTAGCTTTTCGTTCGCGTAACAATCGGTTGCTGGGACGAATCCCGGCGTCCCAGACGTGCCTCATAGACTGCAACCACAGCAGGATGGCCTGCCATGGGCCATCCCTGTATTGCCCAAACCGACCCCTTATACTGCCGACGTGCCCGCGTTTCGGCGACCCTCCTCCCGAAAGGAGCAAATCGAAGAGAGCCCTACCATCCGGTATGCCGAGCGTTTGCGATTACGGTCGGAAACGCGACGGTACGGGGGAAACGATGACTGACGCAATCGACGCAATCGTGACGGAGGTATCGGAGTGGGACGGCGTGAACGCGGGGGAACACCGGTACGGGGGGACGGAGTTCATCCTCGGACAGCGTGAAATCGGTCACGTCCATCGATGGGGTATCCTCGACATCGCGTTCCCGCGCCCGGTGCGCAACGAACTCGTCGCCGAGGGAAAAACCGGCCCCCATCACATCTATCCCGAATCGGGGTGGACGACCTTTCACGTGGAGGGGCCGAACGACGTGGACGAGGCGCTCTGGCTCTTGCGACTGTCCTACCTCTTTCACGCGACGGCGATGTCGAAAACCGACGAAGCGGAAGCCCTCTCGTCGCTCGATGTGGACGCGGAATTCGACACGCTCGAACCGAGCGACGAACTACGGGCGCTCCGCTAACCCGTCGCCCACTCCGTCGCCGCTTCGACCGCCTCGGCCCGCGAGTCGGTTTCGGTGACGGTGTCCCACTCGTCCTCGGCCACGTCGTAGGCGTAGACGGCGTACCCCGAATCGCGGTAGGTCAGATTCTCCACGTACAGTTCCCGGTCCTCGTCGTCGCTTAGCCAGATTCGGATCTGTTTGCCGCCCTCCAAATCCTCCCGACGACGCCAGCCTTCGAGGGCCACTACGCGGCCCCCCAGTCCGTGATGCCGAGGACGCGGTCACAGTCGGGGCACGTCCAGACTTTCGGCGTACTCGCGGCGGCCCCCCGTTCGAGGCGCTGTGCCCAGTCGGTGATATCTTCCTCGCAGTATGGACAAATCGCCATGCAACGGGGCACGACGGCGTTCGACTTGTACGTTCGGGCGCGTTGAATTGTATGCGTTTTTATAAATGGTCCGGTGTCGGGGAACGAACGATGAGGGGCGACCGCCGGTTCGCGGTTTCATCGCTCACTTTCGGGGTTCCTTCGAAGCCTCGCTTCCCTCCGGGTTGCCCCAACGTCATCGTGAATACCGAGCGGATTCAAAATATCGAAAAAACACTCCCGATTACACCGCCCAGTTATCCTCGATAGTAGACGTTCCCAGAGACGACGACCGTTTCGGGAGACGTCGCGCCGGGGGGCGAACGCGACGGGCGGCGTGCCGCGACGACCCCGCGTTTGAGCGCCACCCATTTCAGCAGGACAAACCCGGCGACGATGACGAGGAAGCCGGAAACCGTGGCGTCCGTAATCGGTTCGCCGAGCAGGAGCGCCCCGAACAGCGTGGCGACCACCGGAACGGCGTAGTTCACGAGATTGACCTCGTTCGCACCGATTCGGTCGAGCAGGTCGAAGTAGATGATGTAGCCCCCGATGCTGACGACGACGGCGAGGTACACCAGCGAAACGACGGCGGGACGCGTGAGCGAGACGCTCGGCCAGCCGTGAATCGCGGCGCTCGTCGCGTGCAGGACGAGCGCGCCGACGGCCATCATCCACGCCTGCTGGGAGAGCGCCGGGAGCGTCGTCCGCAGGCGTTGGGTCACCACCGACGCGAACGCGAAGATGAAGGCACCGACGAGCAGCAACCCGATGCCGACGGTGGACCCGCCGAGCGACGTCGGGTCGGCGACGACGACCACGCCGAGGAGCGCCAGCAGGATGCCCGCGAGTTCGAGCGCGTCGAACCGTTCGTTCGGCAGGAGCGCTAACGCGAACACCGGCGTGGCGACCGGTTTCAGGCTGAGGACGACGGCACTCACGCCGCTCGTGACGTACCCCTGTCCGGTGAAGACGAGCGCGAGGTAGAGGCCGAACATGAAGACGCCGCCGACGCCGACGAGCGTCCAGTCGGTTCGCGTGGCTGGCCGCCACTGGAAGTCGTCTCGGCGGAGTCCGAGGACGGCGACGACGGCCAACAACACCGCACCAGCGATGTCGTACCGAAGCGCCGCGAACAGGACCGGGGGAAGCGTCTGCAACCCGGTTTCGATGGCGACGAACGACGAACCCCAGACTACCGCGAGCAGAGCGAACAGCACCGCATTTCGATATCGTGATGGAATCATGGTAACTTCTCGAACACCTGTGTTCAGTTGGTGATGGCGGTAGTAGGCCCTCACACTTGAAAATTCTCGAAGAGACGATACCATGTCACACAGGGGCTCGCGCCGAATAGTAAAAAAATAGTTACATACTTCCAGAACTCCTTTGGTGGCTCGCAACCAGTCACCGCCATGGCAGAATCACGGACGGGAGCCGAGTTGTTCACCGACGCGCTCGAATCCTACGGCGTTCGGCACGTGTTCGGCAACCCCGGAACGACCGAACTCCCGGTCATGGAAGCGCTGGGAGGGAGCGAGTTGGAGTACGTCCTCGCACCCCACGAGGACATCGCGGTGGGGATGGCGGCCGGATACGCCAGCACGAAGAACTACCACGCCGGCGAGGACGGCAGTCCGGTCGGCGTCGTCAACCTCCACGTCGCGCCGGGCGTGGCCCACGGCCTCGGAAACCTCTACGGTGCGTCGGTGACGGGTGCGCCGCTCGTCGTCACGGCGGGGGCACACAGCCTCGATTTCCGCCACGAGGAGCCGATTCTCTCGGGCGACGTCCTCGCCATGACCGACCAGTTCACGAAGTGGAGCGCGGAAGTCACCGACGTCGAAGCGCTTCCGGCGATGCTCCGGCGAGCGTTTCGCGTGGCGCGGACGCCGCCCACTGGCCCCGTCTTCCTCTCGCTCCCGCTCGACGTGATGATGGCGGAAACCGACGCCGAACCGGAGCGACTCGGCCATATTCAGAATCCAGGTGCGGGCGACCCGGCGGCAATCGACCGTGCCGCGGACCTGCTCGCCGAGGCCGACGACCCGGTTCTCGTCATCGGCGACCACGTCCCACGACACAACGCGTACTCCGACGTCGACTCGCTGGACGCGGCGGTGAGACTGGCAGAGGCGACCGGTGTGCGCGTCCACGCCGAAATCCTGTCCTGTGAGGTGCCCTTCCCCGGCAGTCACGACCAATGGGTGTCGCACGTCCCGCCGGACGAGGACATCGCCGCCGCGACGATGAACAGCGATACCGTCGTATTTGCGGGCTGTTCGACCAATACGACGCTCATGCGTCACGACCGTGACCTCGTGCCCGATTCCGCCACGGTCATCGACCTGAACGACGAACCGTGGCAGGTCGGCAAGAACACGCCCGCCGACGTGGCCGTGACCGGTGATTTGGGCCTCGTGATGGACGGACTCGCCGATGCAGTCGAAATCGAAGACGACGAACTCGCGGGGCGGTTGGAACGGGTCCGGCAGTTCAAGGAGTTCGCCCGACAGCAGATGGCGTCGATGGGCGAAGGGGACGATGAGGACCCGCGGGTGTCGAAAGCCGAACTCGTGGATACCCTCCGCGAGACGCTGTCCGCGCCGTACATCGTCGACGAGGGCATCACCTCGAAGTACGTCATGCTCCTGCGCTGGCCCTTCGAACGCGAGTCCTACATCTCGAACAAGGGCGGCGGCCTCGGCTACGGCCTCCCCGCCGCGGTCGGTGCCGCGATGGCCGAAGCGGAGACGGACGACCCGCGACAGGTCGTCGGATTCGTCGGCGACGGGTCGTATCTCTACTATCCCCACACGCTCTACTCGGCGGCGCGGTACGACGTGGACGTGACCGTCGTCGTTCCGGACAACCGCAACTACCGAATCCTGAAGGACAACACGCTGAAACTGTTCGGCGGCGAGGACGAGGACCACGAGTACGTCGGAATGGACTTCGAACCGCCGGTCGACATTCCGAAGAACGCGGAGAGTCACGGCGCGTCCGGCTATCTCGTGGAGTCACCCGACGGCATCGCAGAGACGTTAGAGGGGGCCTTGACGGAGGACGGGCCGAGCGTCGTGGACGTGTTGGTTCACGACTGAGACGCGGAATCGGCGGCCTCAGCGGACTCGACCGGTCGAAACACCCGAAACGTATCCCGGTCGAGCGCTTCCGAGTCGATTTCGGCGAACCCCCGTTCGGTGAAGATTCTGTTCCAGTTTCGGTAGTACAGCGGGAACTCGTCGCGGACGTAGTTCACGTCCGACCCGTCTACCTCCCCAGTCGTGCCTCCCTCCGTCTCGTCGCGTTCTTCATCGACTTCCCCGTCGACATCGGCTCCCCCGTCGCCACTTCGCTCGTTTTCGACGGTTATCAGGCGTTCGCCGGTTATCCGGGCCAACTCGTCGAACACCCGCCCGTCGTCCGGGTGGAGGTGCTGGAGCGTTTCGACCGAAAACACCACGTCGAACTGACCGTCGTCGAATTCGGGAACGGTCTCCTCGATGGCGTCCATGTGGAACGTTCCCTCCTCGGCGAGGTCCGGGTACGTCTCCTCCATCACGGAGAGCGCTTCGTCGTTGATTTCGATGCCGTGGAGGTTCTCGTAGCCTGCCTCGTGGAGGTGGGCGAGATGCCGACCCGAACTACATCCGAGTTCGAGAATCGACGCGTCCGACGCGACGGCGGAATCGAGGCGAGCGCGGAGCAGTTCGCTCGTCTCGTTGGGTCCGTAGTAGGCGTAGTAGTCCGGCGAGTACTCTCCCGACCGTTCTTCCCACTGTTTTCGGACGCTGTTTGGGTCCATCTATCTCCCTATGTGGTCCACCCATAAACTCCCTGTCGTTCCGAATGCGCTCGACTCTTTTACCGATTCGATGCCGATATCGTTTTATCACCTACTATCATTCGATGTGATATGGATTTGCGTGGGGAATGGCACAACGGCGCACACTCACCCGAAGCGTCCTCCTCCGCGGCGCGCGGAACTGCAATCAGTTGGCATCTCGGCGACCACCTCTCGAACTCTACCGACGTTTCGCGCGTGACGGAGCGAAGCGCGGCGGAACGTACGGAGACGGTGTACGACCTCACCGAGGAGACGTACCTCGTGCGAACGCGAACGCCCGTGGGGCGTGAACGCTACCGCGAAGTGCCGAAACGCGACCTCGACCTCGAACCCTAATCCGACGTTCAGTCATCGATTCGCCCGCCACCGACCGTTTCGGGGAACATCTTTCCCGGATTGAGCGTGTCGTTCGGGTCGAGCGCACGCTTTATCCGCCGCATCGTTTCGACGCTTTCGGTTCCGTGTTCCAATTCGAGATACTCCCGTTTTCCCCGTCCGATTCCGTGTTCGCCCGTGCAGGTACCACCCCACTCGATAGCGGTGTGGACGATTTCGGTCTGTGCCTCACGTGCGCGTTCGATGTGTTCCTCGTCGGATTCGTCCACTAACACGGAGTAGTGGAGGTTTCCGTCCCCGGCGTGACCGAAGCAGGGAATCAGCAGGTCGAGTTCGTCGGCGAGTCGTCGGACGAGGCGAACCATGTCGGGATACGTGCTGATGGGAATCGTCACGTCGCCGAGGTGGAGCGGCGAGAGGTCGGGGTCGTAGGCGTCCACCGCGAAGGCCATCTCCCGCCGGATTCGCCAGAGTTCGTCCATCTCGTTTCCGTCGGCGACCTCGAACCGAGTCACGTCGTGTGCCTCGAACACCGAGCGGCAGAACTCGATTTCGTCCTCGATGCCGTGATTCGCGTGGAATTCGAGGAACACCATGGGTACGTCGGGCAACGACGACCCCGTGTACGCGTTCGCCATCGTCGCGCTCGTCTCGTCCACGAGTTCTATCTTTGCTACGTCCACGCCCGACCGAACCGCGTCGGAAATCGCGTCCACCGCGTCGGAGAGGGAGTCGAATATGGCGCGCCCGCCGCGAATCTGTTCGGGCCGCCCGGCGAGTTCGAGGGTCGCACGGGTGACGACCGCGAGGGTTCCTTCGCTCCCCACGATGAGGTCCTTCAGGTTGTACCCGCTCGACGTCTTGACCGCCTTGCTCCCCGCCGTGATGACCGACCCGTCCGCGAGGACGGCTTCCAGTTCGAGAACCCAGTCGCGAATCTCGCCGTACTTCACTGTCTGCATCCCGCTCGCGTCGTTGGCTATCATCCCGCCGACAGTGGAGATGTCGCCCGACGACGGGAGCGGCGGGAAGAACAACCCGTGTTTGGCGACCGCTTCGTCCACTGCCGCCCCCAGTATTCCCGGTTCGACGTCGACCTGAAAGTCGTCGGGTCGAACGTCGAGCACGCCGTCCATCCGCGTCATATCGAGGCTGATGCCGCCGCGAGTCGGTGCCGCGTTGCCCTCCAATCCCGTCCCGGCGGCGTAGGGCGTTACCGGGACCCCGCGCTCGTCCGCCGCCGCGAGCACTGCCGACACTTCGTCCGTCGATTCCGGCCAGACGACGGCGTCCGGTTCCACTTCCTCCGCTTCCCGTGTCCCCCAATCGCCCGCGTGCCCGGCACGGTGGGAATCACCGAAGGAGTATCGATCATCGGGGAGCGACAGGTCGCGGAGAAACGAACAATCGTGCGTCATGCGGTAGCACTCGTCGTACTGTGAAATAAACCTGTTCGAGTCGCCGCGAGGGAAAGGCGTGTTCAGTCGTCCAATTCTTTGATGACGGTCGTTCGACGTGCGGGTCTTCACCCGTCGAACCGAACAGTTCGTCCAGCAGCGACCGTCGCACCTTCGGTCCCGTTTCGTCCGTCCGGTTGAACCGTCGGGTGTACTCCCTCGCCCGCCGTCGCTCCTCCGCGAGTTCCGGGTCGGATGGGTCGTACAGTTCACCGGCCAGCATGTTCTCCTTCTCGGAAACCATCGTGGGTTCGGTTTCCCGGCAGAAGGCAAAAAGCATCGGACGGAGCGGTTATCCGAACCACGACGCGTCGGTGTCGAAACTATCTCGCCGACCGTCGAGAACCGAAAACCGCTCGTCGCGCCGCCGTTCCAACCAGTGGAGGAGGCGCTCGGCCCAGTCGAGTTTCTTCGCCTTCATCGAACCGACAGTCGTGTCGTCGAAGTCCCATCCGGGGAAGACCAGTTCGTTCGCGCCGAAGTGGTCCGCGAGGAACGCCGCCCGGTCGCCGTCGGTGAATCCGCCGAAGTTCTCGACCGCTCCGCGGGGTTCCGCTTGCGTCGTCGCTAACACGTACTCCGCGTCGAACGTGGCGACGTACGCCCGAATCGCCGGGATGTTGTCCCCGTGTGCGTGTGCCACAACCGGGGTTCCCCGCTTGCTCAACTCGCGGGCCGTTTCCGGGTTCTTGTCGAGGTCGGTGACCATGCAGTCCACGTCGATTCCGGCGTCGAGGAGGACGTCGGCGGCCATCGAGGCGGCGAGGACGAACTCCGCCTCTCGTGCGAGGTCCAGTTCCTCCGAAAGTGACGGACCTGCACCCGCGATGGCGACTGTGCTTCCCGCAATCGGGTCGAGACGAGCGTGGTCGAACGGAACGGCGATGTCGGCGAGCACGTCGCGGGCGCGCTCGTCGTCTTCCCGCGGAAATCCGAAATCCGAGAGGATGGCGCAGTAGGCGGGTTCCCACTCGTCGAAGTTCACGAGGACCCTCCGAACGGAAGCCGTCCCGTCATTGCCGCTCCCGCTCGAAGGCGTGGCCGATGATGGCGGCGTCGCGCGTCTCCGCCACGTCGTGCGTTCGAATCACGTCCGCTCCGCGTTCGACCGCCAGCGACGTCGCGGCGAGACTGGCGGGAAGGCGGTCCTCGGTGTCGCGTCCCACCACGTCGCCGAGGAAGTTCTTCCGGTTGATGGAGACCAGGATGGGCCGCTCTAATTCCCGGAACTCGCCGAGCCGGTGGAACGTCTCACGGTCGTCCGCGAGCGTCTTCTCCTCGCTCCACCCGCCGAACGCCGGGTCGAGGATGGTCTTGTCCGTCAACGGTTCGGACGCCAGCGCGTCGTAGATATCGCCCACGCGTTCTATCGCGCCGGGACGGGTCAAATCCGGCGGACTCGCCATCTTCACGACGGCGGCGTCGTGGCGCTCACAGACCGCGGCCATCTTCGGGTCCGCGAAGCCACAGATGTCGTTTACCATGTCGAAACCCCCCGACAGCGCTTCGTCCGCCACGTCGGCATAGCGCGTTTCGATGGAGAACACGGGGTCCCCTTCGACGTGCTCTATCGTTTCGAGGGCGGTGCCTAATCGGTCGAGTTCCTCCTCGGCGGAGAGGACGTCGAAGCGTTTGTTCGCCGATTCCAGCCCGATATCCACGATGTCCGCACCTTCGGCGACGAGTTCTTCGTCCACGTATTCCGCGGCGTCCGTGGGGTCATCGTACACGCTCGGGTTGTACGGCGACTCCTCGCTGACGTTCAACACACCCATGATTCGTGGTGGGTGTTCCGGCCCGATGCCAAGTCCCGCGGCGACAACGTTCTGCATATCCGAAACTGGGAGAGCGAAGGGATAAAAATCGGCCCTTTCAGTGCAGGTCCGCGGCGGTAATTTCAGTATTCCAGTACAGTTCACCCTCGTATTCGACCGGGGCGGGTTCCAGTTCGAACAGTTCGTCGAGTTCGTCCGCCGTCAGGTGGAGCGTCGCATCGGTTCCCGGAACCAAGTAATGATAACCGCTTTCGTCCTGCGTCGGTTGTGCGCACGACCCGACCTGTGACTTGTTGATGTTTATCCTGATGCTGACCGGATACGTCCCCTCGACGGGTTGGCCCACTTTGATTGCGATGTTGGTGATGACGAACGTCTGGCAGAGGGTCGTCTCCCCGTCCCCGAGAACGACGTACTGGTCACCGCCGAGCGTGGACGTGCGTGCGACCGAAAGCGCGTTTCGAAGCGAGTATCCCCGTCCGAGTAGCCGAGCGAGCCACGACCCGATCTCGGTCGCGGGACCGTTCGAGACGTCGGACAAGGTCGCGATTCCGCCCCTGCTCCCCTTCTCGATGAGGGCCATACTCTGGTGGTACGACCGGCAGGCGTTGAGGAGAAACGACCTCACGCGAACCTCGTCCAGCGTAGTCGTATCCAAGACACCGTCACGACATTCGATACCGTGGCCGTCGACGTGTCCGATGTAGTGGAGGAAATCGATATCCGCCGCGAACAAGGACCGGAGTTCATCGACCGAGAGGTCGTAGCGGATGTCGATGTCGTGGTCAGTCGTTTCGCGGAACTCGTACAACTCCGTCACACGCCCCTCGGCCGCCATTTTGGGGTCGTTGCAGACGATTCTGACGTCGATGGTCGAGGACTCCGACCCGGTATCTTCGATACGGCGGCGATACGAGTCGAGCGTCACCTTGTTGCTACCGACCGGAACGCCGTCGCCCAGCCACTCGTGATGGAGCGTCTCCGACTCCTCGGGACTCACGAACGTTTCCGGAGGGTTCCGCGCCGAAACCGCCCCACTACGACAGAAATCGGCGATTTCCTGCGGCGGCCCGCTCGTCGGCGTCCGTACGCTGACCTCGGGACATCGAACGAGCGCGAGGTCGCTCGAAACGTACGGAAGCGCTTCGGCGTTCCGTCTCGTGGGGTCGATGTCCGCCATGAGATACCATACGGGACGGTAGGGTTCGAGGCGGTCGAACGGGACCGAGAGATAGGCTTCGAGTTGCTCCGACAACGTCCGGTCGTAGAGGGTGGCGAAGTCGAAATCGACCAGCGGTTCGACTTCGGAACGGACGTGGAGCGGCGCAGGGTAAAATCCCTCCTCGCGAAGTAAACAGTCACAGAAGAACACGTGCTGGAGGTGTTCGGAGACGGTCCGCTCGAACCCGGCAGACCCGTCGAGCGAGTGTTCGGAGTTCGGCGTTTCGAGCCGTGGTGTGCGTCCCGGAACCACCTCGGCACCGAGATAGTACGCTAGCGGTGCCACGGGGTAGACGTATTTTCGTTCGGGAGGCACCACCAACCGAACGTCGGTGTCCGGGCGTTCGAGGGTGGATGGCAGGGAGAACTCCTCGCCGCGTTCGATCAGCGGCGGATGACCACGAAGGGTGGGAAACGACCGCTCCGGGGAGAACGTCTTCAACGCGGATCCGAACACGGAGACGGCGCGCATCACATCTTCGATGCCGTCCGTAACCGTAATCGACCCCGGAGGGGCTTCGTGATGCGACCGGACACCGAGACGGACCGCGGTCTCACCGGCCAACTGGACGCTCGCCGATACCCCGTCGGTACGGGTCGTTACGGGACGACCGATGGCGATATACAATCGTATCGGCGCGCTTGCGACTTCGAGAAATCCGACCGACTGCGGCGATGTCCACTCCCCCTCGTCCAGGTGAATCGATTCGAGGACCGTCCCCGCGTCGTCCCAGGCATTGAACACGGTCCCACACGGGATTTCCAGCCGGTCCGTTCGAAATTCGACCGCCGTATCGATGGGGAAGGGAAACCCCTCCGTCGAACTCCGTCGCGGTTCGACTCGCGACGGCGTCCGAAACGTAAAGCTGACCTTCTCGATGGGGTCCCAGATTCGAACGCCGCGCCCGTCGGGGAGTCGTTCGAACGTCGGGACGGACGGTTTCTCGTCCGGGATGGTGTCGTTACGGGGCATTTAATACCCCGCTCGCGACGGAGGAGTCGAATCGAAAGTGTATCACGGGACGTACATCGGATTCCATTGGCGAAAGAGATTGCATACAGGCGCTACGAAGTGGAGTACAAAAAACGACCGTACGTAGTCGAAATATGCCGCCGCGATATGTGCGTTCTCATAGCCGAACCCAGTTCGTCGTCTGCTCGTACTCCGGGACGTGCCAGCGCTGTTCCGGGACCAACCCGTTCGTCTGTCGAAGTTCGACGCGCGCGTCGAACAGCGACGTCAACTCTTGTACGACGGGGGTCGAGTCCGGAACCGGAAGGTGGTAGTGTGCCATCCCGGACACACCGCGAACGAGTGCGAGAACGCTTCTGAGAAATCGTTCGACGGCTTCCCGTTCACAGTGTTCGAGCGGCTTGATGAGCGAGTCGAACGACAGACGCAGTTCCGACGGGGAAAGCCCGTCCGCCCATTCGTCGAAGAAACTGACGGCGGTGACGATATCGCTTCGGAGCGCTCGAAGCGACCCCTCGGGGGAAGCGAATTCGCCCGGTTTCGATGGCGCTGCCGCCGAGCGTGAAACGGCACGCTCGTCGTCGCCCCAGTCGATGACCCACACGTCCGGGTCGTCGGCGTTCGTCCCGCCGGGTAGTTTCGAGTTCGCGTATCTGGCTATCGTATCGCTGAGGACGAGGATGCGCTTTCGCTCCTCGGTGGACGCACCCAAAAGCTGCATCGTCGTTCTGTTCGTCGTCGTCTCGGAGACTCGCCCCGTGACGAGGATGTTACAGCCTCGCCGCTTGAAATCGGAGAGAACGTCGTGGAACGTCGGCGAGCACCCCCCGCCCCGGAACGAAATCCCTGCAGAACGCATTGTTTGATGCATGATTTCTGCGAATGATGATAAAAATTCTGATGGCTCTGTGGTCAGGTCACTCGGCCATTTCGTCCATCGCCTCGCTTACGTCTCGAATCGCCATCGTTTGCTCCTCGACGGCCGCAGCGACCTCCCCCGTTTCGTCCCCAATGGTACTTGCGTTCTGTGCGGTCTGGTCGACCATCGACGCCACCTCCTCGGCGGTCGCCGCTTGCTCGTCGGTCGCGTCCGCGACCTCCTCGATGCCGAACGTCGCTTCCTCGACCGCTTCGCTGATCTCGTCTAGGCTCTCCATCGCGGTTCCGACCCGTTCGAGACCGGACTCAATCCGCTCTTCGCCCTCGTCCAAGCGCTCGACGGCGTTTTCGGCGTCCGCCTGGATGTCGGACACCATCCCCTCGATGTCCCCCGCTTGCTTCTGTGACTGCGTCGCCAACTCCTTGATTTCGTCGGCGACTACCGCGAACCCGCTTCCGGCCTCACCGGCCCGAGCGGCCTCGATGGACGCGTTCAGCGCCAACAGGTTCGTCTGGTCGGCGATGTTGTTGATGATTTCGGTCACTTCGCCAATCTCCTCGATTTCCCTCCGAATCGTGTACATATCGTCGGTGATGTTCGTGGTCAGTTCCTGTATCGACTCCATCGCCGCGACGACCTCGCCCGCCGAGGATTGGCCGTCGTTCGCCTGCTGTCGCGCCTGTGCGCTCGCTGCGGATACCTGTTCCGCCGACGCGGCGACCTCCTGAATCGCGGCGCTCAGTTCCGACACTTCCGTCGCAACGGTTCGCATTCCGCTCGACTGTTCGTCCGAAAGCGCCGCGATTTCACCGATACTTTCGGCGATTTCCTCGGACGATTCGTACAGTTCCAACAGCCCCTCCCGTGCCTCGTTCGCTCCCTCTTCGTCCGCCGTTTCGAGGAGCTCCTCTTCGATGTCTTCGTCCAAACTGACGTCCGCTTCGTTCCCCGCTACCTTTTCCATGGTCGACCATATGACCAAACACATATATAAGTTATCAGATATATTATCGATATAGTCATATAAGATATAAATAACTACGGATAGTGTAGTTGGGGAGACTACTTCTCACACACGACCGCAGACACGCTCTTTTTGTCCTTCCGGTCGCTACGGGAACGTGATGGGAAAAGTGAGCATCGGACTTCGCGGGTGGCGATTCGACGAAGAGGAGGTGTTCACCGACGACGGTGAGTACCGACCGATGGACGAGATGGACGACGACACGCAAACGCGGCTCTTTCGCCTGTCGGCGCTCGTCGGGTCCCCGTGTCACGCCTGCTGGTTGATTCACGGCGACGAGAACATCGTCATGTGCAACGAGATGGACGTCGTGTACGGCGAACCGCTGGCGGAGGTCGGCATCTGTTCGGAGCACGAGACGGACTTTCTCTACTGGTATTTCGAGGAAGGCGGCGACCGATTCCGCGGCGAGGAGCGACTACAGGACGAGTTCCTCGAATGGTTCGCCGACGGCGGGCGCGCTCCCGAGGGCTACGCCGGAATGGAACACGTCGATACCGACCCGGACGACCTCCCGAAACCACCCGAGTCCGACCCGAGCGAACTGAACGTGGAACTCCCCGAGGACGAACAGGACCGCATCGACTTGCGGGACGTCGATATGTCCCGAGAGTACCCTTCATGAAACCCGCCGTCGCCATCGTCGAACCGAAGACGCCCGGCAACATCGGGACCATCGCGCGGGCGATGAAGAACTTCGGGATGGACGACCTGAAACTCGTCGACCCCCCGGATTTCGACCGGGACAGCGAGGCCTACGGCTTCGCTGGACAGGCCCGCAAGGACGTGCTGCCGAACTACGACGAGGTGACGTTCGAGGAGTTGGTCGAGAACTACCACACCGTCGGGATGACGGCGACGACGAACGAGGACGCGAGCCATCACGTCCGGTTTCCGTTCACGACGCCGCGAGAACTCGCGGAGAGCTTGCGGGACGTGAAGACCGAGACGGTCCTCATCTTCGGACGCGAGGCGAACGGATTGACGAACGAAGAGCTCTCCCGTATCGACGAGGTGTGTTCGATTCCCGCCAGCGCGGCGTACCCGGCGCTGAATCTCGGACAGGCGGCGACCGTCACCCTCTACGAACTCCGGACGCTCACGGTCGAGGAGTCCCAACTGCCGGACGTCTCGCGCGAGCGTGCGGACGAAACGGAAATCGAGGGGTTCTACGGCGCGTTCGCCGACCTGCTCGATACCGTCGGCCAACCGTCCGAGAAACACGACAAGAACATGCGAATGGTTCGACGGGTGTTCGGCCGTGCACATCCCACCGGACGGGAAATCGCAACGTTGCGAGGTATCGTTCGACGGGCGAACGAACGCGCGTCGCGGTCGAACACGTGCGAACCTGCGCGAAACGATAAGTAACTTCTTTATATTCTGTTGCTTAACTACGGTGTAGCGATGCTTCCTGCCCTCCAATTTCATTCCCTCCCGCTTGGGACGCAGTTTACCCTCCTCGTCGCCGTCCCGAGCGTCTTCGTGATGTTCGTCGGAAAGCAGGTGTTCCTGCCGGAGGAGCGACTCACGGCACTCCTCAAGGATTTCCTCAAGACTGATTGGAAGTACCTCGGCGTCGCGTGGGTCGTCACCCAAGTCGTCAACAGCGTCGCCCTCCACTTCCACGTCGGCCGGACCTTCACCGGGTTCGTCTACGCCATCGAAGGCGCGACCGTCGCCACGTTCCAAGGGGTCGCTTCGCAACCGTTGACGCTCGCGTTTACCGCGGTCTACCTCGTCGGGTTCCCGTTCGCCGTGCTGTTCACGTACTTCAAACTGAAGGCACACGACGAGGAGGAGGCCCATCGCTACGCGCTGGCGTACGTCATCCTCGTCACGCTGGCGGTTCCGTTCTTCGTCCTCTTCCCGGTGAAGGTGTCGTCGCTGTATCTCACCTCCGTCCAACCGCTGATGTACCAACTCAGCCCCGCCATCCAGTACGGCATCTTCTCGACGGACACGCTGGTGAAGGCCTTCCCAAGTCTCCACACCGGCCTGTCGGTACTCGCGGCGCTCTATGCCCGAAAAGCGGACACGGCTTACGCGTACACCATGGCGGTCCTCTCGGGCGCAATCGTCGTGTCCACGCTCTATCTGGGCGTCCACTGGTTGACCGACGCGGCGTTCGCCCTCGTCCTCGTCGCCTGTGCATACACGCTTTCGCGCCAGTTCAGCGAACCGCGCTGGTCGGTCGTCTCGAAGGAAGCGATGGCGGCGGTTCGCCGAGCGTCCAACCGATAACGACTCACGCGGGCCACTATCGTCGACTGACCTCCGGGAGAACGGCGGAATCGGGAGAGACGTACACGATAGGTAGTTCGAAGACGTGACCGGTGACGGCTGAAAGGGACGGCGCGAAACGAAAATCATCACCTCGTGGGCGCTCCTAGCGCCCAGCAGTCATGGAACAACGACGGTTCAACCGGTTGCTGGTCGTCGCCGTCTTTCTCGGGGCGACAGTCGGTCTCTTCGCGGCGGGGTTTCGTGTCGCGTGGAAGTTCGCTTTCCACCACCTCTGGGGAACCTTCACCGCCGGGTATCACCGAATCGTCATCAGCACAGCGGCAGGCGTCGCTATCGGGACGATTCTCTACTTGACCTTCTACCCCGGTACGCTCTCGACGCTGATTCGACGGTTTCATCGTGACGGGTCGGTTCCGTTGTCCGAGAACCTCCCCATCATTCCGTCCGGATTCATCGGCCTGCTCGCGGGGCAGAGCGCCGGGCCGGAAGGGGTGATGAGCGCCGTCGGAGGGTCCCTCGGGACGAGAATCGCCCACGCATCCGGCGAACGGAACGCGGAGAAAATCCTCACGCTGGCGGGGATGGGGGCGGGATTCGGTGCGATACTCGGCGCGCCCATCGGCGGCGGTCTGCTCTGGCTAGAACTGCCGCACGAACGAGGGATGGAGTACTACGAAGCCATCGTTCCGACCCTCGTCGCCAGCTTTGCCGGCTATCTCACGATGGTGAGTCTCGGCGGAATATCCTTCTTCCCGGCGTGGCACGCGAGCGCCATCGGTGAGTTCACCACCCGACATCTCGTCATCGCACTGGGGGTCGGTCTCGTTTGTGTCCTTTTTGCCGCCGTGTACACGCGGTTGTTCGCTCTCGTCGGTGCGCTGTTCAATCGTTGGTCTCCACGGGTGTACGTCCGAACGACCGTCGCGGGACTGGGAATCGGCCTCCTCGGCTACGCGCTCCCGCTCACCTACTTCTACGGCGGAAAACACATCAACGACGTGTTGACCGGTTCGTTCCCGTTCTGGGTTCTCATCCTCGCACTGTTCGGGAAGATGCTCGCCGCAGCCATCACGATAAACGGCAACTGGCAGGGGGGACTCATCGTCCCCCAGATGTTCATGGGCGCGCTCGTCGGGCGGGCCGTCGCAACGGTGATTCCCGGCGTCGGTCCCGTTCTCGCCATGCTCACCGGGATGGCGGCGTTCAACGCCGCGGTGACCGGAACGCCCCTCTCTTCGGCGCTCATCGCCATCGCGTTGACCGATGGAGCCAGCATCGTTCCCGTCTTCTTAGCGAGTCTGACTGCCTTCGTCGCCAGTCCACTGATACGTTTCATCGAGACAACCGCCGCGCGGACCGAACCGCCGTCGTTCCACGTTCGGGACTGAAACGAACCTCGTCACGACGCGTCGAAACCTTCGATGACGAAAAGGATGGAGAAACGACCGCGGTTAGGCTTCGAAGACGACCGGCGCGCCGTCCCGAACGTCGAAGGACACTCGTTCACCGCGAGACACCGGCGATTCGCGGCCCTGCATCACGACGCGAACGTCCGACAGGGAGTCCGAGTCGGGTTCGACGATGTAGTTCGTCTGGTCGCCCTGGAAGTAGCGTTCGACTATTTCACCCTCGACGGACCCGCTCCCGTTCGCGAGGACGAACTCCTCGGGGCGAATGGAGACAGTGACGGACCCATCGCGGACCTCTCCGTCGGCCACGAACGAGAAGGTCCGGTCGATATCGACCGTCGTCGCGCCGTTTTCCGTTCGCGCCTGTCCGTTGAAGAGGTTGGTGTCGCCGATGAAGTCGGCGACGAAGGGACTCGCCGGATTGCGATAGATGTCCTCGGGTTTGCCGACCTGTTCGATGTGGCCGTCGTTCATCACGGCCATCCGGTCGGAGAGGGTCATGGCGACTTCCTGGTCGTGAGTGACGTAGAAAAACGAGCCTTGGGTCTTCTCGTGAATCTTCCTGAGTTCGACCTGCATCTGCTTGCGAAGCTTTCGGTCGAGACTCGACAGGGGTTCGTCGAACAGGAGGACGCTGGGTTCGTTGACCAGCGCGCGGGCGAGGGCGACGCGCTGTTGCTGCCCGCCGGACAGTTCGTCCGGACGGCGCTCCTCGTAGCCACCCAAATCCACTAATTCGAGGTACTCGCTCACTTTCCGTTCCCGCGTCGACGAATCGACGCCCGACTTCTTCAAGCCGTACGCCACGTTCTCCCCGACGGTCATGTGGGGAAACAGCGAGAGGTGCTGGAAGACCAGGTTGGTGTCGCGCGCGTTCGGCGGGACGCCGGCCATGTTCTCGCCGTTGAGCGAGACGGTTCCCTTCGTCGGCGTCTCGAACCCGCTAATCATGCGGAGCGTCGTCGTCTTGCCACATCCCGACGGGCCGACGAGCGAAAAGAACTCCCCGCGCCGGATGGAAAAGTCGACGCTATCGACCGCCGTCACCTCGTCGTACTCCTTTCTGACCCCGTGTAAATCGATGAGAACATCGCTATCGTCTACCATGAGATACGTACTCTCAGCACTTAGTATAAATGTACTGGAGAAATTTAGGTATTTTCAGGAGTAGTATTAATTAGTGCCGACGGAGTAACGGTATTCCGCCAAAGATTTAATATCATATGGCTTCGTGACTTTCTCATGTGTATGGATGACAAAGACATGGGTAGCGGAGACATGAGTAAATATCGCACGGGAGACAGTCGCAGAACGTTTCTGAAGGCCGCCGGAACCGCCGGTGCGGTCGGAATGACGGGGTTTTCGGGATGTCTGTTCAGCGGCGGTGGCGGCGGCAGCGGCGGCGGGAGCAAGACCATCAACATCCTCACGTGGGAGGAATACGCCGACCTGAAAAAGCAGATAGAGAAGCGACTGGACGTGACCGTCAAATTCACCAAGTCCACGTCCTCCTCGAACATGTTCACCGGGTGGAAATCCGGCAAGGACAAGCAGTTCGACATCGCCATTCCGAACAACAACTACGTTCCGAAGATGATGGACGCGGGTCTCGTGGAGCCGGTGCCCGACGACATCGTGACGAACCAGAGCGACATCTACGACACGTTCAAACAGTTCAGCAAGAACCAGTTCACGAAGGACGGCAAGCAGTACGGCGTCCCCATCCGGTTCGGCTGGTACGGCTACTCCTACGATTCGCGCAAGATTCCGGAGAACCACGAGCAGAGCTACGAGATACTGTTCAGCGACAAGTACAAGGGAACCAACCTGAAGGGGAAGGTCATCATGTACGACAACCACTTCAAAGCGATGAGCGCGACGGCGTTGTATCTCGGGTACGAGAAGGCCTTCGAGGGCGACAAAGTCTCGCTCTCGGAGAAACAGATCAAGAAGGTGAAGGAGACGCTCATCAAGCAGAAGCCGAACCTTCAGGGATACATCGCCGCCGACCCGACGTACATCAAGTCGTTCAAACAGGGCAACTTCCTCGTCGGGCAGTCCGGCCGCAACGAAATCGTCGAGATGTGGGCGAACGGCACCGACTGGCCGAAGATGGCGACGCCGAAGGAGGGTTCGCTCGCGTGGTTCGAGTCCGCCGTCGTCTCGAAGAAGTCCGAGAACAAGGACCTCGCGTGGAAGGTGGTAAACGAGTTCATCGCGCCGAAACTCGGCGCGGACCTCGCCAAGGCGGGCTATTCGCCCAGTTGTAACCCGAAGACCCAGAAACACCTCTCGAAGGAGCAAAACGACATGTACGGGTCCATCAAACCGTCGCGCCTGCAGGACTTCATCCCGTTCAAGGCAGTCGAGAACGAGGACGCCTGGCAGAACGCGTGGGACCAAGTGAAAACGGCCTGATTCACGATGTCTTCCGATACCTCAGGGTCGACTCGGCGAGCCATCGTGGGTGCGTTCGCATCGCGTGGGGCCACGCTCGGCTTCACGCTCACTCCCAGCCTCCTCTGGCTGTTGCTCCTGCTGATGGCACCGCTGACGTTCATGGTCGTCATCAGCTTCATGAGCGTCAACGACGCCTACGAAATCGTCTGGAAACCGACGATGACCAACTACTCGGGGCTGTTCGCCGGTCCCGGTCCGTTCTGGGAGACGCCGTTCTTCCACTCGCTCCTGCTCTCGTACGCGATTGCGGGCGTCACCACTATCCTCTGTTTGGCGATGGCGTTCCCGCTCGCGTACTTCCTCGCCCGGCGCGGCGGCCGGACGTTCAAAGTGGTCATCTTCCTCGTGCTGTTGCCGTTCTTCACGATGTACCTCGTGCGGGCCTACTCGTGGTACCTCATGTTCGGCCCCAGCGGCGTCATCAACCGAACGTTGATGAAAATCGGTATCGTGAACGGCCCGGTGGGCCTGTTCAGTTACGGCGTTCCGGCCATCATCGTCGGGCTTACACACGCCTATTTCCCCTACATGCTCCTCTCGCTGTACGCGAGCATGGAGGGGTTGGACTTCTCGCTCGTCGAGGCGGCGCGCGATTTGGGAGCGTCCCGGACGGGAACCCTTCGTGACGTCATCCTGCCGATGACCCTGCCGGGAATCATCAGCGGCGGATTGTTCGTGTTCGTTCCCGCACTCGGCGCGTTCATCACGCCGCGGTTCCTCGGACAGGGGAAGGTGTTGATGGTCGGACAGCTCATCGAGGGACGAATCACGGGACAGTACGCCATCGACTACGGAAGTGCGGCGTCGATGTTCATCGTCGTCTCCATCGTTATCGCCTTCGCGCTCGCGTTCCGTTACGTCAGCATCGAAGAGTTGGGAGGTGTCTGAGATGGCGACCGAAACCGGAACCACGACGGAGCGAGCGGACGAACCGAGCGAGTCGCCGACGTTCGGACACGAGCAGAGACAGCAACTGCTCCGCCGCGGCCTGTACGTCATCGTGGGGGTGTTGTTGGTGTTCCTCTGGATACCGCTGGTCGCCATGATGTTCCTCTCGTTCGCGGTCAACTCCAGCACGTTCTTCCCGTTTCAGGGATTCACGTTCGCCCACTACTCGGCGACGTTCGCCGACGGGTCGCTGATGACCGCGCTGTTGAACAGCGTCCAAGTGGCGACGTTCTCGGCGCTCATCGCGACGGTTCTCGGCGTATTGGCGAGTTTCGCGCTCGCCCGCTACGACTTCCCGTTCAAGGAACTGTACCGGACGTTCGGCATCCTCCCGATGGTCATTCCGGGCGTGGTGTTGGGCATCGCGCTCATCATCTACTTCCAGACGGTCCTCGGGATGACCATGGGACCCGTCACGCTCATCCTCACCCACAGCATCTACGGCTTCCCGTTCGTCCTGCTGATGGTGTCGGCCCGCCTCTACACCTTCGACAGGTCGCTGGAGGACGCGGCCCGCGATTTGGGGGCCGACCCGCTCACGACGTTCTGGGACGTGACGCTCCCCATCGTCGCACCCGCCATCGGTGCCGGATTCCTGTTCGCGTGGATTCGGTCGTTCGAGGACTTCATCCGGGCGCACTTCGTCGGCGGAACGATGAACGTGATAACCGTGTCGATGTACTCGATGATAAAGTACGGAACCGCGCCGAAGATGAACGCCATCTCGACGTTCATCGTCTTCGTCATCGCCGTCGCGCTGGCGGTGGCGATGAACGTCGGCAACGTCACCGGCTACGTGGCCGGGACGGGCGGCGGAGAAGAAGAGGAGTAGCCACCCGATTTCTTTTTTCAGGCGCGCTTTTGGATTTCCTCGCGTAGAAGCTGACTCACGAGGTCACCGTCGGCCTTCCCGCGAAGGCTTCCCATGCACTCGCCCATCAGGCCGGAGAAGGCACCCATGCCCTCCTCCTCGACCTGTTCGTCGTTCCGTTCGACGACTTCGACCACCGCTTCGCGGACCTCCTCGTCGTCCACACCGGACAGTCCCGCCTCTTCGACGGCCTCCTCGGCGGACAGGTCGGGATTCTCGGCGAGCAGGGTCATCACGTCGTTGACTCCCTCCTTCGCCAACTCCCCGTCGGTGACGAGCGCGATGACACCGAGGAAGTGTTCGTCGTCGATATTTCCGACCGGCACGTCGTCGCGGCGGAGTTCCGTCACCGTGCTCTCGACCAATCCGGCGACGAACGTCGGGTCGGCACCGGTTTCGACGGCGCGCTCGAACAACGGCATCCGGCGGCCGTAGGCGACCTGTTCGGCGAGTCCCGCGCCGAGCGAGAACTCGGACTGGTAGCGTTCGACCTTCTCAGTCAGCAGTTCGGGCGTTTCGACCTCCGTCGGGTCCAAATCGACCGGCGGCACGTCGGTTTCGGGATACATCCGCGCCGCACCCGGGAGCGGACGGAGGTAGCCGGAGGTACCGTCCTCGTTCGCACCGCGGGTCTCCTCGGGGACCTCCTCGATTGCGACCGCCGCACGTTTCGCGGCGGCCTCGATGGCCCCGTCCGCGACTTCGGGATCAGCGGCGACGATGGCGACCGCGTCCTCGTCGCCCGCCTCGACCGCGTCCCGGAGCGTATCGACTTCCTCCTCGGTGACGCCGTATGCGGGCAGTTCGTCGGTGTGAAAGATGCCGCCCGCGCCGTGGCGCTTGGCGTGGTCGGAGAGTTCCGTGCCGAGGCGACGATCGGGTTGAATCTCCCGGCCGACGAGGCCGTCGAAGCCGAACAGCGGGACGGCGGTGACTTTCCCACCGCTGTCGAGCGCGCCCTCGATGACGCCGCTCTCGGTTCCCTCGAACACGTCCGTCACGTCCTGTACCTCGCCGACGTCCGCGTCGCGCGACTGGAGTTCGTCGCGGATGTCGAGGAGTTCGACCTGCCGACCGACCTCGAACCGAACGAGGTCGTCGATGTCGTCCAAGCTCTGAACGCCCTTCATCTCCACGCGTGCGCCGTCCGCGATGGAGACGTTCACGTCCTGTCGGATGGTACCGAGACCGCGTTTGACGTGGCCGGTCGAACGGAGGAGCATCCCGATGCGTTCGGCGGCCTCGCGGGCCTGTTCCGGCGAACTGATGTCCGGGCTGGTGCCGATTTCGACCAACGGGATGCCGAGACGGTCGAGGCTGAAGGTGACGCCGTCCTCGCGCTCCTCGACACGTTGGGCGCTCTCCTCTTCGAGCATCAGGTCCTCGACGCCGACCGGACCGTCGCTAGTTTGGATTTCCCCGCTGGTTGCAACGAGCGTGGAACGCTGGAAACCCGACGTGTTCGACCCGTCCACGACGATTTTCCGCATGACGTTGGCTTGGTCCACGACGGTCATGTCGAGGAGTTGTGCGATTTCGAGGACGACCTGTTTGGCCCCCGTGTCGAGTCGGTGCGGCGGTTCGTCGTCGGCCTCCACGAGACAGGTGGTGTCGTAGGCGAGATACTCGAACTCGCGGTCGATTTGGCTCTCTTCGAGCGCCGCGTCGTCGATTTCGCCGAGTTCGCTTCGCGTCGGATGGAGATAGCGGGTGAACGTTCGGGACGACTCCTCGGGGTCGCGCAGTTCGGTCGGACAGCCACAGAACAACTTCTCCTCGGTGTCGAGTTGCTGGTGTATCTCCAGCCCCGCCACGAGACCGAGGTCCTCGTAGTCGTACTCACTCATTGGTCGGACATGGGAGGTGGAGGGGTAAAAAACCGACCAGTTCGGGCGAGTTTGCCCCTCCGGCAGAGGGGTCCGTCGTTCGGTTTCACCGACGGGTTTTGCGAACGTGTAATCCAACACGGTTCGCTGGTCCATAGATATAAAAATGATAATGACAGTATCGACTGTATGAACGATTTCCTCGCGTCGAGGAATTCCGGAGAGGACACACCGATCCGTATCCTCCACGTCGATGACGACCCGGCACGGTTGCGCCTGTCGGACCCGTTGTTGTCCGAACACATTCCCGATATCGTCATCCATACCGAGACGGCACCCACGGATGCCATCGAGCGTCTCGATGACATCACGGTCGATTGTATCGTCAGCGACTTCGACATGGGTTCGATGGACGGACTCGAATTCCTCGAAGCGGTCCGGGACCGCTCGCCGGAGTTGCCGTTCATCCTCTTCACCGGAAAGGGAAGCGAGGAGATAGCGAGCGAAGCCATCTCCGCGGGCGTGACCGAATACCTCCAGAAAGGCGGACCCGACAGGTACGCCGTACTGGCTAACCGCATCGAGAACGTCGTCGACCGCTATCGCGCCGAGCGGGAGACGGAAGCGTATCGGCAACACATGAGCGCCGTTTACGACCGAGTGACGGACGCGTTTTTCGCGCTAGACACCGACTGGCGGTTCACGTTCGTCAACGCTCGGGGCGAGGAACTCCTCGACCGCCCGGAAGCGGACCTCCTCGGAAACGTCGTCTGGGAGGAGTTCCCCGAATCGGTCAACTCGACGTTCGAATCGGAGTATCGGGAAGCGATGGAGAAACAGGAGCCGACGACGTTCGAAGCCTACTTCGACCCGCTCGAAACGCTGTTCGAAGTACACGCCTACCCCTCGACCGAAGGCCTGTCGGTGTACTTCCGCGACGTCACCGACGAAAACCGGCTTCGGGAAGAACACCGTCGCGAGCACGAACTGCTCGAACGCGTGTTTGAAACGAGTCCCGTCGGCGTCCTCATCCTCGACACCGGCGGGAACATCGAACGGGTCAACGAGCGGATGGTCGATATGTTGGGACTTTCGGAGGAAGAAATCACGGGACGAAGCTACGATTCCCGAGAATGGACGGTGACGGACGAGAACGGCACTCCTCTTGGAGAGAACGGACACCCGCTGACGGCCGTCTTCGAGGACGAAACGACCGTTCGAGGTGTTCGAATGCGGTACCGAACACCGACGGGTGAGTGGCGTCGTCTCTCGGTCAACGGAGCACCCGTCAACGCCGCGGACGGTGACGTGGAACGTATCGTCTTCATCGTCGAAGACTTGACCGACTCGGGGGGAGACATCGACCGATAGCGAACCGTCTTCAGTCGTTTTCGGAACGCGATTCCATGCCGTCCGCCGTCGATTCTGCTCGTCCTCGTTCGGTTCCTCGACGCCGCTCGCTCCGTCTGCGTTTGACCTGCCTGCCGAGCCGACGGGCCACCAGTTCCCGGAGTTCGTCCGCGTCCTTCCCGTCCACGTCCGCGGCGTGGCCGTCCGTACTTCGAAGGCCAGTAGAGCTCGCGGTATCGACGATGACCGTCGCCAACGACCACCGACGTTGGAAGAGCGTTTCGCGGTGGATGACCGTCTGGACTCGGTAGTAAGGGACGATGCGTGTCGTCCGTCGCCAAAACCCGTTTCGCGTCGTGACGTGGTCGTCGCCGACGTGATAGCCGCGGTGTTTCCACCGATACTGTCCCGCCACGGGCGCGAGGAGCAAGAGCGCGAGCGGCGCGTACCAGAAATCGACGAATCCCGTGAACCGGTCCACGCCGTAGGCGACGCCCGTGAGAACGACGACCACGAGAGCGTAGCGGATGACGTAGCGGCGTCGCGCTCGCCGGGGCGGACGCTCGAACGTCGGGTCGTCGAACGGTTCGAGCGAGTGGGCGAGCGAGCGGACGCGGCTTCGAACCGCGAGGGGAACCGCCGCCTCAGACCCGCCCGAAGGACCCTGTCCGGGGGCATAGCCCGCCGTCTCGACGGAGAGCGAGGCGTAGCCCGCGAATCGCATGGCGGGGTTCTCCCGGACCGTGAGCGTCTGTATCTTGTCGAGGGGGATGCTCCCGTCGTAGCGCTGGAGCAGACCGCGTTCGTACCGCAGTTCGTCGCCGACGCGCGTCAGCCGAAATCCGTAGTGGCGCGCGAAGGTTATCATCCCGCTGCTCACCCAGAGGACGAGGGCGGAGAACACGACGCGCGTAAGCCCGATGAGGAACGTCGCGCTGGCGAGGTCCGTCGTGCCCATGACGAACGGGACGACGAGGAACACCAACCCGATGGCACGCGGTTCGACCGAAACGGCCGAAAGCAACAGCAGTTCCTCCGAACCGATCTCGTACAACACCTCTTCGTCGAGCGTTTCGGACTCGTCTTCCGTTTCCGTCGATGCCGACCCACCGTTCTTTCGGCGTTGAATCTCCCGTTGGAGTCGTCGCGCCTCCTCGTAGGCGACGTATTCGAGATTCGCTTCGGTTTCGCCGCCGCCCGCCGTCTCCAGTCCGAGGGAGGCGATACCGGCGACGCGTTGGACGAGATTCCGGTGGATGTCCACGTTCTGAATCCGCCGGAGCGGAATCTCCCGCCGTCGCCGCGAGACGACCCCCGACTCGATGTCGAGCGACGAATCGGTGAGTTCGTACTCGAACCGTCGGTGGTAGGCGAACTCCCATCCTATCACGGCGAGCAGAACGACGAGGAGAAGGACCGCGAAGACTTCGAGCGTCAACCACTCTATCGCGCCGACGGCCGCGAACCCGGCGAACAGGACGGTGGAAACGACGCGTCCCCCGCGAACCACCATTCGATACGGGAGCGAGAGCGGGTGTAACTTCATACCGCGTCCTCGTACTCGCTTTCGACCGCGAGGTTCCGAAGACGACCCTGTAGTTCGCTCGCCCGTTCCGGCGTGAGTCCGGGAATCGTCACGTCCGCCCCGCGTGACCCCGCGGTGTAGACGACGACGCTTCCGAGGCCGAGGAGTCGCTCGATGGGGCCGCGTTGAGTATCGACGTGCTGCACCCGAACGAAGGGGACGACAGTCGTGACACGGGTGAAGACGCCGCGTTCGAGGTAGAGGTCGTCGTCCCGGATTTCGAACCGCCACGCTCGGAATCTGAACGCGACGTACACGATACCGAGGAGTACGGCGACGAGGATGCCGACGACGACGAAGGCGAGCGCGAACTCGACGAGAAACCGACGAACCCCGGCGAGTGTGCCGCCGACGAGTGCCGCGACGACGAGGACGCTCACGAACCAGACGACGCGAACTCGGGGGTTGAGTGTCTCCATACGTACACGACGGGGAGGACGTGGTATAAAAGTAGGCGTGGGGTATCGGCCGACTTGCCGGACGAACGCACGCCCCGACTGGGTTCGCCCCTCGTCAGAGAATGACTACCCTACTGTGTCCGAATAACACCCTTACTGGGGAAGTATGGTCGTCCTACCGTTTCGTTCGGTTGGCGCTGATTTCAGTCAGTCGGCGTGGAACAAAGGTGCCGGGAAATCGTACCTTTCGTGGACAGCATGACCGAGAACTCGCCCACTATCAACCGTCGCCGATTCGTTCAGGCGACCGTCGCCTCGACCGCCATACTCGGAGGCGTCTCGTCGGCAGATGCACAATCCGGGAGCAACGCCCAGTTCTCTATCGAACAGGACGGCAAGTGCATCCCCATCGAACCGCTCTCGATGTCGGGACTCCCTGTCGAGGAGTTCTACGACTACCGAACGCCCGAGACGGACCCGTCGTCGTACAAGTACGCCTCCTTCGGGACCCAAAACCTCCAGCGAAAGGACACCAGCATCCTCTTCCTCTATCAGGGACCGCAGGGGCTGAGTCTCGTGATGATTCACGACAAGATCGACGCTGGTGCGGGTGGCGCGGTGACGTTCCGGATGACCAGCCTCCCCGTCAATGGGAAGTTCGTCATCAAGGACGACTCGTACGACGCCTCCACGAACCGGGACACGTTCGACTACTCGAAACACCGCAACTGGAACGGCAAGGAAACCGCTAGCGCGAACGTCAGTTGGACGTGGCAGGAGGGACGCGCCGACGGTGCCGTCTATCGCGGTCTAGGAAAGGATTTCAAGATCAATATCAACCCGCAGTTCAACGAACAAGCGGTGTTGTCGGGTGAAGGTGGCGTGTACGACGGCAAGATCGAGAAATGGGAGGTGTTGTCGGGTGACGTGAACAACCCGACGCGGACGAAACTGAACATGAACAAGGCCGTCACCATCACCTCGAAAGGGTGCCAACCGGAGACGACGACACAGACCACCCAGCAGACGACCGAAGGGAAGGGGCAAACGACCACCTCGATGAAGGAAACGACGACGACGACTCCACCTTCCAGCGGGAGCCAAGGCTTCTTCGGAAAGCTCTGGAGCGGGTTCATCTCCCTCATCGAAGGCGTCGTGTCCTTTTTCACCAGTCTGTTCTAACGCGGTTCGACGTTTTTCGGACCGAGGATTCGTCGCGTGAGTCCACACCGAGCGACTGCACTCGCGTCGTTCGGACGTCGTCGGTGCCGTCGGCCACGCCACGTAACCGTCCTCGGAATCGTCGTTTACGTCGGAATAAAAACGGTCGAAGGCTTACTCGTCTTGTCCGAGGATACCGCGGTGCGTCATCGCTTCGGGGTCGATGATTTCGTTCGCTTCTTCCTCGTCGAGATAGCCCTTCTCGATGACGACCTGTCGAACGGTTTTGCCCTCCTTGAGCGCTTCCTTCGCCGCTTTCGACGCCTTGTCGTAGCCGATGTGCGGGTTGAGCGCCGTGGCGAGCGCCATGCTCTGTTCGACCTGCTCCTCGCAGTGTTCCGCGTCCACGTCGAGTTTCCGCACGAACTTGTTCGCGAACGTCTCGCTGACGTTCGAGATGAGTTCCGCCGATTCGAGGAAGTTGTGCGCGAGGACGGGTTTGTACAGGTTGAGATCGATTTGACCTTCGGCCGCGCCGTACTCCACGGTGGTGTCGTTGCCGACGACCTGCTTGTGGACCTGATTGACGGCTTCGGCGACGACGGGATTGATTTTGCCGGGCATGATGGAACTGCCGGGCTGGTTTTCGGGTTGGTCGATTTCTCCGAGTCCGTTACGCGGCCCCGACGCTAACAGGCGAAGGTCGTTCGCAATCTTGTTGAGCGACCCCGCGATGGTGCGGAGCGCGCCGTGTGCTTCCGCCATCGCGTCGTGGGCGGCCTGCGCCTCGAAGTGATTGTCCGCCTCGCGGAACTCGATGCCCGTCTCATCGCTGATGTAGTCGGCGGCGAGCGCGGGGAAGTCGGGATGGGTGTTCAGTCCCGTTCCGACTGCCGTGCCGCCCAGCGCGAGTTCGCTCAGGTGTTCTCGGACGTAATCGACGCGCGCGAGACCCTTCTCGACTTGGGAGCGGTAGCCGCCGAACTCCTGCCCGACGCGGACGGGGGTCGCGTCCTGTAGGTGCGTGCGACCCGTCTTCACCACGCCGTCGTACTCCTCTTCTTTCTCCGCGAGCGCTTCGCGGAGGGTGTCGAGCGCGGGGAGTACGTCCTTCTCGACTGCTTCGAGCGCCGAGACGTGCATCGCGGTCGGAATCACGTCGTTGCTCGACTGCCCGAAGTTGACGTGGTCGTTCGGGTGGATGACGCGGTCCCCGATTTCTGCCCCGTAAATCTCGGCGGCACGGTTGGCGATGACCTCGTTCGCGTTCATGTTCGAGGAGGTGCCGGACCCCGTTTGGAAGATGTCCACCGGGAACTGGTCGTCGTGTTCGCCCGCGATGACCTCGTCCGCCGCCTCGACGATGGCCGCTGCCTCGTCCTCCTCTATCATCCCGAGTTCCTCGTTCGCCTGCGCGGCGGCCTTCTTCACGATTCCGAGCGCGCGGATGAACCGCCGCCCGAACGTGATCCCCGAGATGGGGAAGTTCTCGACCGCGCGCTGGGTCTGTGCGCCCCAGTAGGCGTCGGCCGGTACTTGCATCTCCCCGAGGCTGTCCTCCTCGACTCGATAATCCTCGTCGCTCATGCGTGTGGAGGGTGGATGTGGGCGGGCGTAAAACCCATCGAAACGGGGCTGATTTCGCCTCGTTTCATCGAAGCGAGATTAATGTAGACACTCACACTCTGGAATATTCACTCGGTAAAGAAGTAATAGAAAAATGGTTAAGTACCCCGTGACAAATGGTAATTGTAGGCGTGGATGATAGTTAAGTATGAAAGGTTCAGAATCAAATAATCTGTCGCGGCGTAGTTATATGAAAGCGGCCGGAGTGACCGGTGCGGCCGGTCTGGCCAGCCTTTCGGGCTGCTCGAGCTTCATGGGTGGCGGCAGTAGCCAACTGGTGCTGATGCACGGTTGGAGTCCCGGAGACGGAGGCGACGCTATCCAAAACATGTACGACGGGTTCAAAGAGGAGTACCCGGACGTGGATTCGAAACTCCGAGGCATCGGCGGCGGCGGGAACACGACGCTCAACTCGGTCCTCAACAAGCGGCTGAAGAACCAGAACCCACCGGGAAGTTGGGCCGACTGGCCGGGCAAGAACCTGCTCCAGTTCCAGTCCGAGGGAGGCAAGATTCTCGGCGACATCGGCGACTCCGTGTGGAGCAAGAACAACATGAAGAAGGCCTATGCGGAGGGACCTAAACAGGCCGGAAAGCCGGATGGCACGTTCATCTGCGTTCCGACGAACATCCACCGGATGAACAACGTCTTCTACAACAAGAAGGTCCTCAAGCAGGCGAACGTGGACCCGAGCAGCATCTCCAGTCCGAAGGACCTGACCGACGCGATGGCGAAAGTCGAGAAGAACACGAACGCCACCGGGATGGCCCAATCGACCAAGAGTCCGTGGACGACCCTTCAACTCTGGGGAGCGGTTTTCCTCGGCCAGCAGGGCTGGGACGGCTACCAGAAGTTCATGGACGGCTCCATCGGCACGGAACCCATCGCGAAGGCGTTCAAGACCCTCGCCGCTTACAGCAAGCACTTCACGGACGACGCGGGCACCATCGGTTTCAAGGAGGGCAACAAGAAGGTGATGAACGGGAATGCGGCGTTCATCCAGCAAGGTGATTGGGTGGCCGGCATGTACGCCGCCGACGACGGCTTCGAGTACAAGAAGGACTGGGACTACATCGCCTTCCCAGGAACCGAGAAGTACTACTCCCTGAACATGGACTCGTGGGTGTACCCGAAGAACACGCCCGCCCCTGACGCCGCGAAGAAGTGGCTGCGGTACGCCGGAACGAAGGACGCACAGATCCGGTTCAACACCAAGAAAGGGTCGATTCCGCCACGAACCGACGTGTCGATGAAGGAGTTCCCGCAGTTCCAAACGGACCAGTTCAACGACTTCAAAAATTCGGAGGCACAACCGCCATCCATCGCACACGGACTCGCGGTCAAGCCGGAGACACAGGCGAAACTGGAGACCGCCGTCTCACAGAACTTCTCGTCGTACAGTGACAAGGCGGCCGAACAAGTCGCACAGAAGTGGAAGGACGCGGTTTCGTCCTCGTCGAACTGAAAACCGACCTTCCCCATTGATGTTGTTATTATGATAGAAAGGATAAGAGATACGTACCAAACACTCACCGGAACGAGCGACGACGTTCGGACGGACGGTGGGACCACCACGACCGGAGGTTCGTCCAGTCGGTTCGATATGGGGCCGGATTTCCTCCGATCGCTCCCGTTCTGGCTCCCGCCGTTTCTGGTGATGGGATTTTTCGTATACGGAGCCATCGGCTGGAACTTCCTCGTCTCGTTGACGGACTACAACAGCTTTGTCCCGCCGAGCTACACGAACCTCGACTTCGAGATGTACACGCGGGCGTTCGGCGACTCGACGTTCATCATGGCGGCGCGGAACACGTTCGTCCTGCTCATCGTGTTCACCGTCGTTTGCCTCCTCGTCGGACTCGTGCTCGCGTTACTCATCGACCAGAAGATACGGTTCGAGAACACGTTCCGAACCATCTATCTCCTCCCGATGAGTCTGTCGTTCGTCGTCACCGCGCAGTTCTGGCTGTGGATGTACAACTACACCGACGGCCCCATCAACGTCATCATACGCGGATTGGGCGTGAAGAACCCGCCACACTGGATCAGCGACCCGAGCATCGTTCTCGGGTCGGTGATTTTGGCGCTCATCTGGCAGTTCAGCGGCTACGCGATGGTCGTCTATCTCGCCGGATTGCGCGCGATTCCGAACGACCACTTCGAAGCCGCGCGAGTCGATGGCGCTTCGACGTACCGACTCTATCGACGAGTCATCGTCCCGCAACTGAAGGGTGCGACCATCAGCGCGTCCGTCGTGCTGATGGTGTTCGCGCTGAAAGCGTTCGACTTCCTCTACTCGCTGACGGGGTCGTACTATCCGCCGAAGGGGTCGGACATTCTGGCAACGATGATGGTACGGCAGGCGTTCGGCTCGCCGAACAACACCGCATACGCGGCGTCCATCGGTATCATGCTGTTCCTGCTCGCCCTCGTCGTCATCGCACCATATCTCACGTTCCAGTACAAACGAGGTGAACTCTAAGATGGCAACCGATTCAAGCGATAGTTCGGTGTTCGACGTCAGCAACCTATCGAGCATGGGATACTCCCGTCTCCTCCTCTACGCGTCGATTCTCGCGCTGGTGGTGCTCTATCTCATCCCGATAGAAACCGGACTCGTGACGTCGCTCAAATCGAGTCCGCTCGGGTCGCTTCCGTACTTCCCGCCGGGGCCGTCGGGATTCACGCTCGTCCACTGGCAGGGCGCGTTCTCCCAACTCGTCTCGGGGCTCATCAACAGCTTCATTCTGGCGATTCCCGCGACGGTGATATCGGCGTTCATCGGCAGCGTCGCGGCATACGGGTTGACGAACCTGTCGTGGCGGCGTAAGACGCTGATTCTCGCGCTGTTCATCGCCGGGATTTTCATCCCGTATCAGGCGGTGTTGATTCCGCTTTCGAAGTTCTGGGCGGTCTACTTCCCGATTCACCAGCTGTTCGGGACGTACGGGCAGTTGCTCGAACTGATAATCTCGCACGTCGCGTACGGGATTCCCATCACGGTACTCCTGTTCAGGACCTACTACAAGGACATCCCGACGGAAATGTTGGAGGCGGCGGAACTCGACGGCGCGAGCGCTTTTGGCATCTACCGTCGTATCATCCTGCCACTGTCCGGCCCCATGTTCGCGGTGACACTCATCTACCAGTTCACGCAGGTCTGGAACGACCTCCTGTTCGCGCTGGTCGTGATGGGTCCCGGACCGGGTGCGCCGGTGACGATTCCGTTGGCACAACTCGGTGCAAGCCTCTCGAACGTCGGGTTCGGCATCCGAATGGCGGGCGCGTTCATCGCCGCCTTCCCGACGTTGCTGGTGTACGTCATGTTCGGCGACCAGTTCGCCGAGGGGGTTGCGACATGAGCGCCCCACGACCGGGAGTTTCGAACGTTCGACCGACAAACGACGATTCACACAACAGGGTGACAACACAATGACGCAACTCGAAATGGACGGCGTAACCAAGGTGTTCCGTGAGGGTGGCGGCGGCGAGATCGTCGCGGTTTCCGATTTCACGGTGAGTATAGACGACGGCGAATTTCTGGTCCTCGTCGGGCCATCCGGCTGCGGGAAATCGACGACGCTTCGAACCATCGCCGGATTGGAGTCGATAACCAGCGGCGAGATTCGGCTCGGAGAGGAATCCCTCAACGACAAGAAACCGGGCGAACGGGACATCGCCATGGTGTTTCAGTCCTACGCACTCTACCCCCACATGACCGTGCGCGAGAACATGCGCTTCGGTTTGGAGGAGTCCACCAGCATGGACAAGGGGGAGATGAACTCGATAGTCGAGGAGACGGCCGAGATGCTCGGAATGTCTGACCTCCTCGAGCGCAAACCCGGCGAACTCTCCGGCGGGCAACAACAGCGCGTCGCGCTCGGCCGGGCCATCGTCCGCGACCCGGAGGTATTCCTGATGGACGAACCGCTGTCGAACCTCGACGCGAAGCTTCGGTCGCAGATGCGCACCGAACTCCAGCGGTTGCAGGAGGACCTCGGCGTGACAACGGTGTACGTCACCCACGACCAGACGGAGGCGATGACGATGGGCGACAAAATCGCCATCCTCGACGACGGAAAACTCCAGCAGGTCGCCACGCCGATAGAGGCATACCACCAACCGGCAAACCGATTCGTCGCGGGGTTCATCGGCGAACCGTCGATGAACTTCTTCGAGATGCAGCGGGACGGCGACTCGCTTCTCGGCGAGTGGTTCGACTATTCACTGTCGCCGGAGACGGCGGACCAACTCGGCGACGCGGAGCGCGTGACGCTCGGCGTCCGCCCCGAAGACGTGGAACTCGTCGCCACCGGCGGTGGCGAACACGAGTTCGAAACCGTCGTGGACGTCGTCGAACCGATGGGCAACGAGAACAACGTGTACCTTCGGTTCGCGGGCGGCGACGAGTCGAAGACGATGGAGGAGCGTGAAACCTTCGTCGCCACGCTCAGCGGGATGCGGACCATCGAGGAAGGACAGGAAGTCGTCGCCCGGATTCCCGAGGAGGCGATACATCTGTTCGATACCGACACGGGAGCGGCGCTTCGTAACCGGCGTCTGGACCAAGAGGCGACGATTCCGAATCGGTGAGTTCGAACCGATTCGTGAACGAGTGACCTACCGCTCGTCGTACTCTTCCGGCGTGTAGGTCTTCAGTTCGAGCGCGTGGATGTCCGTCGTCATGTGATCGCCGAGCGTGTCGTACACCATCTGGTGTTGTTCGACCAGCGTCTTGCCGTCGAACGCGGGCGAGACGACGGTCGCGGCGAGGTGGTCCTCGTCGTGAACGCCGCGCGGATGGCTCACAGTCACGTCGGCGTCGTCCAGTCCGGATTCGATGAGTTCGGCGACTTCGTTCGCGTTCATGGGAACCCGTTTCCCGTGCGCGACCAAAAGACGAGGGGTTCGAGGGCGACCGGAGTTCGACTCAGGCGCGGACGATTTCGTCCAGTCGTCCGACCGTCTCGGCGTCCGGTTCCGTGTCGCCGTCGCCCGATAGGTCGATGCGTTCGACCGGCGGCCGGCGGTATTCCGTGTAGACGTTCCACACCGTTTCGTCGTCTTCCTCGACCGTGAACTCCTGAACGTCGTCTTCCGGTCGCCACACGCGCGTTATCTCCCCTTCGACGGTCCCACCGCTTCCCAATTTTTCCGGAGACCAGTCGAACGTGACTACCATTCCTTCCGCTATCTCGTTCGGTTCGAGCGTCCTGTCGGCCATCATCGACCGTACCCTCTCGAACTCCCTGAACGTACTGGCCCTACGTCCACTGGTCGAGGCCGGTCTGGGTGATGCTCTCCTCGATTCGTTCGAATCCGCGTTCTACCTCCTCCTCGTGGACCTTCCACTCCTCGGTGACGTACTCGCGCGCCGCGTCGATGTCCGGGTCCATCTCCGGGTCGAACTCGTACTCGTCGGTCACGTCGGGGTCGAGGAACATGCCGCGGATGACGTCCACGTTCTCGATGTACGCGTCCCGCTCTTCGAGGACGCCGAAGAGGTCCCCATGTTCCTTGACGCCTTTGAGCGCTGTCTTCGGGCCGACGCCCGAGACGCCCTCGTTGAAGTCGGTGCCACAGAGGATGGCGATGTCGACCAACTGCTCCCACGTGACGTCGTGTCCTTCGAGCGTCGCCTCGAAGTCCATCAGTTCGGGGTCGCCCTTGCTGGTCAGTTGCCGGAGCGTGAGCGGTGCGCCCAGTAGGAGCGCGTCGTAATCCTCCGTTCCGGCGTAATCGACGGCCCCCGTCCGAGCCATGTGTGCCGCCTGCGCCTCACCCTCCGCCGGTGCCTCGATGACCGGGACGTCGAGCAGGTCGAGGAGTTCCCGCGTCGTCTCCTGAATGACCGGCGTGAGTCGCTGGGTGTGTGCGTCGAGACGTGCGACTTCGACGGCGTCGCCCTCCTCGCGCGCCTCCTCCAATCGCTCCTCTAACTTCTCTCGCTGTTCGCGCCGGTCCTCGATTTCGTCGCTCTTGAGGTCGGTGACGTGTCCGTCGAAAACGAACACCGGCGTCAAATCGTGTTCGAAGAACTTCGGAAGGCCTTGGACGACGCCGACCAAGTTGGCGACTTCGGTGCCGTCCTCGGTGGTGTACACCTCGTCGCGGGTCCATTTGACCGTCGTCGTGAGGTACCGATAGAGCCAGTTGTGCGCGTCGATGGCAACGAGCGACCCCTCGATGTCGTCGAAGCTGATCTCTTCGAGGGATGCCAGCTGTCGAAGTGCGGAGTTTCCCATTTGCCGATGCTACGGGAGGAGAGGGTTTAAGCTCCCGTCTTCGACGCCGTGGAGCGCGGATAAAACGGGACGAACGTGATGAAATCGGTGGGACGGAATCCGTTTCGACTAGCTGTCAGAACCCGTCGTCGTGGTCGTTGTGTCGTTCGTCGTTCCGTCGCTTGTCGTGGTTGTCTCGTTGCTCGTCGTCGTACTTCCACCGTCGCTCGTAGTCGTCGAGGTGGTTCCGTCTGTCGTTGTACTGGTCGTCGTATCGGAACCGCCGTCGTCGCTCGTTGTGGAAGTCGTTCCGGACTTGCCCGTCGTGGTTTCGGACTCGCCGTCCGTCGTCTCAGTGGTCGTCGTGGTCGTTCCGGAGTCCGAATCCGACCCCTTTCCGAGCGCGTCGTCGAGTTGTGATTTCGTCTTCTTCGGTTCGACGGTCGGTGCCGTCACCGTGTCGCCGACGACGATGCGCGGGACGCGTGAAATCGGGATGTCGTGGACCTGCTCCATCGTCTTCTCGATTTGGGACTGGTAGTCTCCCGCCTCGACCTTCGAGGCGATTTCGGAGAGATTGCTCACATCCGACTTCTTTGCGATACGGGCGAGCGTCTCCATCGTCGCCCATCCCGGCGAACTGTTCTGGTTTTCGAACATGGTGCCGAAGAACGCCCAGTACGCCTTCGGGTCCTCGTTCCAGATGGCCAGTCCGGCGCGCGCGGCGCGCGGTTCGTCCGGGCCGTGGAATCCCTCGCCGTCCTCGTATGCGACGGCGCGGAACTCGATGGCGACGTCGCCGGGTTCGACGTACTCCTCGATGAGGGTCGGCAGGATGTGCAGGACGAAATCGTGCGTGTACGGGCATTTCCACGCGCCGTAAAACTTCGCCGTCACCGGGGCGTCGTCGGTCCCCATCGTCGCGTACGCGTGTTCGCTCGGCTTGCTCGGAAGCGGAACGGACCGATACGCCTCGGGCGACGGTTCTACCTTCTCGGGGGGACTCTTCTCGGTCTCCGTCCCGTTTTCACCCTCGTCTTCGGTCGAAGTCGTCGGGGCAAAGGTGTCCGTAGTCGTCCCCTGTTCACCACCGTTTCGTTCACTCGTCGACTTCGGGGAACCGTCGTCCTTGGAGAACGCCGAACAGCCGGCGATTCCGACCGACAGACCCGCCCCGATGACGCCGAGCACTCGTCTTCTATCGTCTCTCACTGCGATACGAGAAGGGATACACTATCTTCGTTAATTGGTCGTTAACGACTGAATGAACGCGCCAAGGGGCGTGAGAACTGAGAACGGTCGAATCAGGCACAGTCTACCGAATTCAGGCCCGTGGTGGACGGTCGTTTTCCTTCGACGCTAAAAACGCCTCTTCTCCCGGCGAGAGGTCACGTTCCCGGTAGCGGTCCAACCCGTCTTGATAGCGCTCTTCGTCCGGTTTCGGATGTTCCAAGACGAGTTCTGCCAATCCGGTTTCCTCGCCGGTAAAGCCGAACCCCGCACGATAGAGCGCCTGATACGCGTAGGGATTGTTTACCGCTATCTTCACCCGAGAAAACCCCCGGTCGTGAACGCGCTCCGTCGTGAATCGGGCGAGTTCGGACCCGATTCCTTCGCCGCGTCGGTCGGCATGGACCGTCACGTAGCGAAGCCACACCGTCCCGTCGTCGGTGCGGTCCTCGTTGAACGCGATGGCGGCGACGACCGATTCGTCGCCGAAGCCGACCGACAGGCGTTCCTCCTCCCGGGACGCGCGGGCGACGGCCTTTCCCGTGTTCGACATCACGAACTTACCAGCGTAGCTGAACCGTTCGTAATCGAGGCGCAGTTTCGGCCCGTCGGCCGGCCAGCCCAGTACCGCGTACTCCATGTCCCGTCGTTTCGACGCGACACACATCCATCCATCGGGCCGGTCGCGGGTGAACAGGTGTCGGTCCTCCGCCGGATTTTATGCGGTAGCGCGCGTCCGTCCGGTATGTCCTCCACCGACGGCGACATCGAACACTTCGACCGAATAGCACGGTTTTACGACTACTTCTCGCCGGACTCCGACTCCGACGTTCTCCGCGAGGGTCTCGAACAGGCGGAACGTCCGATAGAGCGAGTCGCCGATATCGCGGGTGGCACGGGGCGCGCCGTTCGAGCGTTCGACGTGGACGAGGGGTTCGTGGTCGATGCGTCGGCGGGCATGCTCGCACAGGCCCATGCGCGCGGTCTGACCTGCGTACGCGGCGACGCAACGCGACTGCCGCTGGCGAGCGAGTCCGTCGATGCCGCCGTCGTCTCCGACGCCCTGCATCACATCAGCGACCCGGACGCGACGTTCGCGGAAGTCGAGCGAATCCTCCGTCCGGGCGGCGTGGTCGTCGTCCGCGAATACAATCCAGCGACGGTTCGCGGGTGGTTCGTCGTCCGCGGTGAACACTTGCTGGGAATGGATTCGACGTTCTTCATGCCCGAGACGCTGGTACGAAAGTTGGACGCGGCAGGCCTCGTCCCTCGAGTCCGGAACCGCGGATTCGATTACACCGTGGCCGGCGTGAAGCGCACATCGGGAACGCCATAACCCCGGCGGTCCAACTCGGGGGCATGAGCAGTGCCTTCGGCACCCGGCGGTTCGACCGCTCGTCAACCACGGCAGGACTGGTCATCGGCGACGTGGTCGTGTTGGTGGTCCTCCTCGGAATCGGAGCGATGCGACACAACGAGAACATCCTCGCGAGTCCGGTCCACTTCGTTGGGACCGTCGCTCCGTTCCTCATCGGGTGGATAATCGCGTCGCTCGTCGTCGGACTGTACAGTTCGCGTGCGCGCCGGTCCGTTCGCAGTTCGGTGCTGTTCGCGGACGGAACGTGGGTCATCGCCGCCCTCATCGGGGCGGGCCTTCGCGCGACGTCGTTCTTCCACGGCGATTCGCCGCTCACCTTCGTCCTCGTCATGCTCGGCTTCGGACTCGTCTTTATGACCGTCTGGCGACTCGTGGCGGGCGTCGCGTCGAACGCGCTGTAACCCGGACTCCGCTGTTCTGCGAGCGAACCCTCCCCCCGTGGCCCGTAGCGTGAAGTGACTCCCGACTGTGGATTCCGTGATGTCATCCATCCCAGCGGAGTTTCGGGAGTTGTTCGAGAAACCGGTGTTCGCGTACTTCGCCACGCTCACGGCGGAGGGCCTTCCGCACGTGACTCCAGTGTGGGTCGATTACGACGCCGACGAGGACAGGGTGTTGGTCAACACCGAGCGCGGTCGGCGGAAGGAGCGAAACGTGCAGGAGAATCCGAAGGTCGGAATGGGGATGACGGACCCCGACAACCGCTACCGGGCGCTCTCCGTTCTCGGCGAGGTGGACGAGATAACCGAGGACGGTGCCCGCGAACACATCGACGAACTCTCGCAACGATACACCGGCGAGGAGTATCAACCCGAAATTCAAACGGCGCGTGTCCTCCTCAAAATCCGGCCCGACGAGGTCATCGCTCACGGCGGGGACTGAGGAGTCGCGTTCAGGCGGTGACGCGCCGATACTCGACGTAGGAGTACAGCGTGAGGTAGACGGAAATGAGGAGAACCGGCCCGACCATCAGGTAGATGGCGTAGCGCGGGACGAAGACGGCGAGGACGGCGATGACGCCCGCCAGTTTGAACAGCGGTCCAGCACGCCTGTGGGTTCTCTTCCACACGTCGTCGTTCGAGAGCGTCCACGGAGTTTTGACGCCGATGAACCAGTTGCGTTCGACGCGACTCATCAGCGCGCCGACGAAGTAAAACAGCACGCCGATGGCTGGCGAGAGGACCATCGTGAAGTCGAACCGGTAGCCGAGGTTCCACAGGATGACCAACAGGTGGACGTACAGCATGAAGGCCGTGAACAGGACGACGAACAGGTCGTAGTACTCACGGAACGCCGCGACGTTCTCTCGGAGCGGGTCGATTCGCGGAATCGCGGCGAACAGGACGAGGAGGCCCGCGGTCAACGTCGGGAGAAACAGCAGGCCCCACAGTTTCGGCATCGTCCCGTCGGCGACGCCGTTCGCGTTCCAGTGGGTCGCCATCTGTCCGGGCATCCGAGGGTAGTAGTACGCGCTGAGGCAGAACGAAACGAGGACGAGCGCGACTGCCACGAAATACGATTTTCTCGCCTCCATATTCGATAATTGTTCGTATTCTATTATAAACCTACGCGGGTTTCCTCAAACACAACCCTGATTGACCTCCGGTCGGTCCGTTTCGCCATGAGTACTACCGATATCGATTATTCTGCACGTGCAAAGGACGTGCTCGGGTTCTCCAGATGGTGGCAGGTCGCCGCCGCCGTCGTGATGATGGGACTCGTCAGTCCCTACCAGTACGTCTGGTCGTCCATCCGCTCGCCGATGGCAGACCACCTCGCCATCGACCCGGGGGCGCTCGGCGCGGTGTTCACCCTCTTCGTCATCTTTCAGGCGGGGTCACAGTTCCCGGTCGGGTGGTGGCGCGATAGACACGGGCCGCGCGCGTTGACGTTGCTCGCCGGTATCCTCGCCGGTGGGGGGTATCTCGGCCTGTCGCGTGCGACGAGCGTCTGGCAGTTGTACGTCCTCTATTCGTTGGGCGCGATAGGCGTCGGCATCGTCTACACCGTCGCGGTCAACACGGCACTCAAGTGGTTTCCGGACCGCCGCGGTCTGACGACCGGACTCGGAACGATGGCCTTCGCGGGCGGGAGCGCGTTGGTCGTTCCGTACGTCCGAGCGAACGCGACTGCGTCGAGTTACTCCGGCGTCCTCCGGAACATGGGCCTGCTCATCGGCATCGGGATTCTCGTCGGCGCGGTGGTGCTTCGGGACCCGCCGAAGGGATGGCTCGAAGCAACCACTGACGGCGGCGACGAGGATTCGAAGTCGGACGTGACCGCCGGAAAGCAGTACACGTGGCGCGAGATGGCCGGGACGTGGCAGTTCTGGGTGATGTACGTCATGTTCGTCTGCGCCAGCGGGGCGGGACTGATGTTGACCGCGAAGGTCGTCTCGTTCGCCGAAAACCTCGGTTTGGCCGCGATAATTGCGACGGTCTCCGCGACGGTGTTGCCGGTCGCGGGTGGCGTCGGTCGCCTGCTCGTCGGGGACGCCTCCGACCGCCTCGACCGCGAGAAGGCGATGGCGGCGTCCTTTTTCCTCTGTGGAATCGGCCTGTTCGCGGTCGTCTGGTTCGCACGCGCGCGGTCGAACGTCGGGTTCATCTTCGCCGTAATCGTCGCCACCTTCTTCTGGAGTCCGCAGTACACGCTGTTCCCGAGCGTCGTGGGCGACTACTACGGCCGGGAACACTCCTCGGCGAACTACGCGCTTCTCTACTCCGGCAAGATGTGGGGAGGGCTGTTCGGTGGGGCGGTGGCGGGCTTTCTCATCACGGCGACGAGTTGGACGCTCGCCTTCCTCGTCGGCGGCGTTCTCGCTATCGTGGCAGCCGTCGGCGCGCTGTTCCTCCGCCCGCCGTCGGACGCGAGCGCCTAATTATTCAAGACGGTTTGCTCCGAAATATTCAACCAATCGACATCGTGGTTACGGTTAACACGATTTTGCCGGAGTGGATGATTACTACTGAGCATTTCGTTGGCCGATTACTGTGGCGTATTCGTGCGTTTCAGCCTCTGTATTCCGAATGAATCCTTATAAGTTATGGATGCTTTATCCGTAGATTCCTGAGAGCATTCCCAAGTCATACAGGAAACAGCTGCTTTTCCTATGGGAAACAGTTATATACCTACCCCGCATATTATAGAATACATTATGACTGGATACTACGACCTCATTCTTGGACTGATCCCACTCGCACTCGTCGGCGTAACCGGAGCGTTCAGCGTGGCCGGACTCGCACTGACCACCGCAGTTCCGCTCGGAGCGACCGTTTCGGTCCTCCTCATCGGACACGCACTGTTCGTTAACGGCCCCGTCGATAAAGCGCCCGCACCGAACCCACAGTCGTCCACGCCAGTCAACTCCGCTGACTAATTCGGCTTCCTCTCAGTTTTATCCCTCTCTCCCTTTCCTCTTCTTTCCCTTCTTTCGATACTTCCCTCGCTACCGTCCGGTCCGTTTATTACTTCCGACCTTCACTTACTCTCCATTCCGTTCCGTTTCCCTCAACGGTTTTGTCGCTGGCATTCGTTGTGGGAGCCATGACCGAGACGCTGGTTCTGACGAGCGACGACGTCGCTGGATTGGCCGAAATGGACGAATTCGTCGATGCCGTCCGTGACGGCTATCGCCAGCGAGGAGTAGGCGCACCCGCGAAGCCCCGGACGACGTTAGTGAACGACGACCCGGCAGGGATGTTGACCGGCTACTCCGCGATTCTCCCGGAAACCGGTGCGATGGGCGGTTACATGTACTCCGCCGGGTTCGGTGCGGGCGACGCGTGGTTCATGACACCGCTGTTCGACTCCGAGAGCGGCCGGCCACTCGCGCTCATCGACGGGGCGAGCATGAACCCCTTCAAGACGGGCGCGGCGGGGGCAGTCGGACTCGACGCCCTCGCCCGCGAGGACGCGACGTCCCTCGCCATCATCGGCAGCGGCGCACAGGCACGCGGACAACTCAAGGCCGCCGTGACCGTCCGCGACGTCGAAACAGTCTCCGTCTTCTCGCCGACGAAGGAAAACCGCGAATCGTTCGCGGCCGAGATGAACGAGGCGCTCTCGGCGTCCGTCGCCGCCGTCGCCAGCAGCGCCGCGGCCGTCGAGGATTCCGACATCGTCATCACCGCGACCACGGCCAGCGAACCGGTGTTCGACGGGGACATCCTCGAAGACGGAACGCACGTCACCGCGATGGGCCAATATCACCCGGAAAAGCGCGAACTCGACGCGAAGACTATCGAACGCGCCACGTACGTCCCCGACCTCCGCGAGCGAGCGACGCAGGACGCCGGGTCGTTCCTCGCCGCGGTGGAAGACGGCGCGGTGGACGAAGACCACATTCACGCCGAACTCGGGGAGGTGGTCGCGGGGGAGAAACCGGGCCGAGAATCCGAAGACGATATCACCGTCTTCGACAGCGGCGGAACCGGCATCGAAACCGTCGCGTCCGCCTACATGCTCTACGAAAAAGCCCGCGAGAAGGGACTCGGTTCGACGATTTCGCTCTCACCCGCGAGCGAAGCACTGACCGGTGAGTAGTGGAACGGTTCAGTTCACGACCGTGAGCCGACCCACGCACCGAGCGCGAGGCCGTACATCGCGTGCCCGGCGTGAAATATCGTGGACTCGTCCTCTTCGAGCGAGATGCCCACCAACCGGCCGAGCATGACTCGCTCGCCGAACACCGAGAGAAGGAGTCCGTAGCCGAGGCCAGCTATGAGTCCCTCCGTCTCGGTGTCGAGTGCCGAGTTCGACCCTTCGCCGAACGGTATCGAGAAGAGACATCCGGCGAGACCACCGTACAGCAGGTGGAGCGCTATCGCGCCGGTCGTGTGGTCCTTCGGTTCGCCGCCGAGATAGTTCGCGAGGAACTTCCCCGTCGGTGGATACGACAGGGAAATCGATTCCCGAAACGCCGTCATGACGACGGTGCTGAAAAGTCCACCTACGAACCCGTTTTTTACGCTCGGAAGCATACTACAAACCCACGAGGGCCGCGTGGATAGCTGTGGTGGCAGGGGGTTAGACCGACCACCCGAACTGCTCTTTCGCCTTCTCGACCGCGCTTTCGACCTTCTTTTCGAGTTCGTCGATGGAGCGTTCGACGTAGTGGACCCGCTCGCGCGGAACCCGTCGAACGACGTCGTCGCCCTCGTCGTTTTCGCCGACCTTGAGGAGCCAATGGTCGTCGAAGTAGACGATGTCGTCGTTCTCGACTTCTCGTTCGATTACCTCACCGTTCGGGTCGTCGTAAACGATGGTCGCCGTCCCTGTGTCTGGCATCGTTCGTTCGTGAGGCGAGTGAACGGAAACCTCCTTTGGCCGGAAACGAACTCACTCCTCCTTCGCGCGGCGACGGATATCGACGCGATAGTCGGCGAGCACGTCACGCCCGAGAATGAGGTGGTGTCGCATGTGACTTCGGTCCTCGACGCTGGCCGTGACCCGGTGCCAGTGCCCGCCGATTCCGATGTCGACGTCGACCAACGGCCGCGTTCGGCGCGTCTTCGCGCTTCCGAACTTCACGGCGGCGCTGCTCTTGATGGGACCCGCGCCGACCCGCGACGCGAGGTCGATGCCGATGCTCGTTCGGGTCGCGCCGGTGTCCGCCTTGGCGATGGTAGACTCCGCATCGCGGGTTCCGTTGACCGTCACCCACTCCGTGTAGCCGACCGTCCGCCGTCCGTCGGACGCGTTCGAATCGTCGGGCTTGCAACCGGGAATCGAGTCGTCCAGCGTCCGCGAAACCTCGTCGACCCGCTCGGACGAAACGTCACCGCCGGCCCACTCGATTGCGTAGCGGGCGATGAACGGGGCCGCGCTTTTACCGGTCGCGCGGAAGAGTCCGGTAAACCCCGCTGTCGGGTTGACCTCGAGGACGTACCAGTCCCCGTTCCACTCCATCACGTCAACGCCGGCGACGTCGAGGTCGAGGATGCGCGTCGCGTCCCGAGCGATGGACCGAACTTTCTCCGGAATGTCGTTCGTCACGTCCTCGGGCGTCCCGCCTCGCGCGACGTTCGTTCGCCAGTCGCCGTTCGGGGCCGACCGACGCATCGCGCCGACGATTTCGTCGCCGATGACGTACACCCGAACGTCGGACTGTCTCCCATCCTGGTCGAGAAAGCGCTGGAGGAACGTGTGTCTGTTGCCGACTACGGGCGTCGGGTGCTTGCTCCTCTCCATCTTCCACGCGGTTTCGCCGTGTGTGCCGATACCGGCCTTCTGTAGCATCGGTCCGTCGACGTAGCGACTCCCCTCAGCGAACGTGGCCGCGGACAGGCCGAGGTACGAATCCGGCGTTTTGACGCCGTAGTTCGACAGTCTGACCGCGGTCGCGTATTTGTGAATCGCGGTCAGCACGGCGTCCGGTCGATTGACCATCGGGCGAAGTCCGGCGACCGCGTTGGCGATTTCGAGGTGTTCGAGCGGGTGCTCCGCGGTCGTCAACAGCAGTCGATTGACGACGACGTCCACGTCCGGGTCGAGTCGCGGCTCGTCGTCGATTACCTGAATCCGGGTGTTTCGCTTTCGAAGCCAGACGGGGCTGTGTCCGAGGTCCTCCACCGCGTTCAAAATCGCCTTCGTCTCCTTGCTGTTGTGAAAACTCAGGACGCCGACCCGAACCGTGGTGTCGAGCGTGCGTGTCATAGACGACCTAGGAACGGTGTGAGCCTGTCCGTTTCGTCGGTCGGAAAACGTGAGAAGTCCGAAAACGGTCCTATTATAGCCCGAGCGCTTTCAACAGCGGAATTCCGCTCGCCAGCGCGCCGAGGAGGTAGCCGCCGATAGCGCCGCCGTTCAGGAGGGGCAGTCCGGCGTGTGCCCGGCCTTTCATCACCATCCAGAGGAGGACGACCAGTCCGAGGAGCGTCCCGACCATCGCGGTCAGGGCGGGCAGGTTGAGCGCGACACCCGAAACGAGCGATTTGGCGGGGGAGAAGAAGGCCGCGCTGGCGACCATCACCGTCGGCATGACGGCGTCGCCGAGTCCGATGAAGAAGGCGTCCCGACTGTGGTCTTCGGCGACCGCTCCGCCCTCGGCGTTCTCGCCGCCGCTCACCGCCTGTTCGTCGGCCGATTCGTCCAGTTCGTCCTCGTTCACCGCTCCTTCGCTCGTGGCCTGTACCGTGTCTTCGATAAAGGAGTAGGAAAGCGACAGGGGAATCACGAGGATGACGGGTATCTTCAGGTCCATCACGCCCGAGGCGAGCGTCAACATGTGTTCCGTCCCGTAGACGCTGATGGCGTCGTACACCGCGAGTACCGCGAGCAGGAGAATCGCAGGGAGCAAACCGAAACTGATGCCGAACAGGCCTGCCGACCCGGCCCCCATCACGACGCCCGCCGAGTCGATGACGTACCACTCCGGATAGAACAGAAGGGCGACCGAAACGAGCGCGGCGACGCCCCAAGCGAGGACGTTGAACGCCGTTCCGCCGAGCGTTACGGTCACGACGTCCGGAATCACCACGCTGAACACGTAGAGCGAGAGCATCCCGCTCGTGACGATGATGATGGCTCGGAGAATCCACTCCACGCCGAGTTTGATGACCAGCAACATCCCCGCCGTGAAGACGAGGATAACGCCGATGTAGACGAGGCTGTTCGTCGGGTTCGACGGGTCCTCCACCGTCTGGTAGCCGGCCGATTTGAACGGCTCTACCAGCGCCAACGCGCCGAGTTGCACCGTCAAAAAGATGGCGACGGTGAATCCGGAGGCGACGAACTCCCGCGTTCGAGTATCCATACGCGGAGAAGGAAGTGCCCCCTCTTTGCGGTTTTGGGTTCGTCGGACGACTGGTAGGTCACGAACCGTACACGAAACCGCTAGCGGGCGTAGAGTTTCGACCCGACGAGGGTCGCGAGTTGCGTCTCCTCGTCCGGCGACACCGCCACGTACGGCCGCGAAACGGGGCCGAACACGTCGACGACCCGGCCGACCGTCGACAGTCCCTCGTCCACCACCGTCGTTCCGATGTTCGGATACTCCTCGCTCGGCGACTGTACGATGGCGAGTCCCTGTGACGTCCGAACGACCTGTCCAAGTCGCTGCATCAGTTGCGCATGGCCGTGACGTACGCGGCGACGGCCTGAATGAGGTCGTTCTTGGAGGAGTCGTCGGCGTTCTGCACCAAGACGCGACCACGCGCTTCCCACCCCTCGCGGGAGTAGGCCTTGTCGCGTTCGATGACCGTGTCGTAACCGACTTGTTGCACCGCTCGGGCAATCTCGTCCACCGTCGGGTCCTCGACGGCGGACCGCTGGGGCACCCGCCGCCCTTCGCTGCGGGTCAACGCCGCGTCGATGTAGGCGGGCCAGATGACTATCTCGACCATACCTACCTCTCCACAGTCCCGCGTTAAACGCCTTTTCGTGTCACGCCGACTCGGAAATCGACGCGACGAGACGGTTTTGGTGTTGATGGTTTTTCTACGATGAATTCCCAGAAAGCCCCCGACATTCTTGTGGCTGTTCAGAGACATCTCGATTCGGCCCAAAACCGCGCGCCTCATCGAGAGAGGCCGCTGAAGCAACCACGAAAGCGCAAGCGGTCGGCCCCTTTCGTCCCCGCGAGGAACGAGCGGGGGGTTGAAAGACGAAGTCTTTCAGAAGTCCTCCCGGCACCACACCGCGTGCTCGCGGTTTCGCCAGACTCCGTCTGGCTGACTGCCGAGCGTTGCTCGGCAATTTCACCGCTCGCTTTCGAGGTTTCGAAGAAACCTCGCACGCCACATCCTCCCCAACCGATTCCTTCGCATTCGCTCGGTCATCCCTCACACGCTGTCAGCACAACCCTTCGGACGGCGTGTCCTCGGGGTTGTGCCAGCGCGCGCCATGTGGTTCGATAAACCGAGTGCAAGGTAGCCAACGAGTAGTGGTTCGAGAAACGGGCTTTCGAGGGCATCGTTGGGGCGTGCAAAACCGACGTCGAAAATTTAGACGAACCCTAATCCTCAGTCGCGCCGCGTCAGCAGTCCGACCAGCGCGACGGCGACGATTGCCACGGGAACGCCGAAACCGGGTTGACCGGAGGACTGCGTCGTCGTGGCGGCGTTCGTGGTCGTGGTCGTCTTCGAGTCCGCGTCCGTGGACGTCTCCGACGTGTCCGCCGTCGTCGTGGTGACGTTGGCCTGTGCGTACGCTTCCGGGTGGAGCGTCTTCGCCAATTTCGTAATCGGCGTGACGATTTGCGGGGCGGGTTGGCTCACGTAGTTCGGGTTCAGCGCGATTGTGTCGTTCCCCTTCGCGGCCGGGGTGTCGCTGTAATCCTCGGGAACCTTCGCACCAGCCGAAACGATGAACCACTCGGGTTGCTGTTCGACGACGACTTCGCTACTTATCTGCTGATATCCCTCGATTCCGGCTTCCGCGGCGACGTTAGTCCCGCCTGCCTGCGTGATGATGGTGTCCATGAACGTGCCCTTCCCGGCGGTGAATCCGCCACTCATCACGTACATGACTTTGGGGCTGTCCTCGCCCTCGACGGCCTGATGGACGGTGTCGATGCGGTTTTTCATCCACGAGACGGTTTCCTTCGCACCGCCGCACTCGCCGGTGAGTCGGCCGATGCGTTCGGTCTTCGCGTAGATGTCGTCGATGGACTTCGACTCGCGGAACTTGTACACCGTCAGCCCGGCACTCCGGAGCTTTTTCACCGTCTCGTCGGAGATGACGTTCGGCGCGAGAACGAGGTCAGGGTTCAGCGAGACGACCTTCTCGGGAACGACCGCCGTCATCCCTGCACCCGAGACGTTCGCTTTCGCGCTCGCCCCGTCGAGGTACGCGGAGTATTTCGAGACGCCGACGACCTTGTCCTTCCCGCCGATCTTCCACATCGTCTGGGCCGCGCTCGGCGAGAGCGTGACGATTCGGTTCGGTTCCTCCTCTATCGTGACTTTCGTGCCCATCGCGTCGGTCTTCGTGACCGGGAACGAGCAGGTTTCCTGCGCACCGGCGACGCCCGCGCCGACGCCGACTCCGAGGGAGCCGACGGTCGCGGCGAGGAGCACCAGTGCGGACAGCAGTAGGTGTCGCATACATCGGGCGTCGAGCGTATTCAATAAATATTTACCTAAAGCAACTTCACTTTCAAACAGATGCGATACGGGACGCGCGTGACGACGTGGTGTGCGGGATTGGCGGCGACGCTCGTCGCCGTCGTGTTAGTGAGCGCGGCCATCGGTCCGACGTCGCTCTCGCCCGTCGTCGTCGGGAAGGCCATTCTCAATGCAGTCGCGGTACCGACCGGTCTTCGATTCGGAACGCGGGCGCTCGTCGTGCCCGGTGGGTTGACCATCGGCGTCCCCACGTTCGACTTCCGATACAGTCACCTCTTCTCCTTTGCGGCCCCACACACCGCCGAAATTATCGTCGTTCGGCTTCGACTGCCACGAATCGCCCTCGCCGGTGTCGTCGGGTTCGCCCTCGCTACCGCGGGCGTCGTGATGCAGGGGTTCTTCCGCAATCCCATGGCCGACCCGTCGATTATCGGCGTCTCCTCCGGAGCGGCCGTCGGTGCGGTTGCGACCATCGCGCTCTCGATTTCGATACCCTTCGCGCTCCCCCTGTTCTCGTTCGGCGGCGCAATCGTCGCCGCCTTCGCAGTGTACCTGCTGGCGACGCAGAACGGGCGAACGCCAGTCGCCACCCTGCTCCTCGCCGGTATCGCCGTACAAACCCTCCTCGGTGCCGTCGTCTCCTTCCTCCTCCTGCGAAGCGGTCGAAGCCTCCGCGAAGCCGTGTTGTGGCTGATGGGCCACCTCCACAACGCCTCGTGGACGAAAGTCTGGATAGCACTCCCCGTCGCCGTCCTCGGCTTCGTCGTCCTCCTCGCGTTCGCCAGCGACCTCAACGTCCTCCTACTCGGCGAGGAGGACGCCCACAACCTCGGCGTCGAAGTCGAGCGGACGAAGCGCCTGCTGTTGACCGTCGCCAGCGTCGTCACCGCCGCCGCCGTCGCGGTGTCGGGCGTAATCGGCTTCGTCGGCCTCGTCGTCCCGCACGTCATGCGCCTGTTGGTCGGCCCGGACCACCGAATCCTGCTCCCCACCAGCGCGCTCGCCGGGGCCGTCTTTCTCGTCGCGACCGACACCGTCGCCCGGTCGGCCGTCGGCGCGGCGGAACTCCCCGTCGGCATCGTCACCGCCTTCCTCGGCGCGCCCTTCTTCCTCTATCTGCTCCGAAAACGCGAGGTGCGCTCGCTGTGATTCGAATCGAGGACCTCTCGATAACGCTCGGCGGCACCGAAATCCTCGACGGCGTGTCGTCCGACGTCGACGACGGACGGTTCGTCGGCCTCGTCGGACCGAACGGTGCTGGAAAAACGACGCTCCTCCGCGCCATGAACGGCGTTCTGTCCCCCGACTCGGGACGCGTCCTCGTGGACGGCGAGGCCATCGGTTCCCTCTCCTCGAAGGCCGCAAGTCGCCGCGTGGCGACGGTGCCACAGGACACCTCGCTCTCGTTCGACTTCGACGTACGCGACGTGGTGGCAATGGGTCGAAACCCGTACCGAACGCGCTTCGGAAGCGAAATCAGGGTAGAGGGGACCCGAAACGACGGAACGGACAGGGAAACGGGAACGGACGGGGAAACGGAGACGGACATCGTGAAACGCGCGATGGACCGAACCGAGGTGTCCTCGTTCGCCGACCGGTCCATCACCGAGGTCAGCGGCGGCGAGCGCCAGCGCGTGTTGCTGGCGCGAGCGCTCGCACAGGACACCCCGGTCCTCCTGTTGGACGAACCGACGGCCAGTCTCGACATCAACCACCAAGTCCGGACGTTCGAACTCGTCCGCGAACTCGTCGCGGACGGAAAAACCGTCGTCGTCGCGATTCACGATTTGAACCTCGCCGCCCACTACTGCGACGAACTCCTGCTCCTCTCGAGCGGGTCGGTACTCGCTAATGGGCCACCTACAACCGTCCTCGAAGAGGAAACCCTCCGCGAAGCGTTCGACGCCCGCGCAGTCGTCTCCCGACACCCCGTCACCGGTTCGACGTACGTGACGGCACTGCCCGAGCGACCGGCCGGAAGCAACGGTGACGACGGCACGGGCGTCGGCAACGGCCGAGTTCACGTCGTCGGGGGCGGCGGAACTGTCTCGCGTCTCCTCTATCTGCTTTTCGCGGCGGGATACGACGTGTCCGTCGGCGTGCTGAACGAGGGCGATTCGGACCTCGAAACCGCACGATTACTCGGCCTCGATGCGGTGACGGAAGAGCCTTTCGCACCCATCGGAACGGACGCGCGGGCCGCCGTCGAACGACGGATTCGTTCGGCCGACGTGACCGTCCTCGCAGACGTGGAAATCGGGGCGGGCAACGTGGCGAATCTGGAAGCCGTTGCCGACGCCGAGTCCGTCGTCGTCGTGGAGGAACGTCCCTTCGAGGAGCGAAACTACGCCGGGAGCGACGCGGCGGTGCGATACCGGGCGCTCCGTGAACGGGGAACGGTCGTCTCCCCGGACGATTTGCTCTCCGCGGTTTCCGACGCGATGTGACCCGCTGTGGCCGAACGGGACGCTCGCGTCGGGAGTCAGGTCCGATTCGCGTGGCGTCGCTGCACCAGTTCGAACAGCATCAGGGCGGCGAAGACGCTCGCGGCAAGCATGACGATGGCCGCGATGCCGACCGGAACGGACGGCGCGACGACCGCCGCGGTTCCGAGGAGGGCACCCGAGAGGAGCGCCGTGAAAAACCGCTTGACGCCGCTGAGCGAGGCGAACGACTGTGCGACCGTCGGGTCCAAACCGACGATTCGTGACCAGACGACGTACAGCGAAACGACGGCGAGAAACGAGAGCGCGGCGACACCCAGCAACAGAAAGAATGCGTCTAACTCCACGTGGGATTGACCCTGTTGATACTCATGGCGGGCCGTCGACACATAAGCCTATCGAAGGTTTTCATAGAAAGCAAGGGAGAGAGTGCCGTGTGGGTCTACGTTCTCTCGGGATGAGAACTTTCGTGGGAGGATTGGTGACACTTTGGGAGGAAGCCAACCTCCCGCCAGAGCCTCCGGCGCCGCCGAGATTCACGTTCACACTGACACACTGAACGCGCCCGAGTCAGGAAGGGGCGCATCCTACCGTAGGACACACGCCACCTTTGTTATACGCCGGCTAAACGGCCGAAAATCCGACTATATTCGCGTGAAACCCAACACGTACGGGAGTCGTTTTTATCTGACTCGAACCCGGACATCCGGTATGAATCTCGCGGACAGCACCGTGGTCGTCGTCGGGAGTGGCTTCGGTGGGCTTTCGACTGCGTGTTATCTCGCCGATTCGGGGGCGGACGTGACGGTCCTCGAAAAGAACGAACAGTTAGGCGGGCGCGCGAGCAGGTTGGAAGCGGACGGGTTTCGGTTCGACATGGGACCCTCGTGGTACCTCATGCCCGACGTGTTCGAGCGGTTTTTCGGGCACTTCGACCGCACGCCGGGCGACTACTACCGACTCGAACGACTCGACCCGTACTATCGCATTTTCTTCAAAACCGACGATGAGGGAACCGACGCCGTCGATATTCTCCCCGAGCTAGAGAAGAACAAGGCGGTGTTCGAGTCCATCGAACCGGGCGCTGGCGAGGCGTTGCAACGGTATCTCGACCAATCCGAACGGAACTACGGCGTCGGGATGGAACACTTCGTCTACACCGACCGCTCACGGTTCCGGGATTACGTCTCGATGGACGTGGCGAAAAACGCCCGCGGACTGAACCTCCTCGGGTCGATGCAGGACCACGTCGAGAAGTACTTCGAGAACCCGCGACTCCAGCAGATAATGCAGTACACGCTGGTCTTCCTCGGCGGGTCGCCGAACAACACGCCCGCGATTTACAACCTGATGAGCCACGTCGATTTCAACCTCGGCGTCTACTACCCCGAAGACGGCCTCGGCGGCGTCGTGGACGGCATCGTCGAACTCGCCGAGGAGTTGGGCGTCGAGTTTCGGACCGACTACGAGGTGACGGACATCACGGGCAACGAGGGCGACTTCTTCGTCCACAGCGGCGACGAACGACTCGCCGCCGACCTCGTGGTGAGCGACGCGGATTACGCTCACACGGAACAGGAACTCCTCCCGCCGGAGTCCCGCCAGTACGACGCCGACTACTGGGAGTCACGGACGTACGCGCCGTCGGCGTTCCTCCTGTATCTCGGCGTCGAGGGCGACGTGGAACCGCTCGCTCACCACACGCTCGTCCTGCCCGAGGACTGGAACGCCCACTTCGAGGAGATATTCGACGACCCGTCGTGGCCGGACGACCCCGCCTACTACCTCTGCGTGCCGAGTAAAACCGACGAAACGGTCGCGCCCGACGGCCATAGCAACCTGTTCGCGCTCGTTCCCATCGCACCCGGACTCCCCGACGGCCCGGCGATACGCGAGAAGTTCCGCGAAAAGCTGTTGGACGACATCGAGACGAACACGGGCGTCTCGCTTCACGACCGCATCGTCTTCGAGAAGTCCTTCTCCGTCTCGGAGTTCGCCGACCGCTACAACAGCACGAAGGGAACCGCGCTCGGACTCGCCCACACGCTCCTGCAAACCGGGCCGATGCGTCCCGGCCATCGCTCGCCGAGGGTCGACGGCCTGTACTTTACCGGGTCGTACACGACGCCCGGCATCGGCGTCCCGATGTGTCTCATCGGCGGCCAGCACACCGCAGACGCCATAGTCGAGGATTACTAACTCCCACCGTGATTCGTTCCCTCCTCACGCTGTCGCGGCCGCGCTTCTGGCTCTATCTCGCCGGGCCGGTATTAGTAGGCCTCGCCTACGGCGCGTCCACCGTCGGGGATTTGCTCTCTCCCCTCTCCATCGCCCTCTTCGTCTACTTCCTCCTCCCGGCCAACGTCTTCCTCTACGGCATCAACGACGTGTTCGACGCCGACATCGACGAGGAGAACCCGAAGAAAGCGGAGCGGGAATCGCGGTATCGAGGCGACAGGGTGGTTCCGATTGCGGTCACGGTCTGTGCCGCTCTCGGCGTCGGATTCCTGTTCGTCACGCCGTCGGCGGCGTGGCCGTGGCTCGTCGGCTTTCTCCTCCTCGGCGCGGAGTACTCCGCCCCGCCGCTCCGGTTCAAGACGACGCCGTTCCTCGATTCGCTCTCGAACGGACTGTACGTCCTTCCCGGTGCGGCGGCCTACGCCGCGCTGTCCGGGAGCCAACCGCCGCTCCTCGCCGTGACCGGCGGATGGCTCTGGGCGATGGGAATGCACACCTTCTCCGCGATTCCCGACATCGACCCCGACCGTCGTGCCGGAATTCGGACGACTGCGACGGTGTTGGGCGAATCCCGAACCCTCGCCTACTGTGCGATTTGCTGGCTTCTCGCCGCGGGTCTGTTCGCGCTCCTCGACGTTCGCGCCGGAGCGCTTCTGCTGGCCTATCCCCTCCTCGTCGTCGTGTGGGTCGCCCGCGACGTGAACATCGCGCGCGCCTACTGGTGGTATCCGGCCATCAACACCGCCGTCGGGGCCGTGCTGACCGTGGGCGGCCTGTGGGGTGTCCTCCGTGGATAGACGCGAGGCGGAGGCGCGGTTTTCCGCGCTCGTCCGCGAGAATCGCTTTACCATCGCCGTCGTCTTCCCGCTCATCGGTGCCCTGCTGTTCGTCGTGGGCTACGAGGCGTGGGTCCCCGCGTGGCTGGCGCGAAACCCCTTCCTCATCATCTTCGGGACCCTCGTCATGCGCTCGCCGCTCGTCGCCGGGTTCGCACCGCTCGTGGACCGGCGGGCGGGTATCGCACTCCTCCTGCTCACGGCGTACACCTACCTCGTCGAGTTCGTCGGCGTGACGACGGGCTACCCCTACGGCGATTTCCACTACGTACTCGAACTCGGGCCGATGCTGTTCGGGACGGTTCCGGCGGGCCTGCCGGTGTTCTTCTTCCCGCTCGTGCTGAACGGCTACCTGCTCTGTCTCCTCCTTCTCGGTCCGCGAGCGGACTCGCGGTTCGCCCGCTTCGCGGCCTCACTCTCCGTCGTCGTGGTAATCGACCTCGTGTTGGACCCGGCGGCCGTCTCGCTCGGTTTCTGGACGTACGACGGCGGCGCGTACTACGGCGTCCCGCTCATGAACTATCTCGGCTGGGTCGTCAGCGGCGCGATTGCTGTCGGATTGGTCGAACTCGGCTTCGACTGGCGGGCGCTCCGTGACAGACTCGACGACTGTGAGTTCATGCTGGACGACATGGTGAGCTTCGTCATCCTCTGGGGCGCGATGAACGCCTACTTCGGAAACTGGATTCCGGTGGGAATCGCCGTCCTGCTGTTCGTCGGTCTCAGGAAGACAGACCGGTTCGACTTCGCAGTCTTCCGGCCAACGGGAACGTCCCGCTGAGCGCGAGAGATACGGGAGAAGGAAGGGGAAGGCGTTCAGTTTCGATAGCCGGCGAGGAGGCCGAGGGCGATTCCGACGCCGAGGGTCGCGAGCGTTCGCCGCGAGTCGGAGAACCGTACGAATCGCGTTCCGTCGGGCGAAACTTCGAGCGCGCCGACCGGACCTGCCCCCGCGCCGCCACCGACTCGACTGCCGTCCGTTCTGCCGACACCTCCGAATCCGTAGCCGATCTTCGCTATGGGGATGATGGTTCGATTGCCGACCTGTATCGGGGTTCCGTACACCGCTTCGACCCCGACGTTTCGGCGGAGTTGGCGGAGCAGGGCTTCGAGTCGCTCGTATGCGTCCATATCCCCTCGAAAACGAAGGAGGGACAAATGATTTCGGGTGTCGACGGGCGGCCGGTCTCGACCGCCATCTACCTACTGTGTCGTATATAGCACACATAGCGACGCTTTTCTACCGTCGATACCAGCCACCAACCGTGGCGCGTCTACCGTCGTCGTAACATATCGAACATCATCCACCACAACCACAACAGCCAGCACTCCGCGCCACACCATCTCCTTGCTTCCTATCCATCGGCTTTTTGATGCTGTTCGGCACGACCCTGCACCCACAGTCCGACGCCGAGTAACGAGCATCCGACTCCGAGACCGAGAAGTCCCACCGAGAGTCGCTCCCGCGGGTTTCCAAGTGCCGCCTCGACCGGTACGATGTGAACCAGCACGTCCACTGCCGCCGCAACGGACGCTGTGCGCCCGAGAACGCCGGCGACGCCGACGATGACGAGCGGGAGCGAGACGACCACCGTCGCCGCTCCGAACACGATGGCGACCGTTCCGACCCGGCGGCTCATTTCTCGGTCGAGCATCGGCCGTTCCTGGAGACGACGCCGATTCCCTTAGATACGACGCCAGGTCCGTAGCGTTGCCCGCGCGTTCACTGTCGCCGATACCAGACGAGGACGGCGAGGACTAGAATCAGCGCGCCGCCCGCGAAAAAGAGCACACCGGGCGGGATTCCGGCACCCGACGCGCTTTCGGCGATGGCTCGCGTCGTCGTCGTGGTCGTGTGCATCGCCGTCGTCGACACGTCGTGTGCCGTCGTCGTCGCGGCTTCCGCGGTCGTCCGGGCCGCTTCGTGGGTCGTTCCCCCGTCCCCACCCGCCGCGTGGGTCGTTGTCGCCGCGTTCCCGGCGTTGCCGGAGCCAGCACCGGCATCCGGCGCGGCCGTCGTCGCCGCCTTGTCCCCGTTGTTGGAGGCCCCACCGAAATCCGGGAATATGGGGCCGATGACCGGCTTGTTCGTGGCGAGTCGCTGCACGACGAGGCTCGCCAGTCCGAGGATTCCGAGGCCGCCGAACAGGTTCGAGAGGGCGGATTTCAGTCCGACAGTGTCCGATTCGTTTCCGGCGAAGAGGACGAGCGGTTCCGCCGTCGGCGCGTACATCTTCATCTCTCGACCTTTGCTGGAGTAGGCCGTGTCCGCGACTTCCACGAGGTTCCCTTCTTCCAACTTTCCGAGGTGGTACTGGACGTTCTGGAGCGACGTCTCGACGCGGTCCGCGATGGTCGCGGGCGTCGCCGGCTCTTCGTACAGTTCGGCGAGGATGTCGCGTCCTGTCTGTGAGGAGAGCGCCGCGACCAGCGCGTCCGCCTCGTCGCTGTCGACGCCGACGACTCGCGGGTCGCGGTCCTCGTCCGCGACGGAATCGACGGTGGAGGGCAGGAAGTCGACCATACCCTACCATCCCAAGCGGGGATTATAACTTTGCCCGACGAAGCCGTTCCACGTATTTTATTACGGCCCGCTGAAAACGCATGCGTCGGTAGGCGAAGAAATGGACGGCGACGATAACTCGTTACGAGTACTGTTGCAGATACTCTCGGAACCTCGCCGACGGTACGCGTTGTACCATCTCCGACGACACGAAGAGACCACCGTCACCCGCCTCGCGGACAACGTTGCGGGGTGGATGGACGCGGAACGGGGCGAACCCCTTTCGGGACAGGAACACGTCTACATCTACACGGAACTCCACCACACGGACATTCCACGGCTCATCGACGCCGGAATCGTCCGTCTTCACGAGGAGGAAGAACGGGTGGAAGTCGTGTCGTTCCCCGACGTTCTCTCCGACCTCCTCGACGTGACGCTCGAATTCGACGACGGCGCGATGTGAGCGTCGTCCCCCGTTTTATACGCAGTCTAATTCGGTCGCTGAGGAAGAACGTTCGAACACGACCGTCCGTAGGCGGGAGATTGAAGGGCCGTTTTCACCTCGATAGGGATATGAGAGCGTTCGCTCCCGGAAGCGTGACGGCGGTGTTCGCACCGGCCGAGTCCGCCGACGAATCGAGAGGCGCGAGCATGGCCATCGAGGACGGCGTCGTCGCGGCGGTACGACCCGCGGACGAAACCGAGATACGACTCGACGGCGCGAAGACGCAGTTCGAACCCGTTAGCGGCGTTCTCGACGGGTTGGGACTCACTGCACGCGTGGACCTCGAACCCGAAGTTCCCATCGGGTGTGGGTTCGGCGCGAGCGGGGCGGCCACGCTCGCCACCGCGCTGGCGGCGAACGAGGAGTTCGACCTCGGACTGTCGCGGGAGGACCTCGTGCAGGCGTCGCACGTCGCCGAGGTGAACGCCGGAACCGGACTGGGCGACGTGTTCATCCAGACGGCGGGCGGCGCGTTGATGAACAAGGGGTCGGGCCGCCGACGCTGGGAACCGACCGACGCCATCGAGTACGTTTCGTTCGGCGGAATGGCGACCAGCGAGACGTTAGGCGACGCCGACCTGATGGCGCGAATCGGACGCGTCGGGGGAAAGACGCTCAACGCGCTTCCCCACGAACCGTCCTTGGAACGCCTCACGCGGGACGCGTGGTCGTTCGCACTGGCAATCGAACTGCCGACGGAACGAGTTCGGGACACCGTGGCCGACGTGGAGGCGGCGGGCGGCGCGGCGAGCATGGCGATGCTCGGAGAAACCGTCTTCGCCGTCGGCGTCGAGGACGCCCTTCCGAACCGAACGAACGTCTCCTTCGACGGCGCACACCTGCTGTAAAATCGCCGTCGATTTTTTGCCGGTCGGCGGCGTGTCTCTATCGGCTATGGCCGACACAGTGGCGTCCGATGCGTCCGCGAACGACGACGAATCCGCGCATCACGAGCGGAGTCGATGGCCCATCGTCGGCGCGGCAGGTGCGGGTGCCCTGTACCTCGGCATCGCGCTCGCCATACTCGGTTCCGTTTCGGACGTGTTCCCGCAAATCGCCGGTGTTGCCCTCGCAATCGTCGGATTCGTCATCCTCGTCGTCGGACTAGCGGGGTGGCTCGACCAAGCGTACCTACGGAACTACTGGCAACGGGGAACGAGCAAGGAGAAGAAGTACTCCTACGAGGCGACGATGGTGTCGTTCCTGTTGACCGACCTCGGAACGTTCGGCGCGGTGTTCACCTACTACTTCTTCGTTCGCGCCGGAACGTGGCCGCCGACGGAACTTCCCGACGTGCTGACCTCGCTCCTCCTCGTCAACACGACGATTCTCGTCCTGAGCAGTTTCACGCTCCACTTCTCGCACATCGCGCTTCGAAAGGGGAAGCGAAACCGCTTCCTCGCGCTCCTCGGCGTCACCGTCGTCCTCGGAGTCGGGTTCGTCGCCGGACAGGCCTACGAGTACTACGACTTCATCGTCCGCGAGGGCTTCACCCTGACCTCGGGGTTGTTCGGCAGCGCGTTCTTCGGCCTGACCGGACTGCACGGCCTCCACGTCACGCTCGGGGTAATTCTGTTGTTCGTCCTCCTCGGGCGGGCGTTACGCGGCCAGTACGATTCGGAGCGAGACACGTCGGTCAGCACCGTCTCGATGTACTGGCACTTCGTGGACGCCGTCTGGATATTCCTCGTCGTCGTGCTGTACGTCGGGTCGAGCGTGACCGGGTGAGTCACTCCCGCGCCGGTTCGACGAAGAGGAGTTCGTTCCCCTCCGGGTCGAGCGCGATGACTTCGACGCCGTACTCTCGTTCCTGCGGTTCCGATGCGAACTCGACGCCGCGAGCGCGTAGCTCCTCGTAGGTCGCGTGACAGTCGTCCACCTCCAAGCCGATCATCGGATTGTGGCCGACCACGCGTTCGTATCGGTCGGCGTCCCGTCCGTCGAACCACTCCGGCGACCGGAGGATGATGTGGACCCCCTCGCGTCCCGCGGGCGCGACGGTGAGCCATCTGTCCTCGCCCATCTCGCTGTCCTCCTTCTTCTCGAAGCCGAGCGTCTCGGTGTAGAAGTCGAGGGCTTCTTCCTGATTTCCGACTATCAGCGCGAAATGCGTCACTCGGGAAACGTGGCCGGTCGATTCCTGTGTCATGGTTCTCCCCCAGTGAACGAACGTCGGGGACCACGATATACACGTACCACCGACCGAAACTGACCGAAAATCACTGGTCGGTCCCGCGTGCTCGCTCCTCTCGTTCGAGGAGCTTTCGGTACAGCGGCGGCGTGAGAATCCCGAGCGCGCCGAGGAGGATGGACACCACGCCGAGCGGGAACAGGAGCGGGTCCACGGCGAGACACGGGTTCGCGGAGGAGATGGTCACGTACCGGGTCGTCCCGCCGGACGTGACCAGAACGCCCCGCTCGAACGCTTGCCGATGGACGAATTGGCCGCGAACCTCGCCGATGTCCCGCGGATTTTCGAGCGCGTCCTCGAACGCCCGACGTTCAGCGGGCGAAAGCTCCTCGATTCCGAACCGTCGGAGCGGGTCGGTTTGCGTCGCCGCCGTCAATTGTTCCGTCGCGCCGGGCGAGTAGACGACGATGGACGGACTCCCACAGAGGTTCAACTGGGATTGGACGACTGCGTAGCCTCCAAGCGTCCCCCCGGCGATGCCGACGGCGACGAGAAGCGTTCCGAAGAACGGCGCGCCGTAGGTCAACAACGTCTCGGAGAGCGGACTCTCGTCGTCGATGGGTTCCACGTGGCGCTCGCCGTCGCTCATCAGGCTACCCCCCAGCGTTCGGCGAGGTACTCGAACGTGGCGGACAGTCCGAAGCCGTAGAACCAGTGGGCGATGAGGACGAACACGCCGTAGGCGAGGAGGTGAAGCCCGGTCTGGCCGGTGTAGAAGGCCAGTCCGAACCCGGCGGAGATGATGGTGGCGAACGCCAACCCGGTGATGATGCGCGGACCGCCCGGAAGGTACTCGGCAAAGACGGCGAACAGGAGCGCCCACGTCGTCATCCCGCCGACGAGGAAGAGGAGGTAGCCGACCACGACGCTCTGCTCGCCGACGAATCCCGCGAGGTCGGAAAACGAGGAGAGGTCGAAGACGCCGAGAATCGTCGCGGTGAACAACACGCCCGACATGAGCATGGTCCCGACGAACCCGCCGATGGCCGCTGCGCCGGCGATACGCGGGAGCGTGTTGACCAGCGGTTCGACGCCGACCAGAATGTTCGGACTCCCTTCGCCGGGAACGTTCGTCGAGGAGGGCCGCGTCGTCTCGGGTTCCGTCGGTTCGATGCCGTATTTTGTCTCCAATCGGCGTTCGAACCACTGCCACTCGCGGGTGAACTGGTGGGTGCGTTTCAGGCCCCACACGTCGGCGGTTTGGACCGGCCTGCCGTTCCAGTAGGACCAGAGCATGTTGTAGAGCCACAACAGCACCGAGATGCCGATGAGATACGCCCCGATTGTGGCAATCCGCTGAAACGGCGCGAACTCGGGAGGATAGACGGCGTAGCGTCGCGGGAGGCTCAAAAGGCCCATGACGATGAGCGTCCCAAATGTGACGACGGACCCGACGACGAGCAACAGGGACTGAAACAGCGCGAGTTGTCGGTCGTACATCCGCCCTGTCAGGATGGGATACCAGAAGTAGCTCGCGGCGACCATCATGAACGGGATGATTCCCATGAGAATCATGTGGAAGTGGCCGACGACGTAGTAGGTGCCGTGGAAGACGATATCGACGGGGATGGCGGCGAGGAAGACGCCCGTCACGCCGCCGACGACGAAGGTGCCGATGCTGCTGATACAGAGCACCATCGGTGCCGTGAGCCGAACCCGCCCCGACCAAATCGTCGTTATCCAGTTGAACGTCTTGATGGCGCTCGGCACCGCGATGGCGATGGAGACGGCCATGAAACTCGCGCGAAGGCGCGGGTCGATGCCCGTCGTGAACATGTGATGGGCCCAGACGCCGAACGAGAGGACGCCGATTCCCATCGTGGAGTAGACGATGAACTTGAACCCGAACAGTTTTCGGCCCGCGAACTTCGGGAGGATGAAGCTCATCAGGCCCGCCGCCGGGAGGAAGATGATGTACACTTCGGGGTGGCCGAAGAACCAGAACAGGTGTTGCCAGAGGAGCGGCCCGCCGCCCTGTGGCGCGTAGAACGTGGTTCCCAACACCCGGTCGAACAGGAGCATGATGGCGGCGCTGCCGAGCAGCGGGAAGGCGAAGATGATTATCCCGCTCGTCACGAGGATGTTCCAGACGAAGATGTCGAGGGAGTCGAACCCGATGTCGTCGGCGCGTTCGTAGAAGATGGTGACGATGAAGTTGATGGCTCCGAGGGTGGTGGCGATGCCGGACAGGTGCAGGCCGAGGAGCAGGAAATCGACCTGCGGGTTCGTACTCTGGGTGGAAAGCGGCGTGTACAGCGTCCACCCGAGTTCCGGGTCGCGGAGCGTCCAGAAGAAATCGAAGAGGTTCCCGTGGACGCCGAACAGGCGGAGGAACTGGCCGACGACCTGTGCGGGAAGGCCGCCGCGAACGAGAAGCAGCGCGGGCGGCAGGAGCCAGAACCCGATGGCGTTCAGGCGCGGGAACGCCATGTCGTCCGCGCCGATGAGCAGCGGGAGAAAGTAGTTGGCGATGCCGAAGAACACCGGCGTGACGAAGAAAAACAGCATCGTGAGACCGTGTGAGGTGAACAGCGCGTTGTACGTCTCGGTGGACCAGATGCTCGCGTTGGGCGTCAACAGTTCCGTCCGCATCATCATGGCTTCGATGCCGCCCCAAAGTGCCGCGAACGTGCCGAAGATGATGTACAGCGTCCCGATTTCGCGGTGGTTCGTCGTCGTCGTCCAGTGGGTGATGGCCCGCCACACCGAACCGAGGTCGAAATCGAACTCGCGCCGCGCCGGATAGCCGCCGTCCGGTTCCGCGGCCTGTCGGTGTGACCGTCGCGCGAGCAGCCAACAACCGGCGACGACGAAGAAAAGCGCGGTGAACTCGACCAGCGCCCGATTCATCGTGAGAGCCACTCCCCGTAGCGTTCGCTCGTCCCCCTCCCCTCGTGCATACTCACTCGTGTCAATGGCGAACACGATAAAGGCGCAGGGCGCATTCGTCATTTCTGACACATACCGTACAGTTCATCGAACGCACGATAGCTATATGCACGCGTCTGTTGACTCGGGAACGATGCGAGTTCGTCGCAGGGGGGCATCTCGGTGGGGGACGCTGGTGTGCCTGTTCGTCGTCGCCGGAATCGCCGCCATCGAACCAGCGGCCGCACAGTCGGTCAACAAACGCCTCATCGACTCACTCAACTTTCAACTCGCCTACGTGGCGCTGCCGCTGACGCTCTTCGTCGAAATCATTCTGGTTTACGCCGTCTTCAGGTTTCGGAACAACGACGACCCGTTGCCCACGGCGGAAGACCCGCCGCTCGAAATCACGTGGACCATCGCGACCGCCATCATCCTGCTGTTCGTCGGCGTCGCCGCGTTCACCGTGCTGACGAGTCCGTACATCACGCCGACCCAACCGTCGGGCGGCGCGGGGGCGAACGGCGGTGCGAGGGTGGGTCTCGCCGACGCCGCAAACGGGAACGACACCGTGACGGTCCGCGGCCTCGCCTACCAGTGGGGATGGCAGTTCAGCTATCCGGGAACGAACGTCACGACGCACGACGAACTCGTCCTTCCGGCACACACCGAGGTCTACGTTCGGATGACCTCGGCGGACGTGATTCATTCCCTGTTCGTCCCGCAACTCGGGGTCAAACAGGACGTGTTTCCCAGTCGAACGACGGTGATTCACACCCGCGTCTTCGAACCCGGAACGTACCGAGGCTACTGCGCCGAGTTCTGTGGGACCGGTCACGCCCGCATGCGAACGACGGTCCGCGTCCTCCCGAAGGACGAGTATCGCCAGTGGCTCGAGAATTCGACGCGGAACGACAACGCGACGGCGAACGGCAACGCGACCGGATAAAAAGGGTTCGTAGTGGTCGGATTTACGCTTGGTCGCTGTCCGAGACGTGAACGTTTTCGAGCGTCAGACCGATGTTCTTCAGCGTCACGTTCACGTGGCCGATTTCGTAGGTCTTCCCGTCGAAGGTGACGTGGAGGCCGTCGATGGACATCGTGGAGCACTCGAGCGTGTACTGTTGCTGGTCGACGTCGAGGTTCGGGAATCCCGGCCCGGACAGGGTCGTGTCCGCGACGGTTATCGTGGCGTCGCTGATGGTGATGTCCTGTCCACCTACTTTCGTGACGGTGCTGTCGGTAGCCTGACCATCAGCGAGTGCGACGCCCGCGCTTGCACTGAGGAGGAGGGCGACTATCGACATGGTTGCGAGGAGTCTCCGTGGTGTGACTCTCATGGTACTCCCTCCTCCGTCGCCAAGCCGAAAAAACAGCGTAGATAGTTGCGACGGTTCTGTCGAGTACACGGTCGTTCATTGACACGCCAAAACGTTTGAAAGAACAGTCAAAACGCCTTGTAGTGGGCTTTTAAGCGTTTTAGCGTTCGATTTCGAACGAGCGAAAATCGTGCTGGCGTAGCGAGGTCGTTCTCCGAGTATAGGGCCGCCCTACCCGAAAAGCAGCGGATACCTGCAAGTCGGAGTGCACTCACTGTCGCCGGTGGGTCGTCACCGACCCCTCGTTCACCCCGCTTGACCGACGACGGTTCATCGTCCCACTCCGTCTTCCGGTAGGGCGTCGCGGAACTCAATCGTCCGCCTGTCCACCGAGTTCGAACCGCTGTACTTTCCCGCTCGTCGTCCGCGGGAGCGTCCCGACGAACTCGATTTCGCGCGGATGTTTGTACGCGGCCATCGTCTCCAGACAGTGTTCGCGCAGTCGGTCCGCGTCCGGCGTCACACCTGTCGTCGGAACCACGTACGCCACGACGGTTTCGACGCGGCGGTCGTCCGGTTTCCCGACCACGGCCACCTCGGACACGCCGGGATGGTCGTAGAGTACCTCCTCCACCTCCTGCGGATAGACGTTGTAGCCCGCGGTGACGATGCGGTCCGATTTCCGCCCGAGTACCTCGTAGTAGTTGTCCTTGTCACGGCGCACGATATCGCCGGTTTTGAAGTAGCCGCCGTCGGTGAACGCTTTCTCGGTCGCCTCCGGGCGCTCGTGATACTCGGCCATGACGTGTGGCCCCCGCACGAGCAGTTCACCTGCCTCGCCCGGCGGAACCTCCTCATCATCCGTATCGACTATCAGGCAGTCCGTCGCGCGAAACGGCTGGCCGATGGTTCCCGGACGCGGCCCGAACGTCGCGTTGATTCCGGCGTGAGTGCCGCCGCCCGTCTCGGTCAATCCGTACGCTTCGAACAGTTCTACGCCGACACCGTCCTCGAACGCCTCCTGTACCGGCGTCGGCATCGTCGCACCGCCCTCCATCGACTCGGCCAAACTAGACAGGTCGTACTCGCCGAAGGACTCGTGTTGGACGATATCGACGTACATCGCGGCGACGGCACCGAACTTCGTGATTCGCTCCGCCTCGATGGTCGCCATCGCATCCTCGGGGTCCCACGACTCGGAATCGCGGAGGAACACGCTGGCACCTCTCACGAGGGGTTGCCACGTCCGGTTGACGAACCCCGCGATGTGCGACAGCGGCAGCACCGACAGAAACCGCTCCTCGTCGGCGTCGAGGGCCGTCCGCTCGAAGCCCATGAACGACTGCGCCCGAAGGTTTCGATGGGTCAGTAGGACCCCCTTCGGCCTCCCCGTCGTGCCGCTGGTGTACGGTTGCATCGCCACGTCCTCGTCCGTTCGTTCGGCGACGAACGGGTCGTCGTCCACCTTCTCGAAGGGGATGTCCTCGCTCTCATCCCCTCCGTTCCCCGTCGCTCGCCGCCCGATGACGAGCGGGTCGGTATCGATTCGCCGTATCGCGTCGGAGGCAGTCTCGCGGAGCGATTCGTCCACCACGATAGCCTTCGCATCGCTGTCCTCCAATCGGTACGCGACTTCCCGCGTTCGATATTGGGGATTCATCGGGACGAACGGCATCCCCGCCTTTAGCGCGCCGAGGGCCGCGACGACGAACCCCGGGCAGTTGGGGAGAAAGAGCGCGATTCGGTCGCCGGGACGAAACCCACGAGCGCGCAATCCACCCGCAAAGCGCGCGGAACGGTCCCGAAGTTCGGCGTGCGTGTACCGTTCACCGTCCGTTTCGAGCGCGAGCTTTTCCGGGTGGCGCTCCGCGGTTTCGTCGTACAGTCGCGCGACGTTCCCCGTTCGGGCCGCGACTGAAAACGCGTCGGCCTTCATGCGAACACACCCGGTACACCACGTGAAAAGCGCGGAGTATCGTTCATTCGAGGAGCCAATTGCGGGGCGACTTACGCTACCTCTTCCGTCAAAGCAGGAACCCCGTATCCCCCGTTCGTTGCCGAAGCGGGAACCTACATACCTGAACGACCGGCTCGATTTACGTCGGCCGTGGTCGTCCATTCCTCGATGGTCGACGAGATGGCAACAACCGAGACTGGAACCGACGGGTCGTACGTCGTCCGGCAGTACGAGTCGGGTGACCGCTCGGAGGTGTTGGCGCTGTACGAGACGGTGTTCGGTGACCGCCGAGGCCGCGGCGAATGGTTCGACTGGAAGTTCCGGGACAACCCGTATCTGTCACACGTCCCGATTTGCGTCGCGGAGCGGAACGGCGACATCGTCGGTGCCCGACCGAGCCTTCCGATTCCCCTCTCGGTCGGCGGAACGCGGGAACTCGCGCTGGTACAGGTGGACCCGATGGTTCACCCGGACCACCGCCGACAGGGGTTGTTCACCCGGATGGCGAAACACGTCTACGACCACTACGGCCCGCGAGAGCCATCCATCGTCGTCGGGTTTCCGAACGAAGCCGTGAAATCGGGATTGGAGAAGTTGGCCGACAAACTCGCCCTCCGAGACGGCGTTCTCACGGACTTCACCGAACACTACCGCGTGCAGAACCCCAAGTCTCTGACCAATTCACCGGTTGCGAGCGCCGCGCTCCCCGCGATTCGAGGCTACCTCGCCGCCCGCGACCGGTTGGTTTCGTCCACATCGGACGACGTCATCGACCGCTACGACGACCACCATCCGGCTATGCTCGCCGATATCGCCGCCACGCAACGAACCGCGCTCGCCCATGCCGTCCGCGACGAGGAGTTCTTCGCGTGGCGCTTCCGAAACCCCCGCTACGAGTACACGACCTACGTCTATCGCGGGGAGGACGCCCCGGTCGCCATCGTCGTCGGCGAACAACAGGGGACGGACCAAACCATCGTTCACATCTCTGACGTGCTCCCGGTTTCCGGAGGAACGCCGCGAGACCGAGCTCTCACCGCGCTCCTCGGACACGTCCTCTCGGAGTACCGCGACGCCGATGTCATCGTCGCGGCGGGGACCACGCTGCCCCGAACCGTACTGTCGGAGCACGGATTTCTCCCGACCGACCGGTTCCCGCTCTCGCGGTTGACCTCCGCCTACTGGTTCTCGGCCCGTCCAGTCGGTGGGTCGGGCGAGGAGTGGACGGTCAACGGACGACGACTGGCCGACGAGGAGAGTTGGAACTTGTCGTTCTGTGAGTTGGAAGTGGGGTGAAAGTAGAGTCCATACCGTTGTTCAGTTCCTCCAAAACGAGTCCGCCACTCACGAAGTAGTTCGTCGAAAAGTAAGCCGGTGGAGGGATTTGAACCCTCGGCCTATTCCTTACGAAGGAATCGCTCTAGCCAGTCTGAGCTACACCGGCGCAGTACAGGGCTTCCAACTGCATTACAACGTAGACACCACGGTGTGCATAAGGGTTGCGAAACGCCCGCGCCGTATGGCGTTAATTCATCCCGCTACCGCGTCAATCGCACGTCCAGACAGACGTTGAGTTCGTGTGGCGCGTACGACCGCACCGATCGACGCGTCTCGACCGAGACGTCGTACTCCGGCTCTGCCACTGCGCGAATCGCCTCCTCGCCCGGCCCGAACGGGTCGTCCTCGTGCTGAATGTCGTAGTAGTGAACGACGCAATCGTCACCGGCGAGGCGAACCGCCGTGTCGAGGAACTCGTTCGCGCTGTGCGGGAGGTTCATGACGAGGCGGTCAGCCCAGTTTTCGTACTCCGCCGCCGTCTCACGAACGTCGCCGCAAATCGCCGTCACGCGGTCTTCCACGCCGTTTCGACGGGCATTCTCGCGGAGGTAGTCGATGGCGACGTCGTTCACGTCCGCGCCGACGACCGTCGCGTCGCGCTTCGCGAACGGAACCACGAACGGCCCCACGCCCGCGAACATGTCGAAAGCGCGTTCGTCCGGTTCGACCTGCTCGGCGACGCGGTGGCGCTCCGTGGCGAGTCGGGGGGAGAAGTACACCCGCGCGACGTCCAACAGGAACTCACTGCCGTACTCGCGGTGGACGGTTTCGGTGCCGTTCCCGGCCAGCACGTCCCAGTCACGCACGCGGGTTTCGCCTTTCACCTTCGATGCACGGTTGAGGACCGTCTCGACCGGGAGCGCGGAGGAGACCATCGCCGCCGCGATTTCGTTCGCCCGTTCGGAGTCCTCCTCGTCGATGAGGACGATCTCGCCTAATCGCTCGTAGCTCGGTTCGAAGCCGAGGATGTCGGCGGGCATCTGCTGTGTCGTCCGCGTGGGAAGGTCGTGACTGACGACCTCGAACTTCTCCGGAACCGCATCGCGGTCGGTGACTGGGATGTAAAGCAACCCGTCTTCCACGACGATTTCCACCTCGTCCACTATCAAATCTGCCTCCGCGAGTTCACGGCGCGCCTCCTCCCCCCGTTTCCGTTCGACGCGCACGCACGGTACTTCCATACGTCATGGTTGCCGGAAGCGGGCGTTAACGCTGACGCTTCGGGTCGCACCGCTTAAACGTCCCTCATTCCAACACCCTGCATGCTCACTTTCATCGGACTCGGCCTGTACGACGAGCGTTCGATAACCGTCGAGGGCCGCGAAGCAGTCGAGGACGCCGACGGCGTCTTCGCCGAATTCTACACCAGCAAACTCATCGGTGCCGACGTGACCGACCTCGAAGCGTTCCACGACATAGACATCGAGGTTCGAGACCGCGCCGGCGTCGAACAGGACCCCGAGGACATCCTCGCCGCCGCCGAGTCGGGTCACGCCGCCTTCCTCACCGCCGGCGACACGATGATTTCCACCACGCACGTCGACCTCAGACTCCGCGCCGAGGACCGCGGCATCGACACCCGCGTGATTCACGCGCCGACCGCCGAATCCGCGGCCAGCGGCCTCACCGGCCTACAAAACTATCGCTTCGGAAAAGCCACCACGCTGCCGTTCGAGTACGCACACGGCGCGGACGGCCTCCCGGCGAGCGTGATCGACGTGCTGGACGACAACCGCGAACGGGGCCTGCACACGCTCGTCTACCTGGACATCAAAGTCGGCTGGAACCCGAGAGCGGGAGACGAAACCCAGGAGGACGAATACATGACGGCAAGTCACGCGGCGGAACTGCTCGCCGACGGCTACGATGACGTACTCGCCGTCGTCGTCGCGCGTGCGGGAAGCCCCGACCCGCAGGTTCACGCCGACCGACTCTCGGACCTCGCAACCGGCGATTTCGGCGACCCGTTGCACCTCCTCGTCGTTCCGGGTGACCTCCATCACATCGAAGCGGACGCGTTGGAATCGCTCGCGGACGCACCGAGCGACTTGCTCGACGTCGCATAGAACGGCTCTTTTTCCTCAATTTCGACGCGTTCGATAGCGCCACCGCTCACGGGTCGAGTGCTCGAAAAATGAAGTAGTTTTCGTCAGTCGAAATCAGACTCGGTGTCCGATTTAGTTCTCTCGGCGGAGCGCGAGGAGCGCGGCCGCGAGGAGTGCAACGACGGAGATAGCGACGCCGAATCCGGGCTGACCCTCATCGTTCGTCGTGGTCTCTTCCGAGGACGAGGTGGTCGTCTTGGACGAGGACGTCGTGGTCTCTTCCGAGGATGACGTGGTCGTCTCTTCAGAGGACGACGTAGTCGTCGTGGTCGTCGTCGTGGTCGTCGTCGTGGTCGTCGTGGTCGTGGTCGGCTCGTCGGAGTTCTGGTTCAGCGTGCCGCTGACCGAATCGGTGTGACCGTTCACCATCGCTTTCACGCTGAATTCGGTTCCGTTGTCGTAGCCGCTGAAGTCGAACATGCCCGAGAACGTGCCGTCCTGGTTGACCGTGACGTCCTGGTCCATGAAGAAGACACCCGATGCACGGGACTGGATCGTCACCGTGGTGCCGGGCGCGAGGTTGGTCGTGCCTGCGATGGACTGGTTGTCCGATGGCGCGGCACTGATGTCGTTGCCCTCGTTCAGCTCGAGCGTCGGTTCGTTGACCGAAACAGTCGTCGAGACGGACTGGCTGTTGTCGGGTGCGACGCGGTAGTCGTCGTCGACCGTGAACTTGGCCGTCCACTCGCCGTAGAGGTCGTCGTTGCTGATGGCAGCGTCGACGTCCTTCGTGTCAACGATGACGTAGAACGTTTCGTTTGCACCGTCCGAGAGCAGCGAGACGCCGCTCTGGGTGGTGTTGAACGAGTCCGCGACACTGTTCGGTTCGGGGTTCTTCTCCGTGACTTCGAACGAGAGGCCGGGAACGTCGCTGACGTTCTCCGCCATGTTCGATTCGTTCTCGAGAGCGCCGTAGATACCGGTGGCGTCGACTTGGAAGACGAGCTGGTCGCCCTTTGCAACGCTGTTGCGCTGGGTGACTGCGTCAGTCAGTTCCGAGACGTCGCCGAGGTCGGCGTTTTCGGGTGCGACCCACGAGTTGATACCGTCCGTGGAACGGTCGTTGACCGAGAGCGACGAAACGTCGTCGGGGTTGGACGACGTCGTGTTGACCGTCATCTCGTACGCGTAGTCACCGGAGGTGACTGCGAGTGGCGAGCTGAGTTCAGAGCTGTTCCAGTGCGCCGTCGCGGAGTCGTCGCTCGAGGACGAAACGTACAGGACGTTGTTGGCCGTGGCGTTCGTCGTGCGGTAGGTGTTCAGGTAGAGCGTGACGAGACCGTCGTCGTCACCGTCGGTGACGGTTGCGTTGATCTCGAAGTTGTCCTTTTCCTTGTCACCGATGACGACGTGAGCGTTCTTCGTGTTCTCGAGGGACACCGTAATCGGGACGATGTCACCGCGCGGGACGCTGTAGACGCTGTCCTGGAACTGAGCCGAGACGTCACCAGCATCTTCGACCGTGATTTCGAAGGTCTGGGATGCGGTCGTGTCGTCGACGCTGACGGTGAGGTTGTAGGTACCCGGCTCGAGGTCGCTGATGGCACCGAAGTCAACTACGAATTCGTGCGTGCCGTCGCCCTCTTCGTAAAGGTTCGTGTAGCTCTTGGACCAGTCTTCGTCGATTTCGTCCGAGGTGACGGAGACGTTGAAGTTCTCGCGGTTCGAGTCCGCGATGGAGAACGTGAGCTTGCTGTCGTCGCCAGCGTTCTTGACGGAGGTCGAGTCAGCCTCGACCGAGAACGTCTGCTCGACGACTTGGAAGCTGAAGTCCGTGCTCGCTCCACTGAGGTTGTAGAAGCCGGGGGAGAGCTCGTCCGTGCTGATGTTGAAGGAACCGCTTCCCGTACTGTAGCTGTCTACGAACCCGTCGTTTCCATCTTTACCCTTGCTGAGGGTGACTGTACTACTACTGTTCGCAGACACGTTCCCGACCTGGCCTTGGTAGACAACGGTGCCAGACGAAATGGTGGTGTCCGGCGACGCTGCGGCGGCCGATCCTGCGAACGCCATGGTGCCGGCGAAGACCGACAGCACGAGCATCGCGGTCAGCGCGATGCTGCGAATCTTGTTATTATTTTCTGTCATGCTTTCTCGTTGGTTGTTTCTCGTATGGCGACATTTTCTTTCCCACGACCGTGTAGACATTCCGTCCGACCCGAACCGACTCGGGAGGAAGTGGTACTCCGTTTGCCACCATGGGTAGGGGTACAGGAAGAACGTTAGTCCCTTGTTATAAATGCTTTGTGGTATAAAATCGAACCACAACCACTCATAGTCCAGAATTCGGACAATAGCGGCCTTAATGGGGTTTCGATGAATGGTAAGAGAATAGACTGTTGCTGGCGCTTCGGCTGTAACCGAACGAAAACAAGACCCCATTAATGGAACGATTCAACATTCCAGTCTTTAAGTATGCAGAACGGACCGCATCGAGGGGAATCGGGAGAGTCCGCACGTTCATGAAATCTAACAGTGATTGAAACACAAATTATATTTTCAGATAACAAGGTCATTTCTCCTCAAGAACAGGAGTTTACGAGAAACAGTAATCGTCGGTAAACGGCCTACTCTTGCTCGACTATCTCGATTTCGTGGCCGTCCTGGTCCTTCGTAAACGCGTACCTGTCGTCGCACGATTCTGGGTCGCGGTAGTCGTCCGCCTCGCGCTCCATCAGGGACTCCCACGTCTCGTGGAGGTCATCCGAACGCACTGCGAGGTGACCCCACGCGTCTCCCATCTCGTAGGACCGGCCGTCGTAGTTGTACGTGAGTTCGACCGCCATCGTCTCTTGTGCGGCGCCTTCGGGCTTCATGAAGTAGTTCGCGAACGAATCCGATTCCCAACGACCGGTGTGTTCGTACTCGAACTTCCGCGTCCAGAAGCCGAGCGCTTCGTCGGCGTCTTCCACACGAATCATCGTGTGGTCGATGCTCCACTTCTCGCCGTAGTCGCGCTTTACGATCTCGATCTCGTGTCCGTCGGGGTCCTTGACGAAGGCGTACCGGCCGCCACAGGACTCCGGGTCGCGGTAGTCCTCGACGCCCTCGTCCATCAGTTGCTGGTACGACGATTCGAGTTCGTCTTCCGGGACGCGCACCGCGATGTGGCCCCACGCGTCGCCCGTCTCGTACGACCGGTCGTCGTGGTTGTACGTGAGTTCGAGGACGGCACCGTCGTCGTGGACGTCCACCGGGCCGAGAAAGACGTTCGTGAATGTGTCCGCCTCCCAGCGGCCCTTCTCCTCGTAATCGAGGTGTGTTTCGTACCAGTCGAGCGATTCGTCCAAGTCCTCTACACGCATCATCACGTGGTCGAAAGTCCCGCTCATACGTCCGACACCACCCGCTCCGAAGCGAAAAGGGTACCGCTCGCGGAACTTCGATACTGAATCTGTCATCTTGCGCGTTTCACGCATGCACGCGTGCGAACTACTCTATAATTTTTCCGAGGTCGGACCGGTGGAACCACCACGCACACGACCAGAGACAGACCGGCCCGAACGGGACGACGTAACCGGTCCGATGAACGAACCGGAGCGAAAAACTCACGTGCGTGATTCCCGCGAACACGAGCAACCAACCGGTCACTCGTCGGTCTTCGAACCGTCCGGCGAACGAACTCAGGACGGCGAGGAGGTACAGACACACGCTCAACGGCCACGCGAGGAGTTGCTGCGGGAGGCCGGATGTGAGGACGAACAGGTAGTCGGGCAGCGTCGTGACGTGGTGGGTCGTCGGATTCAACAGCCCCCACGGAAAGACGAGCGTCGTGCCGCCGGACGCGACGAGAACCGTCCACGGGAGGAAAAACAGCGCGAGGAGGACGAGTCGACGACGCCATTCCGGAGCGAGCAGTGTGGGCGGAACGGAGCGGCTCACTTTCGAAGGATGAGTCGGAGTACGTCTTCGTCCGCGAGTTCGTGTCCCACGCCGACCTGCTGTTCGTCGTGTTTCGCGCTCGGTCCGCTGACGCGGGCGAACCGGAACCGCTGTTGCATCTCGCCGCCGAGGTAGCGACAGGCGTCCTCGATGGTGCTTCCCTTCGGAAGGACGAGCGGTTCATCGTAATCGACGCCGCGCCCCGGCTTGTCCATGTAAATCCGCATCAGGCCGAGTTCGTCCCAAATCTTCTCCTTCAGCACGTCGAGTCCCTTCTCCTTCTCCGCGCTGATGAACACGGCCTCGTCGGGGTCGACGCCGTGGTCACGCAGTTGTTCGCGGACGGTTTCCGCGTAGTCGTGTTCGATGAGGTCCACCTTGTTCACCGTGACCATCGAGGGGATGTAGACCCGGTTGTCCATGATACCGTCGATGAGACGGTCGATGTCCACCTTCTCGCGGAGGGTGACGTTCGCGTTCACGTACCCGCGCTCGCGGAGGACTTCCTTGATGACGTTCTCGGAGATGTCCTGGTCCGCACTGGACGTCACCCTGATTCCGCCCCGACCTTTCTTCGCAATGGAGATGCTCGGCGGTTGGGAGTCGAGTCGAATCTTGTTCTCGTACAGTTCCTCCCGAAGCCGCTCGTACTGGTCGATTTCGAAGACCGAGAGGACGAAGACGGCGAGGTCCGCGGCGCGGACGACGGACAGGACCTCCTGTCCGCCACCTCGCCCGTGGGCGGCACCCTCGATGAGGCCGGGAACGTCGAGGAGTTGGATATTCGCGCCGTTGTACTGCAACATCCCCGGATTCACGTTCAACGTCGTGAACTCGTACTCCCCGACTTCGCTCTCCGCGGCGGTGAGCGAGTTCAGTAGGGTCGATTTACCGACGCTCGGAAACCCGACGAACGCGACCGTCGCGTCGCCCGTCTTCTCGACGGCGTAGCCCTCTCCGCCACCGGCGGAGGACTGGTTCTGTAGCTTCTCCTTTTTCTCCGCGAGTTTCGCCTTCAGCCGACCGATGTGGCTCTCGGTGGACTTGTTGTACGGCGTGTCCGATATTTCCTCGCGGAGTGCTTCGATTTCCTCCTCCAGTCCCATTAGCAACACGTCGGCCGTGACCGCCGAAAAACTTGTTCTTTCTCGTCAGTGAGATTCTGTCGCGCATTTCGACACGTTAATAGGTTGCGCCCCGCGAACCCACACGTAGGCAAATGCCGAATCCCGCTCATCTCCGAGATAGCACACAGATAGTCCTCCATCGAAGCGCTCTTAGCGGGATTCGTAGCGAACTCGAATGCAAGTTCATGCTGACCATCGTCCGGATGGACGACGAGCGATTCCGACTCATCGGAAGTCCCGTCGAGATCAAGAACGCGAGTCAGTTCTTGGGACGACACGGCGTGAGTCTACCGTAGTCGTGTCGAATCAGTTTTCGTTTTGGGTGGCTCATTCGCGAGTGAACAGTTGGCACTCTCGACGCCGGAATCCACCGTTCGACGACGCCGCAAAAGAAAATCCTTAAAACTCCGGCGAGATTTCGGTTACGTATGGTAGATACGATCGAAGTACTCGTCCCCGGCGGACAGGCCAATCCCGGCCCACCACTCGGCCCGGAACTCGGCCCGACCGCGGTCAACGTACAGGAAGTCGTCAACGAAATCAACGAGCAGACGGCAGCGTTCGACGGGACGGAAGTCCCCGTCACCGTCTTCGTCGAGGACGACGGCAGTTTCAGCCTCGAAATCGGTGTCCCGCCGACGGCGGCGCTCATCAAGGACGAGGCCGGATTCGAGACGGGCAGCGGCGAACCCCAGAAGGACTTCGTCGCCGACCTCTCCATCGACCAAGTGAAGAAAATCGCGGAGCAGAAGAAACCCGACCTCCTCGCCTACGACACGAAGAACGCGGCGAAGGAAGTCGTCGGCACGTGTGCCTCGCTCGGTGTCACCATCGAGGGTGACGACGCACGCGAGTTCAAAGTCAAGGTCGACGACGGCGAGTACGACGACGCTCTCTCCGCGTAACTCGATTCTTCTTCCACTATACCAACAACAGTATCGCCGAGTAGCCACCGGCACCGATAGCGAACGACCAGAAACGGCTCTGGCGTTCCTCCGGTAACTCCTCTTTGATGACGTTCAGAATGACGCCGCCCGCGAGAAACGCGAAGAGCGTGTTCACGACGGCTTCGTCGACGTGCGTGTTGATGCCGATACCCCATCCGGCCACGACGGCGACGGCCAGCACCCAGCGTCCGATGCGGTCGTATATCTCCCGGTGATGCGCTCGGAAGCCGTAATCGTTGACGATGAAGTGCAATCCCATGGCGACGGCGTACAGCACCAACCCCGCGAGACCCGGTTGTTCCCGATGGACGAGGAGGTAGCCGATGAGCGCGTTGTACGCGGTGAACGCTCCGATGTGAATCCAGAAGACGGTCGTGTTCACCTCCGGACGGACGTCTGTGTCGCGGCCGGATTCCTGTGCGAAGCGCTCCAACCCGTAGAACAGGGCGAATCCGGTGAGCGCGACGAGGAAGACGTGGCGTTCGAGGAATCCGGCGAAGAGGGGAACCGATTCGAGTATCGTCCCACCGCGGAGTTCGGGGAGGATGTGAACGAAGACGTAGGCCACCGACGCGCCACCGGCGGCCGAAAGCCACATGCTGCGCGGAACCACCCGAAACGCTCGAACCCGTCCCGCACTCAGGTGAACGAGGGCGAGCGCAACTGCTACGATACCAGTGAACGGCGTCATCGTCGTCATCGTTCGTGCCTGTGATGCGACCCCAAACCGCATACCAGTGACGGCTCTGACGGCCGTCCGGACCGAAATGGTTCGACGGGTTTAAGTTCCGCATGCGTCAAATTCGGGTGAGACAGGCATGGCCTGTTTCACTGACCCGTAGGAGCATTCCTGCGTACTACGGAGGTGAACGATGGCAAATAATGAGATAGAGCAAGCAGTCTCTCGCGCACTCGAGGACTCCCCCGAGCGGAATTTCCGCGAAACGGTGGACCTCGCAATCAACCTGCGCGACCTCGATTTAAACGATCCGTCGAATCGTGTAGACGAGAGTATCGTACTCCCGTCCGGAACCGGCCAAGACACCAAAATCGTCGTTTTCGCGGAGGGTGAAACCGCCCTTCGTGCCGAGGACGTCGCGGACGACGTTCTCTCGGGCGACGACTTGGAGGACCTTGGCGACGACAACGACGCGGCAAAAGACCTCGCGGACGACACGGACTTCTTCATTGCCGAGGCGTCGATGATGCAGAACATCGGTCGCTACCTCGGTACCGTCCTCGGTCCGCGCGGTAAGATGCCGACGCCGTTGCAACCCGACGACGACGTCGTCGAAACCGTCAACCGGATGAAAAACACCGTCCAGCTTCGGAGCGGCGACCGACGAACGTTCCACACGCTCGTCGGCGCGGAAGACATGTCCGCCGAGGACATCTCCGAGAACATCGACGTTATCGTTCGACGTCTGCACTCCAACTTGGAGAAAGGACCGCTCAACGTCGATACTATCTACGTGAAAACGACGATGGGTCCGTCGGTGGAGGTAGCCTAGAATGTCCGCAGAAGCCGAACGCAAGACAGAGACCATTCCGGAGTGGAAGCGTGAGGAAGTCGATGAGCTGACGGATTTCGTCGAGAACTACAACAGTGTCGGCGTCGTCAACATCACCGGCATTCCGAGCAGACAGCTCCAGAACATGCGTCGCGGCCTTCACGGAAGCGCGGAACTCCGCGTCAGCCGTAACACGCTGGTGAAGCGCGCGCTCGATTCGGTCGGCGATGGCTTCGAAGACCTAGACGAGTACGTCTTCGGCCAAATCGGCCTCATCGGCACGAACGACAACCCGTTCGGACTGTACAAGGAACTGGAAGAATCGAAGAGTCCGGCACCCATCTCGGCTGGCGAAATCTCCCCGAACGACATCCTCATCCCCGAGGGTGACACGGGTGTCGACCCCGGACCGTTCGTCGGCGAACTCCAGCAGGCCGGTGCATCCGCACGGATCATGGACGGCTCCATCCACGTGACCGAGGACAGCCTCGTCGCGGAGGAAGGTGACGAGGTTTCGGTGGAACTCGCGAACGTTCTCTCCGAACTCGGCATGGAGCCGAAGGAGGTCGGTCTCGACCTGCGCGCCGTCTATTCCGACGGCGTCATGTTCGAGTCGGATGAACTCGCCATCGACGTGGACGAGTACCGCGCGGACATCGAGACGGCTGCGGCCTTTGCCCGCAACCTCTCCGTCAACGCGGTGTACCCGACCGAGCAGACCGCACCGCTGCTCATCTCGAAGGCGACCGGCGAGGCCAAGAGCCTCGGTCTGCAGGCCGCCATCGAGAGCCCGGACGTCGTGCCGGACCTCGTGAGCAAGGCGGACGCACAACTGCGCGCACTTGCCGCACAAATCGACGACGAGGACGCGCTGCCTGAGGAGCTTCGCGGTGTCGAAGCCCCGACGACGGGCGACGCGGCCGAGGAAGAAGAATCGACTGACGAAGAAGCAACTGAAGCCGAGCCTGAAGACGATGACGATGACGACGACGATGACGACGAAGACGCAGGAGCAGGCCTCGGCGCTATGTTCGGATAACTAACAATGGAATACGTTTACGCTGCACTCATCCTGAACGAATCGGGCGAAGAGATCAACGAAGAAAACCTCACGGACGTCCTCGACGCTGCAGGCGTCGATGTCGAAGAATCCCGCGTCAAGGCGCTCGTCGCCGCACTCGAAGACGTGGACATCGAGGAGGCCGTCGAACAGGCCGCCGCCGTCCCCGCTGGTGGTGCCTCCCCGGCACCCGCCGGTGGCGACGACGAAGGCGCTGACGAAGCCGAAGAAGAGGAAGCCGCAGAGGAAGAAGAAGAAGAGGACGACGAGGACGAGGACGCCGGTGGCGAGGGCCTCGGCGAGCTCTTCGGTTAAACGCGGCACTCCCAACTCGAAATTTTTTTCGTGCGCTATCCGGGTAGCGACTGCCAACGTTTAAATACGAAAACGGAACCACTCCCCCCCGATGGAGGTGTTCGGAACGCGGTTGCTGTTCGACTCGGCCGCGACGGGAACGACGTTGGCTTTCGTCCTCGGTGGCGTCGGAATCGGGACGATAAGCGGGTTGACACCGGGCGTTCACGTCAACAACCTCGCGCTGTTGCTGGCGTCGATGGCGACGTCGATAGCCGGGCCGCCGAAACTCGTCGGCGCGGCCATCCTCGCCGCGGGTGTCGTCCACTCCTTCCTCGACGTGGTTCCGGCGCTCGCGCTCGGGGTTCCCGACCCTGTAATGGCGGCGAGTGCACTTCCCGGCCACCGACTCGTCATCGAGGGACGAGGACGGGAAGCGATTCGGCTCTCGGCGTTAGGAAGCGGGCTGGCAGTCGCCATCGCGGTTCCGCTCGCCCTCCCTGTAACGACGGTCATGACGGGTGCATACCCCATCCTTCGGAATCGTCTCCCGCTGGTCCTCCTCTGTACGACGGCGTTTCTGGTGCTCACGGAACCGACGACGAGGGCGAAAGTCGGCGGTGTCGTGGCGTTTTCCGCGAGTGCAGTCCTCGGCATCCTCGCACTGCCACTGTCGCCGAGCGCACCGCTCGGCGTCGGAAGCGTTCTCACACCGCTGTTCGCGGGGCTGTTCGGCGCACCCGTTCTCGTGGATGCGATGGGTGGTACCGGTGTCCCGGAACAGGCGGGGACGACGCTCACACTGTCGCGAACCATGATACTAATCACCGCGCTCGCGGGTGCGTTCGCCGGAGCCATCGTCGGGTATCTCCCCGGTGTTTCGAGCGCGATTGCGGCGGTTCTCGCGCTCGCGCTCGTCCCGAACCGAGGCACGGGGCTTCATCGTTGCGAGTAGCGGCGTCAACACCGCCAACACGATTTTCGCGCTCTTCGCCCTCGTCTCCCTCGGCACTCCGCGGACCGGCGTGATGGTCGCGCTTCGGGAGACGAACGCACCGCTCGACCTTCCGATGCTCCTCGTCAGCGCGGGCATCGCCGGACTCGTCGGGTTCGTTCTCGTACTGCTCCTCGGGGACACCTATCTCGAAACGGTGGGTCGAATGGACTACCGGCGGCTTTCCGTGGGAGTCCTCTGCCTGTTGGTCGCGACCTCGTTTCTGTTTGCGGGGTTCCTCGGCGTCGGGTTGTTCGTTTGCAGCGCCGTTCTCGGAGTGCTCCCGCCGCGATTGGGCTGTCGGCGCGTGCATCTGATGGGGGTGTTGATGGGACCGCTCATGGTGAGCGTGTGACCACGAGACTTTTGCCGGTCGGTTGTCAACCGAGCAGTATGATTCCCCTGTTCGGTCCCATTCCCGGCGGAATGGAGTTGGTCGTCATGTTCATCGTCGCGCTCATGATGTTCGGACTGCCGTTGACAATCTTCGGCGGACTGTTCTTGGCGCATCGGCGGTCGAAACGGGACGTCGATGAACTCAAAGACGAGGTTCGGGAACTGCGAGCGGAACTCGAAGAGCGGGATAGAAAATAGCGGTGAGAGCGTTCCGAGCCGTCACATCATCCCTCGTGCACGATGTTTGGATGCTGTGAAAATCAGGGGCGGAGTTCCGCGACGAGACGGTCTTGTAACCGTTCCCGAATCCGGTGGCTCGTTTCGGCGGTCGTTCGGACTTCGATGACTTGCGCCCCCGAACTATCGAGGGAATCCGAAAACGCATCCCGGAACGCGGAACGCGTTTTCACGCGCTCGAAGTCCAATCCGTAGAGGTCGCCCGTCGCTTCGTAATCGAGGCCGTGTGGCGTTCTGAACTGCCCGGTGAACGGCGGGTCGAACGATTCGATGGGGAGCATGTGGAAGATGCCGCCGCCGTCGTTGTTGATTTCGACGATGGTCGCATCCACGCCACAGCGGTCGAGCGCAAGCAAGCCGTTCATATCGTGATAGTACGCGAGGTCGCCGGTGACGAGGACGAGGGGGTCGTCCGTCGCGCTTCCGGCACCCAACGCCGAACTGATGATACCGTCGATACCGCTCGCCCCACGGTTGCCCAGTACCGTCACGTCGGCGGACCGGGGGGAGGCGAAACGGTCCAAATCCCGAACTGGCATGCTGTTGGAGACGAACAAGGTCGCCGGGTCCGGCAGCGCCTGTGTGACGGTTGCGAGGAGGTTTCCTTCGAAGTGCTCCTCGGAATCCGCGACGAGCGACCAGTGTTCGGACTCGGCGCGTTCGAACCGCGCCGTCCACGTCTCGTTTTCGGCCGTCCTCTGTTCGAGTTCATCGGCGAGTCGGCGGGCCAACCGTGTCGAGTCGGCCACGAGGAGGTCCGTCGCGGTAAAGCTCGCCTCGCGCCAGCCGCCGGCCGCGTCCACGACGAACTGGCGGCTTTCGACGCGTTCGAGGTATTGACGGAGTGTTTTCGAGGTCGGTGACGCGCCGAAGCGAATCACGACGTCGGGGTCGGGCCATCCCTCGGTGACGTCGGGGACGAGGTACGAATCGTAGCCACCGACGATGGTTCGGTCGTGGCCGAATCGATGGCCCGAAAGCGGGTCCGCGAGTACGGGAAATCCGGTCACGTCGGCCAGCGCCGCCAACGCGGAGCGTTCGGGCGTCGGCGCGTCGGCGGGACCGGCCACGAGCAGTCCGCGTTCGGCGTCGTTCACGGCATCGACGAGTCGGGAGAATGCGGCTGAGTCGAGTTCCGGAACGCCGTTCGAGACGGAGACGAACGGACCGTCACGCCCCCTGGCCGCCAGCGGGTTCTCGGCATCGAACGACTCGGAAACGTCACCCTCGACTTCGACCGGTTCGAGGGGCTTTCGGAACGGGAAGTTCAGGTGAACCGGTCCGGGTGGGGTTCCCGTCGCCGACCCGAGCGCTCGGGCGGCCGTCGTCCGAAGATAACGGAGTTTTCTCCCGGTCGCCTCCGGTTCGGCCACGTCGGCGTACCAGCGAACCGCACTTCCGTACAGTTTCTCCTGATCGACGGTTTGGTTTGCGCCGCTATCGCGGAGTTCCGGCGGCCGGTCGGCCGTGCAGACGAGCATCGGAACCCGCGCCCTGTCCGCCTCGATGACGGCGGGATGGAAGTTCGCGGCCGCGGTTCCCGACGTACAGACGAGGGGAGTGGGCTTTCCCGTGCGTTTCGCTCGGCCGAGCGCGAAGAACGCCGCCGAGCGCTCGTCTAAATGCGAGAACACCTCGATGTCGTCGTGCAGGGCAAACGCGACGGTCAGCGGCGTCGAGCGACTGCCGGGGGCGAGACAGACGGCATCGACGCCGCCCGCGGCCAACTCGTCCACGAACGCTTCGGCCCACAGCGTGTTTCGGTTCGGATGCGTCATTCGAGTTCGTTCAGAATCGGCAGGAATTTCAACTGTACTTCGTCCCACTCCGCCTCCGGGTCGCTGTCGGCAACGATGCCGTTTCCGGCGAAGAGGGTCACGCGGTCGTCGGACGCCACACCGGAACGGATTCCGACCGCGAACTCCCCGTCACCGTTGGCGTCGAACCATCCGACAGGCGAGGCGTACCAACCGCGGTCGAAGCGTTCCGTCTCCCGAATCGTTCGAATGGCGTCTTCCGGGGGTAGGCCGCCGACCGCGGGGGTCGGATGCAACGCTTCGACGACGGAGAGAACGTGTTCCGTCTCGTCGAGTTCGGCCGAAATCGGCGTTTGTAGGTGTTGAATGGTGGACAGGCGTTTGAGCCGCCGGTCACCCACCGTGACCGAGGTGGCGAGGGGTTCGAGTCCGTCACGGATGGTCTGTGCGACGAGTTCGTGTTCCTCCCGAACCTTCTCGCTATCTGCGAGTTCCGCCGCGAGTTCGTCGTCCTTCTCGGGGGTTTCTCCCCTGCCGACCGACCCGGCGAGTGCCTCCGTCTCGACCATCTGACCGCGGAGCGAGACGAGCCGTTCCGGGGGTGCGCCGAAAAAGCCGCCCGACGAGGAGGGTTGGACGAGAAAGCGATAACATTCTGGATAGGACGTTCGCAGGCGTTCGAGGATGTCGGGGACGACGACGGACTCGTCGAGTTCGACCTCCAACGCGGTTGCGATGACGACCTTCTTCAACTCGCCGTCCCGAATTCGGTCTGTCACGTGGCGAATCTGTGAACACCACTCGTCCCGCGACGTGATGGGGTGGGTCGATTCGATACCCGGCGAGTCGCTTCGGGGTCGCATCGTGGGCAGGGTTTCCATTTCCGCCCGTGCCTCGGCGAGTACGTCCTCGGCGCTTCCCTCGGTCGTCTCACGGGCGGAGACGGAGAGCCACGTTCCGGATTCCGTCCGCGTCAGTTGGATACGTGGCAGAACGAACTCCGTTCCGGGAAATCCGCTCCACGGCAGCGTCGGTTCGTGTTCCGCGTCGAACGAAAATCCACCGAACAGACGGGGACGGGCCGAATCCGGTCCGTCGTCCCACGTCACGGACTCGAAGAGTTCCGCGGCGTCCTCCCGGATTTCGTCGAATCGACCCTCGCCGTTCGCGGAGAGACGCGCGACTGCGCCGCTTGCGGCGATTTCGAGGCCATCGGGCGACGTCCAGTAGAGACGCGGTGCCGACCCCCCGGCGAGAAACGAGCGAAACGAAACGTCGGGTACCCTACACGTTCGCGTTACGAGCGGAGAACCCGCCGACAGTTGACCGTCACGGTGCGGTGGCATTGGGTGATAACTCGGGAACGCTGACCCTTCAGCCTAACTATATCGCTCCTCGTTCCACGGGTTCGCGGTGTTGGAGTACCCCCGTTTCTCCCAGTATCCGCGTTCGGGTTCGGTAAGGAACGCGACGCCGTTCACCCACTTCGAACCCTTGTAGGCGTACTTGTGGGGCGTGACGACGCGAAGCGGGCCGCCGTGTTGGCGGGGAAGCGCGTCGTCGTCGTACTCCCAGACGAACAGTACGTCATCGCGCATGCAATCTTCGAGCGGGAGGTTCGTCGTGTAGCCGTCGAGCGCGGAGAACATCACGTGAACCACGTCGTCGTGCAGGCCCGCGCGCTCCGCGAGCGTCGGGAAGGTGACGCCCGTGAACTCGCAATCGAACTTGCTCCAACCGGTAACGCAGTGGAAGTCCTGCTTTTGGGTCTCGCTCGGCAGGTCACGGAACGCCTCCCACGAGAAGGTCAGTTCGTTCTCGACCGCCCCGGTGACCGAAAATTCCCACGATTCGGGGTCCCATTCGGGCGTACTTCCCTTCGAGAGGACGGGGAACTTGCTCGTCTCGCGCTGTCCGGGTGGCAGCCGCTTCCCGTCGAACTCACGATGGATGTTCGTCTTGTCCGTAACGCTCATACCCGAACGCAGGGAGGCCGGAAACGTAGATGTACCGAACACGGTCGGTCACGGGGAAAGGTCGTGTTAGCGTCGGGGTAACGGTCGTATCCACGTCTAACACGAACCTATCGTTGGGTACCTCCTGAATAACAAAGAACGGTGTGCCACAACCGACTGACGCATGTCCGAAGCAGAGCAACAAACCAGCACTCGAGAGCGCCCGGCGATGGGCGCAGCACAGGAGTCGACGACCGACATCGCGATACTCGCATCCGCAGCGTCGGTACTCCTGTCGTGGCATCAGTTCTTCATCAGGGGGAACCGCGAGCGCGGCCTCTTTATCGGTCTGTGGCCGCCGACCATCCTCGCGTTCGCCAGCTATTTCAACCAGAAGAAGATGGAGCAGCGGTTGGAGTCGATGAAACCGAGCAGCATCATCAACTCGCTCGACCAGATGTTCGGCAACCGGTGAGCGCAGACGGACAAGTTTTCATTTCTTCGGTTCTATAGTCGACCAATATTCAGAATTTCCAAAAGAATGTTCTGGGGAGAAGAATCAAAACTTCTGGGTAGGGAATTTGTGTTTGCAATACCCGTACTATCTACCCGTCAGACTTAAGAACACCCCTCCCGAAGCCCACAACTGTTCCAATGCCAAAGGTAGAGATTACCGTCCCCGAGCACCTCGAAATGCAAATCGCCCAGATGGTTGACCAGGGAGAATTCGTCAACCGTGAGGAGGCCATCGAGGACTTGCTCGCAACTGGTCTCAAGGCGTACAAGACCAGTGGCCCGATGGACAACGATAGAGAACCGGGACTCGAAGACGAGGGGATGATGGGTCACGAAGACGAGTACGTCTTCTAACGACGCCTTCCCTCGACGTGTGAATAGTTCTCAGAAACTCTTAAACCGCCTAGCTTCCAATGGCTCTGCATGCATAAGGACGAGCTTTTGGAGCTACACGAGCAGATGGTGACGATTATGGAATATTTCCGTGAACAGGACGGTATCCCGACCGGTGCGTTCGATGCCTACGACCAACTCGACGTCGACCCGTCCCACGTTCACAAGTCCAAGAGCGAACACAAACACGCCGTCTTCGTGCTCGGAAACTCGCTCGCCGACGTCATGAGCGAAGACGAGTTCAGCGAGGCCGGACGTATCGGTAAGCGAATGGAGGAGCTCGCCGACGACGCCGAACAGAAGATCTGATTTTTGGACGACAGTGTCGCTCGTTTGAGAACTCGAACGGGCACGAAACGTCCCCTGCAGAGGCGCTCGTGCAAACGACGTCCTCTGAAAGCTCTCCCACGCACTTGATACGTGGACCCGGCTAACCCGAAAGTATTTGAGGAGGATTCCGTTTTGACGTAATATGGATGCGCGCATAGTCGAGCAGATAACCGAGTGGAGTTCCCGCCCCTTCTCCGGGGGGTTGGAGACGCTCCACGCGCTCGCCGACGAGGAGTTTTCCGGGGCGGTCAAAGCGGGTGGCGCGTGGCTGTTCATGTTGAACGGCCGCGTCATCGGCGTTTTCGAGGGCTCCCTCGATACGTTCGAGGAGTCCGATGGGACGCAGTTCGAGGCCCCACACCCCTCGCTTCCGTTGTTGTTCAGCATGCAGGAACGAGGTGGGACGACCCAGGCGAAGTATTACACGAACGACACGCCGCTGAAGGAGGCCAGCGAAACGCTCGCTTCGAACGGTTTCACGGGGTACATCGAACTCAGCGAGAACGTCCTCAGCGGCGATTACTACGTGGTCTACCACGGTGGGCGGTCGATGAGCGCCGCCTACGTCGGGCAGAGCGAACAGCTGATTACCGGGGACGAGGCGTTCTCGCGTGCGAACGACGAGGTAGGGATTTACGAAGTCGTCGCGACGGACGTGGACATCGTCGACCTCCCGGAATCGACACCCGAATCAGCCGCGTCGGGGTCGGATTCGGCACCGGCAGAGGAGGCGTCCTCCTCGAACGCGCCGGACGAAGATGGAGACCAGTCGTCCACGCCGACCGCTCCAACGTCAGCCGAAACGGCGGAAGCGGGGCGGTCCTCGGAGGCACCAGCGGACGCCCAGCAAGCGACCGAACGAAACGCACAGTCCTCGGAAGCCGCGACCCCGAGCGGGGAGGAGTCGGAGAGCGACGGCGAAACGGGAGCATCGGACCCGCTCTCGGACGAACAGCAGTGGCGGGAAACCACGAGGATTCCGTCGTTAGACCCCGAAAAGAGCAGTTCGGCGAAGTCGCGGGACGCGGGCGTCAAACAGCGACGAACGCAACGACGGACCCCACAACGGCAGTCCGCGGGCCGACAATCGACACAGGGGGGGTCTTCTCGGCGGGAACAGTCGAACCGAGCGAAGGAGATAGAGGTCGAACTCACCGCACGAGCGGAGAAGATAGAGGCGCTTCGGTCGAAACTCGCGCAAACCGAAGCCGAACGTGACGAACTGAAGGCGGAGCGTGACCGACTAACGGCGCGGGTCGAGGAGCTACAGGACGAACTCGAAACGGTCCGGGAGCAGAGTCCGGGCGTCTCCGCGGAGCGCCAACTGCCCGCCGAACAGGCGCTCACGCAGACGAACCTCTTCGTCCGCTACGGGTCGAAGGGGAAGGGAACACTGGCCGACGCGGCGGCGGGCGAAGCCAACCGTGACACCGTCGAGTCGAACCTACAACTCGAACACCACACGCAGTTCGACACGGACGGTGTTGCAGTGGACGGACGGGAGTTCGAGGCGTTCCTCCACGACTCGATGGAGTACAAGTTCGTCTCGTGGTTCGTCGTCGACCTCCTGTACGAGATTTTGGAGACGGGCCATCAGCGCGGCTTGAAGGACCTGTTCGAAGCGATTCAGCGAATCGACCGAGTCGAACTTCGCGGGTCGCTGGTCACGGAGAACGAGGAGGACGGAAAGACGGAACGACCGTTCGACGTCATCCTCCGTGACCGGATGGGAAACCCGCTCGTCGTGGCGAACATCAACGACTCGCGAGACCCCGCGACGGGCGAGATGTTGGGGTCGCTCGTGGACGCGGCGACGGACGTATCGAGCGCGAGCGACGAACTCAGCGCGGCCTTCCAGGTCACGAAGAGCTTCTTCGAACCGGCCGCGTTGGAGACGACGGAGGACGCTACCAGTGGTGGACTGTTGACGCGAGAAAAGAGGGAAAGTTTCGTCAAGCTATCCCGCAAACGAGGATACCATCTGTGTCTGGTCGAATCACGTAACGGTGAATTCCACTTGACGGTCCCAGAACTCTAGTTTTCGGCTTCGGCTTTCTCGCCGATCTTCATCGTGTCGAGTTTGTTCGTAATCTCGGAGAGTTTCTCGTCGAGTTCGGAAACGAACTCCTCGGTTCGGTCGGTCGTGATCGCACCCTGATTGGAGGGCGAGATGAGGTTTTCTTCTTCGAGTACTCGCAGGGAGTAGCGAACCTTGTGATGGGGGTACCCCGTCTCGTTCGACATCTTCACGATGCCGATAGGTTCGTTCTCAATGACCATTTTCAGGACCTGCAAGTGGCGTTCCAGCATATCGACTTCCTTCTCCAGTCGATCTATCATGGCATGTGTTAACTTGTCTTAGAGCCTTTTAAAGGTTATTGTCCGCATCGCAAGCAGAAACGTAGAACAAACGTTTCTCGTGGGACGAGTTAACACTTCCGGATTGTGGCGCAGAATGTCGTCGAAACTGCTAGAATTGCCCCCTCGAAACAGTCGAAATACGCACGTTCGTGCATCATCATGGTTCCAAGACCGTAATCTGTTTACGAGGTGCGCGAGAAACCACCTCCGGTATGACCGTAACTATCGTCGGTTCGCAACTCGGCGACGAAGGCAAGGGCCGCGTCGTAGATCTCTACGGCGAGTCCGCTGACGTTGTCGCTCGCTATCAGGGCGGCGACAACGCAGGCCACACCGTCGTCGAGGGTGGTAACGAATACAAACTCTCCCTCGTCCCGAGCGGCGTCGTCCGCGGGAAGGTCGGCGTCCTCGGAAACGGCTGTGTCATCAATCCCGACACGCTGTTCGACGAGATAGACACGCTTCGAGAACGCGGACTCGACCCCGACGTCCGGTTGGCGCGCCGCGCGCACGTCATCCTCCCGTATCACCGCGTCCTCGACGGGGTCGAGGAGGAGGCGAAGAGCGATTCGGACCGCAAAGTGGGAACGACGGGGCGGGGAATCGGCCCGACCTACGAGGACAAAGCCGGTCGGCGCGGCATCCGCGTCGGCGACCTGCTCGATTCCGAACTCCTCCGCGAGAAGCTCGAATACGTCGTCCCGCAAAAGCGTGCGCTCGCCGAGAACGTCTTCGGCATCTCCGTGAGCGAAGCGAGCGGAGGCTCGTCGGACTCGTCCGACGGCGTCGAAACGGGCGACGCGTTCGATATCGATGCGCTCCACGAACAGTACGAGCGCTACGGCGAGCGCCTAAAGGAAGAGGACATGACCGTCGAATCCGGGGAGTTCCTCTCATCGCGCCTCGACGCCGGCGACGAAGTGATCTTCGAGGGAGCACAGGGAACCCTCATCGACATCGACCACGGTAACTATCCGTACGTCACCTCCTCGAATCCGACTGCAGGCGGTGCAGCCACGGGGACCGGCCTCAGCCCCAGCGTCATCGGCGACGGCGAAATCATCGGCATCGTGAAGGCCTACCTGACGCGGGTCGGAAGCGGTCCGCTCCCGACCGAACTCGGCGGCGTCGTCGGTGACACCCCCGACTACGACGAACAGGGAGCGGGCGAAAACGAGGACCTCGCCGAATACATTCGGGAGGAAGGCGGCGAGTACGGAACCGTCACCGGTCGCCCACGCCGGGTCGGATGGCTCGACATGCCCATGCTCCGCCACGCCGCCCGCGCGAGCGGCTTCACGGGTCTCGCCGTCAACCACGTCGACGTGCTGGCGGGCCTCGATGAGGTGAAGGTGGGTTACAGCTACGATGTCGACGGCGAGGAAATATTCACGATACCCGCCACCACCGAACGATGGGCTCGCTGTGAGCCGAACCTCCGCTCGTTCGACGGCTGGCCGGAAGTGGACTGGAGCGAGGTCGCCGACGAGGGCTACGAGGCGATTCCCGAGAACGCGCGGACCTATCTCGAATACATCAGCGACGAACTCGACGCACCCATCTACGCCGTCGGTATCGGGCCGAGCAGGGAAGATACCGTCGTGATAGAACACCCGTTCGAATAACTGGAATCGGACATCTTCGGCTCTCCTCTTCGGATTTCCGTCTTCTCCCGACCGCTACTCGACCGCGGTGAGGTAAATCGCGACCAGTGCGAACCCGATTCCGGCAGCCTTTCGCGCCGTGAGAGGTTCGTCGAGGAACGCGATACCGAGGATGGAACTCGTGGCGATGAACAGGCCGAAAATCGGAACCACGACGCTGACCGGTCCGGTCGCCAGTGCGCGATAGTAAGCGAGGATACCGATGGCGAGGAACACGCCCGCGAGGTACATGTACGGTGCTTTGTCGCTGGTAAGATACGGGACGACTTGCTCTCCCTCGTACATGGTCACCGCGAAGGCCGCGACGACGAGCATGCCGTTGGCCACCAGTGCAGCGACAGTGTCCGGGATATCCTGCGTTGCGACGCTGACGAGCGGCGGCAGTGCCGTATATCCGATGAGGGCGACGATGGCCCATCCGATGTAGTTCATGGGTACTCGTCTCACGCGGGGATAAGAATCGTTTCGGAAGCGGGAACCACCGAACCACGCAACCCGTCACGCTTTTGGCCCACCCCTTCGTGCACCCGACTATGAAGAAATCCCTGATGGACATCATCTGCTGTCCACTGGACAAACAGGAACTCGAACTCGACGTTCGACAGGAGGAAGAAGGGGAGGTTATCTTCGGGACGCTCACCTGCACCGAGTGCGGCGAGGAGTATCCGATCGAAGACGGCATCCCAAACCTCCTACCCCCGGACATGCGAGAGGCCTGAATCTTTTAATAGCTGAGCATTTTACTCCAACTTAACAGGAAAGAGCACCGTGTCAGAATCGTTGTTAACACACATCAATCGTGGCGGTCTACACGACATCGACGTAGCGCCGTCGTTCGAAACCGACGATTCGTTCGTCGTCTCGCTCGTCAATCACGGTGCACCGATTCACGTTCACCTCCACTTGGACGACGACCTGTCCGATGTGGCATCGCTGTCCGCAACGAACCACTACATCGAAGCGGACTCTACGGAAGTCGTCCGCGTCAGGGTTCACGACGGTCCCGCGAGTGGAAAGTTGAAAGTCGTCACGGGCTACGGGGCCGAGTCGGCCTACGTCGACGTCGATATCGCGGAAAAGAATCCCGAACCCAACACGATACCGATAGACGAGTCCCTCTCGAAACCGAAACGGCGGCCAAGCAAAGGGACCGACGAACCGTCGGAGTTGGCACGAAACCTCCCGCTCGTCGTCCTCGGGGCGCTAGCCTTAGTCCTCGTCCTCGGCGTCGGGTTTCTCGTCAATTGGGTCGTCGCGTTGTTCGGCGCGATTATGGTGTTCGTCGGCCTCGGTGCGGCCGGGTACTTCCTCACCAGCTAATCGTACTCCTTTTTCCCGCTCTGGTCGTGGTGGTCGATAATGTCACTCGCAAAGGCCACCCGAGAGGCCGTTCGGCGACGGCCCTTTCTCGTCGCGGCGCTCCGTGCTGACGTGGTGAACTACACAGCGGCCGCGCGGTTTCTCGCGGACGAAATCGCGGTCGGCGACGATACGGACGCGGTTTCGACCGCACTGTCGCGGTTTGCCGACGAACTGGGGAGCTACGAAGCCGAATCACGAAACGCACGCGTCACCATGCAAAGCGGATTAGGTCGGACGGAGGGGACGGACGACGCCCTCCTCGTCGTCGGCGATTCCGGATTCGCCCCCGGTTCGGGGTCACTGACCGCGGTCGTGGTCACCGGAGAGGTGGACGCCGTGGCGTTCTCCGCCGTCCTCTCCAGGCTCGTGGCGGAGGACGTGGAACCAATCGCGGCCGCCGTAGCGGACTCGGTAGTCGTCGTCGTCGAGCGCCGCGACGGCGCGAACGCGGTTCGGTTCGTCGAGGACGCGCTCGACGCCGTGCCAGAACGGGAGAGTTGAGGCGGTTGGTGTCGTTTCCGACGATTTAAAACGGTTGGTGACACTACCGTGCCCTATGACACTCTTCGTAACCAATACGCTCACGGGTGAGCGGGAGCCGTTCGAACCCGGCGACCCCGATTCCGTCCTCCTCTACTACTGTGGGTTGACCGTCTCGGACTTCGCGCACCTCGGCCACGCACGAGGGTGGATTCACACCGACGTGATGCACCGCTGGCTGGAACACCTCGGCTACGACGTTCATCACGTCGAGAACTTCACCGACGTGAACGAGAAAATCGCCGCCCGCGTGGGGGAGGACGACCTCGGAGACAGCGAGGCCGACGTCGCCCGCACCTTCATCACGCAGGTCATCCGCGATATGCGCGACCTGAACCTGAAGCGCGCAGACGTGTATCCCCGCGTCAGCGAACACGTCCCCGACATCGTCGACCTCATCGAGACGTTAGTCGAGAAGGGGTACGCCTACGAATCCAACGGTTCCGTCTACTTCGACGTGACCTCCTTCGAGGACTACGGCAAGCTCTCGAACCAGAAGGTCGAGGAGATGGAAGCACAAGGGGAGAGCGACGAGCGGGGAGAAAAGCGCCATCCCGGTGATTTCGCCCTCTGGAAGGCCGATGGCGTGAGCGAGCGTTCCATCGAGGAACACCGGAACTCCGACACGGAGTATTCCGTCTCGCATCCGCCGGGCGAGACGTGGGAGTCCCCGTGGGGAGAGGGACGTCCCGGGTGGCACATCGAGTGCTCGGCGATGAGCATGAAACACCTCGGCGAAACCATCGACATCCACGTCGGCGGGCAGGACCTCGTGTTCCCGCACCACGAAAACGAGGTGGCACAGAGCGAGGCCGCGACCGGCCACCAGTTCGCCCGATACTGGCTGCACGTCCGCCTGCTCGAAACGGACGGCGAAAAGATGAGTTCGAGCCTCGGCAACTACTCGACCGTTCGCGGCGCGATTTCCGAAATCGGAGCGAACGCCGTTCGAATGTTCCTCCTCTCGACCTCCTACGCCAACCGCCAGACGTTCAGCGACGAGACGGTGAGCGAGGCCGAAGAGCGCTGGGACCGACTCTCGGACGGCTACGACCGGGTCGTCGATGCCCTCGACGGCCCCGACGCCCGGACGACGGTCGAAGACGACGAACTGCGCGGAGCAGTGGACGACGTGCGCGAGGAGTTCACCGACGCGATGAACGACGACTTCAACACCCGTCGGGCGTTAGCCGCCCTCCTCGACCTCGTGACGGCGGTCAACCGCCACGCGGACGACCACGAGGAGTACGACTACGACGGCCTCAAATCGGCCGTCGAGACCTTCGAGGAACTCGGCGGCGATGTGCTCGGCTTCTCGTTGGGCGGAGAGACGGGCGGCGACGTGCGCCTCGCGGAGGACCTCGTGGAACTCGTTCTCGACCTTCGGGAGAGCGAGCGGGACACCGGAAACTACGAACGCGCCGACGCGCTCCGCGACGACTTACAGGCACTCGGCGTGGACGTTCAGGATTCCGACTCCGGTCCTTCGTTCAAGCTCCCGTAGCCATCGGGTTTATAGCAGGTGCTTGAGTATCGGGGGTAGACATGGACCGGAAACTGATCGCAGGCGCATTTCTGACGATGCTCGTCCTCACGAGCGGTTGTCTCGGGTTCATCCTCGGCGATACCCTCGAAGTCAGCGCTTCGAAGGGGACCGTCAGCGATTCGGCCCTCTCGCAAACGGGCTACGAGAAGGCAAAAGTCGAATCGGTCGATGTAAAACGGACGTACGAGGCGGCGGGACAGAGCCGTGAGGTGAGGGTAACGAACTGGGTCGCACAGTACGACAAGACCATCGGCATCGAGGGCGTGGCCGAACAGACGGCCGCCAAGTTCGTCGTCGTCAGCAGTCCGAACGTCGAAATAGCGGATAAGTCGTTCAACCCGCTGGACGAGTTCGACAATCGTGATTTGGTCGAGAAGTTCGTCGCCGGGTACGGAAACGTCGACGATATCGAAACCGTCGGGTCGAGACGGACGACGCTGCTGGGGACGAAGACGACCGTTACCGAGTTCAGCGCCACCGCGCGCTCACACGGCGCGACCGTGGACGTGACGATTCAGGCCACGAAGATAAAACACGACGGTGATTTCATCGTCGTCCTCGCGGTGTACCCGAAAAAACTCGACGAATCGGACAGCGTCGCCCAACTCCTCTCCGGTGTCCAGCATCAAGACTGACCGGGCAACGTTTTTTCTTCTCTCTGTCGGTATGAAGCGTATGAACCGAACTCTCGCTTCGGGACTCGGCCTCACCGTCCTCAGCGTGGTCGGCTACGTCATCGGTCTCCTCGCGCCGTATCCGGGTCGTGCGTTCTCGATTACGGGCATCATGGTCGGCATCACGCTCGCCGCCATCGCCAACGCGGACGAACCGGAGGACGTACAGTGACCGTCGAATCGCTTCGATTTTCGGACGGCGAGGTCGAACAGGTCGACGACTTTCACGCCGCGCGTGCCGAACCCGGAACCGTCTGGGTGCGAGCGAGCGACGCGACGCCGCTCGAACTCGAACGCGTCGCCGAATCGTTCGACATCCACCACCTCTCCATCGAGGACATCAGGAACGGAGTCCGTCCGAAGACGGAGGAGTTCACGGGCTACACGTTCGTCCTGCTGAAGACCGTCGAACTCTCGCGCGGCGAGACCACCTTCGAGGAGGAGACCCGCGTGAAATCCGTCGGCATGTTCGTCGGCGAGGATTGGCTCGTCACCCTCTCGGAACACGAAATCGACGCCGTTCGGCGTATCTGGGAGGCCGCGCTCGCCGGGGACCGACGAATCATCGGACGCGGGCCGGACTTCACGGCGTACCGCGTCTGCGACGGCATCGTGGACGGCTACTTCGCCGTCCTCGACCAGATAGAGGACCAGATAGAACTCGTGGAGGAGGCCGTCATCAGCGACACGAGCATCGAGACGTTGGAGTCGATAAACGGCGTCCGCCGAGAACTCCTCGCGTTCCGAAAACTCGCGTGGCCGACCCGCGAAGCCGTGGGCTACCTCGCCCGCGGCGACCCCGAGGAGGTGCGCCCGGATACGGAGAAGTACTTCCGCGACGTGTACGACCACCTCGTCCAACTGGTGGACTTGACGGAGACGTATCGAGAGTTGGCGGGCGGCGCGCGCGACATCTACCTCAACATGCTCTCGGTGTCGACCAACGAGGTGATGAAGAAGTTGACCGTCGTCGCCACCATCGTCCTGCCGTTGACGCTCATCGTGGGCGTCTACGGCATGAACTTCCAGAACGGGCCGTTCAACATGCCCGAACTGGGCTGGACCTACGGCTATCCGGCGGTGATGCTCGGCATGTTCCTCATGAGTGCGATTTTGGTCGTCTACTTCCGCGAATCGGGCTGGTTGTGAATCAGCGGCCGAAGTCCGAGAGGTTTGCCTGCACTCCGGAGACCATCTCGGACTTCCGGCGGAGGGAGTTCATCGAAATCGGGAGTTGGGGAACGATTTCCCGAACCGCGGCGTGGAGCGATTCGGACTCACCGAACCGGCCATCGAAGGCGTTTCTGACGCTTTCTCTCACCTGCCAGACGCCGACGGGTGCCCAGTAGTCGTCGCTGACCTCGCGGAGAACGAGGGCCTTGGCCTGTCGGCCGATGTCTTCGAGATGCTCGAGCACGCCGAGTCGGGAGGCGTAGTACGCCCCGGCGGTTTCGTCGACGTAGCTCGTTCTGCCCTCGAACCCCTCGTGGGCGCTTCCCATCCAGATGTCGCCGGTCGGCGATGGGTTCCAGATGCTGCCGGGGGCCTTCATCTCCACGAGTTCGAACTCCCACTGGCCCGGCGCGAGAATCACCCAGTACCGGTTGCCCACGTACTCGTTCATCCAGACTTGCGTCTCGTCGATGCTCGGCGCGTTGCGGATGCGTCCGCGGAGGTACTGGCCGACGGTGTCGTCCACCGCCGTTATCGACCAGCGCGTCGGGACGAGCTTTCGGTTCTGCCCCCGTCCGAGCGCGCCCGCCGAGAGGATGGTGTTGATGTCGTACACGTCGAACCCGCGGCGGTAGAGGTAGTTCATCGCGCCTTGGGCCTGCCAATCGTCGTCTTCGAGCGTCTTCTTCACGGCGCGAGGAACGTGCGGGTTTTCGGTCAGGTCCGCCGAGGACGCGCGTGCCGTCGGGCCGGTAGGGGTGGCGATATCGTCCACGTTCACGTCCAAGTCGAGTTTCTCGGTCAGGCCGATTTCCACGTCCACCGGCCGGTCGGCGATGGCGATTTCGCGCTGGACGCCGACGAACCCGTCCCATACGTCGTCCACGTTCACCTTCGCGGAGCGGTTCGAGTTCAGCAGGCCGGTTCGGTACTGGAGGACGTTGTCGATGTCGAGGCCGCGCTGGTACCAGTCGCCGCTCGTGGCGAACTCGGAGGCGTTCTCCTCGGCACCGACCGGCGAGAGGATGCCGGTCGAGACGTTCGGGTAGGACGACCGGCTGACGAACACCGAGGGAGACGTGCTTCCGAAGAGCGAATCGCCCTGTGCGACCTCGGAAAAGCGGTCCTCGAAATCGTCCACGTAATCCAGAATCTCGTAGGACTTCTCCTCGGCCAGACGGCGGCGGCGCTCCTCCTCGTCCGGGCGCAAGTCGTCGATGTACTCGTCCAACCGCATTCACGAACCGTAGGGGGGCGAAGGGCTTCAACGTTCGGCAATCGGACGGGAAAAGAGGCCGAGGGCGCGCTGGCAGTCGCTCAAGAGGGAGAAAACGGAAGGATGACGCGGTTAGCTGTGGATACCCATCGCTTCGATCTGTTCTTGATACCGGTTTCGAATGGTGACTTCCGTCACCTGTGCCACGTCGGCGACTTCGCGCTGCGTCTTCTTCTCGTTGCAGAGAAGCGACGCGGCGTAAATCGCGGCGGCGGCGTAGCCGGTGGGGGATTTACCCGACAGCAATCCCTTTTCGGCAGTGGTTTCGATGATGTTGTTCGCTTTCGACTGCACCTCTTCGCTGAGTTCGAGTTCAGAACAGAACCGCGGAACGTACTTCTTCGGGTCGACCGGTTTCATCTCCAAACCGAGTTCTTGAGAGATGTACCGATACGTCCGACCGATTTCCTTTCGTTCGACCCGGGAAACCTCGGAAATCTCTTCGAGACTTCGCGGAATTCCCTCCTTTCGACAGGCCGCGTACAGCGCGCTCGTTGCGACGCCTTCGATGGAGCGACCACGGATGAGGTCCTCCTTGAGTGCCCGCCGATAGATAACCGATGCGACTTCGCGTACCGACCGTGGAACGCCGAGCGCCGACGCCATGCGGTCGATTTCGGACAGGGCGAACTGGAGGTTTCGCTCGCCCGCGTCCTTCGTTCGGATGCGTTCCTGCCACTTTCGCAGGCGGTGCATCTGACTGCGTTTCTTGGAAGAAATAGACCGACCGTAGGCGTCTTTGTCCTTCCAGTCGATAGTGGTCGTCAACCCCTTATCGTGCATCGTCTGCGTCGTCGGCGCTCCCACGCGCGACTTCTGCTGTCGTTCCTGATGGTTAAAAGCACGCCACTCCGGACCGGGGTCTATCCGCTCTTCCTCGACGACCAACCCACAGTCGTCACAGACCAGTTCGGCTCGGTCGGTACTCTTGACCAACGTTTCGGACCCGCATTCAGGACAAGCACGCTCTCCCTCTCGTTCGTTCGCCGTTTGCTCCCCTTCGAGTTGGCGCTCCCGCTGACGAGTGGACCGTGTCATCGCACTTTTATAGTAGTAACTCCCAAACATTTAAATCCTTGGGCAAAACCTATATGTATCTGACACACTGTCACACACCACCTCGGTAGACCGGAATCTGTTTACTCGCACGCGGACGACTGTGGGCAATGCCAGTCATCGAGTGTGACGTGGACGAGGCACGCCGGACGCTCGCCGACGCCGGAATCATCGTCTCGGACGGCAAGTCCGAGTACGAACAGTGGCGAGCGAGACACGGCGATGCCGTCGCCATCGCATACGACGACAAACTCGTGATTCAGGGAGCGAACCCGCAGGACATCGAGGCGATACTCCGCGACGCCGGCGGACACGCCTATCTCTACTTCGACGGAGCCAGTCGCGGAAACCCCGGTCCGGCGGCGACCGGATGGACCATCGTCACCAGCGACGGAATCGCGGCGGAGGGCGGAACGAAAATCGGCCGGGCGACGAACAACCAAGCCGAGTACGAGGCGCTCATCGAGGCGCTCGAAACCGCGAGCGACTACGGGTTCGACTCCGTGGACGTGAAGGGTGACTCCCAGCTCATCGTCAAACAGGTGACGGGGGCGTGGAAGACGAACAACCCCGAACTCCGCGAGCGGCGGGTCCGTGCGCGGGAACTGTTGGACAAGTTCGACAAGTGGTCCCTGAAACACGTTCCGCGGGAGGTAAACGAACGCGCCGACAAGTTGGCAAACGAGGCGTTAGACGATGGCTGAACTGCCGGACGACACGATTTCGGAGGCGGAACGACTGACCCACCTCGCCCGTGACCGGGAGGATGGGGAAGAGAAAGCGGAGGCAGAGGCGTATCGAAAGGAACGGGAACGACTCCTCGACGAACACGGTTTCGTGGCGCGAATCCGCGAGGAGAAAACGCGGACCGTGTTGGTCCTCCATCCGGACGAGTGGGTCGAAGACGGGACCATTCGCGTCGAGCGAATCGAGGACACGGACCGAGCGGTCGAAATCCCGCTCACCGGTGCGGGCGACCCCGACGACTGGGACGAAATCGACGAACACAACCGCGCCGTCGCGGAGCGCGTCCGTGACGAACACGGCGATATCCACGGCGCGAACGCGGAGGCCTTCGCGGACTTCATGGGCAACCACTACGCTCGGCCGGTCGAGTCGGCGACGAGCGTCGAGGTGGACGAGTTTCTGACGGAGTACTTCCCGCGGAACGCGTGGCCGAGCGAGGAGCAGAAAAAATCGGTACAGGAGTCGGTCGAACTCGTGTTTGACTGCGTCAGTCGTACTTCTCGATAAGCGCACGAACTTTGTCCGCACGCGCATCGTCCGTGATGAACTTCGAGAGTGACCACGCGAACGAGTCCTCGACGGCTTCGAGTCCGTCCTGACTCAGGCCGTACTGGTTGGTTCGCTTGTCGAGTTCGCTCTTTTCGACCAGTCCGCGCTCGACGAGCGTGTCGAGGTTGGGGTACAAGCGACCGTGGTTCACTTCCTCGTCGTAGTAGTTCTCCAGTTCTCGCTTGATAGCGAGTCCGTACATCGGTTCCTCGGTGAGGACGATGAGGATGTTTCGCTGGAACGCGGTGAGGTCGCGGGCGGTACTGCTTTCGGTGAGTGTTTGTGCCTCTGACATTGGCTTTGACACGACGGAATATGTAACCGAGATATTTAACCCTTCTCAAGTTTCTTGGTGTTTCTCCGTTCTTTCCGTCGATTTTAATGCTCTACACATACCCATCGACTGCGGAAGGGTGTCACAGTTATGAGTGGTTTCACGAGCACAAATCGCCTGTTTACGCCCATCCCGAAAGGACTTTTTGGTCTTCCCGTCGAGTTCAAAGCGACCCATGACGAATCTCTGGGAAGACCTCGAGACGGGCCCGAATGCCCCCGAGGAAATCTACGCAGTTGTTGAGTGTCTCAAAGGCGACCGCAACAAGTACGAATACGACAAGGACATCCCCGGTGTCATGCTCGACCGGGTCCTCCACAGCAACGTTCACTACCCCGGCGACTACGGGTTCATCCCGCAGTCGTTCTACGACGACGAGGACCCGTTCGACGTCCTCGTCCTCGTCGAGGACTCGACGTTCCCCGGCTGCGTCATCGAAGCCCGCCCCGTCGGCATGATGAAGATGGACGACGACGGCGAGCAGGACGACAAAGTCATCGCCGTCCCCATTGAGGACCCGCGCTTCGACCACATCGAGGACGTAGAGGACATCACACAACAGACGAAAGACGAGATAGACGAGTTCTTCTCCACGTACAAGAACCTCGAAGCCGGAAAGGAAGTCGAGACGCTGGGTTGGGAAGACAAGCAGGCCGCGTACGACGCCATCGAACACTCCCAAGAGCTGTACGACGAGAAGTTCAACTGAGCAACGTATTACGTTCAGATATTCTGACTCGTCCTCCATTTTTAGAGGACTCCGAATACCAACACAGAGGATGTTGTGTGAGGGTTTTAGGATTAAGAGCTAACGAATATCACATAAAGATGCCATTGTATACACCCGGAATTTTATACGAGTGGGGAGAGCTATGCGTTAGCAATGCTCGCCGGACTCGTCACCGATAACGCACCCGTCGTCGCCACGGCACTCTTCTTGCTCCTCTCCGGTGGCGGCGTCCTGTACGCGACCCAATTTCGGTCGTTAGGTCGCACTCGGACCGCGGAGTCGGCCGAAGCGCTCCGGGACGTCGTCGCCGGACAGAACCGCGTCGCGCTCGTCGTCCCGGAAAGCCCGAGCATCGACTCGTTGGCGGCGGCGGTCGGCGTTCAATCCCTCTGCAAGGATTGGGGTGTCGCGGCACGGCTCGCCGCCGAAGGGGAGATAACTGGCGAGGACAGCAAGGCGTTTTGCAACATCTTCGACATCGACGTAACCGTCCTCGACGAACACGGTGAAGGACTCCCGAACTGCGACGGTGGAATCGCTATCGGCGGCGGCGGTGCAGTTCCCCGTCTATCGAACAACCCTCCGGTCCTCGCCGTCGTTCGTCATCGACCGGCCGCCGAGGAGAACATTCTCGCGATTACACGCACCGACGATGGTGCGACGTCGACCGTCGTGACCGAACTCGTACGCGAAATCGACTTCGTTCCCGACCAACGCGTGGCGACCGCACTCCTCTACGGGATTCGTGCCGGGACCCGCGAGTTCCGCCGGGCGAACGGGTTGAACGACTACGACGCCGCCGGATTTCTCCACACCTACGCCGACCTCGGGCGAATCGAGGAGTTGCGTTCGCCGGGCGTCAGCAGCGACACCTTCGACGTCCTCGGTGAGGCCATCGCCAGTCGGGAACGCCGGGCGAGTTTCGCCGTGGCGAACGTCGGCGTCGTTCCATCGGTGAGCGCATTAGAGGAGGCTGCGGACTCCCTCCTCAGACTCGAAGGCGTTTCGACGGCCGCGGTGTTCGGCCTCCACGAGGAGACCATCGTCATCTCCTGCCGGGCGGAAGACGTGCGTACCAGCGCGGTGGACATCCTGACGGGTGCATTCGACCCGAGCGAAACGACGGGCGGAAACGCGGATGCCGCGACGGCACGGGTTTCGCTCGGCATCTTCGCGCGGGTCGATTCGGAGCATGCGAACACGCTGGACTCGCTCATCGACACGAGTACGCGGAAGGCGTTGTTCACCGCGTTCGAGAGTTCGTAGACGAAAACTTGAGAGGTTGTAGCATGGAAACGAAGGTTCTTGTAGCCGCCTGTGGTAGAGCGGCGTATGGGTCTATTCGATAGGCTTCGTGGAGACGACGCTCCGCGGGTAGCCTTCTTCGGCATCGACGGCGTGCCGTACAGTTTCCTGAAGGAAAACGCCTCGGAGTTCCCCAACATCGCGTCCCTCGCGAGCGAGGGAAGCGCCGGAGCGATCAACAGCATCGTTCCGCCGGAGTCCTCCGCCTGCTGGCCGACGCTCACGACCGGAACCAACCCCGGCCAAACGGGCGTGTACGGCTTCCAAGACCGTGAAGTCGGTTCGTACGACACGTACGTCCCAATGGGTCGAGACGTGCAATCGACGCGCATCTGGGACCGCGTGACGGACGCGGGCCGGGACGCCACGGTGATGAACGTCCCCGTCACGTTCCCGCCACAGCGCAACGTCCAGCGGATGGTCTCGGGATTCCTCTCGCCCGGCGTGGACAAGGGTGCCTACCCCGACGAGATGCGGGATTACCTGAACTCCATCGACTACCCCATCGACGCGAACGCGAAGTTGGGACACAAGGAGGACAAATCCGAGTTCATCCAGAACGCACACGACACGCTCGAAGCCCGCTACGAGTCCTTCCAGCACTACATCGACGAGGACGACTGGGACCTCTTCTTCGGCGTCTTCATGACGACCGACCGCGTGAACCACTTCCTGTTCAAACACTACGAGGAGGACGGCGAGTACAAAGAGGAGTTCATCGAGTTCTACCAAAAGCTCGACGAGTATCTCGGGAAGCTCCGTGACTCGCTTCCGGACGACGTGACGATGGTCGTCGCCAGCGACCACGGCTTTACGAGCCTCGACCACGAGGTTCACTTCAACTCGTGGCTCGAACAGGAGGGCTGGCTCTCCTACGAGGACGACGACCACGAGGAGTTGGGCGACATCAGCGACGACACCGAAGCCTACTCGCTCATTCCGGGTCGGTTCTACATCAACCTCGAAGGCCGCGAACCGCGCGGTAGCGTCCCGCAGGACGAGTACGAGGAGAAGCGCGCCGAACTCAAGAAGGAACTCGAAAACCTCGAAGGGCCGGACGGCGAGAAGGTCTGCTGGCGCGTCGTGGAGAAGGAAGATGCGTTCGACGGCGACCACGAGGACATCGCACCGGACCTCGTCGCCATCCCGAACCACGGTTTCGATTTGAAGGCCGGATTCAAGGGCCACGACGAGGTGTTCGGCGTCGGTCCTCGCAACGGCATGCACAGTTTCGACAACGCGACGCTGTTCGTGGACGACCCGAACGCGAACGTCCCGGAGGACACGGACCTCCTCGACATCGCTCCGACCATCCTCGACCTGATGGAAGTCGACTACCCGTCGAGCGAACTCGAAGGCCGTAGTCTGGTCTGAATCGGCGATTTCGTTTTCTTTTTAGGCGATAGCGACCCCGAGCAGTGAGTCGTTTTCACATCCCCACCGAAAACTTTCCTCGATGGGTGAAATATCGGTCAACAGTGACGCTCTCCCCTGGTACTCTCGACTCGCTCGTCTCGTACTGGGCGACCCGCCTCGGCGTCGACGATGACGCGTTCGGCCGAACCGGGGTGACGGTCAGTTCAGCTGACGAAGGCGGAATACAACTGTTTCAGCGCGGGGAGACGCTCGTCGTCGGTGCGCCGGAGTCGTACGTTATGGAAGTGCGCAAACGGTTCACCTGTCGTGATTCGTCGGTCGTGACGAAAGGGAACGCTCTTCTACGGAGACTCGACCCCCTCGGTACCGTGAGCGCCGTGTTCGGCCCGACGTTCTACGGTTATGCTGATGAGGGGTCGTTCGTTCCCGTCGCTTCGGATACTCGCTTGCTGACGGAAACCGACACCTCCGCTTACGAGCGATTTCGTACGAAGATTCCCGACGAAGAGTGGGAAAACGGTGGGCCACAGCGTGGTTCCGGTACGGTCTTTGGCCTGTTTGATAACGACGAACTCATCGCCGCCGCAGGATACACCGTGTGGGACGACTTCCTCGCACATATCGCAGTCGTCGTGCATCCGAATCACAGAGGGAAGGGACACGGTCGTTCCGTCGTTTCCCGAGCGACAGAGCAAGCGCTTTCCGACGGGCTATTGCCCCAGTACCGAACCTCGGACGAGTGGCCGTGGTCAGTCGCGCTGGCAGAAAGCCTTGGCTTCGAGCGGTTCGTGACTGCAACACTGGTTCGGTTGGAGTGACGTTCGGATTCGGTATCGTTAGAACGAGAACGAAACTCAGACCGAGTTCGGTTTGCTGTGAATTTCGAGGTTCACGTCCCGCGGTTGGCCCTCCAAATCCGCGACGATGCGTTCGACGACTTTCTCGGCTTCGGTAAGCACCAGTGGTTTCACCTTGTTCACGACCCACCCGAGCGAGACGAACGCCGGAAGGTTGAGCATTCCCGAACTTGCCGAGTCGGCGTCGAAGCGGATGGAGAGCCAGACCCGCGAGGCGGTTTCCTCGCCGTCGGGTGCCTCCTCGGGAACTTCCTCCACCCGCCAACTGCCGTGGGCGCGGATGTCCTTGATTATCTTCCAGTCGATGCGGTTCGGGCGGTCCAGTTCCGTCACCTCGGAGCGGACGGTGTACTGGATTTTCCACCACTTGAGGTGTATGTCGTACTCGGTTCCCGGCCCGCCGTCGCCCTCGTACGTGACTCGCGTGAGGTGTTCCGAGTAGTTCGCGTACCCCGGAAAGTCGAGCAGGAACTCGTAGGCCTCCTCCGGCGGCACGTAGACGACGGTACTGAGTTCGAGGTGGTCCACGCGTTTCGATTCTGTTCGACTGAAAGTAAACATTCCGGCGAGATAGCGACGCGCACGACCGTCCACTCTAAGCGTTTATACCATCCCGCCGACAACCACCGACCATGACGGACTACGACGTGCTCATCATCGGCGGCGGCGTCGCGGGACTCTCCTCGGCCACGTTCACCGCGCGCGCCGACCTCGATACGGGAGTCGTGAACGACGGCGTTTCCATCCTGTACCGCAACGCGATTTTGGAGAACTTCCCCGGATTCCCCGCGGGAATCGACTCGCGATTGTTCTCCCTGATGCTCCAAGAGCAGGCCGAACGCGCCGGATGCGCGCGTCTCGGCGCCAAGGTCACGGACGTGGACCACGCGGACGACGGCGGGTTCGTCGTCGAAACGAACGGCGGCGAGGACGACGGCGAGACGATTTCCGCGGAACGAATCGTCATCACCTCGTGGTCGGACTCCTCGTACCTCGACGGGTTGGACCTCGAACTCGAAGAGTCGGGAAGCAAGCGGTACGTTCCGGTGGACGACGACGGTCGAACCGACGTCGAGGGACTCTACGCCGCCGGTCGAATCGCAAAGCAGTACCACCAAGCCATCGTCTCGGCGGGCCACGGGTCGCAGGTCGGCATCACGGTAGTACACGACGCCGACCCCGATTTCTACCACGATTGGGTCGTCCCCGAGGGCTACTTCACCAACCGCGACCGCGACGTTCCGGAGGGCTGCGAGGAGATTTCGGAGGACGAACGCCAGCGCCGCGCGCGGAAGGCCCACGACCGCCTGCGCGACTATCTGGAGGAGTGGGAGGACGAGCGACCGGTTCCCCACCCGAGTTTCGTCGAGAACGTGAACTGAAACGTACGGGGTGGTGTTTTTCGTGAGGTCGTGGATGATTGTGGTGTGAGCGCAGTCGTTTCAGCGGACGCTTCGAGAGTTTGCCCTCGTTCGTATGGTACGGCGACTGCTTGTCGATATGACGCCTATGTGAGCAACTACAGACGGCAAACGACCGCAACCGCGACAACCACACCCTCCCCAACCGACTCCCTCCCCGCATCGCTCCCCCGGTCGTCCACCGTCAGAGCACGCTCTGACGAGCCACTCGTTCGTTCCGTCGTCACTCACGAAGACCTCGCACGCTTCAACGGAACGGCGCGCCCGGGGTCGTTCAGTCCCTCTCGACGATTCCCATCTCAGTGTCCACCCGAGGAGAGATGCAGGCCGACGATGCCGACGACGATGACGCCGATGAAGGCGACTCGGAGCAGGTCGGCGGGTTCGTCGAACAGGACGATGCCGAGCGTCGCGGTGCCCACCGCGCCGATGCCCGTCCAGACGGCGTAGGCGGTGCCGACGGGGAGCGTCTGGAGGGATTTCGCCAACAACACCATGCTGACCGCGAGCGCGACGACGGTGGCGACGGAGGGCCAGAACTTCGAGAAGCCATCCGAGTACTCCAACCCGATGGCCCACGCGACTTCGAACACCCCAGCGACTATCAGCACCTTCCACGACATACCGGGTTCTCTGGACGGGCGACGGCTATGTCTTGCGTTCCCAGCCTGCCGAAACCCGTGCCTCTTTACGAATCCCTTTTGAAGCGTTTACAGAATGAGTGCCGACGAGGTGGACCCGGAGGAGTTGGGGGAGTCAGTGGAGCGGCCGATGCTACGGCTATTCACGGAGTACGGCGGCGACCACTTCCACTGGTTCGTCATCGGGGTGGCGACGAGCATGGCCACCAGATTCCTCTCGCTCGTCCCACCCCTCGTCCTCGGCGTCGCGTTGGACGCGGTGTTCAACGGCACGCGTGCCTACGAACTGCCGCTCCTGCCGGACGCGTGGATTCCGACGGCACGGATGGCCCAGTTCTGGTTCTCGGCCGAAATCATGGGCGTTGCGATGGTTCTCGCGGCGGTGTTCAACTTCGCCCGGGCGTCCAGCCTGAACCTGTTCTCCCACCGCGTGAAACACGAGGTTCGAACGTCGACGTATCAGTGGATGCAACGCCTCGACATGCGGTTCTTCGACGACCACAAGACCGGGGAACTCATGAGCATCCTGAACAACGACGCGAACCGCCTCGAACTGTTCCTCGACAACATGATGGGGAGCGCCATCCAACTCCTCGTCCTCATCATCGGCATCGGTTGGCTGCTGTTCGATATGAACGCGCAGTTGGCCCTCGTCACGCTCTCCATCATCCCCGTCGCCGCCCTGTTCACGTGGTGGTTCATGAAGCGCATCGAGGCGTTTTACGCGGACGTTCGGTCGTCCGTCGGGGATTTGAACACGCGATTGGAGAACAACCTCGCGGGAATCGAGGTCATCAAAACCGCCGGAACCGAGTCGTTCGAGGACGAGCGCGTCCGGCAGTCCTCCTACGAGTACTTCAAGCGCGACTGGCAGGCGCTTCGGACGAACTTCGTCTACCGCCCCGGCATGCAGTTGCTCACGTCCGTCGCCTTCGCCGCCACGTTCGTCGTGGGCGGCTTGTGGTTTCTCGCCGACCCGCCGCTCGGCATTTCGGGCCCGGCACCCACCGTCGGGGACCTCGTCACGTTCCTCATCCTCACCCAGCGCATGGTCGAACCGCTCACCCAGATGAGCGAGGTGGTGGACCGATACGAGGACGCGAAGGCGTCGACCAAGCGTATCTTCGGTCTGCTGTCGATTTCCCCGGCCATCACGAGCAGTCCGGACGCCGTCGAACTGGATTCGATTCGAGGGCGCGTCGAGTACGACCACGTGGACTTCGCCTACGAGGACGGCGAAGAGGTCCTCTCCGACGTGACGTTCACGGCAGAACCGGGAGAGACGGTCGGACTCGTCGGCCCGACGGGGGCCGGGAAGTCCACGATTTGCAAACTCCTCCCGCGCCTCTACGACGTGACGGGCGGTGAGATTCGCGTGGACAGCCACGACGTACGAGACATCACCGTTCAGTGCCTTCGAGAACATATCGGCTACGTCGGACAGGACACCTTCCTGTTCGACGGCACCGTCGAGGAGAACATCGCGTACGGGGCGTTCGACGCGACGGACGACGAAATCGAAGAGGCGGCGAAAGCCGCGGAGGCACACGAGTTCGTCACCAACCTTCCCGACGGCTACGACACGCGGGTCGGCGAGCGCGGCGTCAAACTCTCGGGCGGCCAGCGCCAGCGGGTTTCCATCGCGCGGACGATTCTCGCGGACCCCGAACTCCTCGTGTTGGACGAAGCGACGAGTGCGGTGGACACGGAGACCGAAATGCTCATCCAGCGCAGTCTTGACAGGCTCACCGAGGACCGCACGACGTTCATCATCGCCCATCGCCTCTCGACGGTGAAGGGGGCGGACGTCATCCTCTCGGTCGAAGACGGCAAAATCGTGGAGCGCGGTACTCACGAGCAACTCCTCGACGGAGACGGACTCTATGCCGACCTCTGGCGCGTGCAGGCCGGGGAAATCGACGCGCTCTCCGAGGAGTTCGTGATGGAGGCGTCCCGGCGTGCCAGCGCGAGTCAGCTGAGTCAAGAGTCGAACCAGTGACTTTTTTCGGGGTACACCACCCAGTACCGGGTAATGTTGTCCGGAGTGAACGTGGCGTTGGGGGTGACGGGAAGTATCGCGGCGGTGAAAGTGGTCGAACTGGCACACGAACTGCGCAGGCGCGGCGCGAACGTCCGTGCGGTGGTGTCGCCGAGCGCGACGGGAATCATCAACCCGTGGGCCGTCGAGTTCGCCACGGACAATCCGGTCGTCACCGAAATCACCGGAAAGGTCGAACACGTCGAACTCTGCGGCCGCGATGGCTGGGCCGACGTGCTCCTCGTCGCACCGGCCACGGCGAACACGGTCGGAAAGATAGCCGCCGCGGTGGACGATACGCCGGTGACGACGTGCGCCACGACGGCGCTCGGTGCCGACGTTCCGGTCGTCATCGCCCCGGCCATGCACGAACCGATGTACGACCATCCGGGCGTTCTCGACGCCATCGAACGCGTCGAGTCGTGGGGCGTTGAGTTCGTCTCCCCGCGAATCGAGGAAGGCAAGGCGAAGATAGCCACCGAGGACGCCATCGCGCTCGACGTCGCCCGCGTCACGACGCCGGACCTCCTCGACGAAAAGCACGTCGTCGTCACCAGCGGCGCGACGAGCGAGGCCGTCGACCCGGTTCGGATTTTGACGAGTCGCTCCTCCGGAAAGATGGGACGGGCGGTCGCCCGCGCCTGCTACGTCTACGGTGCGAACGTTGCGCTGGTTCACGACGGTCCGGGTGTACCCTACGCGACCGTGGAGAACGTCGAAACCAGCGCCGAGATGCTCGACGCCGTGGGACAGCACGTCGACGGGCTTCCGGCGGACGCCCTCGTTTCCGTCGCCGCCATCAGCGACTACACGGCCGACGGTGCCGACGAAAAGATTCGCTCCGGACGGGAGTTCACCCTCGATTTGCATCCGACGCCGAAGCTCATCGATACGGTTCGAGCGGAACATCCCGACCTCCCCATCGTCGGGTTCAAGGCCGAAACGAGCGGGGACGACGACGCGATGGTCGCCGCCGCGCGCGAGACGCTCGAACGGGCGAACCTCTCGTTCGTCGTCGCGAACGACGCGAGCGTGATGGGTTCTGACGGGACGAGAACGTTGTTCGTCCGCGAGAACAGCGTCCGCGAACACGGCGGGAGCAAGGACGAACTCGGATTCTACGTCGCAGAAGAACTCGCCCGAGAGGTTACGAACGACGCGTAGCCACCGGAGAACGGTTCGGGTCGCCAGAACCATGGGAACGCCGTTCATGGTTGGACACGTGTTCCAATGTCACGGCTCTCGACACCCCTTACCGACACGCTCGGAATCGACGTTCCAATCGTCCAGGCACCAATCGGGAGTGCCACGTGCCCCTCGCTCGTCGCTGGCGTCGCCGACGCGGGCGCGCTCGGAACCCTCGCGGTGACGTGGCGTGACGAAGCGACCACCCGAGAACACCTCACTGAAATCGAACGCCGAACCGATGGTCGCTTCGGGGTCAACATCGTCGCGGATTCGTCCGCAAAGGAGATTCCCACGGCCGCACACGTCGATATCTGCCTCGATGAAGGTGTGGACGTGTTCTCATTTTCCTTCGGTGAAGCCGCACCCTTCGTGGACCGAATTCACGCGGAAGGTGGAACCGTTCTTCAGTCCGTCGGCAGCGCCGAGGAAGCGCGGAATGCGGTCGAAAACGGCGTCGATATCGTCGTCGCACAGGGCTGGGAAGCGGGGGGACACGTTCAGAGCGACGTCGCAACGATGCCGCTGGTGCCGCGTGTCGCGGATGCAGTTCCCGACACGCCGGTCATCGCCGCTGGCGGTATCGCGGACGGACGGGGAATCGCGGCCGTCCTCTCGCTCGGAGCGGATGGCGCATGGCTTGGAACGCGTTTTCTCGCCACGAAAGAGGCACACGTACACCGGCGGTATCGACGGCGCGTTCTCGAAGCGACCGAGACGGCAACCGTCCATTCGACCCTGTTCGACGAAGGTTGGCCGGACGTACCCCACCGAGTCATCGAGAATTCGACCGTCGAAGAATGGGCGTCCGCGGGCACCCCCGAAACTGACCGACCCGGTGATGGAGATATCGTCGCAAAAACACCGGACGGAGACCCCGTTCTGCGATACGAGGACTCGCTCGCGGTTCCCGGCATGGACGGAGACGTGGGAGCCTTACCACTCTATGCGGGCCAGAGCGTAGGGTTGACCGAGACGGTCCGCTCGGCGGGCGAACTGGTGTCGGTGTTGACGGAAGAGACGATGGACGCGCTCGAACGGATGAACGACTACCGAACGGTAGACGAGTAAGCCGCTACTCGTCGCCGGGCCATTCGGCGTCGCCGAAGAACTCGATGCCCATCTTCTGCGCCGAGCGAGAAATCATGTGGGCACCGGTCGGCGCGGTCAGGAACAGAAAGATGATTCCCACCAGCGAGGTGAGTCCGGCCCCCTCCGGGCCGAAGTAGACCAGACCGGCGAGGAAGAGCGAGGCCGTTCCGAGCGTCGTCGCCTTGCTGGTCGCGTGCATTCTGTTGTACACGTCGGGAAGCCTGAGGAGGCCGACCGTGCCGACCACGAGGAAGAAACTCCCGACGGTGATGAGCAACGTGATGACGATTTCTTGAACGATGTTCATTCGATGATGTCCCCTTCGATGACGTATTGTGAGACCGCGATGGTGCTGATGAACCCGATGATGGCGAGAACGAGGCTCACCGTGACGAACAACCCTTCGCCGGTTTGGAGCGCGTACAGGACCGCGATGGCGACCACGTTCGTCCCGATGGTGTCGAGTGCGACAACCCGGTCGGGAACCGTCGGTCCCTTGATGACGCGGTAGCCGGCGAGCAGGGTCAATCCGCTCGCGATGACCAGTCCGATTTTCACCGCGAGGGAGAACATCGCGGCTTCAGTTGCCACGCTTGACACCTCCCTCGGTCGGTTCGCCGCTCGCGTGGGCCATCGGAAGCTCCGGTATCGGGTCGCCGGGTTTGCCCTCCTCGTCGAAGATGACGAGGGCGTAATCCTCCCACGTTCGAATCGGGTCGACGATGTCGTCGATGTCCGTGGCGTCGATGCTGTGTACGTAGAGCGCGTTCGTCTCCTCGTCGTAATCCATGGTTATCGTCCCCGGCGTGAGGGTGATGCTGTTCGCGATGGTCGTTATCGCCCCGTCCGTCTGCACTCGGAGCGGGACGACGACGACGCCCGGTTCGATGGGCATGCTCGGCAGGAGGACGCGGTAGGCGACGTCGAGGTTCGCCAAGATGAGGTCCTTGATGAACACGACGATGTACAATCCGGCGTAGGGAAACGCCTGCACGCTCCGCGTGACGTTCGTTTCCGGCGTGTAGAACCGCCGGAGCATGAACGCGATGAGCATGCCGAACGCGAGACCGATGAGAAACTCGCCGAGTATCCTCGTCGGGTCGAGCGTGACACCCCTGACGAACAGCCAGAGGACGGCGAGAACGACGCCGATGACGGGCCACTTCTTCATGCCGACCCACCTCCGAGGACCGCCTGAACGTACGCCTGTCTGTGAAGCGCGGCGGATGCCGCCGCCTCCGCCGCCCGATACACCGGGTCGAACCCGATGCCCACGAGGAGGACGAGGGCGGCGAGTCCGGCGAGGACGACCACGCCGGTCGGCGCACCGCCGTTCTCGACCATCGGGCTCACGGCACCCCAGAAGCCCCGGTTCCACGCCCGCGAGAAGTACGCGATGGTGAGAATCGCGCCGAACAGCGCGATTGCGAGCGCGACGTATGCGCCCGCATCACCGGCGGTACGGAAGACGAGGAACTTCCCGAAGAAGCCCGAGAGGGGCGGAATCCCGATGAGCGAAAGCGCCCCGACGAAGAATACGGCCGAGAGAACCGGTTCCTTGCGGGTGAGGCCACCGAGGTCGGCAAAGCGCGTCGAACCGACCGAGGAGAACACCGACCCCGAGGCGAGGAAGAGGAGGCCCTTCGCCAGCGCGTGGTTCAGCGCGTAGATGAGCGCGGCCGTGATGGCGAGGAGTCGGACGCCCTCGTTTGCGGCCGTCGCGCCGATGGCGAGCGGCAGAACGATGAACCCGACCTGTCCGATGCTGGAGTAGGCGAGCAGGCCGTCGATGTCGTCACGACCCACCGCTCCGAGGCCGCCGAGTAGAATACTCGCGCTCGCCATGAGGAACATGACCGGACCGAAAAAGTCCAGTGTGGACGTGCCGGACAGGCCGGGCAGACTCAACCCGGCCGGAATCGACAGCGACGAGAAGACCGTGAAGTACAGCCTGATGATGGCGTAGATTCCGACCTTCTTCACGACGCCCGCGAGCATCGCGGAAACGGGTGCGGGTGCGGCGCTGTACGCCGGTGGAACCCAGAACTGGAAGGGTGCCAGCCCGGACTTCAGCGCGAACACCGTAAACAGGAGCGCCGACAGGCCCAACACGGGAAGCGGTGTGATGCTGTTCGCCGCCGGGTTGGCGAGTCGGTGTGCCAAGTCGGCCATGTTGAGCGTCCCAGTGGTCGAGTAGATACCACCGATGGCGAGGAGCATGACCGCGCTCCCGATGAGGTTGAGGACGACGTACTGGAGCGCCGCGCGGGTGTGCTGTGGTCCGCTGTAGAACACCACGAGGACGTAACTCGACATGAGCATCACCTCGAACCAGACGAAGAGGTTGAAGATGTCGCCCGTGAGGAACGCGCCGGTCACCCCGACCAGCATGAAGTGATACAGCGGATGGTAGGACAGGCGCTGGCCGAACTCGTCCACGTACTGCACCGAGAAGACCATCGCGGCGAACGAGACGATGGCGGCGAGGCCGAGCATGAACACCGACAGCGGATCGGCGACGAGCGTGATGCCGAACGGAGCGGGCCAGTTGCCGAGTTGATACGGGATGGTTCTCGCCGCGCCCAACGGGTCCACATCGGTCCAGAGCAACGCGACGATTGCGACGTACGCCGCGCTGCCGAGGAGACTGATGGCGCGTTGGACGGTCGAATACCGCCGGAAGACGAGCGTCAGAATCGCCGTCACGAGCGGAACAAGGAGCGGTTCGATGACGAGTTGATTCATGTGGAGTCACCCAATTCGTTGAGGTCGATAGTGCCGTGTTCTTGGTAGACGCGATACGTCAGGACGAGCGAAAACGCCGTCGTCCCGAACCCGATGACGATGGCCGTCAGGACGAGGGCCTGCACGACCGGGTCGGTGATGTGGCCGCCGCCGTGGGTGCCGTGACCGAAGATGGGGACGCTTCCACCGAGTTTACCCATCGTCACGAGATAGACGTTCGCGGCTTGACTGATGATGGTGACGCCCCAGATGACGCGAATCACGTCCCGCCGGAGGACGAGGAACGTTCCGAGGGTGAACAACACCCCGAGGACTATCGCGAGTATCAACTGCGGGTTCGCGGCTTCGCTCATTCGGAACCCACCACCGAGAGTATCGTCAGGAGCGCGCCAACGACGACGAAGTAGACCCCCGTATCGAAGGCGAGCGCGCTTGCAACCTCGAAGTCGGTGTAAATCGGGAAGTGGAACACTTCGTACGTTTGGTTCATGAAGGCGTCACCGAAGGCCATCGCCACCAGACCGCTTCCGGCGGCGAGGGCCAAACCGAACGCGAACATGGTCCGGTAGTTCTCCACGATGCCGTGTTGGAGGTGTTCGACCGGCCCGCGAACCATCCGGTGGAATATCTCCTCTTCGAGGAAGTCCAAGCCGTAGATGATGTAAATGAGGGCGAACGCCGTCGTCGTCAGGACGCCCGCGATGAACCCGCCGCCGGGGTGGTTGTGTCCCTGCAACATCAACGCGACCGCTGTGAGGAAGATGAGCGGGACGACGGTGCGCGTAACCGTTCGTGTGATTATGGTCGTCATTGGGTTTCACCTCGTTCCCGCATGGCGATCAGCGTCAACACCGAGAGGGCGGCCATCGCGATGACGGAAATCTCGCCCATCGTATCGAAGCCACGGAAGTCCACGAGGATGACGTTCACGATGTTGTGGCCGCCCGCCTCCTTCACCGTGAAGTCGTATTCGAGGAACTTCGAGGCGATGGAGTTCGGGTTCGCCACCGTCGTGACCAACACCGTGACGAACACGGTTGCGCCGACGGCGACGGAGAGGACGCCGTCGCGAATGGCGCGACTGCGTTTTATCTCGCCGTAGAACGTCGGCAGACGGTCCAAGACGAGGAGGAAGATGACGAGCGAGAGCGTCTCGACGACGAGTTGGGTGAGCGCGAGGTCCGGCGCGTCAGCCAGAATGTAGAATATCGCCACCATGAATCCGAGAATCGAGAGCGTCAGCACGCCCGAGACGTGCGACGGTGCGATGCTGACAGCGAACGCACCGACCACGGCGACGCCGAGGACGAGCGCGAGGGAGGGCGTCATACCGGGAGCGAGGCCGAAACTCGGAAGCGCGACGCCCGCCGCCGCGTACCCGCCGAGGGCGAGGAGCGTCACCGCCGTCAGCGACCACGTCGCGTAGGTGCGAAGGAGGCCGGTCTGGATGTGCGGAATCGTCTCGACGCTCGCGTCGTTCAGGCCGTACACCGCGTTGTCGTACCACCAGTTCGCACGGAGCGGGTTGACCGTGAGCAAGCGGTTGATGCCCCGATGTAGGTCGTCGTAGTACTGATAGGCGACCAACCCGACTCCGATGGTTATCGCACTCATGGTCGCGGCGGGCGTGACCGACGTCGGAAGGTGGTAGCTGAAGTGAACCGCTTCGGCGGCCTCGGCGGTTGCCGCGGGCGGAAGGGTACTCTCGACCACGCTTCCGACGAAGCCATTGAGCGCCGACGGTGCGACGCCGAACGTGTCCGTCACGCCGCCGAGTCCGATGAGCGCCGCGATGGTTCCGAGGATTGCCGGGGGAACCAGCATGGTCAGCGGCGGGCGGTGAACGTGACCCAATCCCTTCGGTTTCTCGCCGAAGAAGAGCATCATGAACCGTATCGAGTACAGGAACGTGAAGACGCTCCCGAAGACGGCCACGACGGGGAACAGCCACGCGAGTCCGCCGTGGATTTCGGCCGCGTGGTAGGCCGACTCGAAGAGGAACTCCTTCGAGTAGAAGCCGTTGAACGGCGGCACTCCGGCCATCCCGAGTGCCGCGACGACGGTGATGGCCGCCGTGATGGGGAGGTCACGCCACAGTCCGCCGAGGTGCTTTATCTTCCGAGTTCCCGCCTCGTGTGCGATGATACCGGCGACGAGGAACAGTGCGGCCTTGAACATCGCGTGGTTCAGAATGTGGAACGCGCCCGTCTCGGCACCGTACTCGGAGGCAAACCCGAACCCGGCGACGATGAGTCCGAGGTGGCTCGCCGTCGAGTAGGCCAACAGTTCCTTGATGTCCGTCGCCGCGACAGCGAGGATGGCCGTAATCGTCATCGTCGCCAAGCCGAGCACCGCGAACAGCAACATCCAGTCGGGGATGACGTGTATCTCCTCGGGGAGGAACAGCGGGCGGAAGCGACCGATTAGGTAGACGCCCGCCTTGACCATCGTCGCTGAGTGGAGGAACGCGGAAACCGGCGTCGGCGCTTCCATCGCGTTCGGCAACCAGATGTGAAGCGGAACTTGCGCCGACTTCGCCGCCGCACCGACGGCGATGAGTGCGAGCGCGGGAACGAACAGTCCCGCCGCGTGGAGTTGTTCGTTCGTCATCGCCGCGTTCGTGAGGATTCCGCCCGGCCCGAACATCGCGAACGTCCCCGAGATGTGATTGATGAGGATGAACCCGATGAGCATGAACAGTCCACCGGACACGGTGATGAGCATCGACTTCCGGGCAGCGTACTGTGACGACCGCCGGTCGGTGTAGTGGCCGATGAGGATGAACGACGACAGGCTCGTCAGTTCCCAGAAGACGAACAACGAAATGAGGTCCGCCGAGAACGCCACGCCCAGCATCGACCCCATGAAGGCCAGCAGCGCGGTGTAGTACTTCGCCTTGCCCGGTTCGCCGTGCATATACCCACCGGAGTAGGTGAGGATTAGCACGCCGACCCCGCTGGCGAGGAAGCCGATGAGCAAGGAGAGTCCGTCCACGTAAAATCGGAGCGAAACCCCGAGCGAGGGAATCCATTGGAAGGAAACCGAGTAGGGAGCCGTGCCGAGTTGGCTTGCGACCATCCCGAAACACGCGAGCGCGACCGCCGCCGCGTAGTAGGCGGTCCGCTCACGGAGGACGCGGTAGACGAGTGGGGTCACCACCGCCGCCGCGAAGGGAAGCATCACCAGCGCAAGCACAACTACGGCTGTCGGGTTCGATGGTGATTGCACACACGAGAATGGCGATGGACGTACCTTAACAGTTCTCAAAACTGTGTGCTCTTTGCGGCGAATTTCGAATCAAACTGTCAAATTTTACTGGGATTACGAACCGTTCGGCGGATAATCCATCTATTATGACACCAATCGGTATGTTCTGCAGTCGAAATACCAACATTGCACCAGATATACATCGATAATGAGCAGTTGTCTTCAGGAATTCATCTCCAGGCACACATTTAATTTCAAGAAATATGTCATCTACTTTTGAGTGAATATATACAGCCATATCTTTATTAGTCATTAGTAGTAAGTCGTCTTATAACGCGCATACCATCCGAAAACTGCAAATATAAATCAGGTTCGAAACTATCCTGTTTCATATATTTGGAGATAATTGTCGGTTCGATGACCGGCTTCGGAGCGTTCAGATGGTGCGACCGCGCGTCGAAGGAGAAACCAAAACATGACACTCAAAGAAAAAGTAGCCTCGAAGTTATCCGAAACGCGAGCAGTGAGTCCCGTCATCGGCGTGATTCTGATGGTTGCCATCACGGTTATTCTGGCGGCAGTCATCGGGACGTTCGTGATGGGATTGGGGAATAACGTAGATAAGAATGCACAAGCGGGTGTTTCGTTCGACCAAAATTCAACAGCAGTTGATATTCAGTTGACGTCGCTAGGTAATGTAAATGATGTCTCAAGTTTTTCCGTCGCGGCGAATGGAGCCTGTGGAACACCAACACCGGTTAATTTCACTAAAGTTGGAGACATTATCACTGTCGATAGCTGCGCAGCAGGTGACAAGATAACCGTTACCGCAAGTGTAGATGTTGATACAAACGTCGTCGCAACTTACACTGCCAACTAAGTAGACTAACTCTTCCATTCCTATTTTTCATTTCGAACTATGCACAGACAACAATATCATCTTAGTTCAAAAGGATGGAAACAAATCGAACCCTGCTGGGTTAGGGTAGGGGTGTTGGCAATCGATTTGTCGCGGGTCTCTCCCACCCGCGTTTATTCGTAGGCGAAGGAGCGTAAAAGTCGTGAGCCTTACCCGCGGTGAAAGTGGACGGACGACAGCAGGGTCCATTCTTCCCCGGAATCGACGAGAACCCACGCGAGCGAACTCGCTGGTAGTCACGGACAGACACGGTACCGCGCCGTCGAACGCGATACCGGCATCTTTTACTGATGGACTGAATACCCCCAGCATGGACCAGTTGAAGGAGTCGCTTCTGGAAGCCCCGATCATCGAGAAAGAAGGCTATCACTACTTCGTACATCCCATCAGCGACGGGATTCCGATGCTCGAACCGACGCTCCTGCGCGAAATCGTCATCAAGATCATCCGCAAGACGGACTTGGAGAACGTCGATAAGATCGTCACCCCGGCCGCGATGGGGATTCACCTCTCGACCGCCGTGTCGCTGATGACCGACATCCCGTTAGTGGTCATCCGCAAGCGCCAGTACGGACTCGACGGCGAAGTCTCGCTGTCCCAGCAGACGGGTTACTCCGAGAACGAGATGTTCATCAACAACGTGGACGAGGGCGACCGCGTGCTGCTGCTGGACGACGTCTTGAGTACGGGTGGGACGATGAAGGCCGTCACGCAAGCGCTCGAATACATCGGCGCGGACGTGGTGGACGTGTGTGCCGTCATCAAGAAGGTCGGCGCGAACGAGCTGGACGATACCGACTATCAGGTGAAGACGCTCATCAACGTGGACGTACAGGACGGAGAAGTCGTCATCATCGACGAAAACGGCGACGGGTGAGATGTTCTCCCGCCAGTTCCTGTCGATGGCCTCGACGACCACGCTCGTAATCGGAGCGCTCCTCGTCGGTGACGCCATCCACGGATCGGTCGTGGTGGGCGCATATGGCGTGACGTCGCCTGCGTTCGTCCTCCGGTTACTGCCCGGTCTCGCGTTCATCTGGGTCGGATACACCCTGCGGGAGCACCACGAGAAATTCCTCAACTCGTATTTTGCGGGGCGGGAAGCGGCGGCGAGGCCCGACGATTCGGGCGAGGAGTTCGACCAGCGGATGTCTCCGCTGTCGGACGAGAGCATGGAGAACCTCGAATCTCGCGAACGAGAGCGGAATAAAAATGAGTGAACTCGTTGCAGAACGTTTATGCTTGTGCCCCATTAGCACAAAGCATGGCGTTGAAGACTAGTGTCCCGAAATCACTGCGTGGTCCGATTGGGCTGCTATCGATAATCGTTGCCCTACTTGGTGCGGCTATTGGCTACATTTTCCTCCTGTTCGGGCTGTCGCTGTACTTCCAGTTGATTCCGCAGATGAACGATACGATGACGCAGAGCGAATCGCTCGTCGTAATCGTGACCGGTATCGCCGTCATCGCGGTCGGCTACAGCGGCTGGAAAGGATTCCACTACTTCGCGTACTGACGTATGGATATTCGAAATCACCCTGATGCTCCCGACTTCGAGGAACTCCAAGACGTTCTCATCGAACCCGTTCCGCGGGAGGAAATCGAGGAACGAAGGACCGCTGGCGACGTACTCGTCGAGGACAACGTTCGGGAACGAGAGGACTTGAACGTCGTCGCCTACCTCAGCGGCGACCCTAACGCGTCCGATACCGACAACATCGGCGTTCCGCTGTACCGTCTCGTCCAGTTGTTCGGAACCCCACAGCTACCCGAACTGCAGGCTGGAGAGGACATCAGTGGCCGGGAAGATGCTACGTTCAAATATCTCTTTCGGGTGACGCATAAGGGGTCTCCCGATGAACTGCCAACGAAGTGGCTCATGACGATTCACGATTCACACGTCCGATTCGCTGCCAGCGTCGCCGAATGGCGCGACGAGGAGACGGCGTTTACCGCCGACTCGAAACTCGCGCTGACGACCTATGCGCTCGCACTCCAACTCGTCCTCGAACCGGTCGAGTGCGTTTACGAGGGGTTGCGCTTCTAAACCACCATGGACGACCTCGGAAACCGGTTATTCTACTGGGTGAGCGACGAGGCTAACTTTTCGCTGCTGTTGTTCCTCGTCGTCGCGCTCCTTGGGGGGGCGAGTCTCGTCCTGTTCGTGGTTTCGAACCAGCGGTCGGCGACACGGTTGGAGTTCGCTCTCCTCGTATCGGCGATGGTCGTCATGTTCTACATGACGCTTCGCAACAGCACGTTCTAACGCGTGAGGACGTGCATGATGGCGAAGACGAGCGTAATCGAAGCGACGAGCAGTCCCGCAAACACCGGAATGATGGCGCTATAAGAATAGAGTCCGTACCAGTATCCACCGTAGGTTAGCACGATGAGTGCCGGTACCGAGAGGACGAAAAAGAGCGAAGAGAGGTAACTCGCCAGCGTCGGGTCGTCGCCATGCTTTGCGAAGGTTCCACGCTCACGAACCGACCGCTCCCGGGTTGGTACGTCTTTCGACACGAACGAGGGTACCGATGGCCGAACCAAAACTGTCCCGGTTTTAGCTTGACACGTACGCGCTCACTATGAGCGTGGAGAGATACGCACCGAGATACACCGCCCCGTAGACGATAATGGCGGCGACGATAGCCGTCCCGGTCAGTTTCGGAAGCAGGATGTCACGGGCACCGGCCGTGTACGGAAGAATCCAAAGCGGAGCAACCCACGCCAAAACTAAGGCGACAGTACCGACGAAGAACCCGACGAGTCCGACGCGGATGCTTTCGTGCAAATCGTGCGCCACGAGATGAGCAAACACGCCCGCGAGAGCGAGGGGGACGAGTACGAGCGTCGGGTCCATCGAAACCACCATCAGCTCCGACAGATTGTAGGTGAACGCCGCCATTCCGCCGATGAGGCCGACTACCGCTCCTTTTCCGACGAGTGCAAATCGTCGATGATGGACGCTTCCGCGACGGCGATCGGTCGACCACCCGTTCGTTTCCGTTTCGGAGTTCGTGTTCCTGTTCGTCTCCGTTTCCGTCATCAGTTCGAACCTCCCGCGTGCAGAGGAACGTGTACGCTTTCCTGTCCGATTCTACCACGGAGGCTCCCCGAGAACGATACAGACCCCGAGCGTACCGCACGTTTCGTCTGGGAAACCCGGTCAGGGTTTAGGTCGATTTCGACCTGCAATGTCACCGTCTCCTTCGCGGGAATCGTCGTCTCGCCGAACGGCGTCGTCGTTCCGTCCGATAACTGCGTCTCGCCATCGTAAACGTGTATCAACCCGCTGTAGAACACGATATCCCGTCTCGTCGGGTTGTGAATGGAAAGCGTCGTCGTGAGGGACTCACCGCCGTCGGTCACAGCCGTATTCGAAGTCGTCACATCGACGGAACCGACGTTCATCATTGCAACGTGTCCCTGCATGGTCGGAACGAACAACCACGCAGTGACGAGTGCCGTAACGACGATTGCGGCGACGAGAAGAGGCCGTTCTGGCCGGAGGACGGAACGAGCGGTTGAACCTGACATTCGATGACATTGTCTATGCGTGTCATTACCGTAAGGGTTTCCTTTTTCACAAAAAAGAGGTGCGAGGCGATCTCGACGCTCAGTCCGAAGCGTCCGGCGCAATCGTCTTCCGGTTCGCGGCGGACGAACCGTAGAGATGGCATGCCGTCACCTGTTCGCCCGACTGGCGGAGTTCCGGGGACTGTCGCTCACAGATAGAGTTGAACACTCTATCGAGTTGCTCCAACGCGTCCTCCTCGTTTCCTTCTAAGAGGTCACGCGTGGCCGACCGGAGGGCGTTTTCGGCCTGTCTTGGCATATCGAGCGAATCGACATCGACCGTTCCCCTTCCGTCACCGGCGACTTGGTGCTCTTCGGGGAGTTCCAGCGAGAGACCCGTTTCGAGGGTGGCGTCGACCGCCCTTCGCTGCTCGGCGTACTCTTCCGTGATCTCTTCCACCGGAATATCGTCGGTCTGAACGCGACGTTTGAAATTGCATCCGCGCCGGAACGCTTCCTGACTCCCACTCCAATCTTCCGGAGGAATGATGTTCGCACATCGGGGATGGAACTGACATCCGGATGGCGGGTTTCTCGGGTTCGGCACTTCGCCGGTCACGTTCGCTCGCCGACGCTGTGCGCCGGGTTCGATTTCCGGTACCGCGTCGAACAGCGCTTCCGTGTACGGATGTTTCGGGTCGTTCACCACGTCGTCAGTCGGTCCCTGTTCGACGATGCTCCCGAGATACATGATGGCGGTACGGTCACACATGTAGCGAATCAGGGAGAGGTCGTGGCTGATGAACACGTAGGTCAACCCGTACTCGTCCTGTAGTTCCTTCATCAGGTTCAACACTCCCGCACGAATCGACACGTCGAGCATCGACACGGGTTCGTCACAGACGATGAAGTCAGGGTTGACGACCAACGCACGCGCGATGGCGACGCGTTGGCGCTCGCCACCCGATAGTTCCTTGGGGAACTCGTTCAAATAGGCCTCCGCGGGGGCGAGTCCAACGTCGTTCAACACCTGAACGACACGTTCACGGCGATCTTGATAGCCGTCCCCGATGTCGTTTATTTTGAGTGGCTCGACGACCGACTGGAACACCGTCATCCGGGGGTTCAGACTCTCGAACGGGTCCTGGAAGATCATTTGGACGCGCTCTCGGAACTCCCGTTGGTTCTCGCGTAGCAGTTCGGACATATCCCGTCCGTCGAACATGATTCTCCCCTCCGTCGGTTCGTACAGTTTGACCAGCAACTTTCCGAGCGTGGTCTTTCCACAACCGGATTCGCCGGCGATACCCATGATATCGCCTCGGTTGATGGTCAAATCGACGTTCTGGACGGCTCGAACCGGCTGTGCCTCTCGACCGAGTAGTTGGTCGATAGCGCTCTGCGACAGGTCGAACAACTTCGAGACGTTCTGTATCTCTACTAGTGAGTCTGCGTTGTTTGTTGCCATTTTTCCTCCTTACGAGCCTCCGCGCGCATCGTTTCGAGTTCGTTTACACGATAACACGCCGACCGGTGGACGTGCGGCGAACTCGCTTCGGTTCGTTTTCCGGCTTCTGCCTGCTCCGTATCGTACATCGGTGGATGTGCCGAATGACACTCGTCCACGGCGAACGGACACCGTGGAGCGAAGCGACATCCGTCGGTAGGGTCGAGCAACGTCGGCGGCGACCCGGGTATCGAGATGAGGTTCTGGTCTACCTCCTCGACCGTCGGGAACGAGTTCTTCAAACCGAGCGTGTACGGGTTCGCGGAATCGACGAGAACGTCCTGCATCGGGCCGCTCTCCATCATCTTTCCGCCGTACATGACCGCGAGTTGATCACAAATCTCGGCCATGACGCTGACGTCGTGGCTGACGACGAGAATGGCGACGTCGAACTCCTCTTGGAGTTCTTCTAACTCCTCCAAGATGCGGTCTTGGATAATGACGTCCAGTGCCGTCGTCGGTTCGTCCGCGATGAGCATGTCCGGGTTACACGCCATCGCCATCGCGATGACTGCACGCTGTTTCATTCCGCCGCTGTACTGGTGGGCGTAGTCGTCCGCACGGTCGGGGTCGATACCGACTCGCTCGATGAGGTCGCGCGCACGTTCGTGGGCCTCTTCCGGCGGCGTATCCGGTTCGTGGCGCAAGATGGCTTCGACGATTTGGTCGCCGACTTTGTACACCGGGTTGAGCGCGTTCATCGCACTCTGTGGAATCAGCGCGATATTTCGCCACCGTATATCTCGAATCTGCTGGTTGTCCAACTGTGCGAGGTCCGTCATTCCGTCCGCACGAACCGGATATCGGTCGTCGTCGATTATCTCTCGACGTGCGTTCCCGCGTTCGTCTTCCCACTCGGGGAGTGTCCCGTCGAACCAAATCTCGCCGCTCTCGACGTACCCGTTCGAGTCGAGCAAGTGCATGAGCGACTTTGCCAACGTGGTCTTTCCGCAACCCGATTCACCGACGAGACCGTACGTCTCGCCGTGTTCGACGTTGAAACTGACGCCATCGACGGCGTGAACTTGCTTGTCCCCGGCGTCGTAGCGAACACAGAGATCGTTTACTTCTAGTAGTGACATGGTTTACTCCTGTGGATTAGCGAGGTCCTCCACCGAGAATCCGATGAAGTAGAACGCCGCCGCGATGGACGTAATCGCCAGCCCTGGCGGGATGAGCCACCACGGTGCCTCGAAGACGTAATTTTCGGATTTGATGTTCTGGATCATGATTCCCCACGAGTTGTTCGTGAAGTCGCCCAGACCGAGATACGCGAGTGACGCCTGTGCGATGATCGCGCCTGCCGCGTCCTGTGCGAGAAACACGAACGCGAGCGGAATGACATTCGGCAGGATATGTCGGAACACGATTCGCGTGTCGCTCGCACCTGCGACCCGTGCCGACTCGACGTACGCCCGTTCCTTGAGCGACAACGTCTCCCCTCGGATGAGGATGCAGTTGTTGAGCCACGACGTAATCGCGATGCCGAGGATGATGTTCGTCTGGCTGATACCGCGAATCGAGACGAGGACGATGAGGAACGGCAGGAACGGCATTCCGTACATCACGTCCACGATTCGTTGAATGGTCTCGTCTATCCACGTGTCACCGTAGAATCCGCTGATGAGCCCGAGCGGAACCCCGACGAGGCTGGAAAGGATTCCGGCTGCAAAACCGATGTAGAGTGCGTCTTTCGCAGCGTACACCAGGAGGGTGAAAATCCCCTGACCCGCCCTATTCGTCCCGAGTGGGATGAAGGCCGGGTCACCGAACGCGGGCGGATGTGGCAACTGTTGGGTCTGCTGAAGTGACATGCGAGCGTACTGGTCGTTTCCGATGAAGACGCGCCACGATGGATTGTGCGGCGCGAATACCGACGGAAACAGCGCCCAGAGGACGTAGATGACGAGGATGAGGAGTCCGATGACACCCATCTTGTGGTGCGTGTACCTGCTCCATCCGCGTTTGAACCGTTCGATTCGTGGCTCCCATCGCTCCTTGAGCGCGTTCGTCGTGGATGCGTTTTCGGATTGTGTTGACATTAGTTACTCACCTCCGAATTTGATCCTCGGGTCGAGGAAAGTGTACGCGACGTCCGTGAGTAGCCGCATCGTGATGATCATGACGGCGAGCATGAAGAACGCCGCCTGCGTGATGGGGTAGTCACGGCCGAAGACTGCACCGACCAGTAGTTTCCCGATTCCGGGCCAACTGAACACCTGCTCGATGATGACACTCCCGTCCACGAGGAACGCGAGGCCGACGATGGCCTGCGTCGCGACCGGAATCAGCGCGTTCCGAGCCGCGTGTTTCATCAGTACTGTCCGTTCGCTGAGTCCCTTCGCCCGCGCGAGGAAGACATAATCTTCCCCGGTGACGTTGTTCATCGACGGTCGCATGACGAGCATCGACCCGACCCACCCGACGAACGCAACGCTGACCAGCGGAAGCGCGATGTGGTGTAAGATACTACTCATCGCCAGTACGGGCGTCCAATCTTGTATCCCGAACTGGTCTACCATGTATGCACTTCGCAACCAGTTTAGCTTGTAGTCGAACAGCCAGATGAAGAGCCACGAAATCCAGAACGCGGGCATGGAGTACATCGTGAGCCCCGACGTGTAGACGAACTTGTCCTTGTTCGTCCCTCGCCACCAGCCCAGATACATGCCGACGAGCGGGCCAACAGTGTACGAGATGACGAACCCGGCACCGAACAGGATGACTGTTCGCGGGAACCGTCGAATGATGACGTCCCAAACGGGAACCTGCTTGGTCGGCGACCGACCGAAGTTTCCGGTCTGATAGTTTATCATGAAGTCCACGTACTGACGCCACAGCGGTTCGTTGAGTCCCCACTGCTCCTGAAGCCGTGCGATCTGTGCCGGTTTCATCTCCGGCGTTATCATGCTCGAAATGAACGACCCGGGCATGCTCCGAATGAGCACGAACAGAATCGTCATTATGACCAGTAACGTCAGATAGGAGACTACCAGACGTTTCGCGAGATACCGGGTGCTAATCCTCGTCATTTTCTGTCATCCGTTGATTTTGGTATGCTACTTACCATATCGTCTTACTCTTGCGTAACTATGCCATTCATGGCATACGTTCATTATCAATGTAGTGATTCTCGTGTCGGTTGGGTATTAAATTCAGCCACCGGTCTACCGTTCCCAATAGTGCGAAAAAACCACTCTCGAAGGCCGAAGACGTGGTTACTTCTTCAGGTTCTCTTTGAGGTAGATACTGCTGTACTCGGTGCTCCAGTTCGCGTATCCGGGGTCGACGATGTTCTCGACGAACCCGTCGAACTTCGCCGAGTTGACTGGCCAGCGGTATTTTGCGTAGTCACGGAGCATGTACGGCATGTCGAGATAGATTCGCTCCATCGCCTTCGCGTACTTCTTGGAGCGTTTCTTGGGGTCGGTTTCTTTGTATGCACTGGCAAGCAGTTCGTCCGCACTGCCGCCGGAGATTCCGTATCCCGTGGAGTTGTACGCGAATTTCTCCGTGTCCTCGCCCGCGTTATCGGAGTGGAAGAACGACCAGAGCGATGTCCCGTAGGGACTAGTTCCGCCCCAACCCATCGGGTACACGTCGAACTCTTCGGTTTCGTACACCTTTCCGCTCATGGTGTTGAACGCGACGGGTTCGGTTTTGACCGGGATACCGACCTGCTGCATGTTCTTCTTCCACTGTTCGATGGCTTTCGCCTCCTGTGGCTGTTCACTTGGCGGGTCGATGAAGAGGTTGATGGCGTCGCCGTCCATCATCTCCGGGATGGTCTTTCCGTCTACGCGGATCTCCTTATCAACCTCGACCTTCGCGTTTTTGAGGTTGTCAGATTTGACCGAACCGAACGTGTACTTGTACTTCGCTTTCGATTGGCTAGACTTGATACCGGAGAACGTACCGGGGAAGTCCTTCCCCACGTAGGTACCTTTCGAGCCGTCGACGACGGTTCCGTTCTTCAGGAATTTGCGAACGCCGTCGACTTTAGGTTGCTTGCTCCCTTTCTTCCCACGGAAGTCGAACGCGTTCGTCCGTGGGTCCGTGAGGAGTTCGCCGCCGTAGACGGTTTCCGGACGAACGCCTTTGTAACCCGGCGACTGAGCGTAGTCACCCTTGATGACGTAGTTCCCTTTCAGCTGCTCGACCCAGTATATGTCGTCGTACATGAACGACATCGCCTGTCGGAGCGCCACGTCGTCGAGCGGAGCGCGACGACAGTTGAATCCGTAGTAGGAGAAACCGCTGTCGTATCCCTTTACGAGACCCTTGTCGTCCGATTTCTTGACCTTCGAAATCTTCGAGGTTTCGAGACTCCCGTAGTGGGTGTCGACCTTGCCGTTCAGGAACGCTTGCGTGAGTGGCGACGTTCCGCCGTACACCTTGAAGTTCACGCCGTCGAGGAACGGACCGCCGTGGATGAGCGAGTCGTGTTCTTTCTTCCAGTCGAGCTTGTTGAGTGCGTAGGTGTTCTCGATGTAGTCGCGTCGGAACTTTATCTGCATCGAGGTGTCCGGGTTCCACTGGACGAGTTTACCCGGCCCGGTTCCGACCGGACCCTCCTCGTTCTCCTTCGTCGGGTCGTAGTTCTTGTAATCGACGCCTTCCCACTTGTGTTTGGGGATGATCGGGGGGTACCCGAGAACCTTCGAATCCCACGTTCCGACCTGATGGGCCAGTTTGATGTGGAAGTCCCAGTCGTTTTTCGCCTCCTCGATCATCTCGTAGTCGTTCCAAACCGAGAACTGTCCCGGTTCGTTGTCGAGTTGGAACTGGTAGGAGTACAGGATATCTTCCGTCTTGAACTTCTCTCCGTCGTTCCATTCGAGACCCTTTTTGCGGGCGTTGAAGTAGACGTCCGGTTTCTCCTTGTCGGCGTTTTTGATAGTCCAGTCCGTGAAGACGCTCGGTTTGACCTCGAACGTCACCGGGTCCTGTTCGATACCGTAATCGTAGACCGGGGAGAGGGCGACCGCGGAGTAAACGCTGCCGGACAGCATGATGTTCGGACTGTCTGGCGCTTCTGCCATCCCGTATCGAAGCGTTCCGCCGGGTTCGATGTCGTCGGGGCTCAGACTGTTCGTACTCGGAGCTTGAGTTGTCTCATTAGTGTCACCACCATCGTCAGTACTCCCATCATCGGTTGTCTCCTTGTCTCCATTGCTGGAACAACCTGCGAGGGAGAGAGCAACAGCACCTGCCCCGCTCGCCTTCAGAAAGTTCCTTCGGGTATCGTCAGCACCACTCGGGTTGCGTCGCCGTGGCATACCAAACACTTGTAGAAGATGTATTTAAAACTACTGGTTGGCAGAACTTTTTAGTTTTATGAGTGTTATAGCAGTCCTCTTCGGTGGAAAACTAGTTACCGTTATCGATACGAAGAGGCCTCAAATCACTAGAATCAATCCGATTATTCGGTGGCCGCTTCTCGAGCCAACATCCCATAATAGATCGTCCCGGCGAGCGCCGTCGAACCGAGGAGAATATGTGAGTCAAAAGACAGCATCCCCGAATTGGTCTGTGTCCAAGCGATACTTAGCCCGGACCAGATGGTAGCGATGAAAAACCCAGCGGTCAGCAACCAGAGTCCCGTCGACTTTCGACCGGAGCGCAAGGCAACGATAGCGGTTATCATGACGCCACCTGCCATTACTGCCAAAACGCTACGCGTGCCTATCATCTCGTGTCAACTGGGAACGAATCGGGTATAAATCACGCGCTTTTTGCTCACCAGTTATCCGATATCGAGCGCGGAGAGAAGTGACTTCGCTGCCGCGTGAGACGACCCCGGGCCGCGGGCGGTCAGCAGGTCACCGTCGGTTCGCACGCTCGTCTCGGCGTCGAGTTCCGCATCCCAGACACCGCCCGCCGCTTTCACTTCGTCCTCGACCCAGTACGGGAGTTTCCGTCCGTCGGGCATGCAGTCGTTCTCGTCCACGATTCCCTCCTCCCAGTCGTTCGGAAAGCCAGTGACGCTTCGACCGTCCACGAGGAACTCATCGTCACTATCGCGGGTGAACGCCAACAGTCCGACGGCGTGGCAGACGACGAGTGCTTTCGTGTCACCCGTTTCCACTGCATCGCGGAGAAGGGCCCGAGCGTGACGGTCCTGATTTACGTCCCACTCCGTTCCGTGTCCACCGGGAAACACGACGGCATCGTACTCGTCAGCGCTCGTCGTCGCCAACGGAATCGGGTTTTGTATTCGTGGGTCCGATTCGTTGGCTTCGCGGACCCGCTCCGCGGTTTCCTCGCCGACGTTCTCCGGATCGACGGACCGCTCATCGACGACCGGTTTCCCGCCGCTCGGGGTCGTGACCGTAATTTCGACCCCCGCATCGTCCAGCGTCTGTAGCGGTTCGATACACTCCTCTCCCCAGTATCCTTCCTCGCTAACCACGAACAGTGCGGATGCCATGGATGGTACTACCGGGTCGCGAGGAATAAGTAGGACGGCACCGGCCGTTTTTGAGGGAAACGAGAAACGTAGTCGATATCGAAACGTATCGTCGGAAAATAGCGGGAGGTAGATTTGAACTACCGATCTGCGGGTTATGAGCCCGCCGGAATCTCCTGGCTATCCCATCCCGCTACCAGTTTGTACTGCCGTCGGCTAGTTAAGGGTTATGATTCGACCGCCGTATGTGATTTTGTAAAACGAGAGACTGGGTAGATGTCGAAACGAATCGAGTGAAAATAGCGGGAGGTAGATTTGAACTACCGATCTGCGGGTTATGAGCCCGCCGGAATCTCCTGGCTATCCCATCCC